>CAZYVU010000023.1:0-42744 GCA_964651435.1 uncultured Pseudomonadota bacterium
CTCAATAGGATACGCCTTCCTCTTGCCCGTCAACAACATTTGGTTATACCTCTCAAGTGTGAAGATCAACCCTTTGCCGTCTTGACACCCCAAATGCAATAGAAGGCCACATAACCCTGCAACACAGCGGACGTCTTGCAGCTGCCGTTGATTTCGGTGTTGGGCATTGAAAAGAATAGGGAGAAAACGAGATATTAGGATGATGGACCAAACGGCAATTCTAAAGAATCTGCATGATCAAACGAAGGATGCAGTAGCTCACTACTGGCGCACGCCGGCTTTACAACATAGTGCCCCAGTACCGTAAAGCTATGGGCCACAAGCCTTGGTTCATCACCTATGGCGTGACGGACGGGGCGAAGCGGGACGGGACGCCCTTTTATTTGAGTTGCTTGTAAGGTTGCCCGCGGTTCGGTAAAACCGCCTTTGTCGCCCTCACCCGGCAGCGGCCAACCGTTCCCCGGCAGCGAGGAGCGTCTCCATCTTTTTTGCGAAGGCGAAGCGGACCGTTTTCTTTCCCATGCCTTTTGTGCCGTAAAAGCATGAGCCGGGAACGACGGCAACGCCCAGGTGGGCCGGCAGCCAGCGGGCGAATGAGAAGTCGTCGCCGTCGAAGTCCCAATCGTCGAAGTCGGCCATAATGTAGTAGGAGCCCTCCGGTGATTGGGCCCGAAAGCCGGCCTCCTGCACGATCTCCATCATGGTGCTGCGACGCTCGGCGTACTCCCGGCGAAGCGAGTCGTAGTAGTCGTCGGGAAGGCTCAATGCCGCCGTGCAGGCTGCCTGCAGGGGTGCGGGGGCGCAAATGGTCGTAAAATCGTGGATGGTCCGCAATGAGGTGCTTAAGGGGTTGAGGGCGCAGGCGTAGCCGAGCCTCCATCCCGTCATTGCGAAGGTCTTGCCGAACCCGCTGATGGTGATGGTCCGCTCGGCCATGCCGGGAATGCCGGCCAACGGTATATGCGCGCGGCCGTCGTAAACGATGTGCTCATAGATCTCGTCGGTGACGGCCACGGCGTTGAACTCGCAGCAAAGCGCCCCGATTTCCTCCAGTTCGGCGCGGGTGAACACGTGCCCCGTCGGGTTGTGGGGCGTGTTCAGGAGAATCACGCGGGTACGATCATTAAAGGCCGCCCGCAAGCGTTCCACGTCGAGCCGGTAACCGGGCGGATCGAGGGGGACAAAACGTGGCGTTCCACCGGCAAAAACGACAGCGGGCAGGTACCCCTCGTGAAAAGGCTCGATTATGATCGCCTCATCCCCGGGGTTGAGGAGGCTCATCATGGACGCCAGAATGGCCTCCGTCACACCGCAGGTGACGGTTATGTGCTCATCGGGGTCGAACTCGAGGCCGTACCAGCGCTTCATCTTGGCCCGGATCGCCTGCCGGAGGGCTGGGGCGCCCCAGGTAATGGTGTACTGGTTGCCTCCCGACGCCAGGGCATCCTGTGCGGCGGCGACGATCTCGTGGGGCGGATTGAAATCCGGAAACCCCTGGGAGAGGTTTATGGCCTGGTGTGTAATGGCGAGGCGGGTCATCTCGCGGATGAACGACTCTCGTATCATCCTCAGGCGCACCGCACCGCCGCCCGAAAGCGGGTTAAAACGTTCGTGAAAGGCCGAGCGCTTGTCCGTCTGCACAACCTCCATGCCATGGCCTGCCATCTTTCCCCCTTCCTGCTGCAGCTCTCTGTGCATTGCATCCTCCTCTTATTTTTGTGGCTCACCATTCCTCGAAGCCCTGCCTCTCGGGAGCCGTGTTCCGTCGCGCCAACAAAAAAGGCCATGGATCGTTCCATGGCCCCGAAAAGAAAAAGGCCATGGGTTGTGCACCCATGGCCTTTGGACGTATCCGCTATGGAGACCTACGCCACGAGTGCGAGCACCGGTAAAAATAGTAGTAATAATAATAGGAATTCCGGACTGCCTGCTTTGTGGCTGATATCATGTTCGCCATTATGAACGAAACGGGAAAGGTTGTCAAATAAAAAAAAGATGTTTGACAACCGGGCCTCATCATTTTCGTCGGCGAAATGGTGCTTGACAGGCCAAGGTGCCGCTGGTATAGATTGAAAAAGTTCGGAGCGTCAAAAGGGGGAACCATGAACCGCTGGCTACGCCTTTCCTTGATTGTAACGGCAGCATTCTTTGTCCCCGTTGTCATGGCGGCTGCCCAAACGATGAAGAAGGCATCGGCGCTGCCGGCCGTGAGCCCGGAAACGGCGGCCTGCGTCGAGTGCCACACCCTCCTGAACCCGGGCCTTGTGGAGGATTGGAAGAAGAGCAGACACGCCAGGGTCACGCCGAGGGACGCCTTGGGTAAGCCGACCATCCAGAGGCGTCTTTCGGCGGAAAAGATTGCGCCGGGTCTGCAAGGGGTGGCCGTCGGGTGCTACGAGTGCCACGGCCTCAACCCATCGTCACAAAGGGACACCTTCGAGCACTTCGGAACGAAGATCAACACCATCGTCTCTCCCCGGGACTGCTCGACCTGCCATCCTGTGGAGGCGGACCAGTACGCCCGGAGCAAGAAGGCCTTCGCCATCCCTAACCTGGAGAAGAACGCCGTTTACTCTCTCCTCGTCAGTACGGTAACGAACACGAAGTCCTTCAAGAATGGGGTGCTTACCGGAGTGGGTTCTTCGTCGAACGCCAAGAACGAAACCTGCTATGCCTGCCACGGGACGGAGGTGAAGGTCAAAGGGATGAAGAAGGTGTCCACTGCCATGCTTGGCGATGTGGAGATGCCTAACCTGACGAACATGCCGAACCAGGGTGTAGGCCGCATCAACCCCGATGGCAGCCTGGGTTCATGCGCCGCCTGCCACCCACGCCATTCTTTCTCCATCGAGGTTGCAAGGAAGCCTTACACCTGCGCCCAATGTCACGTAGAGCCCGATGTGCCCGCCTGGAACGTCTACAAGGAGAGCAAACACGGCAACATCTTCTTCTCCAAAGAAAGGGCCTGGGATTTTGACGCCGTTCCGTGGGCGGTGGGCAGGGATTTTTCGGCCCCCACCTGTGCCGCCTGTCACATGAGCCTTGTTACGACGCCTGACGGCGATACAATCAGGCAGCGAAGCCATGATTTCGGTGACCGGTTGTGGCTCAGGATCTTCGGCCTGGTTTATTCCCACCCGCAACCCAAGGCCGGCTCCACCTGGGTTATCCGGAACAAAGAAAATCTCCCCCTGCCCACGGCTTTCACCGGTGAGCCGGCGTCGGGGTTTCTTATCGACAAGAAGGAACAGCAGGAACGCCGGGCAGGGATGGAGCGCCTCTGCGTGGCATGCCACGGCTCGAACTGGGCGGGAGCTCACTTCGACAAGTTTCACGCCACCGTAAGAGAGGCTGACGCCATGGTGCTGGCGTCGACGGGCGTTATGAGTGAGGCATGGGGTCGAAAATTGGTGGACAACGCCAACCCCTTCGATGAGGTTTTGGAGCAGAAGTGGGTGACGCAATGGCTCGTCAACGCAAATTCTCTGCGCTACAGCTCGGCCATGGGAGGTCCGGACCACGCAACATTCAAGCACGGCTGGTGGGGCCTCACGAAAACGCTGGAAGAAATGAGGGAATTCCTCAAGGTAGGAAAAGAGAAGTGATCATTCCTGTAAGGAGGTAGACGTGAAAGGCGAAGGAAAGGAGCCAAAAGGTTGGAGCCCCTATGTTGCCGGGGCGCTGGTGGGGCTGCTTATGGTGGCCTCGGTCCTCGTGACGGGCAAGTACTTCGGCGCATCGACCACATTTGTGAGGTCTGCGGGCCTTGTCGAGCGCCTGTTCAGCCCTGAACGGGTGGCTACGATGGAGTACTTTGTTAAGGAGACCCCAAAGATCGACTGGCAGTGGATGCTCGTGGTGGGAATTTTTGTAGGTTCCCTCATTGCGTCGCTGACGTCGCGCTCGTTTCGCATCCAGGCAGTGCCCGGAATGTGGCAGTCCCACTTTGGCCCAAGCAAGGCAAAGCGTGCCGTTGTCGCCTTCATAGGGGGCATTTTTGCCATGTTCGGCGCCCGCCTTGCCGACGGGTGACCGAGCGGCCATGGGCTGAGCGGTTCGCTTCAGCTTGCCGTCAGCGGGTACATCTCGCTGATCTGTTTCTTTATCGGCGGTCTTATCGTTGCCAACCTTATCTACTCGGGAGGAGGCAAGAGATGACGAACGAACTCGTATACGGCTTCGTTACAGGTATCCTTTTCGGTTTCTTCCTCCAGAAGGGGAGGGTGCTCCGCTATGACAAACAGTTGGGCGCTCTTCGCCTCATGGACATGACGATCGTCAAGTTCATGTTTTCAAGTGTCATTGTGGCCATGGCGGGCATCTATTTGCTGAAAGACATGGGGCTGGTCAAGCTCTCCCTGAAGCCGACCATCCTTGGCGGCAACATCATCGGTGGTCTCATCTTCGGCGTCGGCTGGGCGCTTTTCGGCTACTGCCCGGGCACGGCCGTCGGGGCCTTGGGCGAGGGCCGGTGGGACGTTATCTGGGGGCTTCTCGGCATGCTGTGCGGGGCGGCAATCTTCGCAGAGGTTTTTCCGGCCCTCAAGAAGACCGTTCTTACCTGGGGAAACCTGGGGAAGGTCACGCTGCCACAGGTCTTTGGCGTCAACCATTGGGTCGTCATCGTGGCGATCTGGATCATTGCCATAGCCATGTTTGTGTGGTTTGAACGGAAAGGACTGTGAGGAGAAAGGAATGGCCAAAGAACGACTGGTTGTAATCGGCGGTGTGGCGGCGGGCATGAGTGCCGCAAGCGCCTTCAAAAGACTGAAACCGGAAGCGGAGGCGATCGTTTTTGAGAAGGATTACTTCATTTCCTACGGTGCCTGCAGCCTTCCTTATTTTATCTCGGATGACGTGAAAGACTTTAATCAGCTCATTTCCTTGACGCCCGAGGTGGCACGGGGGGAAAGAGGAATCGACGTTCGCACGCGGACCGAAATTATTTCGCTGGACTGTGACAGAAAGGAAGTGCGGGTCAAGAGCCTCGATAGCGGCGAAGAATCCACCGTGGCTTACGATAAGCTCGTCATAGCGACAGGGGGCCTCCCGGTAAAACCTCCCCTGCCCGGAATAGACTTGAAGAATGTTTTCACCATCCGCACCCTCCTCGACGGGATCGAAATCAAGAAGTTTATCGATGAGTGGAACAGCTTCCAGGTTTGCGTCGGCTCCCCTGAGTGCCTTTACATCAATCGTTTCGGGGCTCAAAGAAGGGCTATGAAGGCTGTCGTCGTCGGCGGGGGCTATATCGGCATGGAAATGTGCGAGTCGCTCCGAAGGCGGGGCGTGGAGGTGACCGTCATAGAAAAGATGGACCGGGTGCTGGGCACCATGGATGAGAGCATCGCCGGCGTGGTGGAGGAAAAGGTCCGGGCCGAAGGGGTGAGGCTCCTGAAGGAGACGTCGGTAGAGGGTTTCATTGGGAGGGCGGGTACGCTGGAGGCGGTGAAGACGGACAGGGGCGACGTCGAGGCAGACATGGCCCTCCTCGTCATCGGGGCGAGGCCCAACAGCGCTCTTGCAAGGGAGGCGGGCATAGAGCTCGGTGTGGCCGGTGCCATCAAGGTCGACGAGCGCCTCCGGACAAACAAGGAAGGCGTCTTTGCAGCAGGCGACTGCGCCGAAGCAATTCACCTGGTCACGGGCAGGAAGACCTATATACCCCTTGGAACGACGGCAAACAAGCAAGGGAGGATTGCCGGTGAGAATGCGGCAGGCAGGGAAAGCGTTTTTGAAGGCATAGTGGGTACGGCGGTGACGAAGGTATTTGATCTTGAGGTTGCCAGAACGGGCCTCTCCCCCATCGAGGCGGAGCGGGAAGGCTTGCCGTTCTTTGTGGCGACGATTAAAGGGAGGTCGAGAAGCAGCGCCTACCCGGCCGGCAAGCGGATTACGGTAACGTACGTGGTGGAAAAGGATACGAAGAGGCTGCTCGGCGCCCAGATGGTGGGGGAGGAAGGGGTGGCCCACAGGATCGACACGCTGGCAGCCTGCCTCTACGCCAAGATGGATGTGGCTGACGTGGCCCGCCTTGATCTTGGCTATGCGCCGCCCTTCGCAACGGTCTGGGACCCTATTCTCGTTGCCGCCAACGTGGCCCTAAAAGGACCCGGAAAAGGAACTTGAGAGGAGAAAGGTTATGAGCGGTAAGGCTGAGAGCGCCTTGAAGCAGGCTATGGAGATGGAGCTGGAGGGGAGGAGGTTTTACCACCAGTCTCTCGAGCGCGCCAAAAATCCCCTTGTCAAAAGGGTTTTTGAAGCGCTGGTAAAGGAGGAGGATTCGCACATCGATACGATCGAGCGGATATTCGAGGAGACAAAGCGATCGAAGCCCCTGAGGGAGTGGGTGACCAGCACGGGACCCAAGGCCGGGTTGGGGCAGCTTTTCGATCAGGTGTCGATCGAACGGGTGAAGCTCTCGAAGGATGATGTGCAGGCCTTGAAGGTGGCGCTCGGCATAGAGGAGAAGAGCATGAAGTATTATGAAGCCCTCGCCTCCGAGGCCCCGGACCACACGGTGAGGCGGTTTTTCCTCACCCTTTCCTATGAAGAGAGGGGCCACTATCTCCATATCCTCGACTCCATCGAATACCTGTCCGATCCTGTGGGCTGGCATTACGTAAAGGAACACGATATGGTCGACGGTGGCTGACCCTTCGTCACGGCTGCCGATCCTTAATGATGGCGTCATAGGCCCCCTTGTCCGGCAGAGCTGGGAGGTGAGCTGGCCCATGACGCTCATCATGTTCTTTGAATTCCTCATAGGGATTGCCGATGTCTACATTGCCGGCCGCGTGGGCAAAGAGGTGCAGGCCGCCTATGGGTTCGTCGTTCAGTTCTATTTCTTCTTCATCATCATCGTAAACGCGCTGACAACAGGGACGGTGGCGGTTATCTCCCGCCTTTATACGGGCGGCGACAGGGAGAGGCTTTCGGAGGCCGTCTTCTCCACCATCACGGCCACGGCTGCGTGCGGGATATGCTTTGCGGCCGCGGGGATCATCCTGACACCCCAGATCATCGGTATCCTCGACATTCCCGACTCCTTGAAGCCCATTGCCGTGCCCTTGGGCAGGATATACGCCCTTGGCGTAATCTTCCACTACATTCTCATCAACACGAACGGCGTCCTCAGGGCCTGCAAGAGCGTGAGGAGTTCGCTGACAACAATGGCCGTTGTCTGCGTGATGAACGTGGGGCTTAATTTTCTTCTCGTCTACGGAACCCCCCTGGGCTACCTCGGAATTGCAGTCTCAACGGCCGCTGCGGTTTGTGCCGGCAGCATGATCAATCTTGGCCACATGAGGGCCTTCATAGGCGCGAGGATGGTCTTTTCCCGTGAGATAGCGGCAAGAATAGCGTCCATAGGCTGGCCCGCCGGCGTGGGCCAGGCGTCGTGGCAACTGCACGCCATGGTGCTTTTTCTTATATTGGCGGCAATTCCCGAAAAAAGCGTCGAGGTGCTTGCGGCCTTTGCCGCCGGGTTACGTGTGGAATCGGCCATTTTTCTGCCCGCAATGGCCTTTAATATGGGATGTGCCGTTGTTGTGGGCAACCTTCTGGGCGAGGGGAAAAGGGAGGAGGCCTTCAAGGCCGGGATCGTAACGGCTCTCATGGGCGTCTCCCTCGTTCTTGTCCTTACCCTACTGGTCATTGTCGGGGCGCCGTGGATCATGCCCCTTCTTTCCCACAACCCCACAGTCGTCGGTGAGGGCATCCGGTACCTCTACATCAGCATGCTCAGCGAGCCTTTTATGGCCCTGTGGCTTATCCTGGGGGGCGGGCTCATCGGTGCCGGCGACACAAAAGGGGTTATGGCCATTGTCGTGGGGGCCACGTGGCTCGTCCGCATACCCATCAGCTACGTTCTGGTGGTTCTCCTGGGCTTCGGTCCCGAGGCTGTCTGGTGGGCCCTTAATGCCTCCCAATTCGTCTGCGCCATCTTTGTGACGCGCCGCTATCTGCTGAAAAGGTGGCTTGCGGCGCCGGCGTGAGCGGGTTGAAAAGGCAGGTTCATTCATGTAAGCTAAACCCTACCATGAGAACGATAACCTACTACAGCACAAACGACAAAAGCGATCAGGTCGACTTCGAAACGGCCCTGCTCCGCGGGATGGCCGCCGGCTATGGCTTATATATGATGTCGCGCTCCGATGTGCCCGCGCTATCGGCCGACGTCATCCGGGCGATGAAATCTATGGCATACCCGGAAATTGCCTTTCACGTCCTCTATCCGTTCCTGTCTGCCGAGATCCCCGAGGACCGGCTCCGCTCCCTCCTCGATGATGCTTACCGCGTCGACGTGATACCCACCGATGTCAGGCATGTTGCCGGCAGGACATCGATTATGTGGCTCACCCAAGGTCCAACATACTCTTTCAAGGACTATGCGGCCCGGTTCTTTGGCCGGGCGCTCGACTACTTCCTCGGCCGCCGTGGTTTGAGGCGCGTCGTCGTTGTGGCTACCAGCGGCGATACGGGGGGCGCCGTGGCCGACGCCTTGTGGGGCCTCGACAACGTGGCCAACATCGTTTTTTATCCCGGCGGTTCCATAAGCGAGGGGCAGAGGCGGCAGATGACGACACTTGGTCGAAACGTCTACGCCTTTGAGGTGAATGGAGACTTTGACATCTGCCAGGCCCTGGCGAAAAGCATACTGGGTGATGCAGGGTTTGCCCGGGAGGTGTTCCGGGACGAGGAGCGCTTTACCTCGGCCAACTCCATCAGCCTGGGGAGGCTTCTGCCCCAGGCGGTCTACCCTTTCTACGCCTATTCCCGGGTTGCCGAAGGCGGAGAGGGACTCATTGCAAGTATTCCTTCGGGAAACTTCGGCAACATGATGGGCACCGTCGTGGCGAGACAGATGGGCCTGCCGGTGGAAAAAATAGTCTGCGGGGTCAACGAGAACAGAGAGTTCCCGGAATTCCTGGAAACGGGCCGGTACGTGGTGAGACCGTCGGTGAAGTCGCCGTCGTCGGCAATGATCGTATCGCACCCGAGCAACCTGGCCCGCCTTATCGATTTCTACGGCGGCCACATGTACGACGAGCGTGATCCCTCCACGGGCCAAGTGGTCAGGCCGGGCATCATCGATGGCATGCCCGACATCGAAATGATGCGACGCCAGATCGTCTCGACGGGCATTACGAACGAGGAGCATTACGAGACCATGAGGGAGGTCTACGAACGATACGGGGTAATCCTTGATCCGCATGGCGCTGTGGGCTGGAAAACGCTGGAGCGGTTCCTCGGCGGGCGGCACGAAAGGCCGTCGGTCATATATGAGACGGCCGATCCGGGCAAGTTCCCCGATGATGTTGTGCGGGCCATAGGCGTGACGCCCGATCTTCCGCCCGGTATGAAGCGGCAGGCGTCTCTCCCCGAAAGGATCTACCGCATGGCGAGCGAGCCGGACCACACAGCCCAAGGAATGAGGTTGAGCCGTCGGCAGCTCGTGGAAGCAAAAGAGAAAATCGGGGACATCTTTCGGTGAACACCTCCGTGGGCCGCTTTTGGAAGGGCTCCTGCACCTGCTCTCTCTTGGCGCTGTTGGGGCTTGCCCTTTGGGCATGCACATCCTCTCCCGTTGGGGACATGACGACGGAAAAACTGAAGGCTATGACCGCCGGTGGTAATCCCCTTCTCATAGTCGATACTCGATCCGATGTCGAGTTTGCCCGGGGGAGGATCCCCGGTGCGCTCCATGTTCCCCGGGACCGCTTCTCTTCCCTCCCGTCGCTCCTTGGCGCAGATAAAAGGAAGGTACTCGTCTTCTACTGCCGGGGCTACGGTTGAG
Source organism: uncultured Pseudomonadota bacterium (assembly GCA_964651435.1). Taxonomy (GTDB): domain Bacteria; phylum Desulfobacterota; class Syntrophorhabdia; order Syntrophorhabdales; family CAYQXL01; genus CAZYVU01. Next base: position 9,800 of record CAZYVU010000023.1, read on the forward strand.
ACACGAGCGTTGCAGCCGCGGTCGTGGCCTACCGGCTTGGATACGAGAACATCTTCACTCTTGCGGGCGGCTTTTCGGCCTGGACAAAGAGGGGGTATGATGTTGAGAAATAAATGCTCTGTCCCGCAGAACCAGGAGGGTGCGCGATGACGCCCGCCGTGGCGGCAAGAGGCCTCTCCTTCCGGTACAACGGCACGACCGTCCTTTCTGAAATATCCTTTGAACTGGCCAAAGGAGACTATCTGGGCCTCGTGGGTCCCAATGGTTCGGGAAAAACGACCCTGATCCGTCTTATCCTGGGATTTCTCGAACCGTACCGGGGAACAGTGCTGCTCTTCGGTCAACGGCCCGCCGATTTTGACGGCTGGCAAAAGGTCGGTTATCTCCCCCAAAGGGCGCAATCCTTCAACCCCCACTTTCCCGCGTCGGTGCGGGAGGTCGTTGAGCTGGGACTCATATCGGAAAAGCGCTTTCCGCGACGCTTCGGCCGTGAGGACAGTCGGCGTGTTGAAGCGGCGCTCGACCTCATGGACATCGGATCCATACAGAACAAGCTTATAGGCGCCCTTTCCGGGGGTCAGCAGCAGCGCGCACTCATAGCCCGGGCGCTGGCCAGCGAGCCGAGCCTCCTCATCCTCGACGAACCCACGACGGCCCTGGACCCGGAGGCCAGGGAACGGTTCTTCCAGGTCCTTTCCCGTGTCAACGGGGAAAACGGGACCACGATTATCATCATTACGCACGACTTGGGCACCATAGGACGCTATGCGTCAAAACTCCTCTACGTGGACAAAAAAGTAGTATTTTTCGGCGGTTTTGACACCTTTTGCGAGTCACCCGATATGGCAACCTACTTTGGGGAGCATTCCCAGCACATTATCTGCCACAGGCATGACGATCACGGGAAGGGATAGGGGAGGTGGGTGAGTGATTGAGGGGCTGCGCGAGGGAATGAGAGTCTGATGGACTTTTTTGATATGTTTCACCATGGATTTGTGCAGAGAGCCCTGTTGGCGGGATGCTTCATCGCCATTCTCTGCTCCTCCCTCGGCGTTTTTCTCGTGCTCAGGCGCCTGTCCCTCATCGGGGACGGGCTTGCCCACGTTACCTTTGGCACGGTGGCCCTCGGACTCCTGCTTAACATCTTTCCTCTCTACGTGGCCATCCCTGTCACGCTCGCCAGTTCGCTGGGCATACTGAAGCTTACCCAAAAGGCCCGGCTGTACGGTGACGCAGCCATCGCCATCGTCTCATCCATCGGCGTTTCCATGGGTGTGCTTCTGGCCAGCAAGGCCGGTGGTTTCAACGTGGACCTCTTCAGCTATCTCTTCGGAAACATTCTTTCCATTACCACCGGAGAGGTCTGGCTGTCCGTTCTTCTTTCCGTTCTCCTTACGGGGCTCATTCTTGTTTTTTATCAGGAGATGCTGTCGGTCACCTTTGATGAGGAAACGGCCCACACATCGGGCGTCGATACGAAGATGATGAACCGGATACTGGTTCTCATGACGGCCCTTACGGTTGTCCTTGCAATGCGCGTTGTGGGCGTCATGCTTATAACGGCGCTCCTTGTTCTCCCGCCCGTTACGGCCCTCCAGATGTCCCGCGGCTTCAAGGGCACCATAGTCATCTCTTGTATCGCCGGCCTGCTTTCCGTTATCCTCGGTGTCCTTATCTCCTTTGCCGCCGACCTCCCAACAGGAGCGACAATCGTGCTTATCAATTTTCTCTTCTTTGTCCTTGCCTTCGGGGCCCGAAACCTTGCCTCGAGGGAACCCTGACCGGCGCAGCGGAACTTTATACTTTCAAGGCGTTGAACGCTTTTCCCGTGTTGACAAGGCAGGGGGGGCTACTTATATTTAGAGCGTATTAGAATATTACCGAGGAGGGCTCAGATGGCTAAAAAAGTTATAGGAATCGACCTCGGAACGACGAACTCGGTTGTGGCAATTATGGAGGGCGGAGATCCGAAGGTGATAGTAAATGAGGAAGGAAGTCGTGTTACACCCAGTGTAGTTGCTTTTACCAAGGACGGTGAGGTGCTTGTGGGGCAGACAGCAAAGAGGCAGGCTATCACCAACCCTGAAAATACAGTTTTTTCCATCAAGCGGTTCATGGGCCGGCGGTACAGCGAGGTGATGGGCGAGATCAAGACGGTGCCGTACAAGGTAGTGAGTGACAACGAGGGCAACGTGCGGGTCGAGGCCCGCGGCAAGCAGTACACGCCGCAGGAGATTTCGGCGTTCATACTTCAAAAACTGAAGAAATCGGCTGAGGCATACTTAGGGCAGACGATCGACGATGCCGTTATCACCGTTCCGGCCTATTTTAACGATTCGCAGCGACAGGCAACGAAGGATTCGGGAAGGATAGCCGGCCTCAACGTCTTGAGAATCATCAACGAGCCCACGGCGTCCGCCCTGGCATACGGCCTTGACAAGAAAAAGGACGAAACGATAGCCGTGTACGACTTCGGCGGCGGCACCTTCGACATCTCCATACTGGAGGTCGGCGACAACGTCGTGGAGGTGAAGTCGACGAACGGCGACACCCACCTTGGCGGCGACGACATCGACCAGAGGGTTATTGATTGGATTGTCGCCGAGTTCAAGAAGGACCAGGGTATCGACCTTTCGGCCGACAAGATGGCGCTGCAGAGGCTGAAAGAAGCGGGCGAGCGGGCAAAGATAGAGCTGTCTACGACGGTGGAGACAGAGATCAACCTCCCCTTCATAACTGCGGACAGCTCGGGACCGAAGCACCTGAACCTGAGATTGCGCAGGGCTGAGCTGGAGAAGCTCGCCGATGATATTTTTGAAAGGTCCATAGCACCCTGCAAGCGGGCTCTCGAAGACGCCAAGCTGACTACAAGCAAGATCGACGAGGTTGTTCTTGTCGGCGGGTCGACGCGGATACCAAAGGTGCAGGAGCTTGTGAAGAGCTTTTTCGGAAGGGAGCCTCACCGGGGCGTGAACCCCGACGAGGTGGTGGCGCTTGGGGCAGCCGTTCAGGCGGGCGTCCTTGCCGGAGAGGTGAAGGATGTGCTCCTTCTCGACGTTACACCGCTCTCGCTGGGCATTGAGACCTTGGGCGGCGTGATGACGAAGATTATCGAACGGAACACGACGATCCCCACAAAGAAGAGCCAGGTTTTTACAACGGCCGAAGATAACCAGACGACCGTCGAGATTCACGTGCTTCAGGGTGAGCGTGATTTTGCCCGTGATAACAGGACCCTCGGCAAGTTCCACCTTATGGGCCTGCCGACGGCGCCGAGGGGCATTCCGCAGGTGGAAGTGACTTTTGATATAGATGCGAACGGTATCCTGCACGTTTCAGCCAAGGACATGGCGACAGGCAAGGAGCAGAACATAACCATCACCGCCTCCACCGGCCTGAGCGAAGAAGAGATCAAGCGGATGGTCAGTGATGCGGAAGTGAACGCCGAAGAGGACAAAAAGCGGAAGCAGGAGATCGAGGCCAAAAATCACCTCGAAAACCTGATATACAATACGGAAAAGACGAAGAACGAAAATAAGGACAAATTGAGCTCAGACGAGCTCAGCGAAATCGACAACGCCTTGTCAACGGCCAAGGATGCGGTCAACTCCGGAGACGCGGGCAGAATCTCGCGCGTCATGGAAGACCTGACCAAGGCCTCCCACAAGCTTGCGGAAGTTCTGTACAAGAAGACGGCCGGCCAGACGGCCGGAGGTCCTCAGGGCGGACCGGGACAGGGCGGACCCACAGGCGGCAAAGGGGATGATGACGTAGTCGATGCCGAGTTCGAGGATGTTCGAAAGTAGAGGAAAAAATGGTAATAGGGCTTAAGAATGATAGCAGCGTAAAAGACAAGCTGTTCATACCGGCAGAACTGCCTATACTGCCCCTCCGAGGCACGGTGGCTTACCCGGATTTGGTGATTCCTCTGGTGGTAGGAAGGGACAGGTCCATCCGGCTCATCGATGAGGCCATGGCCAAGGACAGGATGATCGGCATCCTGACGCAGCGGAATGCGGAGATAGAGGACCCCGATGAGGAGGACCTGTACACGTTAGGGACCGTTGCCAGCATCATGAAGATGGTGAAGATGGTGGACGGCAGCCAGAGGATTGTCGTCCAGGGGCTGTGCCGGTTCAAGCTGATAGAATTTACGAGCAAGGAGCCCCACCTCGAGGCCAAGGTCCTGCCGATATTCGAGGAGTACCAGAGAGATATAGAAATAGACGCCATGTACATCAACCTCAAGAATCTGTACAGCAGGGCCGTGGAAATGGCGCCCTACCTCTCGTCGGAGCTGGCTCAGATTGCGGCAAAGATCGAGAATCCGGGTAACCTTGCGGACCTCGTTGCGTCGACTATCAATGTCAGCGTGCCGGAAAAGCAGGAGATCCTGGAAAAGATCGACCTCAAGGAGCGGATGAAGAAGGTAACGATCCTCTTGAACCGGGAAGTGGAGACGCTGGAGCTGAGCAGCAAGATCCAGTCTCATGTGAAAGAGGGTATCGACAAGACCCAGAGGGAATACTACCTCAGGGAGCAGTTGAAAGCGATTCAAAAGGAATTGGGCGAAACGGACGAGAAGTTTACGGAAATCGAGGACATGAAGAAAAAGATCACAGAGGCCAAGATGCCTGCCGAGGCGCAAAAGGTGGCCGAAAAGGAGCTCGAAAGGCTTTCCCGGATGAGTACTATGTCGGCCGAATACACCGTTTCGCGGACATACCTCGACTGGCTGACGGAGCTACCGTGGTCGAAGGAGACTGAAGACAATCTCGACATTTCCGATGCCACGACGATCCTCGATGAAGACCACTACAACCTGAAAAAGGTCAAGAAGAGAATCCTCGAGTACCTGGCCGTTCGCAAGCTCAAGGCAGATATGAAGGGGCCCATCCTATGCTTTGTGGGGCCGCCCGGCGTCGGCAAGACTTCGCTGGGCCGGTCGATTGCCAGGGCCCTGGGGAGAAAGTTTATGCGCATGTCCCTGGGGGGCATTCGTGACGAGGCGGAGATCCGCGGACACAGGAGAACCTATGTGGGTGCGCTCCCGGGCCGGATCATCCAGGGTATAAAGAAGGCGGGGTCCAACAACCCCATCTTCATGCTCGACGAGGTGGACAAGATAGGAATGGATTTTCGCGGCGACCCGTCGAGTGCGCTATTAGAGGTTTTGGACCCGGAGCAGAATTTTTCTTTTAGCGATCATTACCTTGAGGTGCCCTTCGACCTTTCGAAGGTGATGTTTATTGCCACCGCCAACATGCTTGATCCGATACCGCCGGCCCTCAAGGACAGGATGGAGGTCCTCGAGCTTCCGGGATACACCGAAGAGGAGAAGCTTATGATCGCCAGGCAGTTCCTGCTGCCCAAGCAGCTTGGGGAGCACGGACTGACGGAAGAGAATATCGAGTTTGACGACGAGGCCATAAAGACGATCATCAGGTCCTACACCCGGGAATCGGGCGTGAGAAACCTGGAGAGGGAGATTGCCTCCGTCTGCCGAGCCGTGGCCAAAGAGGTGGCCGAGGGCAAGACGGAGCTGACGAAGGTTGTTGCCGAGAGCATACACGGGTATCTCGGCCCCATTAAGTTTTTCTCCGAAATTGCCGAGCGAACCAAATACTCGGGAGTGGCAACGGGGCTTGCCTGGACGCCGACAGGCGGCGATATCCTTTTCATCGAGTCGACAAAGATGCGGGGAAAGGGCAACCTTAACCTCACGGGCCAGCTCGGCGATGTTATGAAAGAATCAGCTCAGGCGGCCTTGAGCTATGTTAGGAGCAAGGCCGGCGACTACAACATTAGCGAGGAGTTTTTCGAAAAGAATGATATCCACATCCATGTCCCTCAGGGCGCCATCCCCAAGGATGGGCCGTCAGCGGGGGTCACCATGCTCGTCTCCCTCATTTCTCTCCTCACGGACCGGCACGTTCGGAACGATGTGGCTATGACGGGAGAGATCACCTTGCGCGGCCTTGTCCTACCCGTGGGAGGGATTAAGGAGAAGGTCCTGGCGGCCAGGAGGGCGGGCATCAAGAGCGTCATTCTGCCGAAGCTGAATGAGAAGGATCTGGAAGAGGTTCCCGAAACGATTAAGGAAAAGATGGAATTCCGGTTTATCGAGAAGATGGACGAGGCCATTCAGTTGGCACTCGGATGACCTTTTGGGGGCGGTTTTCCGCCCCCCTTTTTTTTGGTTCATAAAACTTTCTAAGCAGAATCGCCGCTGACGGGAGAGGCCTGTCGGGCCTGACGGGTGCGGCGGTTGCCGACTTACATTGACGAAGGAGCGAGGGCATGAAGAGGATTCGGGATTTGATGGCGGTGCTGTGCGTGGCCGGTTTGCTGTGGGGGGTTGCCGTTTTGACGGTGGGCTGTGCAACAGGGCCTCAGGATTCGGCGGCGGGTAACCCGGGCGGCGAGACCCAACAGCGCCCCCGGTCGTCGGGGTGAGGCAGTCCGGCAAGAAGGTAGTGCGGTCGGTACTACGAAAAGACGGTCGTCACGGGGGTGCTTTGCTTAGGAGGAGGTCTCCTTAAGGGGCAAGCTGGACCTGATTGCCGAAACGTGCTTCCAGCGCCACGGCGAGGCTTTTTGCATCTCCGCTGTTCTCGAATTCGACCATAAGCTCGCCGCTGTCTCCGACGACGAGGCGGCCGTGCCGCTTTACGACGTCGGCAACATCCTGGGGGTCGACGGTCCACCAGCCCCGGGTCCTTCGGAGCAGTTCCTCGCCCTTGAGGGCTTGTGGCGTTACCAGGTCGATGGTCCGAAACCAGGCTGTCCATCCCACCTGGGCCGGGGCCTTGAGCACAGGCGATACGGGATCATGGTAAATACGGCACCTTCCGAAGAGGCGAAGCCTTATCATGGTCTATCCTCCGCCAGAAGGACCCTGACCTTGTCGTTATCAGGGAGGGTATCCTGCGGAATGTCGGCGCCCCGCGACCGGAGCACCCTGGCAAGACAGGCCTGATACAAAGGCCCCAAGTCCTCTTCGGTGAGAGCGATGCCGCGGCGCGTTGCCGTCATCCAGGCTTTTTCAAAGATGTGCAGGGCCCCTTCCCGGCTACTGCGGAGCCGGTCGTCGAGGGGCGACATTCCGATGCGTTGGAGGAAACCCTTCTGAGCCTCCTCCATGACCGAAAACACCTTCCGTAAGTAGCGCACCTGGGGATCGCGACCCCAGTCATCTGTCTCTGTCATAGGGGTTCAACCATCGCACTGTGACGGCTCCGTTTGCCCGCTACCGGGGTATGCGATGAGCTATGTTAGCAAATGGAGTGACCGAGTGTCAACGGTCGGTCTCTGCCTCTATCCTCTCCTTTGCGTCCCTCAGAAGGCCGATGAGTATTTCTATCGTTTCCGGCTGCAAAAATATGCCCTCCTGCGTCGGTGCCAGCTCTCCATCATTGATGATGTGATATGCGCGCAGATCGATGATCTTCTTACCCTTGTGTTGCTCCGTCGTGACCAGGACCCTTTCCTTGCCGTTTCGCGTGATTTTTCCTATTAGCACTAAGCCTCCCGGTGTTGCCTATTTGCTTGATATCACAATAGCTTCCCGATATTGAACTCCCAGCTATACTCATCGCCGTCTCCAAGAACGACCACTTCGAAGCCGGCCTCCTTGAGATAGACGAAGAGGTTGCTTTCGTGGGCCAGCTTCTCGACGGATGCTGCGCAGAAGAGGGGGCAAAACATTCGTATACATGTCTTGTCGGGACCCCTCAAATCGATGTCCACAGGTATGCCCCTGTTCGCATAATGCAGCTCAAGCTCTGACGCCAGCATTTCGCGCTGCCTGATCATGAGGTCATGTGCGGCGTTCACGCACATGGTTTTCATCTGTCTTTCCCGAAGAAGTACCTCGCGCATAAGATCCCGGGCAGCGGCGTGTTGCGGCGATTCCGGGCTGATCTCCCCGAGATGCCGCCTGGCGTCATTCACTCTACCGTAAGCAGTTTTCATCGGGTTTGCATCCCGTCTGTACCCGTCGGCAAGGGCAGTCCTTGCTGCCTCAAGATTCCGGTCCGCGTTATCGGCAGCCGGAGAAGAGGGGCTTTCCGGTTTCTCCATACGTATTACCTCCAGTGTAAAAACAAAATAATGCTAATGCCTCTGGGCATTGTCGTTCGTTGCGTCCAAGTCTCTTCTTTGTTGCAGGCTGAAGTGGATAGAGCAGCTTTCGTCCGGTTACTGGTAACGGCGGCAATACATATTATATCACAAATTGCGCCACGACACTACCGGCTCGTCCCGACCCACATCCACCCCAAATGCTGCTTCCGCCATAGGACAGCCGACTTGTGGCCATTCCGCCAGAAGCCGAAGTTGATGTATCAACCTGGATACCCCCGAATCGAGACCGGGAGATGCTCATCGAGGGCGGCATAGAGGCCTTTAGCATGTGCATGGTGGGCTAATAAGAGTACGCTCACCTCCCAGGGGCAGGGCGCGAAACGCACATCTCTTTACAACGGCGGCCGATTTAGATATATATTTAAGCGATGTCTGCGACAAAACCCACCGGGCTCCGTCGACTCTGGTTGCTTCCTCTTTTTCTGCTCATGTTCTGGGTTCTTATGCCCGGTGATGGGGCAGCCCAGTCGGGAGATTACTCTTTGCTCACCTTCGGCAGCGGCAAGGTGAAAGTTCGCCTTTATTCGGACTATTTTTGCAGTGCCTGCGCCAAACTGGAGGCACCGTTGGACGAGATGGTGAGCGATCTTGTCAGGAAGAACAAGATTGCCCTCACCTTTGTGGACACGCCGGTGCACAAGCATTCGCCGCTCTATGCCCGCTATTTCCTATTCATTCTCAACGAAAAGAAGGACCTCAAACACGCCCTCGCCGCGCGGGTCGCACTCTTCGAGGCGGCCCAGCAGGCCAAGATCGCCGAGGCCGACAAGCTGGAGGAGTTCCTCAAAAAGAAAGGCATGAAATTTGCTCCCTTCGACGTGGTGCCCGTTTTCAAGGGCCTGGAAGTCCTTTTCAGGGAGGATAGCATAAAGGCTACGCCTACCTGCGTCATCTTGACGGGTGCCAAGAAGGAGACCTTTCAGGGGTTGAATCCCATCATTACAGCGTTGGGAAAGCTCAAATAGCCCGGACCCTTTCATGGGGCAAAAGGGCGCGGTGACGCCTAAGGCGGGGAGGGTGTTATGGTTACAACGGACGATCAGAGGAAGGAGCTCCTGGAGCAGGCGCGGACGATTGCCGTCGTGGGCCTGTCGCCCGATGAGTCAAGGGCGAGCAACCGCGTGGCCAGGTACCTCATTGACGCGGGTTACACGATTATACCCGTCAATCCTCTCCATGATAGAATCCTGGGGATTACGTCTGCGGCAAGCCTCGCCGATGTGACACAGCCCGTAGATATCGTAGATATCTTCATGCGATCGGAGCACCTCTTGCCCGTTGTCGAACAGGCCATACAGCTTAGGCCAAAAGCCATCTGGCTTCAGCTCGGCATTGTCAACGACGAGGCGAAGAGGCTTGTCGAGGCCGCCGGGATCGGTTTCCTGCAGGATGCCTGCATCAAGATAGAGCACCAACGGCTCCTCTAAGGCGGGGCGCGCCCGTTCGCCTTTTGTTCCATCCTTTAGCCATGGAGCAATTCCCGCAGCGCTTCTGCCGACGAGGCCCTACCACTCCTTAAACATAAAGAAGACGGCGCCGATGATGAACGCAAAGGCGACGAGGTAATTCCACCTAAGCCCCTCTTTGAGGTACAAAACCGAGAAGGCGGCAAAGACGACAAGGGTGATTACCTCCTGGATAATCTTTAGCTGGGCTGCAGAAAAGCTTTCGTGGCCGATGCGGTTTGCAGGCACCTGGAAGCAGTACTCGACAAAGGCGATGAGCCAACTGATGAGAATAACCTTCCAGAGGGCAGAGCCCTTAAACTTCAAATGGCCGTACCACGCCACAGTCATGAAGACATTGGAGATTGCGAGCAGCGTTACCGTTTTCATTTCCGACAATCCTTGGTTATCATGAGAGTTTTCCGGACCAGCAAGCGGACACTATATCTATGCAACGGAAGGCCTAAAATGTCAACCCCGGCCGCGAGGAGCGCTGTTCTGTCATTCGTATTCGATTCTGTGATAGATATTCTTCGTGGTAACGTTCCGGCGACGGAGTCATAACTGATGAATCGAAAGGCTTTACCGTGACGGGATACGCAAGGCTGAACGTTCTTGCCCGCCTGACCATAGGCTTTCTCGGCCTTTTTGTGGTGGCGGCTTCGGTGGGCCTCTATGCCGTCATGAAGCTAAACGAGTTCAACGGGGCGACGACCCGTATGCTGGAGGCCGGCGACCGGATGGCCGAATACAAGGAGCGACTGAGCGATGCCCTCCTTTCGCAGGTCCTCAGCGAGCAGAAATATGTTGTCTCGAGGGACGACGCCCGGTACGGGCACTTCCTTGCCGCTGCCAAGGAATTCGAGACGCATCTCGACAAAGCTGCTTTCCTCGCCGACACCATCGGCAGCAAAGAGATCCTTACCGCAATAAAGAACCAGCATGTGCGCTACAAGGCACTCTTCGAACGAGAGGCGGTTCACATAAAGTCCCGTAAGGGCTACAATGAGGGCTGGTACAAGGCGGAGAAAGAGAAGGCCGTAGAAGGCGCCATAGAAGAACTGAACAACCTGCAGCTCTATGTGGAGGAAGATACGAAGAACAGGACAAGAGCGCTGGCAGAGGCCGGCACCGGGGCTTTGAGGGTCGCTTTCGCAATGGCTGTCCTGTCCCTTGTCTGCGGCATCATCATTGCGTCGGCTGTAACACGAAGCATTACCGAGCCCCTGTCCATCATGAAGAAGAAGACCCAGGAGATCGCCGAGGGTAATTTCGACACCACCATCAACCTTTCTTCTCCACCCGAAATCGCCGAGCTTGCACGGGCCTTCAACCTCATGAGCCGGAGGCTGGGCGAGCTGGACAAAATGAAGTCGGACTTCTTCTCCCTCATGGCCCATGAGTTACGAACGCCGCTGTCGTCAATGAAGGCCGGCATCGGTCTGCTGGAAAAGAGTGCCGACAGGCTGGATGGGGAGAAGAGGGACAGGGTGCTGGCCATCGTTTCGGAAGAGTGCGGCCGATTGATAGGCCTGGTCAACTCCCTCCTCGACCTGTCTAAGATGGAGGCGGGAATGATAGCCTTCAATTTTGCGCCCGGTGACATAGCGCAACTGGTTGGGCGTGCTGTCGGAGAGGTGGAGCCCCTATTGGTGGCCAAGAGCATAGTCCTTCGACAAAATGTGCCGAAGGACGCGGTCTCCATTGGAATGGACAGCGACAGAATACTTCAGGTCTTGAGGAATTTGATCGGAAATGCGATAAAATTTACCCCGCAGGAAGGCAGCATTGCAGTGTCCTTGAAGCCTGCTGCCGGAGGGGTTGAAATCTCCGTTGCCGATTCGGGCCCCGGTATCGCCGAGGCGGATCGTGCCGCCATATTTGACAAGTATCGGCAGGCGCAGGCCGGTGGCGCGGCGAAGATCGAAGGGACAGGGCTGGGGCTCGCCATCGCCAAACAGGTGGTTGATGCTCACGGAGGTAAGATTTGGGTCGAAAGCGAATTGGGAGAGGGAAGCATCTTTACATTTTTCTTGCCTGCCTGACGGCGCTCCTTCTGGCGGGTTGCGCTTCCGTGGAACGGGACAGGTTTACCGCAGATCTCCAAAATGCGGCGCAGCTTTACGCACGAGGTGATTTTGAAGCGTCGCTCGTGGCCAATCACAACATCGTCGTTCTTTCCGAAGGCAGACCGCCGGCAGACCAGTCGCTCTTCAACATGGGGCTTATCTATGCCGATAACCGGTATGCCAAGAAGGACTACAGGAAGTCGATGTCCTACTTCCAGAGGGTAGTTAAGGAGTATCCCGACAGTCCCCTCGCTACCCAGGCAAAGACGTGGATTGGTGTCCTTGGGGTGATCGAAAAATCGAAGGAAGTAGATATTGAAGTGGAGCGCAAGAAAAAGCGGCTCATGAGGTAGGAAAATGACCCCGGCACGTATCCTCATCGTCGATGATGACAGCAACCTCCTGGAGCTGATGAGCATGACGCTGCAGGCGGCAGACTATGACGTGGCGGCGTTCTGTGATGAGGATGAGGCGATTGCCGCGGCAAAGCGGCAGGTCTTCGACCTTGCCCTCCTTGATCTGCGGCTTCGACGGACCGATGGAATCGCACTTATGCAGGATCTTCACCTCATCAACCCGGCAATGCCCGTTATCATCCTGACGGCCCACAGCAGTGTCAAGAGCGCAGTGGAAGCAATCAGGATGGGCGCCCATAACTACCTTACAAAGCCTTTTGACTCCGATGAGTTGCTTGTGCAAATAGAGAGGGCCCTGGAGAACCGGAGGCTCCAAGCCGAGGTGAAGAGGCTCGAAGGGATTCTGGAGGAGAGGTACGCCTTCGTCAATATCGTTGCCCGCAGTCAAAAGATGCAGTTCGTTCTCAGCCTTGTTTCCCGCATTGCGCCGACCGATTCGACGGTCTGCATCTACGGGGAGAGCGGAACAGGCAAGGAGCTTGTGGCCCGGGCCATTCACCAGGCAAGCGCCAGAAAGGACATGCCCTTCGTTGCCATAAACTGTGCCGCCATACCTGAAACGCTTCTTGAAAGTGAGCTCTTCGGCTACGAAAAAGGGGCTTTCACGGGGGCCGTGAAGGGCTCCAGAGGGTTTCTGGCGCAGGCTAACGGCGGCACGCTTTTCTTCGATGAAATTGGAGACATGCCCCTGGCCATTCAGGCAAAAGTGCTCAGGGTGCTGCAGGAGCGGCAGTTTTTTCCACTGGGAAGTGAAAAGCCTGCCGAAGTGGATGTGAGAATCGTCGCGGCGACCAATAAGGACCTTGAGGCAGCGGTGAAGCGGGGCGCCTTTCGTGAAGACCTGTTTTACCGGGTTCACGTTATCCCTGTCCATGTTCCTCCGCTGAGAGAGAGAAGGGAGGACATACCGCCCTTGGCCCAACACTTCTTGAAAGCGGCGGCCGACAGAATGCACCGGGATGTTACTGGACTTGCGCCTCTGGCCATGCAAAAGCTCATGCTCCATGATTGGCCGGGCAACGTCCGGGAGCTGGAGAATGCCGTGGAGTATGCGGTTGCCGTCACGCGGAGCGACATTATTGGAGACGACGTCATCCTTCCCTCCATCGAGCAGGCCCCGGTGTCGCCCAAGCCTTTCAAGGAGGCCAAGGAGGACTTCGAAAGAGATTACCTGGTCTGGGTTCTTCAGGCCGCCGAGGGCAATGTGAGCAGGGCGGCAGGGCTCGCAGGAAAGTATCGCGCCGATTTTTATGCACTTCTGAAGAAGTACGGACTCAAGCCGGATGACTTCAAAAAGACGTAGTGTATGCTTTTGCATACACCAGAAACACTATTCATTCTGAGACGATAGCCATCATGGCATCCACACTGCCTGCAAAACAACCGTAGGAATATCCATACACCTTCGCGCCATTTGCCAATATTAGCCTTGTAATTACAATGTGTTGCGTATTGGCACGGTTCTTGTATATCTGAGGGTACGATGTTCGGAAAAGGAGGTGCGAATGCATCCGTATAAAATTCTCGCAACAATCATGGCACTTGTGGTCCTTCTCGGCGGCTGCTCCTGCATGTCGCCCAGGCAGCAGAGGGTCTTAAGCGGCGGCGCCATAGGTGCGGGCACCGGGGCCGCCATATCGGCCATCGCGGGAGGGAGCATCCTGGCGGGCACCGCTATTGGAGCCGGAGCCGGAGCCGTGGGCGGGTTTGCGTACGACGAAATGAAGAAGAAGAGATAGATTAAGAGGAGGTGCGTTATGAAGACCTTTGCCCGGATGGCGATGGTTGTGATCATACTGTTCTGCCTGTGGGGCCTGCTGCCGGCACAGAGTGCGGCTCAGGTAAGTGTGAGCATAGGCGTCTTTGCACCGCCGCCACCGTTAGTCGTGGCCGGACCGCCGGTGATGGCCGTTATTCCCGGTACAACGTACGTCTATTTCAGTCCTGACGTACCCCAAGACATTTTCTTTCACAGCGGTTATTGGTATCGGCCCCATGAGGGCCGCTGGTTTCGGGCGCCATCGTACAGGGGCCCATGGACCTACGTGGACCGCAGGTTGGTCGCTCCGGCAATCGTGAGCCTTCCCCGTGACTATAGGCACATCCCTCCCGGCCACCAGAAGATTCCCTACGGACAACTGAAGAAGAACTGGAAGCGCTGGGAAAAGGAGCATTACTGGGACGAGAGAGGGGGCGGGGACGATAAACGCCGGAGGCCCTACGAAAGGAGCGAGGCCAGGTGGAGCCATGGCGACCACCCCGGGAAGGGCACCGGCCGGGGGAAGAACTGATATGGAGGAGGTGAGCCGTTCGGCACAGCGTAACCTTGTGGGTTGCAGTTTAGCAAAACGATGAAGGAGGTATGAGCATGAACAGAATAGTTACGGCAACAATGGCTTTGATAGTTTTTGTGGGCATCGGGGCGGCCCAAGTGCTTGCCCAGACCTGGACATGGGAAGATCCGATCCCAATCTCAACGCCTGTTCAGGAAATAGCCGGAGACACAGCGTCCGGCGCCATTTATGGCATAGACCTCACCGGCGCCATTGTCCCCATGCTGGATGTGCAGACGGTCACGGGCACCGACGCTCTGCCCGGCGCCCTTTCGCCCGTCAACGACCTTACCTTCGGACCCAACGGTAGTCTGTATGCCGTTTCCGATGGTACGGTGATGGGGGTAAGCACCCCGCCCCCGCTGAGCTACACCCCCCTTCTGTATCAACCAAGGATCCCTCTGGACGATACAAAAGGCACCTTTAGCCACATAACCTCCGGTGCCGATGGGATGCTCTACGTGCTGTATCATGCCGAGAGCGGCCGTCAATACCTGCTAAAGGGACTGCCCCCCGTGATCCAGGGAGTCATCAAGGTGGATATGACACCACAAACGCTGAACATCAAAAGCAGGGGCAATTGGGTGAGCTGTCGCATCGACCTTGCCGAAGGGTATAAAGGCAGCGATGTGGACATTTCCTCAATCAAGATTGTGAGGATCGAGATACCAGGTCTTACGCCCGTCGATTATGACATCTTTCGTGCACCCGGCTCTCCGGTGACGATAGGCCCCAGCAGGCTGATGGTCAAGTTTTGGAACTATGACAAGGCGAATCCGGCGAATCCGCAGTCGTTGAATTGGCAGCTTGCCAATATGCTCGATGATGCGGGCAAGGGGAAATACGATGTGACGGCCACTCTGTTGCTGCGCATGAAGGACGGGCCTCAGAAGGGTGAATGGCTGTCGGGTACGGCAACCTTCGATGCCCTGAAGCCGACTAAGAAGTAAGGCCTGCCGAAATCTGCTTTGCTCCGGGTACCTGCCCCTGCCGGTGTCGTGCGCTCCTTACCCGCACCCATCCAACAGCGCCTGTAGGTACCCGGATTATTATCATTGACCTCTTCGGCCCGATTCGTTATGGTATCGCAGGAGGGCAATGCTATGACAGGATGGCTGCAGAGAAGTGTGGCTGTTGCGCTGGTGCTGGTCGCATGCCTTTGCTCCTGTGGTCTCATGGGATCGACAAAGATCGGTGACATCGTTTCCAAGCCTCGAGACTATGCAGGGAAAGGGGTAACCGTTTCGGGGGAGGTCAAGGAGGTCTTCTCCATCGTTGTGTTGAGGTATTTTGTGGTTAGAGACGATACGGGAGAAATAACAATTATCACCGAGAAACCGCTGCCGGCCAAGGGGGAGAAGATCAAGATAAAGGGCACCGTCAAGGAGGCCTTTTCCCTCGGCACGCAGACACTCCTTGTTATCGTTGAGGACTCGACGAAAGGGTAAGGGTGAGGCTGCCCGCAGCAATTACGGGGCCTCCGGCCGGTATCAATAGCGCCCCGGTGAGACGGTGAACGTTATGCAATGCTCGGGGAAGACCATGAATCCTGCAAAGAAGGCCTGTTGGCTTGTTCTTTTTTGCTTTGTGCTCCTTGGGTCGGCAGTGCCGGCGGCCGCCGGCCCCCTGCCCGACGGCTTTGTGTATCTGGAGGATGTCGTTCCGTCGGCGCGTCTCGATATGCGCTATTTCACCGACAACAACTTTACCGGCCGCCCCGTCGACGGCTATCTGAAGCCGCGGTGTATTATTACGAGAGAGGCCGGTCTGGCGCTTAAGCAGGTGCAGGACGATCTTGTGCCGTTCGGCCTGGGAATGAAGGTTTTTGACGCATACAGGCCTCAGCGCGCCGTAGACAATTTCGTACGGTGGGCCGCCGACCTCGGCGACACAAAAACCAAAGCGCAGTATTACCCCGGCGTCACAAAGGAGAACCTCTTTAAAGAGGGCTACATTGCTGCCAAGTCGAGCCACAGCAGGGGCAGTACGGTGGATCTGACGATCATCGAGGTCTCTTCGGGCGCAGAGCTTGATATGGGAAGCCCCTTCGATTTTTTTGGACCCATATCGTGGCCCGATAGCCCACTGGTCGCCCCGGAAAAGCGGGCCCACCGGTTGCTCCTGAGAGCGCTCATGGTGAAATACGGTTTCAGGCCCTACGCCCAGGAATGGTGGCACTTTACCCTTGAGCGCGAGCCTTACCCGGACACCTACTTCGATTTCCCTGTAGAGTGACGGAGCAGTCAGAGAGCGGTCAGAGGCTCCGGGTAACGATGAACAAGCATGGCATAGGAACACGACTCCGGCGACAAGACAATTGAAGTCCTCGTCATGCCCGCGAGTGCCGGCATCCCGGGAACAACATGCTTACCGCCGGATCACGTTTGGGCAGGCTTATTGCGTCCGGCATGGCGGCCTTTGAGAGAATCGCTTGCCGGAGTACTAACATCTGTACAAGGAGGAGAGAATGATTGGAACAAAACAGGTAGTGGCCCTAATCGCATTTGTGGCGTTTCTTCTGGGTGCAGAGATGTGCTTTGCCGATTCCGCCATCCCCAATGTCGTCGGAACATGGACCGTAAAGACTGAGGGTGGCGTCCTCGCAAAGGGAGGTGCTGTCCGGCCACAAACCCATCATACAGGCCCATTCAGTACGCTGACCGCCGAGGCGGTCGTAACCAAGCAAAAAGGGAGGGTCGTTCACGGAACCTTCAAGTCACCGAGGTCCACGGAGAACTTTATTGCCGCCATCGGCATGGATAACAAGACCTTTTGGTACGCCGACGAAGACGGGATGATGGAGGGCCGGTTCGTGACCGAAGACAGAATAGACGTGATCTACCGTCATGTAACGCCCTCGGATACGGTGATCGGCGTCGGCACGTGGACGAGGAATAAATAGAGGGGCGGTGGAGAGGGGTGACGGCAGGGCGCTTCCGTGCCCCTTTGACCAATGCCGTCCCCCTTCACTTTGCGTCCGGCCTTAGCGCAGACCCCGTTATGGAAAGCAGCCCAGTTGGCACTGGGTTATTTTTATCTTCAGTTCGTTCAGCATTTCACCCATCTCTTTGTAGGGCATGCCTTCCTCGTCCGCAAGCTTCTGGGCCTGCAGGCAGGAAATCTTTCCGTCCCGCGCACGGGCCTGTATCTTTTCTATGACTGCCTGTTTATTCATCTGGTTATCCTCCTTCAAACGTTTAAGCGGTTTCGTGCCGTCTCCGCAAAGGGCTGTGGATCATTTACCCGCCACTTCTTTGCCAAACTCGACCGCCTGGGCCAGGTCGGTGTCGCCGGGCTGCCACATTGCCCTCAGTCCATCATGAATGACCTCGAAACCCGCTTTTGTCAGATGTTCGCTGATGAGCTTTACGGACTCGCCGCTCCAGCCGTAACAGCCGAAGGCGGCCGCCTTCTTGTTTTTGAACTTAAGGCCCGTGACCATGTCTATCAGGGCGGCCAGGGCGCAGAGGATGCCCTTGTTGATCGTCGGTGAGCCCAGAAGGACCGTTTTGGACTTGAACACCTCGGTGACCACGTCGTTGATGTCGCTGCGGGCGATGTTGTAGAGCTTCACCGTGACCGAGCGATCCTGTTCCGCGATGCCCTTTGCGATGGCTTCGGCGAGCCTGCGGGTGCCGTTCCACATCGTGTCGTAGATGATGGCGATCTGATTCTCCTGGTAGCCGTCAGCCCATTCCAGATACTTGTGAACGATCTGCAAGGGGTTGTCGCGCCAGATGACGCCGTGGCTGGGACAAATGGCATTAACGGGAAGGTTCAGGCCCACCACCTCATTGATCTTTCTCGTCACCAGCGGCGAGAAAGGCGTAAGGATATTGGCGTAGTACTTGATCGCCTCCTCGAAGAGCTCCGATTGCACGACAAGGTCGTTGAAGAGGTGCTCGCTGGCGATGTGCTGTCCGAAGGCATCATTGGAAAAGAGGATGGCGTCGCCCGTGAGGTACTCCATCATGGTGTCGGGCCAATGCAGCATGGGTGCCTCAATAAAAACTAATTGCTTTGCTCCGAGGCTCAGCGTATCGCCTGTTTTCACTATCTGAAAATTCCAGTCCTGATGGTAGTGGCCTTTCAGTGACTTGAGGCCGTTGGCCGTGCAGTAAACGGGCTTGTCGGGAATACGCCGCATCAGCTCGGGAAGAGCCCCCGAGTGATCCATCTCGGCGTGGTTGGCGATGACGTAGTCTATGGCGGTGAGGTCGATCTCTCGAGAAAGGTTGTCGACAAACTCCTTGGCAAAGGGCATCCATACCGTATCGATAAGGGCGATCTTCTCGTCTTTTACCAAATAGGAGTTGTACGACGAGCCGCGATGAGTGGAATACTCCTCGCCGTGAAACTTTCTCAGCTCCCAGTCGATCTTGCCGACCCAGTGCACGTTTGGTGCGATCTGGAACTTCATAGTAAACCTCCTTATCTTTTGGTCAGTCTTGCCACGATGAGTAGAATTTTGCCGCAGGTTGCGGCCTTAAATCAATCACAATATGCCTCCCTATGTTCCAGCAGGCTGCACTCTACAACCTAACTTATACGACAAATTGCGGGATATTGTCATTGACTTAAGTCAAATTCGGATGGTCCGTCATTCCGAACCCTGCAAGCCCCGAGGGGACGACGCCATAAAGCTTGACGTGTATGGATGCATGGAATAACCTTGTGGCAGATGGGGTCGGATAGACAGGGAGGATGCGATGAGCTTCAAGAAGATCAATAACGCCTGGCAGCTTCTGGGGGGTGGGGTCGTGGCTCCGGCCATGACCACCGTGCTTCTGATGATCCGGTTTTCAGACCCCGGCGTTAATGTGTACCAGTGGCTCCTGTGGCTGCACCTGCCGCTGCTCATGTTCCACGAGTTCGAGGAGTATGTGCTGCCTGGAGGCTTCAAGGAATTCATCAACACAAAGACCTTTGTGGCGCCGGTCCCGCCCGTCGAGGACGTGCCGGCCAGCGAGCCCTACATTTTTGCCGTCAACATGGGTTTCTGGCTGTGGATCGTAGTGGGGGCGCTGCTCGCCAAAGTGGCTCCCTGGGTAGGGTTTGTTCCGGTCATGCTCCAGGTCCTCATCAACAACTTCACGCACACCGTCGCCTTCCAGAGCAGGCAGCGGGGTTACAACCCCGGGCTCGTCACCACTATCGTTATCCTTATGCCCTACTGCACCCTGGTCGTCGGGTACATCATCACGGCCCGGGTCTTTCAGACGATGGATTGGCTCCTCGGCATCGGATCCGCTTTGGCCGTCATGGCCGGCCTCCTTGCAATCACCCTCACCCGCCTCAAAGGGGCAAAGGAGGCTCGCCGATAGACCGTTTCAGCCCGCGCCCGTCTCTAAATCAGCCGATGGGACCGCACGCAGAGAAATCAGATGATGTTTATCGGTATTGTTATTTCATTGAGTGGTCAATGCACCTGGAGTCTTGGTGTCACTGAAGCGCAAAATATGGTACAGTAAAGTTTAGCCGTATACCTGACCGAGAGGGCAAAAACTACCGTTGGACGGTACTCGAGTGATAAGACAATTTGTTTACAAGGCAGTAATGGACGATGGATATCCTCGACAAGTGCGTTAAGTTCGCTGAGCAGGAGGTACGGAAGCTTCGCGACTCGGGGAACTACTTTTACTTCCGGAAGATTCAATCTGCGCAGGATTCGGAGGTAATCACGGGCGGCCGTCGGGTGGTTATGGTCGGCTCCAATAATTACCTGGGGCTGACCTGCGATCCGCGGGTAGAAGAAGCTGCCATCAAGGCAATCGAGAAATACGGCAACGGTTGTGCCGGCTCCCGTTTTCTCAACGGGAACCTCTCGATCCACGAAGAACTGGAAGAGAAGCTTGCCCGCTTCTGCAAGAAAGAAGCTGCGCTTATCTTTGCTACGGGATACCAGGCCAACTTGGGGGTGATATCCGCCCTTTTGGGGCGGAGGGACGTAGCCATTCTTGACCAATACGATCATGCCAGCATCATCGACGGTTGCCGATTGTCCTTCGGCATGTCAATGAAATTTCGCCACAACGATATGAAGGACTTAAAGCGCGTTCTGGAAGCGACGAAAGAGAACTCGCAACTGATTATCGTGGATGGAGTGTTCAGCATGGAGGGGGATATCGCCGACCTGCCCTCCATTGTGACGGCGGGAAAAGCCGCCGGGGCACGGATCATGGTGGACGATGCTCACGGAATAGGTGTGCTCGGCAGGAGGGGACGGGGGACCATCGAACACTTCCAGTTGGAAGACCAGGTGGACCTGGTCATGGGCACATACAGCAAATCCCTGGCAGCCGTGGGCGGGTTCGTTGCCGGGGATTGGATGACGATTGACTATATCAGGCATACGGCCCGTTCTCTCATGTTCAGCGCCAGCCTTCCACCCCCTTCGGTAGCGGCAGCGAGCAGGGCACTGGACCTGATTGACGAAGACCCCGCTCTTCTGCAACAGCTATGGAAGAACACGCGGAAGATGCTCGACGGATTCAAGGCCTTGGGATATGACACCGGAAAAAGCGAAACGCCGATTATCCCGATTGTGATCGGCGATGCCGCCAAGACGTACGCGATGTGCCGCTTGTTGTTTGACGAAGGTGTTTTTGTCAATCCTATCGTCAGCCCTGCTGTACCTCCCGGGAGAGAGCTTCTTCGAACCAGCTTCATGGCCACCCACACCGATTCACAGTTGGACCAGGTCCTCTCCGCCTTCGAGAAGGCTGGGAAACAGTTGGGTATCATTTGATGTGGGGCAGGTTGTGGGCGTTGAAATAAGGCCGGTGACCGGGGCCGGAGGGCTCAAGAGATTCGTCTCCTTCCCCTATGTTCTTTACGCCGGGAATCCCTTTTGGGTGCCTCCTCTGCAGTCTTCAGAGCTGGATACGTTTCGTTGGGATAAGAACCCCTCATTTGAATTCTGTGAGGCAAAATACTGGCTGGCCTTCAAGGATGGAAAGGTGGCCGGACGGGTTGCCGGAATCCTCAACAATGGTTACATCAAGACATGGGGAGAGAAAAGGCTGCGCTTCGGTTCCATCGAATTCATCGACGATGACGAGGTCTCGGGAGCCCTGCTGGGGGCGGTGGAGGGCTGGGCAAGGGAAAAGGGCATGCAAGCTGTGCACGGGCCTCTTGGTTTTACGGACCTGGACCCTGAAGGGATGCTGGTGGAAGGTTTTCAGGAGTTGGGAAACGTGGGGACCATCTACAACTTCCCTTATTATCCGGTCCATCTGGAGAAGAATGGATACCGCAAGGACGTGGACTGGGTGGAGTTCGAGGTGAAGGTGCCCGTAAAGGTCCACGAAAAACTGAAGCAAATAGCCGAGGTTGTGACCCGCAGAAACGGCCTCGAGATACTGCAGATTGCCAAAAAGCAGCAACTCCTCTCGTATGCAAACGAGATATTTCGCGTTCTCAACGAATCGTACAAAGGACTTTACGGGGTGTTCCCCCTCACACAAAGGCAGATCGACATGTACATAAGCCGGTATCTGAAGGTGGTCCACCACGAATATGTTTCCATCATTTTGGACCGGGACGGCCGGGTTGCCGCATTCGCAGTCACGGTTCCTTCCCTGGCCAAGGCCCTGCAGAAGTGCCGGGGAAGCCTCTTCCCGATGGGGTTTCTCCATATATCGAGGGCTTTGCGAAAAAACGATGCCGTCGAATTGTGCCTGATAGCCGTGCGCCCCGACCTCCAAGGGAAGGGCGTCAACGCGGTGCTGATGCATGAGTTGAACAAGATATACCTGCGTCATAACATCCTCAGGGCAGAAAGCAACCCGGAGTTGGAAACAAACACCCGAGTCCAGGCCCAATGGAAGTTTTTCGATGCCCGCCAGCACAAGCGCAGGCGATGCTACATCAAAGATGTCTCATGAGAAATGCAAGGTATAGAATGGCTCTGAGATTATCATTCTTATTTGCTGCAATCCTCCTCTACGCCTCTGTCGGTTTCTCTATGGCTCCCGCGCCGGAACTGACCCAACCGGAGTTCGCCAAGCTTGCAAACAGGGAGCTGATCATTCATTCCCGGGAGATTCCGGAGTGCCCTTGGCCTGAATTCACCGTGTTTGCCCTAATAGATGTGTCGCCCGCAGAGGCAGCGGCCCTTTTTGCTAATTATCAGGACCAGAAGAGATATATCCCTGATCTGGTAAAGTCTGATCCCGTCAAGAAGATTGCCGCGAACGAGACCATCGTCCGTTTTGAGATGCGCCTGCCCTGGCCCCTTGCGAACAGCAAGTACTCCACGGGAAATGTCCTTAACAGATTGGACGACAACGAATACGAAATCATCTGGTATCTCGTTGAGTCGAACTGTCTGACCGACAGCCGGGGAGCCGTGCAGTTCAGGCCCTACGGGAAGAAGACGATCTTAAAATATCAGTCGCTTATACACCCGGATTCGAGGCTTGCCACCGTTTTTGCCTCCAAGGCCAAGAACGGCATAACAAAAACAGTCCAGGCCATCGTAACGTACCTCGAAGAAACCAAGAGGAAGGATCCTCACAAGACCCAACAGTTGGTGGACGCTCTTCTCAGGTAGCGGGACCACAACCCGGCGACCCGTACCGGTCGTCAATCTCCTGAGCGGCCGGGAGAGGAAGGCAGAGAGGCATCGTTGAATTATCTTGTTACGGGAGCAACGGGTTTCATAGGGAACGCGCTCGCGAAAACACTGAGACAGCGTAGTGAGGGCGTCTACGGGCTCGTACGACGAGCTGACCAGGCCGAAGCCCTGCAAAGAGATAACCTCTCCTGCCGGATGGGCGACATAAGAGACAAGGCCTCGTTGAAGCTGGGGTTCAAGGGCATGGATGTTGTGATTCATACCGCAGGCCTGGTCACTGATTGGGGAAGCCCCGATGAGTTTATTCAGCTCAACTTCCAGGGTACGAAAAATGTCCTCGAAGCCTGTTCCGAGATGGGCATCAAGCGAGTGGTCCACGTCAGCACCGCCGATGTTTTTGGCTATCCGGCAGACCATCCTGTCAGCGAAGACTCGCCAATGAGAAGCAGCCCGTCGTGGTATGCGAAGAGCAAGATCATGGCGGAGAAATTGGCCCGCGGGTACGCCGACAGCCGGGCGTTGGATATGACGATTATTTACCCTACCTGGGTCTATGGAGAGGGAGACCGTCATTTTGTCCCGGAGATTGTAGACAACATTCTCAGGGGGCAAATGGTGTTCTTTGCAAAAACGAGGAACACCTTTTTCGGATTGAGCTATATCGGGAACCTCTGCCGGGCCATTTGTTTTCTCATTGACAATCCTGCGGCGATCGGGCAAAGGTTCCTTGTTTCCGATGAACCGCAAATGACCTTTCAGGAATTTGTCAATATTCTGGCCGGCAAGGTCGGGCACCAAGAGGTTCGCCTGCACCTGCCCTACAGATTGGCCTATGCGATCGCCTGCGCACTGGAAGTCTGCTATAGAGCGTTGGGCAGGCAGCATCGACCGATGTTGACGCGATACGCAGTTTCATGGTTCGGGAACAGCGTCACCTATGACACAACGAGACTGAAATCGCTCGGATGGCATCAGGCCTACAGTATTGAGGAGGGAATAGAAAGGGCGGTGCAGAGCATTGCCGCCAAGTAGGCCGCCAGCGGGCACCACTGCTGTCCGCTGGTGATAGGGGCTTTGCCTCAAATTCAAGCGCGCCCGCCGCGATTCGAACGCGGGGCCTTTGGCTCCGGAGGCCAACGCTCTATCCATCTGAGCTACGGGCGCCTGAGGTTCCTATTATAGCACAGGAGGGCAAAATCCTGTAGCGATTTTGGGTCTGCCCGGGGCCTTCTGTGCTATACTTTTTGGCGCACCCGAATTTATTCTCCGGAGGTTTGACGTGATTACCGGCATCGGCAGCTTTCCCTTTACCGACATCGATGAGGCGATTGATCTCATATTTGAAACCTGCCCGGAAGTTCCCTTTTGGCCGCAACTTCCCAAGCGGGCGCCGTACGAGAATATGTATCTCCCCTTTCTTAAGGACATACCCTGTATCGTGGCTGACGAGTCAACGGGAGACGTTTACATGGACACCGCTTCGACGGACGGGATAGAGGAGTTCTACGAAAGGGTCGCCGAGGAGAAGGTAGATGCATTCCCGCTGGCCGAACGCCTTGTTCCCGGCTTCTTCCGTTTCCTCGACCGCTTTAACGAGATCGAAGGCCATGCCAAATATGTGAAGACCCAACTGACGGGGCCGTTCAGCATGGGGCTTGGGCTCAAAGACGAAGGGGGGAAGGCCATCATCTACAATGAAAGTTACTTCGACATCGTCAAGAAGGCGCTCCACCTACGGGCGCGGTGGATGGTGTCCCATATCCGGTCGCGTTTCCCCGGAAAAGGGGTTATCATCTTTTTCGATGAGCCCTATCTCGTGTCCTTCGGGTCGGCCTACGTCTCCATCTCAAAAGAGGACGCCGTCAGTCTGCTCAACGACGTGACAGGGGGTATTGACGCCATCCGGGGCATCCACTGCTGCGGCAACACGGACTGGTCGGTGCTTTTTAACGCAGACATCGATATTGTCAATTACGACGCCTTCAACTACCTCGACACCATCTTCTATTTCGAGCGGGACCTGAAAAGATTCCTGGAGAAAGGGGGCCGCGTCGCCCCGGGCATTGTGCCGTCGTCGGAGAATATTGCCGAGACATCGAGGGACCATGTGGCCGGGCTTTTTAAGAGGTTTTACGAAAGCATGGGGAGGGCCGGGGCAGCCATGGAAGCGGCAAGCTACCTTGTGACGACGAGCTGCGGCCTGGGCAGCCTGAAAGCGGGTGAAGCGCGCAGGGCTATGGAGCTTCTCAAGGAACTGGCGTAGCCGTTACCTTCCCTCAAACACAGGCTTTCTCTTTTCAAGAAATGAAAGGGCTGCTTCTTTGTGGTCCCAGGTCTCCGAAAGAAGGGAGAGCTGCGACGATATATAGTCGAGGTGGGCCCGAAGCGTGCTGGTGAGGCCCTGATAAACGGCCCTTTTCATCATTCGCACCGCAAGGGGAGGCTTCGATTCTATCTTCCGGGCAAGGCTCATCGTCTCCTCCATGAGCCTCTCGTGGGGTACGACGCGGTTGACGATGCCGAGACGAAGGGCCTCATTGGGGTCAATGACGTCACCGGTCAAGAGCAGCTCCAGCGCCTTTGATGTGCCGACAAGGCGCGGCAGGAAGAAGGCCCCCCCGTCACCGGGCACGAGCCCCATCATGATGTATGATTCGGCGAGGCGGGCCTTGTCCGAACAGACCCGCATATCGCACATAATGGCCATGTCCATCCCGGCGCCCATAGCCGCCCCGTTGATGGCGGCTATAACCGGTTTGTCCATATCTTCAAGCGCCAGCACGATGCGATGGACGCCGTCCCACAGAAACCGCTTCATGTCCCATGACTGCAGCCTACCTTCCGCCATGTCCCGTATATCACCGCCGGAGCAAAAGGTGTCTCCGGCGCCCGTCACAACGACAACCCGAACGTCGCCGTCTTCCTTTGCATGAACGAGGTATTCCCGCCAGAGGCGGATCATTTCGGGGCTAAAGGCGTTTTTAACCTCGGGCCGGTTGATGGTAATGACCGCGGTGTTGCCTGTCGTGTGATAAAGCACATGTGGTTCCGTCATTCTTGGTCCCCGTATGTAATGGGCTGGATGTTCGGATAGCGCAAGGGCTGCAACGGCTTGCCTTTGCCCGCCCTTGCGCGAAGTGTATTGCCTAACGGAGGCTGAGACTCAGTCTCGTTCGCTTGGTTACCCTCATTTTTTCGGTTCGACTTTTCTGCCTGCCGGTTTTTCGTGTTTGTGGCCTGTCTTCTCAGCGGGCGGCGTCGGCTTCACTGTCAGCAATTCGATCTCGAAGAGGAGCGTCGAGTTGGGACCGATAAGCGGCCCGGCGGACCGGGCGCCATATGCGAGTTCGGGCGGGACGGCGATCTGCCACTTGGAACCTTCTTTCATCATGAGAAGGGCTTCGGTCCAGCCTTTTATGACGCCCTTGACGGGGAATGATGCCGGCGTCCCGCGTTTGTATGAGCTGTCAAACTCCGTACCATCCACGAGGGTGCCGCGGTACTGCACCTCAACGGTTTCGTCCGTTGTCGGCTGCTTGCCCTTGCCCTCCTGGATCACCCTGTATTGGAGGCCGCTGGCCGTTGTCTTCACGCCCTCCTGGGTTTTATGCTTGGCAAGAAACTCCTCCCCCACCTTCTTGTTTTTTTCGCTTTGCTCCTTAACCTTCTGCTCGTGTTTAGCGCGCATCTGCTGCTGCAGATTTCGCAGGGATTCCCGAACCTCCTGCTCTGTCATAAGCGGTTTTGTGCCGCTAAATGCGTCCTTGACCCCTTTGGAGATCGCTTCCGGGTCCAGATCGACGTTCTGCTGCTTCATCTTGCTCGCCATATCGAAGCCCAGGCTGTAGCTCATTTTCTCCTTGTCCGACTGGAGGGCAGGCTTGTCCTGTGCCCATACCTGACCGACCATCACGAAGAGGGCCAATACGACAACGACAAGTGTTCTCATAACAGCTCCTTTTTAATATATTGTTGAGACTCCCCTGAAAATCACCAGCGAGGTATTCGGAATATTATCGCATACCCGCGCTCCTTGTCAACGACGGGCCCGGGGGCGAGCCGAATGCTGGACAGGGAACCATATACATTGTACACTATATGCTGCATGTTATAGGCATCATCTCTCCTCGATTTCCCTCCGGATTGCGTCGAGAATGAGCAAAACAAACGACTTACAGTGAGGTTGATAAATGGATAATGAGGAATTTCATCAGGTTGTTTCAGAGGGCCAGACAGGCGAGGATACCCTTCCGGACGAGGACTTTGCCGAGTTGTTTGCCAAATCTTCCCAGATGGCGGGTCGGCTCGACCCCGGTCAAAAGGTTCGAGTCCGGGTCGCAGGTCTGTCGGGCGACGTCATCTATGTAGATCTGGGGGGCAAGAGCGAGGGAGTCATTGCGTTGGCCGAGTTTGCCGAACAGGAAGGAATCGATATTCCAAAGGTGGGCGACGAGATCGATGCCTACTTTGTTACCGTCGAGAACGGGGTCAAGAAGTTTACGACGCTGGTGAGAGGATACTCTACGGTGACCCTTGCGGGGATCAGGGAAGCTTTGGAAGCGGGCCTTCCCGTGAATGGGACTGTCGCGAGAGCCGTCAAGGGCGGGTTTGAGGTGATGATAGGCAAGGTGCGGTGCTTCTGTCCTTTTTCGCAGGTCGATATCAAAGGGGCCCCCAATCCCGACGCCTACGTGGGCCAGACCTTCGCCTTCAGGGTGCTTGAGTTCGGTGAGGATGGGGCAAACGTCATCCTTTCGCGGAGGGCACTGCTGGAAGAAGAACAGCAGGCCCGAATCGCCAAGCTGAAGGAGAGCCTTTCGGTGGACATGGAAATCCCGGTGCGGGTGAAGTCCCTACAGAAATTCGGTGTTTTTGTCGATTTGGGCGGCATTGACGGCCTCATCCCCATGAGTGAGCTGGCATGGGGAAGCGTTGAAGACGCAGAGTCTGTTTTGTCTGTGGGCCAGGAGGTGACGGCCAAGGTTATCTCCATTGATTGGGATCGGAACAGGATCACCTTGAGTCTAAAGGCACTCCAGGAAGACCCGTGGATTAAGTCGGCCGAAAAATACCCCGCTGAGACGCAGGCCCGGGGGCCCGTGGTGCGGTTGACACCCTTTGGTGCTTTTGTGAACCTTGAGCCGGGTATTGACGGACTTATTCACATTTCGAAGCTTGGAACGGGAAGACGCGTTAAACACCCTGAGGATGTGCTGCAGGTAGGCCAATGGGTGGAGGCGCGCGTGGTCAAGGTGGATCCGGTCGCAAGAAGGATCTCGCTCTCCATGGAACCCGACGAGCGGCGCAGGGTGTTGGCCTTGCCGGCGGTCGGTGAAATAGTCCGGGGTACCGTGGAAAAGGTGATGCCTTTCGGTGTCTTTGTCCGTCTTGACGAAAAGATAACGGGTCTGATGCCTAATTCGGAGGCGGGCACGCCGCGGGGTGCCAACCATGCCAAGATCTTCCCCGTAGGAAGCGACATACAGGTCCTTGTCCTGGAGGTAGACAGCGACAAGGGAAGAGTGACGCTGAGCAGAAGCAAGGTGGAAGGAAAACTGGAGGAAGATGCCCTTGCTTCCTACCGGGAGACCTCTGCGGGCCCGGTTGCGTCGTCGAACGGCGGCCTCGGTAGTCTGGGGGAACTGTTGAAGGACAAATGGGAGGACCTGAAAAGGGGGCAGTGAGAGGAATTCCCGGGGCATCAGCAGGGTAGCCGCGTGAAGGATGACGCAAAGATCGAAGGCATAGGCGCCGCCTTCCAGGAAGAGACAAGGTACGATCCGGACGGGCTTGCCGGCCATTTTCTTGACTGGTCGAACCAGCCTGCGCCGTTCAAGAACTATGGAGACGACGTCGAGAGGATATCCTTGCCCCGGCCTGAAGCTGCCGGCGATCCGAATATTTGGAAGGCCCTCCAAAAACGGCGGTCGCGAAGAAATTACCGCGTTGGCGATAGCATGTCTGTCGGTACGGTTTCGACGTTGCTCTGGGCAACACAAGGGGCCACGGCAAAATGGGGGGATGTAGTTTTTCGAACTGCACCTTCTGCCGGGGGGCTCTTCCCCATAGAGACCTATCTGTACGCACGGGCCGTCGACGAGCTTGACGAGGGCATGTATCACTACCGGCCTCAGGCATTTGACCTCGAATGTATTGAAAAGGGTGATTTTTCGGCCCGTCTCGCCCATGCGGCGCTGGACCAGTCGATTGCCGCTGAAGCCCAGGTCGTCTTCGTCTGGTCGGCTATCGTTGCCCGCAGCCGGTGGAAATACCGCCAAAGGGCCTATCGATATATCTACCTCGATGCCGGCCACATCGCGCAGAACCTCTATCTCGCCGGGGAGGCCCTCGGCCTCGGGGTCTGCGCCATAGGGGCATTTTACGACGGCTTGATGAACGAACTCCTCCGCCTCGACGGCAAGGAAGAGATGGTTATCTATATGGCTACAGTGGGCCTGCCTTCAGGCGATGATGGCCGGTGAGCCCTGCCTGAGAACCATGACACTCTGCCTGCAAGCATCCATTGAAATGGTTTCGACAAAGGACATCGACGAGGCGGGCAGTCCCTTTGCCCTCTCGTATCCCGGCGGGCCCGGCGAGAGGCTTCTTGCTTCCATAGAGAGGGTGGGCATCATCGAGCCGCTCATCCTGCTTCAGCGGGAATCGCCAGTCCTTGTTTGCGGTTTTAGGCGCCTTGCTGCGGCACGCCTCCTGGGGATGGAGGAAGTGCCCGCGAGGGTGCTTATCGGAAGTGACAGGGAGGCCCTCCTGACGGCAATTCACGGCAACCTTGACAGAGGGCACACCACGGTGGAAAAGGCCCTTTGCCTATCGAAGATGGATGAGATGGGATGCACGCACCAGGAGATGTTACAGACTATGGTGCTACTATCTCTGGAGCCGCACGAGAAGGTACTGGCAACCATGACGAGGCTTGGCCGATCCACGGAGGTGGTAAAGCATTTTGTGGCCCTCCGCAGCCTGTCCCTCAAAAGCATCGAGTTGCTTCTCAATTTTGAGGAGCCCCACCGTAGCGCCATAGCAGACCTCCTCACGGGCCTCCGCACCACGGAGAGCCTGGTCAGGGAGATTCTGGAACTTTTCCTCCTTATGAGGGCCCGAAAGGTTCCCATAGATGTAGAGCAATACCGGGGTATCGGTGCGGCCGGATTTTTGAAAGCGGCCTTAAAGGCCGTCACAAGCCCCATGCGAGCAGGGCTTGAGCAGAAGCTGTCGGCCCTGAAGGCCGAGTGCAGGCTGCCGCCGGGCCTGGACATAAGAGTAGACCCCTTCTTCGAAAAGGAGTATATTGATATCCTGGTACATTTTCGCAGCGAGTCCGAAGGCCGGGCTTTGGTTGAAAAATTGCTTCAACTGTTTGGAAAAGGACACATAGAAGGAATCCTTGAGCTTACCCGAAGTTAGCTTTGTGGAGCCGCGGGGAAGTGTTGTTCGGGACTGCCCCGGTACGAAGCACCACGTCTGCTGCGGTTACAAGACAATCGATCTCATCGAGGGCTGTGTCCTGGCCTGTTCCTACTGCATTCTCAAGGACTACCTGAGCCATCCCGGTATTCGTATCGTGCGTCAGCCCGATGCCATACTATCACAGTTAGATGAAGCGATTACGAGCGAAGGGCGTCACATCCTCCGCTTCGGAACGGGTGAGCTTTCAGACAGCCTGGCCTTGGATCGGAAGTACCGCCTCAACGGACCGCTCATCGAGTACTTTGGCGCCAAGAGGAGCGCATTGCTGGAGCTCAAGTCAAAGTGGGCGTCAATAGATCACCTGCTGCCCCTGCTCAATCCCTTCACTATCATCTCGTTCTCCGTGGCCCCGCAAAGGGTTGTAGACAGGGAGGAGAGGCGAACGAGCCCGCTGTATAAGAGGCTCAAGGCGGCCCGCAAGGCACAGGAGGCGGGATCGTTCGTGGGCCTTCACTTTGACCCCATCATCATCTACGATGGTTTCGAGAAGGATTACGAGTATCTCATCAAGGACCTCTCCCGGATGCTCGATCTGGACAGGGTAATCTGGGTGAGCCTGGGCTTGCTCCGCTTTCCCCCCGGCCTCTACTACCGGTTTCTGGAGGAGGGGAGAGGAAATCTCCTTGCCGGGGAGTTTGTCAGAGGCGAGGACGGAAAATACCGGTACATCAAAAAAGAGCGGACAAGGGTCTATTCCATGCTTTACGATATGTTAAAGGGCTGCAATCCCGATCTTTTTGTCTATTTTTGTATGGAGCGGAGTGACATTTGGGAAAGGGTTGCGGGAATGCGGTTGAATAGCAGTGAGGACCTGATGGACCTTTTTGATATGAGAACAAAAAAACTGTATGGAGGGGCTTTATGAAGTTCGATGGAAAAGTTGTGTTCGTGTCAGGCGGGGCGAAGGGCCTCGGCAAGGCGATGGCCAAGGCTTTTCTTGCCGAGGGTGCCCTTGTGGCGGTGAACGGCAGGAACGCAGAGAAGGTTGCCGAGTTTAACGAGGAGATGAAGGGGCAGAACGCCAAGGCCTTCCGGGCCGACATAAGCCGGTACGATGAGATGGAATCCGTTCTTGGCGATGTTGTGGGCGCCTGGGGCAGGGTCGATATCCTTGTGAACAATGCGGGCATTGTGAACCCGTTGGCGCCGTCCGAGAAGATGAAAAAGGATGACTTCGACAAGGTCATCGACGTAAACATCAAGGGCAGTTTTTACGTGACACAGATTTTCGGCAGGAAGATGATCGAGCAGAAAGAGGGGCGCATCATCAACGTGGCATCGCAGGTCGCCCTGTTCGGCGAGAAAGGATTTCTCCCTTACGCTTTGAGCAAGCTTGCCATGATCGGCATGACAAAGGAATTAGCCTATGAGTGGTCAAGGCACGGTGTCACGATTTGTTCGGTGGCCCCGGGATTTATTAAGGGCGGCATGAATGAAGGCCTGATCCGAAAGGAGACCTTCGTCAATTACCTGTCGGGGCGGACACCCATAGGGCGAATGGCTACCGTTGACGAGTTGGTGGCCTTGATCCTCTTCCTTGCTTCCCCTGAAGCTCGTTATATCAACGGTGAGACGATCACCATCGACGGAGGAATGACGGGATACGTCGCCGAGCCCCTGCTCGACTTTATAGCAAAAAGCAGATAGGATGGACGTCACCCCTTTCATCCAGCTCACCATGAACAGCCGTTATGTGTCGCGGTGGGTCTTGAGCGGGCTTGCAATCTATATCCCGGTGCTCAATTTTCTATCCCTGGGGTACCTTTCGAAGACATCCAGGCTGGTGATTGTCGGTGGCCTTGGGTTGCCGGTCTGGGAGGACAAAAAGGAGACCTGGCTGGAAGGGGTAAAGATCATCTTCATCGTTGTTCTTTACGAGGCAATCCCTCTGTTTCTCTTTTCCAGCGGGTTCTTCCTGACCACGCTGAGTCCCATCACCGCCTTTTTCGGAAAGCTCATCATGAAGCTTTCATACGTGGGGATTCTGCTCTTTTCTTTTCCGCTCCCCTTTGCCTTTGCGACCTTTGCGGAGCGCTCCGACTTTCGCCATTCCCTTGAATACGAGCGGATCATTCAGGCTATCCGGGAGGTTCTCGTGCCCTACGTCGTGGGCTACCTGGCCACCCTCCTTGCCCTGTATGTCTGCAAACTTATCCTGACTATCCCCTACCTCGTGGGCTTTGTCATCTCCTCCGTCGTGACATACTACGTGTTTCTCGTTGCCACATATTATTTTACGGAGCTCTATAAGACGACATCGCTTTTTTCGGAAGCCTCGCGCCGGGGATGAGGCCAGGGCAGAAAAGAGATGGGGTAAGGGGCCGGCGGGCCCCTTCTTCATTTGATTTTTTTGCAATAATTGTGCTAAATAAGAGTCTGCAAGACGAACATACGGTGGGTGTAGCTCAACGGTTAGAGCATCAGGCTGTGGACCTGGGGGTTGAGGGTTCGAGACCCTTCACCCACCCCAT
>CAZYVU010000024.1:0-19443 GCA_964651435.1 uncultured Pseudomonadota bacterium
GGATTGAAACGCCTTGAAAGCCTACCAGACAGACACAACAAACGTCGCCCCCTCGCACGGGGGCGTGGATTGAAACGTTCCAGATAGCCGTAGTCTGCATCGATGTATGTGGGGTCGCCCCCTCGCACGGGGGCGTGGATTGAAACCTCTCGTCTCCCGGCGAGGATCCATGCGCCATATCGGTCGCCCCCTCGCACGGGGGCGTGGATTGAAACTGGGGTAGAAGGAGAACATATGCCAAAACCTAAGAGGTCGCCCCCTCGCACGGGGGCGTGGATTGAAACAGGCATTTGGGAAAACACCTCTGCCGTACTGGGGCGTCGCCCCCTCGCACGGGGGCGTGGATTGAAACTCACGTAGTCATCAACCGGGCCTCAACCCCGGAAGGTTTCGCCCCCTCGCACGGGGGCGTGGATTGAAACGCCAAGGCCTGTCCGGATAAGAATGCAGAAAATATTCGATCCTCCTGCTTCCCAATCAGGAATGACCCGATAGGCCTCTAAGCCGAATTGCAGATTTCAGATTTGCCATTTTTCGAGATGGCTATAACGGCACCGAAGTCTTGCCTGACAAAGGCTCTGCATTATAGAATCCGTTTCAGAAATCTATGATGAGACTTTCTACCAAAGACCAAGGAGTACCACAATGACCTACGAACGGTTCGAAGACTTGCCCGTCTGGAAGGCGGCAACCGACCTTGCGGGAAAGATCTTCTCTCTTACGGAGGCAGGCCAGTTTAAGGGCAAGTATAGCCTTCGCGATCAGATCGAGCGGGCCGCCCTGTCCGTTTCGAATAATAGTGCCGAAGGATTCGAGCGCGGCACGACGCAGGAGCTGCTCACCTTTCTTTACATCGCACGGGGGTCGGCCGGCGAAGTTCGATCGATGCTCATCTTTATCGAGAGCCTCCCCGGCTTCGCGGATCTTAAATCTCAAATTTCAAATCTGCGATCGCTGGCAGAAAGCGTCTCCCGCCAGTTGCGCGCCTGGGCCGACTCCCCGCAGAACTCCGACATCAAGGGACAGCGTTATGTGAATGAGCGTGAAAGAAAACTTCGCCAGGAGCAAAAGGAACAGGCCGAATTCCTGGACATGCTTAAGTCATACACGCGAAAAGGGCCCGCCACGGGCCGCTGAGGCCAGGGATTTCGCATGGCGATAGCGTTACCGCTCATAGCCTTTGTGTTCCTTTTCCTTATCAGGTTCCGAACCTTGAGGAGTGTAACGGCCGCCATAACCGATGCCACCCTCTTCCTTTCTCTCTTTGTGCTATCGGGAACGGAACTGTTGAGCTTGATGACGGCGTTCAACTATCCGGGTCTCTCCGTCTTTTGGTCGGCAACGGCATTGATCCTTGCCATCACCTTTGGTATGAACTATAGAGATTCTTTCGCCCTCATGGGACAGCATTTCCGTCAGATAGCCTTTTCAATCAGGGATTGCGACAAGCCGGCTAAGGTATTTCTTGCAGCCGGCGCGGTCATTCTCCTTGGCGTGTTAGTACAAGGCCTTCTGTATCCACCGAACAATTGGGATTCCCTGACGTATCACCTTGGTAGGATCGTCCACTGGGTTGCGAACGAAACAGTTGCCCATTATCCCACGAACATATACAGACAGATCTATCAGCCGCCCTTCTCCGAGTTCTTTATTGCCGGCGTGAATGTCCTTGCGAGAAGCGATCTCCTTGCCAACGCGGTGCAGTGGTTCTACCTCCTTGCCTTAACTTGTGCCGCCGCCGCCCTCGGGAGACGGCTTGGGCTGAGCGCGCAAGGTCGGCTTGTCGCCGCCCTCATCCTGCTTACTACACCCGAGATCATTCTGGAAGCATCCACAACAAAGAACGATGTCGTCCTTTCCTTTTTCATAGTGGCAGCGACGGGGTACGCAATAGACGCCTACTCGTCGGAGAGCGTCAAGAGCTATCTCCTGTTGGGACTTGCTGCGGGCCTGGCCTGTCTCACGAAGGGAACGGCTTACATCTACCTTTTTCCAGTCATTGTAGCCTGGGCAGCCGCCAACCTGTCGAAACAGGTGCGGCGGAGCACCTTTGCCGTCATCCCATATGTCCTCGCGTGTCTCTGCTTTCTTGCCGTCAACACCGGGCATTACGCCAGGAACTACCAGTTGACGGACAGCCTGCTGGGCTCAAGCGTTTCGCCGGCCCACAGTTCTTACGCGAATAGCGGGATGTCCGTTTCGGCCTTTCTATCAAATGTCTCACGGAACATCGCCTTACACTATCATCTGTATCCGATCAGCGAGGTGGTCAGCCGCGGCGTCGTCGCCTTTCACTCGCTCATCCATGAGGATATCAACAACCGAAAAACAACGTGGGGGGAAAGCACCTTTCGCATGCGCGTTGCCTCCCATCACGAAGACTTTGCCTCCAATATCTTTCAGGCATCGCTCTTCCTCCTCTGTTGTGTGCTCCTCTTTGTGAAACGAAAAAGCATGGACAAGAAGGTAGTGCTGCTGTTCATGGTCCTGGTTGTCCAGTTCGGCCTTTTCTGTCTTTATCTGAAGTGGCAGCCGTGGCACTCCCGGCTGCACACGCCGTTGTTCGCCTTATCGTCAGTCGTTGTGGCCAGCCTCCTGGTTCTCTGCCTTGACAGGAAATGGACCTATATTCTGCTGTCTGCTTGTTTTGTTTACGCCTTTCTTGTTCTGCTCTTCAACTATAGCAGGCCCTTCATCAATGTTCCGCCGGCTACGCTGCCGGTAAGCATCTTTGACGCGAGAGATACGAAATATTTTGCCCTGCGGCCTCATCTGGCCGGAGACTACAGAGAGGTGAGAAGGGTTGCCGATGAAATAGGCTGTACAAAAATCGGTTTGGAGTTGACCGAGGATTCGTGGGAGTACCCTATCTTTAGCAGCATCTATACCAGGAAGGTTCTGCCTGTGCACATCAATGTGCACAACATTAGTAAGAGAGCTATGGAAGCGACTATCGACCCGAAATGCATCATAAGCGAGAGGATGGTGGACCCCTTCCTGTATAACGGGCGGGTCTTCCGAGGAAAAACAGATGGGAACAGGTACCTGTTCCTCTACGAAAGGGAGAAATGATGTTCGAATCATCCGTATGGACCGCAGTGCCGGGGACGAAGGCTGTGGATATCTATCCCATACTGCGCAAACCCTCCATCGTCTGTTCGAGCACCTTCGTGCTCAAAACGCCGAAGGAGATTATCATTATCGATCCGGGCGGCGACCCGGCACAGGTCGGGGAGGTGAACGGGGTCGTCGCTCCCCTTCTCAGCCGAGGCGCACTGCCTGTCTACGTCTTTCTCACGCACTGCCACGTTGACCACTTCGTGTCGACACCCTATCTGGACCGGACCATGGACCTGCGCATCGTCTGCCATGCCGAGGCGGCCAAGGCCCTGGAAGGCCGAGACCGGAGCGCCACCATGGCCGAGATGATCGACATGGAGCTGCCGCCCCTTAGCGTCGCTGCGCGGTTTTTCGACGAGGGCACCGCAAGGATCAACCTTGCACCTGTCTCTGGGCGGCACCTCGATCTTCCCTCGGGGCACCGGATAGCGGTTGAGACGTATGCCTTGGGAGGGGGCGATACCGTCGATGTGATCCATACGCCCGGCCACAGCCCTGACAGCCTTTCGTTTCGCCTGGGACCGCTGCTCTTTACGGGCGATCTCAATATGGCAACGACGCCGGGAATAGTAGGGTTGAAGGGGTGGGATAACGTGAAGCTGGCAGACTCCCTGGAAGGGATTATCGCCCTGGGTCGGGAAACCGGGGCGGCCGTCGTTATGCCCGGCCACGGCATTCCCCTGCCCTTCGAAAAGGCCGTGAAGATATTGGAAGCGGTACGGAGAGAGGCCCTGACCCTTTCCGATTTGGCCGTTCTCAACCGCGAGCGGGCCGACTATCTTTCCGATTTTGCCGTCGTGCTGCTCGAAGAGGCCGAGACTATCTTCTCGACCATCGCCGGCCGCATCCTTAAGGTATCCCACTACCTCGAGATACTCGACGAAGAGGCCCATGCCACGGCAATACTCGATTCTATCGACAGCGACGCCATCGATGGGGGGCTCGATGAGTTTCACTACTTCATCGCCGAACTCAAGGGATCAGGAGGCGTACCGCTCATCTCCAAGGCGGTGCAGTTTGTCAAAAAGATCGAGAAGGTATTCGAGCCCGAAAAGATAAGCAGGCTCGTCGATGCATGCCTTGTGAGGAGGCTGAAAAGCCTCTTGCACGACTTTGTCAATGCCGCCTACGGGATCACCTTCCGAAACCAGGAGACGTCGTTTGATCTCCACCGGGCCGTCGGCGATCTTCTCGAACGCCTTGTGCAAAACCCCCACGAGTCCGAATCTATTTTCGACTCCCTCGATGTGGAAGAGGATTTCCTCAAAGAGCTGGCAAGCCGCATAGCCTACACACCCCTTTTTACCTCCACGCGGTTCACCTTTGCACCCGATGCCGGGGAGAGCTGCACGGTTTTCGCCGACAGGGAGCGAATCCAGGACAGCCTGAGTGCCCTTCTCGAGCAGTTCGCCATTCTCGGCGTCTCCGACGTCCTCCTGGAAACCCGCAAACAAGAGGGAGCCCTGTCCCTGCGCGTCAGGCCCGCAACCGGGGGATCAGCGCCCGTTCGAGGGTCGAAGCTTTCATACCTTCGTCACTCCGTCCGGCTTGCCGGGGCTTCGTTCGGTCCATCTTCAGCGGACGACCGGACCGGCCGGGCAGGTTATGTGTTCAAGTTTGAAAGGGAAAAAGGGGTCAGGCATTGACTTCGACACGGACTTATGTGTCAAAGTCAATGCCTGACCCCAGCAGATTCCTACAAGGCCTCACCCCAAATCACTCCACAACACAGATGACACAGTTGTGCTCTCCGAACTCGTTGGGAGACCGCTCTGTGTTCCGGGGGTCATCCATCCACAGACCATCGACGACGAACCGGTATTCGTAGACCCCCGGCGTCATCATCATCGTTGTTGTCCACGTACCGTCCTTGCTTTTTTTGAGCAAACGGGCGGCCGGGTCCCAGTTGTTGAAGCTCCCGGCAACGTAAACCTCCCGTGCCCCTGCATCGTGGAACTCAAATGTGACTCGCTTCTTTCCTTTCCCTGCCATAATGATAGTCCCCCTGGTGCTAAATTTTTTTGCTGCTCTCTTCACGATACCGCCCTCACCGTTTTTTCCTTCATTGGCAAAGGCAACAAAAAAAGGCCGCGGAACTGACCCGCGGCCCCCAAAAAAACAAAAGGCCGTGGGCTCTTGCACCCATGGCCTTTCTTCGTCCTTCAGAAGAAAAAGGGACAGGGGTGCATGGTGAGCCGCCAATACCAGCAGTAGCCTTCTTTTGCGCGTCCCATCTCTGTCTCTCTCATAGCTCTGTATTCTATTCGGAACGGCATGCCGTGTCAAATAAATTTCCGCCAAGCCCGGGATCGCGGCCGTGCCCGCCCCTCTCCATGGCATTCCGGTGTCCCGCTGGGGGCCGGGGAAGCGGGGCGTTGGCCGTTAAGGTGTTGACCCCGTCTGCCTGCACCTTTATAATTTAGGGTTATGCATAGCTATGCGAAGGACTATCTTGCCGAAGACATAGGATCAGGAGACATCACCACTGACGCCACGGTGCCGGAGGGCCACACCTCACGGGCGGTCATCGTCGCCAAAGAGGAGGGTGTCATTGCGGGCCACCCTTTTGCCAGAGATGTGTTCCGCGAGCTCGATGCCGCCTTTGTTTACGAGGAGACTAAACGGGACGGCGAAAGCGTTGGAAAAGGGGAGATCGTTGCCCGCCTGGAAGGGAAAACGCGCGCCATTCTCACGGGCGAGCGCGTTGCCCTCAACCTGCTCCAAAGGCTCTGCGGAATCGCCACACTAACAAGAAGGTTCGTTGAGGCCACCGGCAACACAGGCGCCAGGATACTGGATACGAGAAAAACATCGCCGGGACACAGGGAAAAGGAAAAGTACGCGGTACGGATGGGCGGGGGCTTCAACCACAGAGGCACCCTTGGCGAAATGGCCCTCATTAAGGAGAACCATATCGCCGTCGCCGGGACCATTAAAGAGGCCGTTCGGCGCATACGGTCCGTCTCAGCCGTACCGATAGAGGTTGAAGTCAAAAATACTGAGGAGCTGGGAGAGGCCTTGGCGGAAGGCGTCGACCGGATCATGCTCGACAACTGGGATACGGAATCGACGCGTAGGGCCGTGGCGTTGGTGCGCAAAAGAGTCCCCCTCGAGGCGTCGGGAAACATGACCTTGGAGAGGGTAGCCGAAATAGCCGCAACGGGCGTTGAGTTCATTTCCGTTGGCGTTTTGACTCACTCCTACAAGTCCCTTGACTTGAGCTTACTTCACGAAGGAGTGCGGGCATGAGCAACAACGAGTCAGAGCTCAATAGAGCAGAAATATTAGAGAGGTTAGCGGCTGCCAGGAAGAGGCTGGGTAGGGACCTCGTGGTCCTCGCCCATTTCTATCAGGATGACGACGTTGTAAGGTTTGCCGATTTTGTAGGCGATTCCCTGCAACTGGGCCAGAAGGCCGCAGTACAGAGAGATTGCCGGTATATCGTCTTCTGCGCCGTTTCTTTCATGGCAGAGATGGCGCGCATCCTCGCCCTCCCGGAGCAGGAGGTGCTCCACCCGGAACCCGGCGCCCGCTGTCCCCTTGCGGAAATGGCCGGGATCGACAAGGTGCTGGCGGCCTGGGACGCCCTCAACGGCATGGGCCACACGATGATTCCCGTTGTCTACGTCAACTCCAACGCCGACCTCAAGGCGTTTTGCGGCAGAAACGGCGGCCTCGTCTGCACATCGGCCAATGCGGACACCGTGTTCCGGCACGTCTTCTCGCAGGGCGCATCGGTCTTCTTTTTTCCCGATGAGAACCTGGGCAGAAATGCGGCGAGAAGGGTCGGCGTCCCCGATGATTCGATCACCCTCTGGGACCCCGAGCGAGGAGCAAACGGCACAGGCGGCAACGGCTTAACACCCCCAAAGGTATTCCTGTGGAAAGGCCACTGTTACGTCCATACGGACTTTCTTCCCGCCGATGTCCAAAGGGTCCGGGAGTTATATCCGGGAATCAGCGTCATCGTACATCCGGAGTGCACGCAGGATGTAGCGTCCATAGCCGATGCTGCGGGGTCCACCAGCTTCATCAAGAACGCTATCGAAAAGTCGGCCCCCGGCTCGAAGTGGGCCGTCGGCACCGAATTCAATTTTGTCGACAGGCTGAAGCGGGAAAATCCCGACAAGCTCGTCATTCCTTTGAAGAGATCGGGGTGTAGCGACATGGCCAAGGTGAGCCCCATAAAGCTGCTTCATGTCCTCGAGGGGCTCATCGATGGCGAGCTGCGCGGAAGGGTATTCGTCGATGCCGACATTGTGCGCGATGCCAGGACGGCCCTGGAAAGAATGCTGGGTCTAAGCTGATATGAAGAACGACGTCAGACACTACTGCGACGTTCTCGTCATCGGCTCCGGCATGGCGGGCCTTTCGGCGGCAATAACGGCCGCCGGCAAGGGCCTTGACGTAATCGTCGTCACGAAAGACCCGGCCATCGAGGAATCGAACACCTACTACGCCCAAGGCGGCATTGTGTCCATGGGAAAGGGTGACTCGCCGCGATACCTCATTGAGGACATCATGGAGGCCGGGGACGGCATATCAAACATAGAGGCCGTCCGCGTCCTCGCCAACGAAGGCCCCCCGCTGGTGGAAAACTTTCTCATCGAAAAGCTCGGTGTGCCCTTTTCCCGCTCCAAAGACGCCGGATATGAGTACGCGCAGGAAGGAAGCCATTCGCGACGGCGCATTTTGCATTGCATGGACTCGACAGGCAGGTCCATTGAGGAAGCCCTCGTTAGAGGATTGGCCGACGAAAAGAATATACGGGTCTTCCCAAACTACACGGCCATCGACCTTCTCACCATACCCCACCATTCGACAAGCCCCTTGGCACTTTACATGGAGCCCCGGTGCATAGGCGCATATGTGCTCAACAACGGGAGCGAAAAGGTGGAAAGGATCTTCTCTGCATACACAATCCTCGCCACCGGCGGCCTGGGCAGAATATACCTCCACACCACCAATCCGCCAACCGCAACGGGTGACGGGTTTGCCATGGCGGACCGGGCGGGGGCGCGCCTGATAAACATGGAGTACATTCAGTTCCACCCCACGAGCCTTTTTCATAAAGATGCCGACGGCTTTCTCATTTCAGAGGCATTACGGGGCGAGGGGGCGAAGCTCCGGACGAAAAACGGCGCACCCTTTATGGAGGCCTATTCGCCCCTCGGCGACCTCGCCCCGAGAGATGAAGTCTCCCGGGCCATATACGAGGAAATGATTAAGAGGGGGGATTCCTACGTTTACCTCGATATTGCCTCCTATTCGAAAATAGACATCAAGAAACGATTCCCGAACATCCATCAACGCTGCCTATCTCTGGACATCGATATCACCAAGTCGCCCATTCCCGTCGTTCCTGCCGCCCATTATAGTTGTGGTGGTATACAGGTCGACACCTGGGGCAGGACGTCCCTCAAGAACCTCTATGCGGCAGGAGAGGTCACGGCAACGGGCATTCACGGCGCAAACAGGCTCGCCTCGACGTCCCTTCTCGAAGGGCTGGTGTGGGGAATAAGGTCGGCACGGCACATCGCGGAGACCTTCGACAAGGAAAAGGTTTACAAGGAATCAGAGATACCGCCGTGGCGCTACCCGGCAATGATAGAGGAGGTGGACCCCGCCCTTGTGCAGCAGGACTGGGTGAGCATACGGTCGACTATGTGGAATTATGTGGGCATCATCAGAACCGCGAAGAGGCTCGAAAGAGCCCGGGCAGACCTGAATTACCTCAATAACAGAATAGATGATTTCTACAGGCGGGCGCAGCTTACCCCCTTTGTTATCGGCCTTCGAAACGGCGTCAGGACGGCCTTCATTGTCGCCCTCTCGGCATTCAAGAACCGGATAAGCAGGGGAGCGCACTTCATCAAGTAGGAAGGCCCGGGCTGCGCCTTGCATTCCCGTTCTCCACAGCATATATTGTTGAAAAATCAAGAGGTGCGCTATGTCGGTCATGTTTGAGTTCGCCATGTTTCCTACAGACAAGGGAGAGAGCGTAAGCGGGTATGTGAGCAGGATATTGAAGGTCATCGACGGCCGGAACGTGGACTACAAGCTGACGCCCATGGGTACCGTCGTCGAGGTCGAAACGATGGATGAGGCCCTTGCCATCATAAAGGACGCCTACGAGCAGCTCGAGCCGGACTGCGGGCGGATCTACTCGGCCGTCAAGTTCGACATCCGAAAGGCCAAGGGCAGCCGCCTGACCCAAAAGGTCGCATCCATCGAGACGAAGGTGGGCAAGAAACTCAATACCTGAAAGAAGTGTTGAGTTATGAGTTTTGGGTTTTGAGTTGGAAAATGCGGGAAACAGCAAATCGGGTATGGGAAATGGAATACAGAGAAGAGAACGACGCGGAAGGAGCATCACGAATCACACTTTTTAAGGAGGATACGATGATTCAGTCACGGACACGATGGACGGCGGGCGTCTGCATTGCTGTTGCTTCTCTTTGTCTTTTTCTGTTGTCTTCGGGCGCCTTTGCCGCCGACACAACGTCGGCAAAGTTCCAGGAGTACCGCAAAGCGATAAAGGCGGACTACGGTATCGATATCAAGACTTACAAGGACACGTTGAAGGGCGGCAGGGCGGACGGCAGAGACATAACGAAATACGATCTGCAGCAGCTCCTCATGGGCATTAAGATAGAACAGGAACACACGACGAACAAGCTGAGGGCACTGGAGATATCGATGGACCATCTTGAGGAGTTTCCTGACTACTACACGCGCCTCACGAAGATGGAGGAGGAAGCGGAAAAGGAAATGGAAGCGAAAAAGAAGGCGGGGACAAAATAAACCCAACGGCAGGAGGCTGCCCGTGTTCACACCGACCAAGATTGTAGCCGTGGGACTCAACTACCATGACCACGCCCGAGAGGTGGGCATGGCCATACCCGAGAGGCCGCTTATCTTTCTCAAGCCTTCGACGTCCGTCATCGGCAACGGGGAGGCCATCATCTATCCGGCCATGACGGCAGAGCTGCATTACGAAGGCGAATTGGCCATCGTGGTGGGGCAGGACGGGCACCACATCCCCCTCGGAGAGGCCCACCGCTTTATTGCCGGGTACACCTGCGCCAACGACGTTACGGCCCGAGATCTGCAGAGGTCCGACGGCCAGTGGACGAGGGCCAAGTCGTTCGACACCTTTTGCCCCCTGGGACCCCGCCTCGCCTCCGGCATCGATCCGCGGAGCCTCCACATTGAGACGAGGGTAAACGGCACAGTCAGGCAGACCTCAAATACGGCAAATATGATCTTCGATCCTTTTACGCTTCTTTCGTACATATCCTCGATCATGACGCTTCTGAAGGGCGACATAATCATTACAGGTACCCCCTTCGGGGTCGGCCCCCTGGTGGTGGGCGATGAGGTGGAAGTGGAGATCGAAGGCATAGGAACCCTAAGAAATCACGTTGACAAGGAGTAGAACAGCATGGATAACATTACCTTTGAAGACTTTCTCAAACTCGATCTCCGGGTGGCCGAAATCAAAGCCTGTGAAGACATTCCGGGGGCGGACAAGCTCTACAAGCTCACAATCGACGCGGGCGAAGAACGGACCATCGTTGCCGGTATAAAACTCTACTACGCAAAAGAAGAGCTCATCGGCAAGAAGATCGCCATCGTTGCCAACCTGGAGCCGAGAAAGCTGAGGGGCATCGTCTCCCACGGAATGCTGCTCGCCGCCTCCGGCGCTGACGGCTCCTCGGTCGTTCTTCTCACCTTGGATCGCGACATTGCGCCGGGGAGCAAGATATCCTGATTCAGGCCGCCCTGCTCTTCATCGCCGGTCTGGCCATTTTCCTCTTCGCCATGACCAAGCTGAGCACCCTCATGCAGGCGGTGTTGAGCGGGCGCATACGGCAGTCCATACTTTTTGCCGTACGGAGGCCCGCCTACGGTCTCGCAACGGGGACCATAGCCACCATACTCTTTCAGAGCAGCTCTGCGACGACAAGCCTGACGGTAGGCATGGTGAGCGCAGGGCTTATCAGCTTTTACCATTCCCTTGGGGTCATCCTGGGGGCCGACATCGGGACAACGCTGACGGCGCAGCTTGTCGTGTGGAAGGTGACGGAGGCGTCGCCCCTTCTCCTCCTTGGCGGCATTATGATCTGGCTTGGGGGCAAAGAGAGGGTACAGCCCCTCGGCGAAGCGATCTTCTATTTCGGGCTCATCTTTTTCGGCCTCAACCTCATTACGCAGGCGTCCCTTCCCTTTAAAGACAACGAGATGGTCGTCCGTTTCTTCCGGGAGGCCACGAACCCCATTATCGGGTTCGGCGCCGGCGTCATCTTTACGGCCGTCGTTCACGCCTCGTCCATACCGGTGAGCATCCTCATCATTCTGGCATCCCAGGGGTTCATGACCATCGAGTCGGCTTTTCCCGTCGTCCTGGGGGCCAACGTGGGCACCACCGTCACGGCCCTTTTGGGCAGCGTG
The DNA here is from genome assembly GCA_964651435.1 of uncultured Pseudomonadota bacterium. GTDB lineage: Bacteria > Desulfobacterota > Syntrophorhabdia > Syntrophorhabdales > CAYQXL01 > CAZYVU01. The sequence continues at coordinate 11,575 of CAZYVU010000024.1, forward strand.
GTCGGCAACATTGACGGGCGGCGGGCGGCCGTGGCACACCTGCTGACCAAATCTGCAGGGGTCGGCGCAGCCTTTCTCCTTTTGACACCCATCACCCTCCTGCTCAAAGAGCTGTCGTCGAGCGTGCCTCAACAGATAGCCCTTGGCCACTTCGTCTTGAACCTGATGGTTGTCGCCATCTTTCTTCCCTTTCTCAAGCCCTTCGAGCGGCTGATCACGAGACTGATGCCCGGCTCGGCGGACACCATACCGCTCTGGCCCGAGTTCCTCGACAAGAGCTGCCTGAAGAACACCGAGGAGGCCTTGCGGTGCGTTCAGAAGGAGCTGATGCGGGAGATCAGCCTCTCCCGGAGGATGCTTCTCAGAAGCCTGGAGCTTATCGGCGATTTTCGGGAAGCAAAGAAGCGGGAGGTCATGTATATCGAGATCGTCGTCGACAACCTGCAGATAGAGATCACACGGTACCTCTGGGGCATATCCTGCGGAGAGCTGGGCCCCACCCTCTCTCAACGCCTGTTTGCCTACTCATCGACGGTCTATGACATCGAAAGAATCGCTGACAGGGCGACCAACATCGTCGAGCTGGCCGAATCAAAATTCAAACGGGACTCTCTCTTTTCAGATGCCGCCCATGGGGAGCTGAGACAGATAGGGGCGCTGGTCATGCAGAGCGTCGACGATGTGATCCTGCTCCTGGAGCGGCCCCTCAACGAGAGATCCAGGGCCATCCTCCACAGAAAGATCGAGATTGAGAGGCTCGTCAGGCAAGCCGTGGCACAACACCTCGAACGGTTTTACAAAAGAGTGTGCAGGGCCGAGGCCGGACCCATGTTTGTCGACATGCTTGTCAATCTGGAGCGGATTTCCGAGCACTGCAATCTCATCGCAGACCGTGTGGCGGGCCTCAAGAACGGTCAGGCCTCCTCATGACAGGACGGAAGGCCGGGCAAGATATTGTCATTTTCACCCTCTTACGATAAGATGAACTTAGACGGTCAATGGTAAGGTTTAACGACATTGTGGATGATGTTCTGGCGTACAACCCACAGGCAGACGTGGGGATGCTGGAGCGCGCCTACGTCTTTTCGGCAAAGGCCCACAAAGGACAGACGAGGCTTTCCGGGGAACCCTACCTGATCCACCCCCTCGAGGTGGCACACGTCCTCACGAGAATGAACCTCGACGTTCCCAGCGTCGTTTCGGGGCTCCTGCACGATACGATAGAAGACTCTTACGTAAGCAAGAAGGAGCTCGAGGAGTATTTCGGGACCGATGTTGCCGAGCTTGTAGACGGCGTGACAAAGATCAGCAAGATCCCCCTGAAGACGTCAGGAGACCCGCACGGAGAGAGCTTCAGGAAGATGCTGCTGGCCATGAGCAAGGACATACGGGTCCTCCTCATCAAGCTTGCGGACCGCTACCACAACATGCAGACCCTCAACTTCATGTCGCCGGAAAAGCAGGTTGAGATCGCCAGGGAGACCCTGGAAATCTACGCGCCCCTGGCGCACCGGCTCGGCATCGAATGGCTGAAGGGAGAGCTGGAAGATCTCTCCTTTAAGTATCTCAAACCCACGGACTATAAGCTCATCAGCGAAAAACTGGCACGAACGCGCAGGGACCGGGAAGAATACATCAACCAGGTCAAGGAGCTGATCAGGAGCAAGCTCGAGGCGTCGGGCGTGAAGGCGGAGGTATCGGGGCGGGCCAAGCGGCTGTACAGCATTTATAAGAAGATGATCCAGGAAAGCCTCAATGTCGATGATATTTATGATCTCACGGCCTTCCGCGTCATCGTTTCTTCGGAGAAGGACTGCTACGAGGCACTGGGGCACATCCACGCATTCTTTAAGCCCATTCCCGGCAAGTTTACCGATTTCATCGCCCTGCCAAAGGCAAACCTGTACCAGTCCCTCCATACGAAGGTCATCGGCCCCTACGGCGAAAAGATGGAGATACAGATACGGACCTACGAGATGCACAAGATTGCCGAGGAAGGCATCGCAGCCCATTGGAAGTACAAGGAACGGAAGGTCTTCGACCCACGGGAAGACAAGATTTTCGGCTGGCTTCGCAGGGTCATTGAGTCCCAGCAGGAATTAAAGGACGACAAGGAGTTCATGGAGGCCTTCAAGATAGACCTCTTCCCTGATGAGGTCTACGTTTTTACCCCGCACGGCGATGTGCGGGAGCTGCCCAAGGGCTCGACGCCCGTCGATTTTGCCTACTCCATCCATACCGAGCTTGGCCATCACTGCATTGGCGCACGCGTCAACGGCAAGATGGTCCCCCTGCGTTACGTGCTGAAGAGCGGCGACAAGACGGAGATCCTTACAAGCCCCACCCACAAGCCGAGCAAAGACTGGCTGAGCTTCGTCAAGAGCTCGCGGGCGAAGACGAAGATCCGCCAATGGATAAAGGCAGAGCAGCGGGCGCAGAGCATCCAGCTTGGACGGAGCCTCCTGGACAAGGCCCTGGCCAAACGGGACATCAGCTTCCAGAAGATGCTCAAGAGCGGAGACCTGGAGGCGATCGCCAAGGAGTTCAGCTTCGAGACCGTCGAAGACCTCTATGCCAGCGTAGGCTATGGGCTCTACACGCCTCTGCAGGTGCTCGGGAAGATTCTTCCGGAAGAGGAAAAGGCAAGCAAGCTCAAAACCATCATTCGCTCCATCAAGCGCGATAAGGACAGCGCCATCAAGGTCAAGGATGTGGATGGCCTCGTCATCCGGTTCGGCCGGTGCTGCAATCCCATCCCCGGTGACGCCATCATGGGGTTCATAACGCGGGGCCGGGGCCTGACGGTCCACGTGGCCGACTGCCCGAACACGCACACCTATGACGAGCAAAGAAAGGTCGATGTGGTCTGGGACATTGGGGAAGAGCGCGCCTATCCGGTGAAGCTGAAGGTCTCCGCAAGCGACCGGAAAGGCCTTCTAAGCGATATCAGCACCGTTATGGCCTCCCACAAGGCGAACATCCTCAGCGCCCAGGCAATGACATACCCGGACAAGACGGCAGCCGGCGTTTACGAGATCGAAATCGGCCACATGTCGCAGCTTCAGAAGATCATCAAAGCGCTGCAAAAGTTGAAAGGAATGCGGTCTGTAGAGAGGGTGCGGGGTGTTTCGTAACGTCTACAAAGCCTTCTGAAATTTACCTTTCTTGATGCACTTGGTGCAGAGCCGGGCCTTCCTCGTCGTGCCGGACTCAATGATCTTCACGGTCTGCAAATTGGGAAGCCACTGACGCTTCGTCTTGATATTCGAGTGGCTGACGTTGTGTCCGATCTGCCTTCCCTTTCCGCATAGTTCACATATCCTTGCCATATGGTCCTCCAGACGTTAACGCAGTCTCCGTTGGTTACTTTTCCCGAATTGACCCGGAAAGTGATGAATTTTACTCGCTTAGCGGATCAAAGTCAACCCCTTTTCTCTGCACCGGCCTCTGTCAGCCGCACTCACCCGTTCGGCGGCCCTCTATTTTCTGCTTCATTTCCGTCCTCTCCTGGCCGGGCTGGGTGATGGTCCATTTTATGAGGCCATCGAATGTCTCCCCTTTGTAGGTGATCTCCCCTCTGCCTTCGATGGTTCCCTCCGGCCTCTTACACTCTATAGCCCAGACAACGGTGTCTCCGACAACGCTGGAGTTCGTCACCTTGCAGCCCTCGTCTTTTGACGGCTGAGGGATGATGTCCGCTTTGCTGATACACTGGGTCACCGTTTGCGCGGGCGTCGTGCCGACACCCTTGATCTCCGCAGACGACGTGATTTCCCACTTGCCTTCTTTGACGTTCGGCTCGGCGCCCAGCGCCGGTCCGCCAAACAACAGAACAACGATTACCGCAACGAGGCCGATCTTCATATCCCTCTCCTTATTGCCAGAACTCTTGCTGCCACAGAACACTTTTTTACCACAGTCGAGCCCCCTGTTGCACGCAAAAGCCACTGCGGTAAAAATGCGGCCTTATCCAAACCTTTGTCGGGAGTTGTTGACAAGGCGCCCCCGTTCCACTATTCTTACCGCGTGCTCATCATCCTCTTTGCCACGGCGGCATATTTTTTGGGCAGCATACCTGTCGGACTGATCCTTGCCAAGCTTCAGGGTAGGGACCCCAGAAAGGTAGGGAGCGGCAATATAGGCGCCACGAACGTCATGCGCGCCGCCGGCAGGAAGGCAGGGATCATCACGCTCCTGGGAGACATGGTGAAGGGATTTCTTCCCACCATACTCGCCGCCTGTTACATTAAGGACCCCTTCGCCGTCGCCCTTGTGGGCTTCGCCGCCTTCCTGGGCCATCTTTTCCCCATTTACATTGGGTTTAAAGGTGGAAAAGGGATCGCCACGTCCGTCGGCATCTTCCTCGCCGTAAGCCCGCTCGCCATCCTGGTCAATGCCATCATCTTCGTACTGGTTATGCTGAAGTGGAACTACGTGTCCCTCGGGTCGCTCGTGGGCACAGCGGCCATGCCCGTAACGCTTGTGCTTCTCGGTGCACCGCCGGCATATACTGTCCTGTCCGTGGCCATGGCCATACTTATCTTCGTTAAACACAGGGCCAACATTCGCCGCCTCTTGGCAGGCACGGAAAACCCCCTCAACCTGTCGAAGAAGATCTGAGTGGTCTTGACGCTCTCAGCCTAAAGGGAAGCGCCTATAGAGGCCGCAGGCCGCTCGTCAAGCGTCAGCGTTCAAAAAAAGCGGCACAAGCCTCTTGTTCTTGATGTCTGCCAGGCCTCTGTCGGTTATACGAAGAAAGGGCAGGCCCGTGAAGGGGATTGTCTGGATGGTTAGGAAAGGTCGCTCAAGGACGGTGCCGATGCGCTCCATCGCCACCCCCAGGCCCTTCGTTTTCGCCGCCAGGCCTACGACGGAGTCCACGGAGAGGACGCCGAGAACGGGAAGGGCACATTCATATAGTACGGCGCCTCGCTGCGAGACGACGGTGCCGCCTCCGATTTCGGCAAGGCGGTTGACGCAGCGGGCCATCTCTTCCTCGTCTGTGCCGAGGGTCAGGATATTTCCCGTGTCCCAGATGAGGGTCGTTGCGAGGGCCCCATCCTTTATGCCCGTCCCTTTTATGAACCCCTTGCCCGCCTGTCGTTTCCTGTGCCTGTTCACGACTGCCACGGGGATAATATCGTCGTCCACCACCTTTTCAAGATAGCCGTCCCTCACTGCCATCTCCCTGCGGTACTCTCTCGTGATGGTTTGGTTCGCTATTTCCACGACCCGAATGGGCCCCTTGCGCTTGCCGGCCTTGATCTTGAAATCGGCCGCCGTGACCCGGCCCGGATGGACCGTTGCGAAGAGCCTTTCCGGGTAGACGTACGGCGGGCTCGAACCCACGAACCGGCCGTCCTCATGGACTATTCGGCCGTCGACCATGACCTTCCCTACTGCCACGCCTTTCAGGTCGTCGAGGAAAAGCATGTCGGCCCTTCTCAGCGGCGCAATGGCCCCGAGGTATCTGAGGCCGTAGTAGTCGGCCGGATTGATCGTCACCATCTTGATCGCCTCGATGGGATCGAAACCATAACCCACGGCCAGCCTCACGATGGAGTCGAGATAGCCCTCCTCCAAGAGCATGACGGCGTCGAATACGTCGGAAACAAGGATGAGGCGCCGCGTGTCCGCCCCGTATCCCCTGATCTTTGCCAGTTCGGCCAGTTCCCGCCTCACCCAACCTTCCCGTATCATAACGAAAAACCCCAACCTGAGCTTCTCCATCGCCTCGTCCACCGTCGTCGACTCGTGGCACGACGTGATACCCGTAAGCGCATATTCGACAAGCCGCTTTCCCCTGGCGCCCGCCGCATGGCCGTCGAGGGCCTTTCCCAGCCTGAGGGCCGCCGACGCCTGATTGAGCACCCTCTCATCGCCGTCGACGATACGTGTCCAGTAGGCCTCCCCGATGCCGACGAAGTCATCCCTCTTCAACACCTCCCTGAACTGCTTCAACGTCAGACCCAAGGAGCTCTCCATTTCCGGAAAGGGCGGCGTCAGGGGAGGCGCGAGAAAGAACGGCCTTACGGGATAGCCCTGCATGCTTGCCACAAGGGACATGACGCCATCCATGCCGCCGGCGCTGGCGGCGGCACTTGTCTCTGTCACAACCGCCGTTGTGCCCCCTCGAAGGGCGTAGGGTACGAACTCATAGAAGGGGATCATGCTGTCAAGGTGCGTGTGAGAGTCGATGAAGCCGGGGCACAGGTAGCGGCCCTGTGCGTCGATAACCTGGGCGCCCCCGTAAGCAGCCGACCCACCCTCTTCCTCGACGGAAACGATGAAGCCGTCCTTGATGACGACAATGCGTCCGTCGTCTATCGTATTTGTAAAAACGTTGATGAGCCTGCCGTTGCGTACAACCGCGTCAGCAGGCACTATTCCCTTTACAACGTTCAGCAAATTGCTTAATATTGTTGGGTTCATGGAGCCTCCTTTCCCCTTTGCGGATTTTTCTATCACAAACAATGCTGGTTTGTAAAAGGCTTAAGCCATGACGCAGCCATCGGACAAAGCCCACTCCTATCGGTGGGTCATTTTTTCCGTCCTCGGGGTTCAGTACCTTATCGTCTACTTTCACAGGGTGGCGCCGGCCGTCGTCGCCTCTGATCTTATGGCCGTTTTCTCCATCTCGGGGGCATCTTTAGGGATGCTCGCCTCCGCGTATTTCTACTCCTATGGAATCATGCAAATCCCCGTGGGCATCCTGTCCGATTCGTGGGGGGCCAGGAAAACGATCACCCTTTTCAGCACCGTTACGGCCGTAGGCTCTCTTCTCTTCGGCATGGCCTCCGGCTTTGGGACCGCCATTGTCGGCAGGGTCTTCGTTGGCCTCGGCGTGTCGGCCATATTCGTGGCGGGCATGCGGGTCTTCGCCATGTGGTTCCGCCCCACCGAGTACGGTAGGATTTCCAGCGTCTTTATGGCCCTCGGCGGGTTGGGGTGGTTCGCCGCCACTGTCCCCCTCGCCTACCTCGCCAGCCTTTTCGGCTGGCGCGCCTGCTTCATCGCCGTAGGCATTGCAGGCATCGGTCTTTCCCTGCTCACCTGGACCACGGTGGCCGATCATCCGGCGAAAAAAGGCTACGCCGCCATCATAGAGGCCCCCGACCTCTCGGGCCTGGAGAGGCAAAGTTTCAACCAAAACATCATGCTCGTCCTGAAGGAGACACACTTCTGGGCCATCGCCATCTGGTTCATCTTTCGTGGTGGTGCGCTCTTCGGGTTCTTCGGGCTCTGGGCCGGGCCCTACCTCGTCGACGTGTACGGCCTTTCTACGGCCACCACGGGCAACATTCTGTCGATGATCGCCTTTGCCATGATCTTCTTCAGCCCTATCCTGGGTCACCTTTCTGACAGGACCCTGGGCAGCCGGAAAAAGGTACTCGTAGGCACATCGATCCTCAACACCTTCTGCTTTCTCGTCATGGGCCTTTACTGCGACACGATGAGCCTTCCCTCGCTCTATGTCCTCTTCTTTGTCATGGGCATCACGATCAGCTCCGTCGGCACCCTGGCCATCGCAGCCATGAAGGAGTTTTTCCCACTCCACATTGCCGGCACGGCAATGGGAACCATTAACGTGTTTCCCTTCATCGGGGGCGTCGTCTTCCAGCCCCTCATGGGCCTTGTTCTTGACAAGGCCGGCAAGGTAGGCGGTGCCTATCCCGTCTCCGCCTACAGGACCGTCGTCTGGATCTTCTTCGCCACGAGCATCGCAGCCCTTATCAGCATTCTGTTCTGCAAGGAGACCCTTAGAAAAGGTGAGCGGTAAAGGGAAGGCGAACGGCTGCCGGCAGAGCGAGAAGCGGAGGGGGAGTGAGAACGTTGAGAGTGCAAAGTGAAAAGTGAAAAGTTAGAAGT
>CAZYVU010000024.1:19543-40358 GCA_964651435.1 uncultured Pseudomonadota bacterium
AGTTGAGAGTGCAAGGTAGGGGGGAACGGGGGCGTTTGACCGATTACCACATTTCATAGCCAGGAGGTCTTGTGAGACGTGCGACGAAGGAGATTACGGACAGGGTAAAGGTTGCAGAACTTCTCACAGCCTGCGCTGTGGGCAGGCTGGCCACCATTACGGCCGGCGGCTACCCCGTGATCAAGCCCATAAACTACGTGTTCCACGAGGGCCGGATCTACTTTCACTCGGCCATGGAGGGGGAAAAGATCGACGATGTCCGCCGCGACGGCAGGGTCTGCTTTGAGGTCGACGAGCCGGGAGGCTACGTGCAGGCCGGCACTAATCCTTGCAGCGCCAACTTCCGGTACCGTAGTGTCATCGTCCGGGGAAGGGCATCGATAGTCGCCGACGAGGCAGAAAAGGTTGGGGTCCTTCGGGCCCTCATGACAAAATACCAGCCCGAGGGGGGGTATGGCGAATTTCTTCCTGAGAAGCTTGTCCTTACCGCGGTTATCAGGATCGATATAGAAGAGATGACGGGCAAGCAAGGCACGGCACCTTGAAAGAAAGGATATTTTCCCACGATTTATAGTTTGCCGATCACGCTTCACGAATCACGGTTTCTTAAACAAACATCCAGCGGCATAACCGGCGCTCCAGCACAGACAAGACAATGTAGAGCATAAGGCCCAGTGTTCCCATGAGAATGATCCCGTCGTACATGAGTACGTAGTCGAACTTGGACCAAGCGTCGATGATGAGATACCCGAGGCCCTCCTCCGTGGCAAAGGACTCGGTAAAGAAAAGAACGGCCACACAGGTGCCGATGGCGATCCTGAGCGATGTAAACATGCCGGGCAGGATGGACGGCAGGATAACGTAGCGGAGTATGTGCCGTCGCGTTCCCCCCATGGATCGCACAGAGAGGATTTCCTCGTCCCCGATGGCCTTCGCCGCATCCCTCGTCGACACAAGAATCTGGAAGAAGACAATGAGGGCGATAATGAAAACCTTCGAAAGGTTGCCGAGCCCAAGAAGTATGATAATGACGGGCAGAAAAACGATCTTCGGCACCGGGTAAACGAGGTAAATGAGGGGACTTGTCAGCTCGTAAAAGACCCGGATCCGCCCCAGAAGGATTCCCACGGGCACGGCGACGACGATGGCAATGCCCAGGGCGTAAAGGATCCTTACGAGGCTGGCGAAGAAATGATGCAGAAAAAGGGCTGCGTCGTGGCGAAAAAAATTTGCGAAAACAGTGTGTGGGAAGGGCACTACAGGGTTTCTCATGATCAGGGCAGTCGCGTACCCCAGGGCGATCAGCACCACAACGGCGATGGCCTCTCTAACGGGCAGTCTCATCGATGATCCCCTGCATGTGCTCCCTGAGGATTGTCGCCGTCTCGTGAAATAGGGCCGAGTTCCGGAAGCCCTTCCCCTTCTCGCCCGGAACGGCATAGCTCTTTTGAATAGCCCCGTTCCGGCCCACAACGGCAATGTCCGTCCCCAGAAAAACAGCCTCCTCTATGTCGTGGGTCACGTGGATCATCGTCAGATCCCAACCCTTCCAAACCTTCAGCAGAAACTCCTGCAGCGCCTCCCGCGTCAGGGCATCGATGGCCGAAAAGGGCTCGTCGAGGAGAAGGAGGTCGGGCTTGAGCACCAGCGCCCGCGCAATGGCCACCCGCTGCTTTTCGCCGCCGCTCAGGTGTTTTGGATATTTTGACGCCAGATGAAGGATGCCGAAGCGCTCAAGGCTCATTTCAACATGTCGAGTGATGTCGGCCTCGGTGGCCCTGCGAATTCGCAACCCCAGGGCCACATTGTCAAAAACCGTTTTCCAGGGCAGGAGTCCGAAGTGCTGAAAGATCATGGCTGTTTTACCCCTTGGCTTCTCCACGGCCTCCCCGTCAATGATCACCCTGCCCGCCTGCGGCTTCCGGAGGCCCGCTATGGTAAAGAGCAGGGTCGTCTTACCGCAACCCGACGGTCCGATGAGACAGAGGATGGAGCCCCTGGGCAGGTGAAAGTTCACCCCGCTGAAGACGGGTTGCCCGCCTGTCGCGTAGGCAAAGGAGAGGTTCTCGACAATAACCATGGATCACTTCGCCGTCACGACGGCATCGTATGGCACGGCCTCCTTGAGGAGCCCCTTCTTCACCATCCACGCCGTCACGTCGGCGACGGCCTCTTTTGAGGGCACCTCTCCGACGGCCAGGTCGGGCGGCACATACCGGGCCTTCAGCTCGTCGGGCAGCGAGAGCTTCGCCCAGAGGAGGTCCTTGAGGCGGCCTTTGTCTGCATTGACCCGGCGGTTCATTTCATCGAGGGCAGCCGTAACCGATTTGACGGTTTGGCCTTCCAGGTCGCCGCGCACCACGAAGACAACGTGCGAACCCTTGACCGCCTCGTCGCCGCCATAGGCCTTCGCCCCCTTCAGCTCCACGTAGCTTGCCAGAGGTTCGGCGATCGTTGCGTGTCCGACCTTGCCCTCCAGCAGAAGCTGCATCCTCAGCGGCACGCTCTTTATCTCCGTCTTTTTCATCGGGGCAGACAACCCTTTTCTTTCGAGTATCCTGTCCGTAACGTATTCAATAACGGTGTTCAGAGAAACGGCGACATCCCTTATGGAGCCGGCGGCAGGGCCGGCCATGATGCGGAACACCGGTGTGTTTGGAGCCGGCCTGGCCAGGGTCCTGACAATCCGCACGTTTCTCCTCCCCTTTTGCAGGAGCAGGGTGCCCACTATGTCGTTCACTGCGCCGTCAATCTTGCCCGCTTCAAAGGCCGCATCCCTTTCCAGAGCACTCCTGAAGGGCACGAGAACGAGCTCAATGCCGTTCTTCTTGAAGACGCCAAGCCTCTCCTCTGCGTAGAAAGGCAGCGACTCCTTGGCCGGCATCAGGCCGACGCGGAACTCCCTGGCGTCGAGGAGGGACGGAACAGCAACGAGTAGCGCTATGAGCAGGTACTTCCACAGTCTCATGTCAACCCCTGAAAAGGAATATGTCTGCAACGGCACAAAGGCAAAAGATGATGGAAACGAACCCGTTGACCGCGAAGAACGCGAGGTCGATGCGCTCCAGGCCGTACCTGCTTACGATAACGTGTTCGTAGCCGAGAAAAAGGGCTGTTACAGCGGCACCGGCCTGATATAGAGGGCCGAGACCGGCCTCCATGCCGGCGAGCATGAAGGCTATGACTGCGAGGCCGTGAAAAAGCCTGGCCAGGACAATGGCAGGCTTAATTCCGAAACAGGCCGGTATGGATTTCAAACCCTCCCGGCGATCGAAATCATAGTCCTGCAGGGAATAGAGGACATCGAAGCCGCCAACCCAGAAGGTGACGCCGGCGCAGAGCAGCAGGCTGGCAGGACTCACGTAGCCCTTGACGGCGATCCACACCGCCGGGGGAGCCGACCCGAGACAGAAGCCGAGGATCAGGTGGGACAACCAGGTGAACCTTTTGGAGAAGGAGTAGCCCAGAAGCAACATGAGGGCCGGGAAGGAGAGACCGAAGGCGAGGGCATTGAACGTCCAGGCCACGGCAAAAAAGAGGGTCGACATGAGGACCGTGAAGAACCAGGCCTCTTTGAGGCTCAGCCTCTTTTTCTGCAGCGGGCGTCCCGCCGTGCGGGGGTTCCTTGCGTCATAATAGTAGTCGGCTATCCGGTTGAAGGCCATGCTGGCGCTCCGGGCGCTGACCATGGCAATGATGATCCGGACAGCCACACCTGCCTGCGGAACACCCCTGTAGGCAAGAAAAAGTGCCATGATGGCGAAAGGCAGGGCGAAGATGCTGTGCTCGAACTTTATCAGTTCGCCAATGGCGGCAATCTTGCCTCTCATAATCCCAGCGTTTTCCAGATGCCGTCCACCTTCCTTATGGTCTCTCCGTCCATGACGGCCCGCTCCGGCCAGGGGCGCGTCATCCCCTCTTGCCTCAACTTCTTCGTCGCATCGATACCCATCTTGCCGCCGAAACCCTCCTCCAGCGAGGCATGGTCGAGGATATCCATAGGGCCCTTTTTGATGACCACGTCGCGCAGGGGATCGATGTTGTTGCCCAGGTGGAAAAGGACCTCGTCCATGTTCTGAACGTCCACGTCGCCGTCAAAGACAACGATGACCTTCGTCGCCGACATCTGCCCCAGGCCCCAGAGGCTGTCCATGACCTTGTAGGCGTGGCCGGGGTAGCGTTTCCGGATGGACACAAAGGCGAAGTTGTGGAAAAGCCCGGCGACGGGCAGGTTTATGTCCCCTATCTCGGGCACGATGAAGCGGATGGCGGGAAGGAAGAGCTTTTCCGTGAGCTTGCCGAGGAGTGCATCTTCGAGGGGCGGCCAGCCCACAGCGGTGGAGGGGTATAGGGGGTCCCGGGCGAAGGTCATGGCCTCAACGTGAAAAACGGGGAAATCTCGCGGCGGCGTGTAGTACCCTGTATGGTCGCCAAAGGGTCCTTCAAGGAATATCTCGCCCTCCTCCACATAGCCCTCCAGCACGATCTGGCTCGTTGCGGGCACCCTGAGGCCCACGGTAAGGCACTGCGCCACCTCGACGGCGTGATCCATCAGAACGCCGGCAAAGATGAGCTCGCTGATGTCCGGGGGAAGCGGTGCCGTGGCCGCATAGATTACTGAAGGCTCGCAGCCAAGCGCACAGGCCACTTCAAGACGCCGTCCGCGCTCCATGGCCTTACGGTGGTGCACCTCGCCGCCCTTCGACGGGTGCCAGTGGAGGGCCGTCTTATTTCTGTCGATGACCTGCATCCGGTACATGCCCAGGTTTTCCCTTCCTGTGTCAGGGTCCTTGGTAATGACCACAGGAAGGGTGATGAACCGTCCGGCGTCATCGGGCCACGATTTCATGACTGGAAGGAGCCCCAGATCCACCTCGTCTCCCCTGAGCACCCTTTCCTGACAGAGGGCCTTGCGCGCCTCCTTCGGAAAGAGCCCTGAAATGTCTTTAAGCCTCAAGAGCGCCTTGGCCTTGCCCATGAAGCCCTTGGGCACGTCAAGCTCCAAGAGCGATGAAACCCGCTCCAGCAGCACCTCTTCCGACCGGACGCCGAAAACATCCCACATCCGGTCCCAGGTGCCGAACATGTTTATGATGAGCGGTACCGACGTGCCCACAACGTTCTCGAAGATGAGGGCCGGACCGCCCTGATCGAAAACGCGCCGATATATTTCGGTAATCTCCAGGTCCGGGCTCACAGGCTGCCCGATGCGCTTAAGGGCGCCCCTATCTTCCCACAGCCGAATGAGGGTCTTGAGGTCCATGACTTTGCTCCTAAGGTAAGGGTGAAATGTGCAAGCGTTCTACCAAAATTTCACCAAGAAAACAACTGAAGAGCGCGCCGCGGGCGGCTCCCGACCTATGCCTCGCCGTCTTTTATCTGGTATAATTGTTCCTATATGGCAGCCGATGGTCCACGTGAGCTTACGGAGCGAAACGGAGCCTATGCGGTGACGGCAAGTGTTCATCCCATGGGGCGGGACCTTGAGGTAAACCTCTACGGCGGCGAGGGTCATATAGGAGCCGTCGGCATGGCGGAACCACGGCCGAGCCTAAAAGAACCGGGCAGCCTCAGCGCCACCGGCTCCGTATTTACCTTTCCGGCACACAAGGAGGACGGCATCGCCAAAGCGATGGCTGAGGAGCTGGCCCGGAGGCTCAACGGCAGGGTCGTTGTCGTTGCAGGCATGCATTGGCGGGATCTTTCGCCCGAGGGCATTGAGATCGTCGAAGGACTGTGCAGGAAAGTGCTTGAAAGGATCGTGAAGATGGTGGAGGAGAGATGACAAAACTTGTCGTGGCCATTACGGGCGCCTCAGGCGTCGTTTACGGGATTCGGCTCTTGCAGGTGTTGCGGGAAGCGGGCGTGGAGACGCACCTTGTCGTCTCAGAGGCCGGGGAGCGCAACATAGCCATCGAGACGTCCTACAGCCCCGATGCCGTATACGACCTGGCCGCCGCCTGTTACCGGAACGATGACATTGCGGCCCCCATAGCGAGCGGATCCTTCAGGGCCGACGGTATGGCCGTCGTCCCCTGCACCATAAAGACCCTTTCTGCCATCGCCCACTCCTATGGGGAGACCCTCATTGTGCGGGCCGCCGACGTGGCGCTAAAGGAACGGCGAAGGCTCGTGCTCGTGGTCCGTGAAACACCCCTTCACAAGGGCCACCTGGAGCTGATGCACAGGGCCGCCGATCTGGGGGCCGTTATTCTTCCGCCGGCACCGGCCTTCTATCAGAGGCCCAGAACGGTGGACGATATTGTGGACCACACGGTGGGCAAGATACTCGATCTCTTCGATGTGGATCATGCCCTCTTTGACAGATGGGGAGGCGCGTTGCCATGACGGGCAGCAGGGCATACTGGTTCATCGTGACGGGAAAGAGGATGGTTATGGCCGAATCTAACGGGGCCACCGCCGTCCCCTTCATCGAAAGCCCCGGCGAGCTCGGCCTCACAGCCCTCAGGGAGCAACACATCGGAACCTGTCACGGCCATGAGGCCTTCGCGGCAGAGGCCGCAGAAGATTCGATTCTTCCCGAAGGGTTTCGGCGACAGGGCGTTTGGGGCCTCTTCAACACCGTCGATGAGGAGTTTTTCGCGACGGCCTTAAAAGCGGTCCACCTTATCGAATGGGACCGGGACGGCCGATTCTGCAGCCGGTGCGGCAGCCCGGTTGCAATGAAAAAGGAAGAGCGCGCCAAAGAATGCCCCGGCTGCGGCTTGACGATTTTCCCTCGCCTGTCCCCGGCCGTCATAGTCCTCGTCACGCGGGGCAGAGAGATTCTTCTCGCCCGGTCGCCCCGGTTCAAGGATACCTTCTACAGCGTTCTGGCGGGCTTTGTGGAGCCGGGGGAAAGGCTGGAGGAAACGGTTCAGCGGGAAATCAGGGAGGAAACGGGTATAGAGGTCACCGACATACGGTACTTCGGGAGCCAGCACTGGCCCTTTCCCGACAGCCTCATGATCGGCTTCACGGCCAGGTACGCGGGCGGCGAGATCCGTATTGACCCCTCAGAGATCGTTGACGCACATTGGTTCTCCGTCGACGCCCTACCGGGCCTTCCCGGCAAGATCAGCATCGCCCGGAAGATGATCGACTGGTTCGTGGAGCAGGTGAGACAATGAGCTCTGCGCTCATTGAGGCCGCAGGCCGCTCCTCAAGTGAAACGCTCCCGGCCTCGCGTTGCTCAGTATCTCATAAAGAAATTGATGTATGGGTTGGGCGTGTTTCTCTTCATCTTCTTGAAGCGGTAGCTGATCGTCAGGAAAACAATACCCACAACGATGAGCAGGGAGGCAACAATGAGCGACAGGAGCGGCGGGTAGAGGGCTATCAGTATCCCTGCCACAATAAGTACTATACCGATGATCATCGTCTCCTCCTTACGCCGGCATCGCTGCGCAAGCTCATTATAGCAGAATAGGGGGCGCTGTGGTATCATTGGGAAACAATGAAGGCACTCATATTTGACGGTACGCTGCGGTATGTAGAGGATTGCCCGGTTCCGGAACCGGCAGAGGGTGAGGCGCTCGTCCGGGTAACGACCGCCGGCATCTGCGACACGGACATCCAGATCACCAGGGGATACCTCGGCTTTCAGGGCATCCCGGGGCACGAGTTCGTGGGTACCGTCGAGGGGGTCAACGGCCCCGACGGGCAATGGATCGGTAAACGTGTCGTCGGCGAGATCAACTGCGGCTGCGGGGCCTGCCAATGGTGCCGCCAGGGACTCGAAAGACACTGCCCCGACCGGACAACGCTGGGCATACTGGGCCGACAGGGCGCCTTTGCCGAGTACCTCACCCTGCCCGTGAGCAACCTCCACGAAGTGTTGACGAGCGTCTCCGATGACGAGGCGGTCTTTGCCGAGCCCCTGGCTGCCGCCTTCGAGATAACCGCTCAGGTCCACGTTCGCCCCACGGACCGGGTCCTCGTTATGGGTGACGGCAAGCTGGGCATCCTCTGCGCCCTGGTCCTCAGCCTCACGGAGGCGGAGGTTGTTCTTCTGGGCAGGCACGAGGAGAGGCTAAAGGTTGCCACCGGCCTGGGCGTGACTGCGGCAAGAATAGAAAATGGGAATTGGGAAACGGGGAAACAGTTCGGAGTTCGGAGTTCCCCGGCCTTGCCGGGACAGGCGGAGTTCGGAGAGACAGGAGAACAGCAGTTATCCGATGATTTTCAACTCAAAACTCAAAACTCAAAACTCAAAACCTTTTTCGACATTGTTGTCGATGCCACCGGATCCCCTGAAGGGTTTGAGGAGGCCCTTCAGTTTGTCCGGCCACGGGGAACCATCGTGCTCAAGACCACAACGGCCCGGGGCGCGAAGCTGAACCTCGCCCCCGTCGTCATCAACGAAATCACCGTAGTCGGCTCCCGGTGCGGCCTCTTCGGCCCCGCCCTGCGGGCCCTCACCTCGGGGGCCGTCGATGTAAAGCCCCTCATCGGTCGGAAGCTCTCCTTTGCCGACGCCCTTGAGGCCTTTCGCATGGCCGATGAAGGGTCCTTTCTGAAGGTACTCCTGTCCTTTCGCACTTGACCCGAATACACTGCGGACCCACCTTGACTTCCGCATTCTCGCGGTGTTTAATTCCTTTGTGGGGGCCCTGCGAACAAGGCTGTGCCGGGCTGCATAACCAGGTCCAAGGGGGGTCGAGGCGGAGGAATCTATGAAAGACAGGTGGCGTTTTGCTGCATTCATCATCTTCGTTCTTCTTCTTGTATCGCAGACTGCCGGGGCGCGTGATTTTATCGTCTTTCGCGGCAAGCCCATCCGCTTCCCGACACCGGAGCAACTGACCATACCATCGCCCCCCGAGGGGCAGCCAGGTGAACCCGCCGCCGAACCTTCGGGGATCGGTCCCTTACCCTTTTCCATCAATGCCAACCCTCCGGACAGCTACGACCTACTCCAATGGCAAACGGCAAACAAGGATCAGAACCCGCGGGGATCGTGCCAGGCCTTTTCCTTTCTTGGCGCCATTGAAGCATTTTACCGCCGACACTACGGCATCACCCTTGACCTTTCGGAGGAGTATTTCATTCACGGCGTCTTTAGCCGCCAGCACACCCACAACCCCTCGGTGAGCCACGAAAATATGTCCTCTTTCTGCGGTGGACTGCATGCAGGCGAAGGCGTTTCCGTCGTTGACGGCCGGATTCAAATGGTCAAAACGGGGATGATGCTGCCGGAGGAAAAATATGCGCCCTATTTCGGACACGGTAATGCGGGCTGGGTAGCTTACGGCACCGACCACCGGCACAACGACATGGCAGCAATCGCCGGCAGTTACGGTCTCAAGACCGTCACGGTGCAAGGAAATGACTGGTGCGACGCCGCCTACTACACGGACAACCCGTGGGATCTTACCCAGGAGATGATCGACAACTTCGAGTACGATAATCGCTACATACCTGCCGAGGCCAGAAAAAACGCAAGGTATGGTGCAACGGAGATCGCCTTTCTCCCAACACAGAAAACCAGAGACACGGCCCTTGTGGAATCCATTATCTCGGCCGATCAGGAGATCGACGGAGGCTTCGGCTTGGGAAAGCTCGATTGCGGCAATCCCAACTACGACGACGGCACGGCTGTCGAGACGCTGAACGGGGCCACGGTCTGCCGCTACCCCGTCGTCGCCAAATCGTGGTGCCTCCAGCCTGGATGTCAGGGCCTATGGGAGTGGATCGATGCTGCGGGCGCATACGGGGAGGCCGGCCACGCACTCATCGTTGTGGGATACGACCGCTCACGGCAGCTCTTCCTTCTGAAGAACTCCTGGGGAAACACCATGCCCTATCTCTGGGTGCCCTACCAGTTTATGGAGGAAAAGAGTTTTGGCGGGGTGATGGTTCTTCAGGTGCGCGACCCCGCTCTCGGCCCTGTGACCCAGGAGATGGTCGTCGGCAAGTGGGACATGGACCACGACGGGCACCTTGGAGAGCTCGTGATACGGAGGCCCAAGAAGCCTGTCGAAGACGTGACGTGGTCAGATCCTCTCTATACTTATTTCGAATACGAGACCGGCCAGTTCGACAGAATCGGCACCTACAGGCCTGCCGGCATCGACCAGCCGCCGTACGAGGCGAGAGGCGTCATAGCTGAGATGACAGGCTCACCCTTTCAGTTCTACATCGATTTCAGTCAGCCCGAGGGGGCACCAGACCCCAAAGGATACAAAGTGCCGGGAACGGGGCAGCCCTTTATCCTGTTCCCCTTCGGCGGAGGATTTTCCTATTCCCACGGAAATTTCGCTGCGGGCACGACAGAGTGGTCGGGCGCCTACTACGGGACCCTCCTGGCACGGCCGGACGTTGACCTGCAGTATACGGCCGGGACATTCAGCGTCCAAAACTGGAAGGACAACTTCAAGCTCTATTTTTCCAACGGTGAAAGGGTCACGCTGCAGGTTACGTCCGTCGGCAACCTTCAGTCCGGCTTCTATCCCGTAAAGTACAGGCTCGGCAACAAGAACGGAAGCGCCTCCATTGCCGCCGGCACCCCTCACCGGCTCTTTCTGTCCGAAAAGAACGTAACTCTCAATTATCACACGTGGGAGGCCGGACTTATGAGCGGGCGGGGCGAAACGCTTGGCGTCTTCGGCGTCAGAACATCCGACATCGGCGTCACCGACGTGAATGCCACCGACGGCGCATACGCAGACAAGGTACGGATTACCTGGTCCCCGCACCCTTCCGCAAAGAGCTATGTCGGCGCATATGCCGTCGCCCGAAGCCTGTCTCCCGATGCCGGCACCGCCACGATGGTCGGAAGCACGGGCGGCACACAGTATGACGACAAGACGGCCGATCCCGGCAGAGTCTACTACTATTGGGTAAGTGTCGTCGGCAAGGACGGCGAGTGGACGCCATACACCTCTCACGATGGTGGTTTCCGGAAAATATCGCCCCCTGCAAGTGTCGCGGCAAGCGACGGGACTTACTCCGACAAGGTGTTGGTCACCTGGAGCCCCCCTGCGGGAGCCGTCCTCTCCTACTCCGTCTATAGGGCACTTGCCCAGAAGGGGCTGGGGGCTGTCGGCATCCTGTTGGGCACCGTCAACGGCACGTCCTTCAACGATACAACGGCTACACCACACTATACCTACTACTATTTCGTCGTCGCCAACAGCCCGGCGGGATCAAGTGCGCCCAGCAAGGCCGACAAGGGGTTCCGCGTCCTCGCAGCGCCGACAAACGTGACGGCCACGGATGGTACGTGGGAGAACCTGATCACCGTGAACTGGACCGGAACAACGGGTGCAGCGCATTATGCCGTCCTAAGGGCTGCCGCCCCCAACCAGCGGGCCAAACAGGTGGCCACCGACGACGGCACGCCATACGATGACAACACGGTGATCCCCGGCGCTACATACTATTACACCGTCAAGGCCTGCAACCAGTACGGGTGCAGCAAGCCGAGCAATGCAGACTCGGGATACGCGCTCCTCGGCAGCCCCTCGAACGTCAAGGCCACGAAGGGCGAGTTTCCGGACCGTGTCCGGGTGACCTGGAGCGCCAAGACCGGCGTTACGTCCTATGAGGTCCATTCGGCCACGACGGCATTCGGGCCCAAGACCCTCATCACCACAACAAAGTCGACAAGCTATGATCATATGAAGCCCAAGCCGGGCATCATGCACTACTACTGGGTCAAATCGAAGAACAAGTACGGGACAAGCGATTTCGGCTCCTACGACGTGGGCTACACGAAGATCGCCGGGCCCACGAACGTGGCGGCAACCATTGCCCGGTCCGTAGTGCGGGTAACGTGGGATCCCGTGGCAGACGCATCGGGCTATCTTGTGTCGCGCTCCACATCGGGACACGGCGGCCAGCAGGCCCTTGGCACATCGACGGCCACGACCTATGACGACACGACGGCACCGATGGGGTCGGGCGCTACAGTCTACTATTGGGTCCAGGCCATCTTTGGCGCCTCACCCCCCTACATGGCCAGCGACTACGGGGGACCCGTCAAGGTGGTGCTTCCGGCCTACTAAGACAAGCGGCATCGGGACCAACAGAGGAGGTTTCATGATTGAAAAGATGAGGGGTTTGGTACGAGAGAAAGACACCTGTGTGTTGGCCACCACCCATGGGGACCAGCCGCACTGCTCCCTCATGTCCTATGTGACGGATCGCCACTGCACAAGGCTTTACATGGTGACGCACCGGGAAAGCAGGAAATACAACAATCTTGTCGCCAACCCAAAGGTCAGCCTCCTCATCGACACCCGCGAAGGAGCTGAGGGAGTAAACCGGAACACCGTGAAGGCACTGACGGTAACAGGGATCTTCGTGACCATCGGTGATGATGCAGAGAGGAAGGATGCAGCGGCAAGGCTTTTGGCGGGGCACCCCCATCTGAGGGTGTTTCTCGATGACCAGGATGCGGAGGTCTTTGCCGTCAGGATCACCGCCTTTCAGCTACTCGACGGGATCACGGACTCGTCGTTCGTAGCTGTGGAGTGACGGCAGTTCGGAGCTGGGAGTTCGGAGTTCGGAGAATGGGAGAGAAAAAGAACGCGGAACTCGAAACAGGAATCGCGAAGCTGCGAGGGGAAGAAACGGTGATAGAGGAAGGCGATTCCGGATTCTTGATGCGGAATAGTGGATTAAGGACAGCGAAGGCATGCAAAGTGAAGGGTGATGATGTACGGGGTGTCCCCGTTCACGAATTACGAATCACGGTTCACTGAAAGGAGCCTATGGAAAAGATACGAATCGGCGTGAGCAGATGTCTTCTCGGTGAGAACGTACGATACGACGGCGGCCACCAGCACGACCGCTACATAACGGAGACGTTGGGAAAATACTTCGAATACGTCCCTGTCTGCCCCGAGGTGGAGTACGGCCTACCCATCCCCCGCGAGTCCTTACGGCTCGTCGGCGACCCGGCGAACCCGCGGCTCGTTACCCTGAAGACGGGCATCGACCACACGGACGGGATGAAGGCGTGGTCCCAGGAGCGGCTGAAGGGGCTTGCCTCCGAGCAACTCTCGGGATTCATCTTCAAGAGCCGCTCGCCGAGCTCGGGCATGCAAAGCATCAAGGTCTACGGCCCTTCGGGCATGCCTGTGCACAAGGGGGTGGGGATCTTTGCAAGGGCCTTTATGGACCAGTTTCCACTCCTGCCCGTTGAGGACGACGGAAGGCTCCACGACCCGGTGCTTCGGGAAAATTTCATAGAAAGGGTCTTCGTTTTCAGGCGGTGGCAAGAATTCCTGCGGCAAGGGGCATCGGCCAAGGGCCTCATCGATTTTCAAAGGGACCATAAGCTCCTCTTCATGGCCCACAGCCCCAAGCATCTCACGGACCTCGGCAGGCTTGTGTCCGGTCAGAAGGTGCAGGCCGAAGGTCTCACCGACCGCTACGCCGACGGCATGATGGCAGGCCTGAAGCTCATTGCGACGACGAAGAAGAACACCAATGTTCTTTCTCACATCATGGGGTACTTCAAAAAGGTGCTCTCGGCGGACGAGAAGCAGGAGCTTCTGGATATCATCGAGCAGTATCACGGCGGGCTTGTCCCCCTCGTCGTGCCCTTGACGCTAATCAAGCACTATGTGCGAAAGTACGATGAACCCTATTTGAAGGAACAGTGGTACCTGAACCCCCATCCCGTGGAGCTCATGCTGAGAAATCACGTATGATGAAATCATAACAAACCTGTTTGCAACGTTTTTTGTCATTCCCGCGGACGCGGGAATCCGGCAGATCAGCCTGACTTATGGACTCCCGTTTTCACGGGAGTGACGGAATTGAGATTTCTTACGACGCTACACCCTGTCTTCCGGGTAGCGGGGTTTGCGACAGGCGGCGAACCGTCACCGAGAAGGCCCCCGTCAGGACGGTGGAGCCGTCTTGGCCTTTTCCACGCAGGCGTTGTACCTCTGCACGCTTCCGTTGTATTCGTTAATCATCGTCTGGACGGACGTCTTTTTTTCGTTCGATGTGGCAATGAGCCCGTTAAGCTGGGCCACCCTATCGTTAAAGCCGTCAGACTCTTCTTTTGAAGCGGCGCCTTTCCGCTCCAGAATGAGCCTGTCGAACTCCACATCGGTCTTCATCGACGCGATACGCCTGTCCATCTCCTCGATATCCCTTTTGCCGGTCTCGATGGCCTGCTTTAACGAATCGGAAGGCTCCGCGCAGGATGTTGCCGGCGGGCCGGCCTGACCCCTTTCCGGCGCCGGGAGACCGAATATTTGGACGGCCACCCAGGTATCTTCGCCCTTCAGGCTTCCCCTGACCGCCGCAATGCCTATTTCGTCTACATCCGTTGAAAGGAGGTTCTTACGGTGGCCTGGACTCTGCATCCAGCCGTCGATGAGGCTCTGGTTCGAGGCGAACTCACCGCTCGCTATGTTCTCGCTAAGGCATTTATAGCGGTATCCCACCGTGCGCGCAACATCCGGATAGCTGCCGCCGTCCGGCGCCACGTGGCCGAAGTATTGCTTTTTGAGCATGTCGCGGGCCCGCTCTTCCGCTATTCGGGTCAACTGGCCATTGACCCTAAGCGGGGCAACACCGTTCGTTCTGCGGGCCTCGTTGGTGAGACGGACAAGCGTCTCAACGGAGAGGCCTGCGGCGGGCCGTTGCTTGGCGCCCCCGGAAACGGGCACTTCCGTACCGGAGCCCGTGCCCTTGGGGGTTTCCGCCGCCTGGCGGCGTGCCACGTAAGCGTCAAAGAACCTGTCTGCAAAGGCACCCAGCACCCCGGCCAGACAGGCAAGGAGGAGGGCGATCCAAAGCCCCTTCCTGCGCCGGCGTTTAGGGAATAGGTGGCGGGCTTCCCTCCATGGGCCCTCTCCACAACGTACGGGCGTCGTATCCCGCATCTGGCCTGCCCGGGCCATCTCGGCCATCTGCTCTCTCGTAAAAGGGCCGATGGCCTGGTCCGCGTTGCCTACCCTGACCCTATAGTACAAGTCATCGTCGTCCGATACCTGCCAATCCCGCCAATCTTCCCCGGCCATTACAGAACATAATAGCGGAAAACCACTGCATTATAAAGAGCCGACAGGATGTCTCATCTTACAGGCCACATCAGCTCAGCCTCTTGTGGAACCTCAGGGCGCTGAAGGTGATGATGACGGCACCGATGACGAAGAGTGCCGCGATCTGGGTCCAGAGCACGTCGAAGCCCACACCTTTCAGGAATATGCCCCGGACAATGACAAGAAAATACCTGAGAGGGCTGACGTAGGTAACGTATTGAAAGAAGGCGGGCATAGATTCGATGGGAAAGGCAAAGCCGGACAGGAGTATGGCCGGCATGAAGAAGAGAAACGTCCCCATCATGGCCTGCTGCTGGGTCTTTGATATGGTTGAGAGAAAGAGCCCGATGCCGAGGACGGAAAGCAGATAGACGGACGTGCTCAGCAAGAGCAGGAGAGGCGACCCTTTGATGGGCACGTCGAACCAGAGGCTCCCGGCCACGGTCACCAGCGCCATGTCGAAAAAACCGATCATCGCCACGGGAATGGTCTTTCCCAGCATCAGTTCCATGGGGCGGATGGGCGTCACCATGAGTTGCTCCATCGTTCCCACCTCGCGCTCACGCACGATCCCCATCGAGGTAAGGATGAGGCATGTGAGCATAACGATGGACGCGATGACGCCGGGGACCATATAGTTCTTGCTCCGAAGGTCCGTATTGAACCAGATGCGGGGCCGAAAGTCCACGCGGGCCGCCCTCAGAACGCCGGGCAGCTTCTGCATGTCCCGGGCGTAGGTGCTCAAAACGATATTGACATAACTCATGGCTATGAGCGCCGTGTTGGAGTCCGTTCCGTCGACGATGACCTGAACCTGTTCAGGCACATTTTTCTGCAGGTTCTTTCCAAAGCCGCTATTGACCTGCAGGGCACAGAGGACCTTTCCCCGGTCGAGGAGGTCCCGAATCTCGCCCGGCGATTGAGGTCGGTACCGAACGGTAAAGTAGCCCGAAGACTCGAGCCGTCTCGCCAGCTCCCTGCTTTCGCTTGTCCGGTCAAGATCGTAGACTGCCGTGGCCACGTCGTTGACATCGAGGGTGGCTACATATCCGAAGAGCATAAGCTGGATGAGCGGCGTCACGGTAAGGAAGAAAATGGTCTTCTTTTGTCGGAAAACCTGAATGAATTCTTTGATGACTAATTGTTTGATGCGCCCGAACATCTACTGAACCCTCTTTCTGAACTTCCTGTTTGCCACCACAAAGACACCCACCGAGAAAAGGCCCAGGAGAAGAACCTCTGTCATCAAGAGCCCGAGAGGGCTGCCTTTGAGATAAATGGCCTTCAGGATCGTTACAAAATACCGCGCAGGAATGATGTAGGTAATGACCTGGAGCGGCTTGGGCATGTTCGAGATGGCAAAAACGAACCCCGAAAGCATGAAGGCGGGGAGAAATGAGGTGAGCATGGCGAGTTGGCTTGCAATAAGCTGATTTCTTCCTATGATGGAGACAAGAATGCCGAAGCTCAGACCTCCGAAAAGGAAAAGGCTCGACAGAAAAAGGAGCAGCACAATGCTGCCGCGGAGAGGCACGCCGAAGAAGAGGGTGCTGAGCAATATGGAGATGAGGGTATCGGCAAGACCGACGGCGAAATAAGGAATGAGCTTTCCCAGGATCAGCTCCGGCGGCTTGACGGGCGTCGATATGAGCTGCTCCATCGTTCCCCTGTCCCACTCCCTCGCAATAGTGAGCGACGTCAGAAGGGAGATGATGACGGACATGATGACGGCGATGAGGCCGGGAATGATGAAGTTTCGCGACCTCAGCTCGGTGTTGTACCAGACCCGGTTCCGGATGTCTATGAGCGGGGTGATACGTACCGGCGCGAGGGTCCGGTTGAAACGGTCCGCTATGGCGGCGATGTATCCCTGAGCGACGTTTGCCGTATTTGAATCGGTTCCGTCCAAAAAGATGCCCACCTCCGTGTCCTTGCCGGAGTAAAGGGCCTCCGAGAAATCGTGGGGAATAACAATGGCGAGCTTGGCGCGCCCTCCGTCGAGCATCGCGTCAACCTCGTCGACACTCTCCAGGTTCGCAACAAGGTCAAAATAGCGGGACTCGGTAAACTGTGACACCAGTGCCCGGCTCAGGCTGCTCTTATCCTGGTCGTACACCGCCGTTGATATGTTGTCTACGTCGAAGGAGATGGCATAGGCAAAGATGAAAAGGAGCATGGCGGGCATGAGGAGCGCCATGGCGAGGCTGAACGGATCGCGCCATATCTGTATGAACTCCTTTTTCGCTATCGCTTTAACCCTGACAAGCTTCATCTCATCGCTCCCCGATCTAAGAGCGGCATAGGGCCTTGAAGAGCGCAGAGCAAGCAAACCGCTCTGCTTGATGAGCGTTCTTGCGAACTCGAAGAGCGCTTCGCTCTAAGTTTACACCATCAAGGCCACTAAGTTGGCCGGTCATAAAGTCCCGCGTAGGCGGGACGCTCCTCAAACGAAGTGCTCATTGAGCTTCACCGTTCCCTTGCTCCGATTCTCCCTGTCACGCCGCCCCTATGAGCGTCACAAACACGTCTTCCAGAGAGGGGGCTATCTCTTCAATCCTCCCCGGCGAAATACCTTCCCGGGCCAGGATGTCCGTAACGGCGCGGACTGCCAGGTCCGGCTCGTCGGTCGTTACGTGCAGCGTTGCCCCGAAAATGGCGCTCTCCATCCCTTGGGTGGAGAGCGCGTTCATGGCCTCTACGACCCGGTCGACCTCGACCTCCAATATGTGGTGCTTCATATATTCCGTGCGAAGCTCACCCGGCGTCCCCTCGGCAATCTTGGCACCCTTGTAGATGAGGGCCAGGCGATCACAGTAGTCCGCTTCGTCCATGTAGTGGGTCGTTACAAAAACGGTGGTCCCCCGCTGTGACATATCGCCGATAAGCTGCCAGAAATTCCGGCGTGAAATGGGGTCGACACCAGACGTGGGCTCGTCGAGAAAGATAATGGGCGGCTCATGAAGAATGGCGCATCCGAGGGCAAGGCGCTGTTTGAATCCTGTGGCGAGGGTCCCCGTCAACTCTTTTCTGCTCTCCGCAAGGCCCGACATTTCCAGAACCCACTCCCTTCTGTCGGCCCTCTTGTCCGGGGACACGCTGTAGACGCCACTGTAGAAGCTGATGTTCTCCTCCACCGTCAGGTCTTCGTAGAGGGAGAATTTTTGGGACATGTACCCGATGATCTTCTTGATCGATTCAGGCTCCTTAATGACGTCAAACCCGCCCACCGTCCCCTGTCCCGACGTGGGCATGAGAAGCCCGCAGAGCATTCGTATGGTCGTTGACTTACCGGCGCCGTTGGGACCCAGAAAGCCGAATATCTCTCCCCGCCTGACCGACAAGTCGACATCGTCTACGGCGACGAAGCCGCCGAAGGTCCTCCTCAATTTCCGCACCTCGACGGCAATACCGTTCCTCGGAAGGGATTCCGGATGCGTCACCGGGAAGCCTCTTTGCTTCTCCCCGTCTCCCATTCCCTCATTCCCTCTCTATTTCCCATGTGTTGTTTCCCGTCCTTTCACCATTTCAATGAAGACATCCTCTAATGAAGGGGTAATGCCCCGAAAACGCTCCACCTCAAAGCCCTCACGCTTCAAAGCAGCAACAAGGGCCTCAATGGAGGCTCCCTCGTCCAAGGTAACGTGAATTCGGTCTCCGTAGACGCTCATGCTCCTCAGCCCCGGCAGGGAGTCCGCCAAGGAACGGGCATTACGTGCCCGGCCCGTGAATATCTCCCACATGGGGGCGGCAAGCCCCTTCTTGACGGCCGAAGGCGTGTCGACAAGAAGAATGCGCCCTTCATGAATGAGGGCGATCCGCGTGCAGCGCTCTGCCTCATCGAGGTATGCCGTCGATACGAAAATGGTAATCTCCTCGCGAAGCAGCTCGTAGAGGATCTTCCAAAAATCTCTTCGCGATAGGGGATCGACGCCGCAGGTGGGCTCGTCGAGAAAAAGGACCTTGGGCGTGTGGATGAGGGCACATGCCAATCCGAGCTTCTGCTTCATTCCCCCGGACAGGTTACCGGCCAGCCTGTCCTTGAATGGTGTCAAGTTGCTGAATCCCAGGAGCCGCTCTGTTCTGGCAGGACGCTCCATCTTCGGCACCTCGAAAAGGTCCGCATAAAACCCGATGTTTTCCATTACCGTCAGGTCCTCGTACAGGCCAAAGCGCTGAGACATGTAGCCGATCTTCTCCTTAATGGCCTCTCCGTCCCGGCGGATGGAGCAGCCGGCCACCCATGCGTCGCCTTCGGAAGGGTCCATGATAGCTGCAAGAAGCCGCATCATTGTGGTCTTGCCTGCTCCGTCAGGGCCCACGAGACCAAAGAGCTCTCCCTTTTGCACCTGCAGGTTGACGGCATCGACGACCGTCCTCTTTCCAAACCTCTTTGTAAGGCTTTCCGTTCGTATGGCAGGGATGTTAGTCATAAAGTACCGTGACTGGTGATTCGTGACTGGTGAAGCGCGAAGAGTGATCCGGTCAAGACCGGGCCTCGCCTCTTTCACTTTGAACTTTGAATTTTGAACTTTTCACTGCCTTTCCCGTCTTCCCTTTTCGCCTTTATTACAAGTCACAAGTCACGGGTCACGGTCTTACCTGAATGCGTACGTCGGCAGGCATACCCGGCTTGAGATCGCCTTCCTCGTTTTTCACCCGCACCTTCACGGCAAAAACAAGCTTAACGCGCTCCTCGTCAGTCTGCACCATCTTAGGCGTGAACTCCGCCTCCGACGCGATAAAGGTAACAATCCCCTCGTAGGACTTCTTCGGGTAGGAATCGACGGAAACAGCCGCCTTTTGCCCGAGCTTCACAAGTCCGATCTTATCTTCCCGCACGTAGACCTTAATCCAGGGGCTGGCGATATCGCCCACCGTAAAGGCGGCGGCACCCGCCGCGACGGTCTCGCCGAGCTCCACGTTTTTCCTAAGGATCACGCCTGAAAAGGGTGCGTACAGACGCGTATCCTTCAGCCTCTCTTCGGACACGGCAAGGGCGGCCCTCGTCTGCTCCACCCGGTGCTCGGCCATTCGTATATCCTCTTTCCGCGGCCCTTCGTTTACGAGGCTCAAGCCCTCGGAAGCGGCCGCCTTCTGAGCCTTCCGGCTTTCGTAAGCGCTCTTGGCGAGGTCAAACTGGGAGGAAGAGATGGCGCCGTTCTCGTGCAGGATCCGGGCCCGCTCGAAATCCTTCTGCGCCCGCACCAGCTCTGCATCAACGGCCGAAACGTTTGCCCGGGCCTGCTCTTTCTCCTGCGCGCGGGAACCGGCCCGCAGTTCCGCCAGCCCTGTGGCCGCCTCCGCGACAAGGGCCCTCTGCTGGGCAACGAGGTTTTCCATCTCCACACTGTCGAGACGTGCGAGGAGGTCGCCCTCTTTGACCTTCGATCCCTCATCGACCAGAAGCTCCACGATGCGCCCCGGCAGCTTGAATCCCACGTTTGCTTCCGTGGCCTCCACGTTACCGGATAGCTTCATCGCGCCGTTGTTACCTTTTTGCTTCACCACAACCACGATCGCCACGACGATCGCCATTGCGATGGCAACCGCGATAAGAAGCATCTTCTTCTTTTTCATCTATCGGCACCTCGTTCCGCTACACTTCACGACCGCCTCGCTTGATGAGCGGCCTTCGGCCTTGACGACCACAGGGCAAACCAACAACCCTGCTTGACGAGCGGCCACTTCGTGACCTTGAGGCCCTATACGTACAGTGAAACGTCCATAGAGGCTGCAACGCGGCCGTTCCTCAAACGAAGCGCTCTTCAAGGGTCAGCGCTCCTTTTCTCTCCGTTTCGCCCATTCTC
>CAZYVU010000024.1:40458-42719 GCA_964651435.1 uncultured Pseudomonadota bacterium
AACGAAGCGCTCTTCAAGGGTCAGCGCTCCTTTTCTCTCCGTTTCGCCCATTCTCGCCATCTCCGACTCCCTCTTCACTCCGAACTCCCAACTCCGAACTATTCAGCCCCCGTCACCTTCTTAAGGTACGCCAGGGCGACCTCCCGGTCGTAGAGGGCTTGCATGAAATCTGTTTCCGCCCTGAGCAGTACCGTCTGGGCATCAATGACGTCCGTCGTCGTCCCGGCGCCCGCCCCATACTTGAGGCGCTCGACTCTCAGGTTCTCTCTGGCGCTCTTGATCGCCTTTTCCGTCACGCCGATTCTTGCTTTGGCTGTTTCCACGTTCAGAACACCGTCCGTCACTTCCCGGTTAATGGCGAGGCGGACCGCGCGCTCCTCCTCCTGGGCTTTGGCAAGCTCCGCCTTCTCCTTGTCAACCTCCGCCTTAATGAGTCCGCCGTCAAAGACGGGCATCACCAGCTTTACGCCCAGATTCCAGTGCTCATAGTAGTTGAGTGTCGGCCCGGCCCTTCCGCCATAGTCACCGGCAACAAAGATGTCGGGAAGCCATCGACCCTGGGCCATTCTGACCCGCTCCTCGAACATCTTTTTCTTCTTCTGGACGGCCCGGTAGTCGGGCCTTTGCTCAAACGCCCTTTCGAGCTGCTCCTTGAGCGTTCCGGTCGCGGAGGCGGTGGACCGTCCTTCCTCAATCCGAATCTCCGCCCCCGCTTCCTCCATGCCAAGGAGCATCCGGAACACCTGAAAGGCGCTGTCAAGATTGCTCCTGACCACAAGCCTCCGTTCAACGGCGTGGGCCAATTCAACATCCGTTTTGAGAAGATCGAGCTGGGGCGACGTTCCCGCGCTGAGGTGCGTCTCCACAACGGATTTGTGGGCTTCCAACTGTCGAACCGTCTGTTCAGTGGCCTCCAGCAACTTCTGCAGTTGAAGGATCTTGTAGAACACGCTCGTTACGTTATAGATGAGGTCTTGCTTGGTGAGGCTGAAATTGTCCGTAGCCATGGCCTTGCGGAACTCAGCGACGCGGACGCCTCGCATCAACTGTCCGCCTTTGAACAGGGGGAGCCGGAAGGCAACGCCCGTATCGTAGATTGACCGCTCGAAATCAGGGATCTCCACGGCAGAGCTCAAAGGCCACGTTATAACGAGGGGGATGAGGGGCTGCGGATAACGGTACCTGGTTGCACTGCTTCCGAAATCGACTCGCGGCATCCGCTGGGCCTGGGCGGCCGATATCGTGTGGTCCTCCGATTCGATATCCTTTTCGGCCATTTTGAGCCGGGGATTGTTCTTTACCGCATAGTCGATGGCGGCCGGCAAGGTCATCACGGTCATGGTGCCTGCGCTGCCTTCGCCCGCTGCAACGGCCGGCTGTTCCGGAACACCGGCCCCCCGTACCTCTCCCCAAACCAGAGAGAGGCAGACCAAAACAACTGCTGCAATCCATTTCATGCACACACCTCTTGCCCACCTCCGGCAATTTCTCTGATGCCTTTTACCGAAAACCGCCAGATGTGCAGGGCGATCTGCTCGACCTCATGGGGCTCAAATCCCTTAATGGCAAAAAGCCTGTCCAAAATGGGCCGCGCATAGAGGAAGAAGAGGCTTTGGCTGATAACGCTCATGCAGCAGAGGCGAATGATGTCTTCTCCTGGGTTTCGCTTGAAAAATGCCCCGACAATGGACGCAAGGGCCAAATAGGTGGGCCGTATGATTTCGCCGACAAGCCCATCGAGGGCCGCCGACGGCTCTATGTACTCTCTGGCCACCAGGCGGCCGAACCACGAGGCCCTCCCCTCGTCGAGCACCCGAAAAGCGAATACCCTGATAAAATCCCTGAGGGCCTCGTCGGGCCTACCCACGAATGCGGCGTCCGTATCGAAGGGATGCTTCTCGAAGGCAACCCCCCGGAAGTGATCGAGGGTGGCCTTGTACAGCCCTGCCTTGTCGCCGAAATAGTAGTTCACGGCCGCCACGTTGACCCTCGCCTTCCGGCAGATATCCCGCACCGTGGCCCTGCGGAACCCATCCCGCACAAACGTCTCTCCGGCTGCGTCAAGAATGCGGCGAACGGGATTGCCCTCTCCGGAGTTTTCCACACCCTTCTCTTTTCGATCAACAAAACTCATGTTTTAACTATATGTTTAAAACAGATGTTTTATTTTGTCAAGAGCAATTCTCAACAGTCCGATAAGGTATCGCTCGTCACTCAAGGCTGAAGCCCTCGTGCCTGAAAAGCTTGAGGCAGGCGTCGAC
>CAZYVU010000025.1:0-42282 GCA_964651435.1 uncultured Pseudomonadota bacterium
ATTGGAGACATTTCCAGAGTCTTCCGGGCCTCAAGATCCGCAGATTCGATCCGAGCGTCGGCTTCTCGTAGGCCCCCTCACCTTCACCTTTCAGTTACAAATCAAATCAGGGGCAGCTACGCTTCATGACTATAGACGCCTTGTATGGCCCCACGGGCCGACCCTGGAACAGCCCGCTGTTAAACCAGACGTAGAATGTTCTCGTGCCGTATAGGTTCCCCATGTAGCTTCCTGTCTGCTGCGAGAATGGCTTCCAGAGGAGACAGAGCTTGTCGCTCTGAGACAGGCACATATACTTTGCCGAAATCGGGGGGTTGAGCGCAATCTTCACGTAAGGGTTCGTTGTGCACTCTGCGCCGTCGTTGATCAGGATTACCTTGTCAAAAACCCCCGTCGATACGGCATTGTAGACGACCTCGGACAAAACGCTCTCCCTGCCGTCATCCGTCACGGCAGAGACTGCAAGAAGCCACATCGGTTGCATTGCCCTGGAAGCCCATGGGGCGGCCGTATCAAAGGTCGTCGCCGTGGCTACGCCGAGAAGGCTCAGCGGGCCGTCATCACTTTTTCCTCCGTAGATACGGTATGCCGTAACATCGGGAGACGGGCTTGACTGCCAGTTCAGTACCGTGTTGCCCTGTCCGCCCTGGACAGACTGAACCCCTGCCGGCGGCGCGGGATCGAGGGTCACGGCGATGGGATCTTCTGCGGCAGCCGTCAACCCGAACCGGAGGGAGCGGGGGTACCCGTCCAAGTATATCATATATCCCACCTGGGCGGTCTTGTTTTCGTCCATGAAGGCGATAAAAACGGAACACTCTTCGGCCTTCCGGTCGCTCAACGTGAGGGTCCACGAACCATCGCCGGGGTCGCCCACCGTTATCGTGGCAAAGGCGCCATCCAACGCAACCTGCGAGGAGGGGATCGCCTGCTTCACCGTACCGTTGCCGGGATCAAATCCCGTTGCGTCGCCTGATGGGCTCTGCAGCAAAGGAAGTCCGCCTCCGATAACCGTAATGGCGAGCTGCGAAACCGTGGCCGCAAGCCCCCTTGCGGACCCGGCTGTCCTCACGGGCGTCTTCGAAGCGGTTACTCCGGTGATGAACTTGACAATATCGTCCTGGTATGCCGAGACAAGCTCGCTGTGGGCAGCCTCCTTGTCGTCGCTAAAGGACAGGGCGTCAAGTCTGGCGCTGTCTTTCAATACCGTGCCGTCGCCCTCCGCCTTCATCGTGTATCCTGTTGGGGTACCGTCTTTGTAAAGGGTGCAGTTTCCGCTGCGATCCTTCACCTTAATCCGGTCGAGGGTGGCACGGCCTTTCCCCGCGAAAATCTTCGTCTTCACTTTGCCCGACGTATCTTTTTCTCCCCCCATGCGGGCGAGGCCGGAAGGGTCGTTGTTCAAGCCCGTGAGCCATGTGTTCGGCTCAAAGCTCAGCGAACCGTACGGGTCAAGAAACGAGTAGGTTGGCAGAAGCTGACCCGCAGCGGGCATCCCGGGGTCGTTGTGGAGGAAGTTGTAGACATCCTCTTTGCTGTAGAAAGTCCAACGCTTCCCATGGGCCTTCAACTGCAACATCAGCGTTGCTTCATAGAAGTGAGTATTATCCTCTTTTCCATCTAATTTTGCGTTATATGCGGCGATGGCGTCGGCAGTGACCGGATCGCCCCCTTCCCAGATGGGGTAGATCATGCCGGAACCGTGGTTCGGGGTGCCGACCATGGCAAACTTGTCGATGTCGTATCTCTTGGTGAAATATTCGCTTTGGATGTACGAGCGCACCAGGAGGCCGCCCATGGAGTGGGCAATGATGTTGACCCTGGACATGCCCGATTTCTCAAGGGCGTTGTCGATGTTGGGGATGAGGTATTTCGTGAAGGAGTTTTCTTTCGTCTTGGTGTCCAGAGTCATTCGCCAGTCGTACGGGACGGCGAAGAGCGTGCAGTCTTTCTCGTATCCGTGGAACTTCGTCAGGTGTTCGATAAGGTCATGCCAGCCCACTTTATCCAAGGGATCGTGGAGGCCATGATACCCCTTATCCCCCCAGTTTCCCCAGGCCTTGTCATCCCAGGAGGGTGGGTCCTTGGGCAGATAGGGGTACGGGCCGCCTTTGCCTGTAGAGGACCCCATGATACCGGGCACGAGGAGGATGGGCACTTTTCCGCCGCTGCACGGCGCGATCTCCACAAGCCTCAAGTAGATCGACTCCCCCTTCTTTACTCCAAACCTCCTATTGTCCGTCTTGCCGGACACCCATCGCGCCGAAACCTGATAATCACCCTCGGGAAGAGCCGGGAATGTGAACGCACCCGTGCTATCTGTCGTCGTCAACTGGTCCCAATATCCGGTGCCGCCTATCCTGACAATCTGCACCGTTGCCCCGGCCACACCATTGCTGTCCCGATCCACTACCTCGCCAGGAACGGTAACTCCTGCAGGCACATCATAGGTGATCGTGAAACTTACTTCATTGCTCTTCTTTCCTGTAGCGTTGTCTATAGCCCACCAGGAATATAATCCAGAAGGCTTGTTAACCGGGGCCGTATAGGTAATGTCGAAATTACCGGCAGCGTCAAGCCGCTTCAGGAGTGTAGGGTACTCCGTGCCGTCGGGTTTCTTGAAATGAAGCGTCGCCGTGCCGTTCGGCGTAAACCCGCTCCCCCATTCCTTCAACTTCGTCCCCGGCGGGGCAGAGGTCGGGGTCATGGCGATGGTGGGGGAAATTACCGGGTTGCCGTAGAGAGCCTGAATTTCGGGTTCGGATAAAACACGATTATAGAGCCGAACCTCGTCCATAAGACCCGAAAAGTCTTCCGGTACGGGACAAGGCGATGCACCAATATGCAAATCGCTGCTGTTTGTAACCATACCGCGGTCATTGGCCTGCACAGTGGATAATAACCCGCCGTTAACGTAAAATTTGATGGCCCCATATGGTTGCCCATCATAAGTCATGGCGAGATGCGCCCACTCCCCTGTCGGGACTGAAATGCCGGCGTCATAGTGGACACCTCCGTCAAAAAATGCAGCAATGCGGTTATCACTTTTCCAAAACGTAGCCCAAAAAACATAGGATTCGCTGTTATTCCAGGAGTCAGATTTGCTAACAATCGTACCGTTGCCGTCGTTGGCGTCCAATCGCACCCAAGCCGCTACGGTAATCCCTCCACTGAAATTAAGGGAAACGGAATTGGGGACCGTTATTCCTGCATTACTGCCAGGAATGAACTTTGCGGCACCACCTACCTTCCCGGCTGAGGAATAGCTGACGTATCCATCGGCCGCCGTGCCATTATTGCCATATGCAGAACTGTCAAGACCTATATTTGCGGGCTCATCAAATGTCCAGTAGCCGACAAGTCCGTCATATAGTGCGGCCGACACTTGGCCAGTCAGAGCGATGCCGACAAGCAGGACTAAGGTCATTGCCGTCACTTGTCGTACAACCGCTGCCACAAACAAGGTTGTTATGTTCATTTCCTACCCCCTTTTGGTATTTAAGATCTACTGCCGCTCTTTCTCTAAGAACGCCAGCTTTTGCATTTTCCTGTGCGCCTCACGATCTCCGTTTCCCCCCGTCCCCGCTTCTGTCTTTATCTCCGAACTCCGAACTCATCACTCCGAACTCGCGCAGTGCCCCCGTTTCCCCCATTCTCCGTTTCATGTTTTTCCCAAATGGTATTGGTATGTTACCCCCCCCGATGGGATGTCAAGAAGATTTTGGGCAGGTCCGACTGTTCCTGAGCGCCTCGCTTGAAGATTGAGAGCCTTTCCTTCGCCCCTTTGCTGTTACTCCGAACTCTATACCCCGAACTGTCTCCCCCTCTCCCATTCTCCGTTTCTTTCTGTTTCTCCACTCCGAACTTCACCACATACACATATAATGTCACATTTTCAATTTGTATTGACAATCCCTAATTCTTGCCTGTAGAATCGATTCATGCATTACATTCATCGGGAGATCGAAGGCGCATTGCGCCGTTACCTCGCCGCCTTCCCCAGCGTTGCCGTTACGGGCCCACGCCAGTCCGGAAAGTCAACACTGCTCATCAATTCCCTTGAAGGTTACACCTACCTGACCCTCGATGATCCGTTGAGGCGGGAACAGGCCTTGTCGGATCCGCAGTTTTTCCTCGACTCCGCCGGCGAGAAGGCGATTATCGACGAGATTCAACTGGCGCCGTCGTTACTTTCCTACGTGAAGATGCGCATCGACGCCCAGCGAGATGTTAAGGGGCGCTACGTTTTCACCGGCTCCCAGCAGTTCAATATGATAAGAAACTTAAGCGACTCCCTTGCGGGCAGAGTGGGACTTCTCGATCTGCTCCCCTTTTCCGTCGCCGAAAAGAAAGCCGTCAGCGCACCCCGGGATGCAGTGGAGGCCTTTGTCCACGCCTGCTTAACGGGGTCGTTTCCCGAGATCGTCATCGACGCGAACGTCGACAGGCCGGCTTGGTATGGCTCATACGTCCAAACGTATCTTGAACGGGACGCAAGAACCCTCTATAACATAGGCAATCTCAGGGATTTCCAACGATTCGTTCGCCTCCTTGCAACACGGTGTTCCCAGGTTCTCAACATGTCTCAGTTTGCCAATGACCTGGGTATAAGCACACCAACGGTAAGAAATTGGCTCTCGGTCCTCGAGGCGGGCAGGATTATCTACCTGCTGCCCCCTTACTTCAACAATCTCGGCAAGCGTGTCACAAAATCACCGAAAGTCTACTTTCTCGACTGCGGCCTTGTGTGCTACCTGACGGGCATCAACGACCGGGATCACCTCCTGAAGGGGCCCATGGCCGGACCACTCTTTGAAAGCTTCTGCATCCAGGAGACGGTCAAACTCTTCTTCAATGGAGGCATGCAGCCTCCCCTCTATTATCTGCGCACGAACAACAACCTTGAGGTTGACCTCTTAGTCGAAGAAGCCGCAGGAAAGCTCACGCCATTTGAAATTAAACTGGGCAAGACTCCGTCCGTCGCCATGGCATCGAACATCGAACGGTTCCGGAAAACCTTCGGCAATCTCGACATTGGCGATGGCGCCGTCGTCTGCCTTGCCGATACATCCGTACCGCTGGCCCGCGGCGTCTCGGCTCTGACCTTCGATGACTATCTGGAGCGATTGCGACGGTTATTCACGGCACCGACCTGAAGAGCCCCAAAAACAGACACTTGCCCCACCGCTTCGCCCATTCCCCGTCTCGCCGATTCTCGGCTTCGCCCTGCCCTTCAATAATTCTGTCTCCAAAGACCGGCAAATGTTCTATAATGATGTGTATGCTCGAAAAGCTCCACAACAGAGGAGATGACAGCCCGAAAGCGGAAAGCCTCTCCTCAGAAATAGCGGCCCTCAGGGAGCGGTGTACCGGGCTTGAAGAAACCGTCGCATCCCAGAAACAGACCATCGAGGCCCTTGGCGCCCTCATAGAGGCTACGTCCGATGCAGCCTTCCTCATTGACAAAGAAGGTACGATCATTACGGCCAATGGCAGCGCAGCCCTGCTCTACGAATCGACGCCGGCGCAATTTATTGGGGCCAAGATCTACCGCTTCCTTCCTCGCGACCTCCTCAGGCAGAGCAGGCAGAAAATGCGCACCGTCCTGCAGACCGGCTCAGCGACACATTTTGAAATCCGCCTAAAGGGAAACTATTACGAGAACAGCATCTACCCCGTTACGAACCCCGAGGGCGCCGTCTACCGCCTTGCCGTTTTTATTCGGGACATCACGGAAAAGAAGAGGGTCGAGGCTACCCTGGAGCAAACGGAGGCTAAGTACCGGAACATCTATGAAAATGCGACGGAAGGCATCTTTCAAACGAGCCCCGAAGGCCGGTTTATCAGCGCCAACCCGTCGCTTGCCCGCATCCACGGTTACAGCTCACCACAGGAGCTGATAGATACGATCAGGGACATGAACCGGCAGCTTTACGTCAACCCCGGGGACCGAGAGCGGCTTGTGCGGGCCCTTCACGAAAAGGGCCATATCCAGAACTTCGAGGTAGAACTCTACCGAAAGGATGGCAGCCTTCACTGGATTTCAATCAATGCCCGCGGCGTAAGGGACGGGAGAGGCAAGATAGCCTACTACGAAGGCACCATGCAGGACATCTCGGAGCGCAAGGAGGCCGAGAAAGCCCTCACGGAGAGCGAAGAGCGGTACAGAACGGCTATCGAACATTCCAACGACGGCGTCGTCATCATCCAGGGCGATAGGAACACCTATGTCAACAGGCAGTTCCTCAAAATGTTCGGGTTTCAAAGCGTTGACGAGATTGTTGGAAAATCGGTCACCACCGTCGTTCACCCCGATGATCTTGATTTGGTCAAATCGGTCAATCTGAAGCGGCAGCGCGGCGAACCCGTCCCTTCACGGTACGAATTCAAAGGCCTTAGGCGTGATGGCACCATCCTCTACGTTGAGGTCTCGGCAGCGGAGATGAGCCATCGAGGAATCACCCTCTACCTCCTCTATCTCAGGGACGTGACGGAGCGAAAAAGGGCCGAAGAGGCGCTCCGCAGGGAGAGAAACAGGTTTCAGAGCCTGTCGGAGAATGCCCCTTTCGGTATCGCCATGATCGCTGCAAACGGTATGTTCACCTATATCAACCCAAAGTTTACGGAAATTTTCGGGTACGACCACCGCGACGTGCCACGGGGTGCAGACTGGTTCCGGCAGGCATTTCCGGATCCGGATCAGCGCAGCAAGGCAATGCTCCGCTGGATCGAGGACGTGAAGAACACAAAACCCGGAGAGCGGACACCCCGAACCTTCGTTGTTACCTGTAAAAACGGCACCGAAAAAACGATCAACTTTATTCCCGTCCGTCTTGGCTCGGGCGAGCACATCGTTACCTTCGAGGACATATCGGAACGCATCAAGGCCCAGGAAGCCCTCATGCGGTCCCACCGGGAGCTTGAACGCCTCAATGCGGCGAAGACCAAGGCGGTGAACCACATCTCCCACGAACTGAAGACACCCCTCGCCGTCATTCAAGGGAACCTCAGGCTGCTGAAGAACAAGCTGGGCCACCTGCAGCAGGGGCCGACGAACCTCGTCGGGGTGGTGGAATCGATTGAGCGCAACATAAAGCGACTCTTCGGCATATCCAAGGAAACAGACGAGATTTTCAGGGTATCGAAGGAGCTGGAGGCGGGCATACTCTTTGACGAGCTGGAACGGTTCTGGCAGCGCTTTGACCAGATACCCGATATGCCCCGAGAGACGCGCCGGCACTGGGAGGCTTTGAAAGAGTGGTTCTCCAAGTATCTTGCCGGGGCGACTCACAATTTTCAGTCCATCGATGTCTATCCGTTTCTGCTCCAACTCGTCGAAAAGACCCGGCGGCAGGCAAACCATCGCCGGGTGAAGATCGAAATCGACGGTGTCAACGATCTCTTCATCTCAATGGATCCGGCGATCCTTTCGTCGGTCATCACAACACTTCTCAAGAACGCCATTGAGAACACGCCTGACGGAGGGCTCATCAGCCTGTCTGCCGACCTTCAAGGCGATCAGGTATTGATACGGGTAACCGACTTCGGCATCGGCATCACACAGGAGAATCGGCAGTACATTTTTGACGGGCTCTTCCACACAAAGGGAACGGACCTCTACACCTCGGGAAAGCCCTACGATTTTGGAGCCGGCGGCAAGGGGCTGGAGCTTCTCCTCCTCAAGGCATACGCGCAGCGCATGGGCTTCGACATTACCCTGTCGAGCACGCGGTGCCGTTACATCCCGTCGGACCGCGACCTGTGCCCCGGGGACATCGAGAAGTGCCCCCATGTGAATGGTCCGGTGGAATGTGCTCAATCGGGCACCACGACGTTCACCCTCTCCTTTCCCGCCGGCAAACACGCCGCAGGCGGTTGAACGCCCCATTTCGTTATGTCGCACAGCCTATCGGTTGGTACCGTTTTTTCCGCTGCAGTCTCCGACGTCGCATTGCCCAATGACTTCGGCGTCGCTCGCCATGAGGGGCTCGTTATCTTCATACCCTTCGCCCTCCCCGGCGACGTGGTTACAGCGAGACTTACGGGCATGGAGAAGAGCTTCGGTTTCGCAGATGTCGTTGCAATCGATGCCCCTTCCCCGGACAGAGTAACGCCTTTTTGTTCGCACTTCGGGGACTGCGGGGGTTGCTCGCTCCAGCACTTCCGGTACGAGAGGCAGCTCGAACTGAAAAGAAACCACATAGTGGAGGCTCTGAAAAGGCTGGGAGGCCTGAATCCGGACGCCGTCGAGAGAACCGTTCCGTCCCCAAAAACCACGGATTACCGGTCGAAAATCGAACTTGTCTTTGCGAGGGAAGGAGGGAGAACGATCCTGGGCCTCAAGCCAAGGATACGGCGTGGATTGGGCCGGGGCGTGCCCGTAGTTCCCCTGCAGGAATGCCCCGTATTCAGCCCTGAGACGAGCCGCCTTATTTCCCTCATAAATCAGCTCGCCACGGAGTCGCATCTTTCCGTCTACGAGCCTCAAGAGAGTCGCGGTCTGTTGAAGCACCTTGTCATCCGGCAGGCCAAGTCTACGGGCCAACTGATGATCATCATCGAGACAAACGGGGACGCGCATGAGGATGTCCACCCCCTCTGGGCTCGGTTGATAGAGGCCATGC
The DNA here is from genome assembly GCA_964651435.1 of uncultured Pseudomonadota bacterium. Lineage (GTDB taxonomy): Bacteria > Desulfobacterota > Syntrophorhabdia > Syntrophorhabdales > CAYQXL01 > CAZYVU01. The sequence goes on from CAZYVU010000025.1 coordinate 8,625, forward strand.
CGGGTATCACCAGCGTCTATACGGCCACCGCCGCCGGGCCATCAAACCACAGGTATTTTGGAAATACCACAGCCGTCTGCGGCAGCGATTCCTTGACGGAAGTCCTGGGCAACCTTGCCTTTGCCGTGCTGCCCCAATCCTTCTTTCAGCCCAACCCAGCCGCGGCAGCCATGCTCTACGAAGCCCTCCTGAAGGAGGCCGCCCTCACGGGCAGGGAATCGGTTCTGGGGCTTTTTTCGGGCATCGGCTGCATTGAGCTCTATCTTGCACCCTTTGCCCGGTCCGTGGTGGGCGTCGATTCCGTTGAGCAGAACATCGAGAGCGCCCGTCGCAACGCTCTGCGGAACGGGTTGAGCAACTGCACCTTTGTCCACGCCCGTGCTGAGGCGGCCCTAAGCAGCCTTCGCAGACAATCCTTCGGGCGCGTCGTCGTTGACCCCCCCCGCTCCGGCCTGGGCGCAAAGATAGTAGATCAGATATGCAGGATTGCAGCACCGATGGTGCTCTATGTGTCCTGCAACCCCGGAACGCTGGCCAGGGACCTGTCGCTATTCCGAAAAGGGGGCTACAGTATTGCCCGCCTCATCCCCTTTGATTTCTTTCCCCATACGGGACACGTTGAATCACTCGTCAGCCTCACGAAAAGGGGCTGATTGCGACGGGCCCGCCGCCGGTACGGGTTTCAGCCTCCAAAATACGTTTACTTATCCTTCTCTTCTGATAAAATGATGGCATGGAACGGATGAGCGAAGACGAGGCAAGAAAACGTATTGAATCCTTGCGGGAACAGATCGAGTATCACAACTACCGCTACTACGTCCTTGATGACCCTGTTGTCACCGATGCCGAATACGACGGGCTCATGGGGCAGTTGGTTGCCATCGAGAGCACCTTTCCCGCCCTCGTGGACACGCACTCGCCCTCTCAGCGTGTCGGAGCGAGACCGCTTGACTCATTCAATACGGTGGCCCACACCATTCCCATGCTCAGCCTGTCCAACGCCATGACGGAGGACGAGGTGCGGGACTTCGACCGCAGGGTTCGTAAGCTCCTCGGGGTAGACAGCGTGGAGTACGTTCTGGAGGTCAAGATCGACGGCCTGGCCGTGGAGCTGGTATACGAGGGGGGCCACTTCGTCCTTGGCCTGACGCGTGGGGACGGCTTCGTCGGGGAAGACATTACCCAGAACCTCAAGACCATTAAGGCGATCCCCATGAGACTCCTCCCAAACGCAGCCGTTCCCGTGCCTGACAGGATCGAGGTACGTGGCGAAGTCTATATGGGAAAGACCGAATTCCTGGAGCTGAACAGCCGCAGGGAGGTTTCGGGCGAACCCCTTTTTGCCAACCCCCGAAATGCCGGCAGCGGGTCGATCCGTCAACTGGACCCTCGCATTACGGCACAGCGGAAGCTGAATATCTTCTGTTACGCCGTTGGCGAGGTGCGCGGCGCAGCGGTGACCACCCACTACGAACTCCTTGAGCGCCTCCGGCTTTGGGGCTTCCGGGTCAACCCCCTGACGAAGCTATGCACCGGCATCGATGAGGTCATCGAAGGTTACAGCCACATCCATTCCATTCGGGAGCAGATTCCCTACGAGATCGACGGCACCGTCGTCAAGGTTAACAGCATCGTTTATCAGGAGGCCCTCGGCTCCATCTCCCGCTCCCCCCGCTGGGCCGTTGCCTTCAAGTTCGAGGCCCGGGAGGCCGGCACGGTGGTTCGCGATATTGTAGTCGGCGTCGGCAGGACGGGGGCGCTGACGCCCGTTGCCGTCCTCGAACCCGTATGGATTTCCGGTGTCGAGGTCTCCAGGGCGACCCTGCATAACGAAGACGAGATAGCAAGAAAAGATATTCTGGTGGGAGATCATGTCATTGTGACCCGTGCAGGAGACGTGATACCGGAGGTTGTCAGGGTCGTGCAAGAGAAGAGGACGGGGGTGGAGCGGTCCTTTACCATGCCGTCACAGTGCCCCGTTTGTGGGGAAGAGGTGGTCCGCCCGCCCGGCGAAGCGGTGCGACGGTGTGTCAACATCAACTGCCCGGCCCAGATCAAGGCCCGCATCGTTCATTTTGCATCCAAAAGGGCTCTGGATATCGATGGGCTCGGCGAAAAATTGGTGGACCAGCTTGTTGACAGGGGGATCGTCTCCGATGTTTCAGACCTCTATTACCTGACGAGAGAGCAGCTTCTCAGCCTGGAGCGGATGGCAGACAAATCAGCGCGAAACATCCTGAGTGCCATCGCCCGTTCAAAGCAGACGTCCTTCCACCGCTTTCTCTACGGCCTCGGGATCCGGCACGTGGGGGAGCATGTGGCCACGCTCCTCGCATCCCGCTACACGGACGTAGACGCCCTGACTGCGGCATCCCCGGAAGAGCTGCTCTCCGTTCGTGAGATCGGCCCCGAGGTGGCATCGAGCATTCTGGCCTTCTTTCACGACGGCAAGAACCGTCGAACTATCGAACGGATGTTCAACGCGGGCCTCATTATCTCCTACGACACCGTGCGGACGCGAATACTTGAGGGGAAGACCTTTCTCTTCACGGGCACCCTTGCCCGTTTCACCCGTGAGGGCGCCCGTAGGGCAGTCGAGGAACGGGGGGGCGGCACCGCATCTTCGGTGAGCAAAAAGGTGGACTTCATTGTGGCCGGACAGGATCCCGGATCCAAGCTGGACAGGGCCAAGGGGCTCGGGCTTACCATCCTCTCGGAGGATGAGTTTACAGCCTTGCTCGCTGACGGGAGCGACAGTCCGGCCCCGTAAGACCGGGGTTCGCATAGCGGGTGCTCGAAGAGCCCCTCATTCAGGCCTACATCCCTCTTCTTTGACCAGACGCTGACATGCCTGCCCTGCTTCATGTCGGAGGCCTCAAGCTTTTCCGCCCGCCTATTGTCCGCACTTTCCCCTCTTTTGCAGATACATGAGCTGATCCGCCCTTCCGATCAGCTCATCCAAGGTGCGCGGGGAGTGCGGATCAAAATAGGCGTACCCCATGCTTACGTGCAACTCGTAGAGCCTCTTTCCCTTTCGATTATAGATTCCGATGTTCCGCTCGATGCGGGCCTCAAACATGACTGCCGCCTCTTCTCCCGCATCGATAGCCAAAACGGCAAACTCATCTCCACCCATACGTCCGATGATGTCCGCCTCCCGAAAGCTTTGTCGTAGAATAAGGGCAAGCCCTGCCAGCGCCTTATCGCCTTCGTTATGACCGTACTTGTCGTTGATCTGTTTCATGTCGTCGAGGTCAATGTAGAAGAGGAGCATCTCCCGCCTGCCCCTCGTTGCCGCCCTGATCTGCTGCTCCGCAAGGGTCATGAAACCCCTTCGGTTTTGGATGCCCGTCAGCTCGTCGATCATTGATAGAACCTTGAGGCGATCCTCCAGATCTTTTCGATCGGTTATGTCGATAAGGGTACCAAGCACTGCCGGCCGGCCCTCAAATGTGACGGGGGCACCGCGCATCTCCACAGACCTCGTTGTTCCGCCCTTCTGCCGAATACGAAATTCCTTCCTAACGGCCTCCCCTGCCCCTTTCATCAGTCCATCTATGGCTTGGAGCACATCAGCCCTTTCATCGATGCTGACGGTGTCCCGGAATCCAAGCCGGCCAACCATTTCATCGGCGTCATACCCGTAAATATCGGCAAAGGCGGGGTTAACAAAACGGAAGATGGAGTCCTGCAACACATAGACACCTACGGGGGAGCGTTCCGTAAGGACCCTGTATCGCTCCTCCGATTCCTTCAGGAGCCTCTCGGCTTTCTTCAGTTCCGTAATCTCGATAAAGGTGCCAAGTGCAGCCCTTCGCCCCTCAAAGTGTATGGACGTGACCGATTCAAGGATCCAATGCAGGTGACCGGTTCTGTCGAAGACCGGGTACTCGTAGGCCGAGGAAGACTCCCCACGCAGCATGCTGACGGCCCTTTCCTTGAGCCGCACTCTTTCCTCGAAGGGCACAAAGCTCATGGACGACAGGCCCCCAACCTCCTTTCCCTCTATCCCGGTAATGCGCTGAAAATAGGGGTTGGCAAACCGAAACACCCCGTCCTGAACTATGTATACGCCCGCCGGCGAATGGTCCGCCAGCGTGCGGAACAGTCTTTCCGCCGATTTTCGCCCCGTTATATCACTCATGATGGTCAATGACTTTCCGTCCTCGAGCCTGCCCGGGCGAAACTCTACATCCTTTTCCGTCCCGTCCTTGCAGCGTATCCTGAAGACGCGGTCAATGCCGGGGGTGGATAAATCCTCCATCCACGTCCTCACGACCTCGTGCCGGTAGGCCTCGTCGGGGTAAGCCTTACGAAACCACGTCCGCCCGTTCGGCACATCCTCCAAAGAGTAGCCGGTGATTGACATAAACTCCGGATTTAAGTAGAGAAATGCGCCGTCCTGTGCCGCAAGGATGACACCTGACGGTGCCTTCTCCAGTATGGCGTGAAAGGTTTCCCGTTCAGATTTAAGGAGTGCCTCCATCCGCTTCGGCTCCGTCACATCCTCGACAAATACGAGCACCTTCTTTTTTCCATCTTCTTCCAGTGGGACACCGATGAAGTTGCGCACCGTCGTTTTGCTGCCGTAATGGGACGTGTATTCGGCGGGACCGAGACGAAAAGGCCTCCCGGCAATGGAACTGCGTATCTTATCCGTCAATCCCGCCTTCTCGTATGTGGGAAGACCGAAGATGTTGATGGTACCCGAACGCTCCACGGATATTCCGGAGATGGCGGCCATTGCGGGGTTGGCATATTCCACGTCCCCCTCTTCGTTTATCAGCATGACACCGATAGGTGCGTGTTCGAGGATCGTGTGCGTGGTGGCATATGCACGTTGTATCTGCCTTTCCGCCTTTTTTTGTTCCGTCACGTCCCGTACCGTTTCAATTGCGCCGATGAGCGTCCCGTCACTGTCCCTAAGGGGCTTGGCCTTTGCCCAAAGATAGGCCCCTTCGCGCCTGAAGGCCGTTGTGTAAACCTCCGTGAAGAGCGTCTCGCCCTGACGCTTTACCAGCGGATAGAGCTTCTCTATGGACGAGTCGGTCTGCCTCAGAGCGAGGTCCACAAGGATGGGCCTGGGGGCACCATAGAAAGGCAACGCATAGCAGTAGTCTCCCTTTCCCACAACCTCAATACTCGCCATCCCGGTCAGCTCCTCCATGGCCCGGTTCCATATTACCACCCTGCCGTCGGCGTCCACCACCATGGTAGCATCAGGCAGATAGCTTAGAATGTCCTGCAGGTATCGCTGAGAGTTGCGAAGGGCGTCTTCCGCCTTCTTCCGCTCCGTCACGTCGCGAACAATGGCCTGCAAAAAGACCTCATCGCCCACCACAAGACGGTTAAGATTTATCTCAGCGTCGAAGACCTCACCATCGCTCCTCTTGTGTTGCCAGTCGAATGACTGGGGCTGCTCCGCGAGGGCCAGACGTATCCTCTTTCGTGCACTCTCGGCAGAATCGGAACCGTCGGGTTGCAACACGGGAGAGTGGCTGAAGGGTGAGCGCCCCACGATCTCCTCACGCCTGCAGCGGAACATTTCGAGGCTTCTCGCGTTGCAGTCGACAAAGCTATCACCCTTCATGACAAAGATGGCATCCTTGGCATTTTCGAAAACAGCCCGGTACCGCGCGTCACTCTGTGTCCTCGCCTCCTCCATCCGTTTCCGTCCCGTAACCTCATGCACCATCCCCTCGTATCCCCGGACGGTCCCATCTTTGGCCTTCAAGGTCCTCACGTTTATCGCCACCCACATGGAGGCGCCGTCCTTCCGCGTTACCGGCTTTTCCATGCCTATGAGGACGTCTTTGTCGCCAATCAACTGCCTCCAGGAGCCTGCCCCTCTTTGGTCTCCGTCAAGGCTCGCCGCATAGCCTCCGGAGGCAACAAACTCATCGGGCGTGTCAAATCCGAAGAGAGCAGCGAGGGGACCATCGGCATGGATGAGGCGCCCTGACAGGTCTGCCTCAAAGGTGCCTGTCGATAGGGTTCGCAAGAGATCGCCATAGCGGCGCTGGTGAGCCCTGAGGAGCTCCCCCTTTCTCTTTCGGTCCAGGGCATTGGCCAACATCTGCGCGACAATCTTGAGAAGATTTATGCTCTCCCGTTCCCACTCCTTCCGGTTGGTAACGGAATCCAGCCCGATAAATCCTACGGGAGGCCCATCGAGCATCATGGGAACGGCGACCAAGGACCTTATCCGCTCCAGTTCAAACTCCTGCCTTTCGGCCGAAGCTTCCGCCGGCAGGCGTTCCGGGTCAGGCACGTATACCGTTTCCTTGGCCATTATTGCCTTGCTGAACCACGGCAAGTCCTTTAGTTGAACATTCTGAAGGCGACTGCACTGAGACTCTGCGCCGGCGCTGCACCACTCGTGGGTGTTGCTCATTGTCAGCCCGTCATCGCTAATAAGGAAAACGTAGCTTCGATCCACAGCACAGTATTCCCCGACCAGCTTAAGGGCCTGAACGATTCCCTCGTCGATGCGCTCGATGGGTATATTGATAAAGCCTGTTGAGAGCGAAACGATAAGGCTGCTAAAGTCCTCCACCGATCCACTGCTGTGCTTGCCCACCTTACTTTGTCTCCCCCGCCTTGCTATTCTATGCCTTTTCTGCTACGGTCAAATCACATGCCTCTAAATTATAGCACAATGGAATAATAGACTTGACTCATAAGTGCCTTTCCAATTAATGTTTTCTTTGCCATGTGGGCCATCATCGGAGGTACGTCCCTACTGTCGTCGCCTTTTTTCGACCGTTGGCGGGAAACAGACTGCGCCACGGCCTACGGGTCGGTGCGGGTCCGGACGGCAGACGGCTTCATTTTTCTCCAGAGACACGGCGATCCGCCGGTTCCGCCCCATTCCATCAACCACCGGGCAAACATAGAGGCCTTGCATCTGAGCGGGGTCAAGAGAATTCTTTCGGTAAACTCGGTGGGGAGCATGAAGAGAGACATTGCGCCGGGCACGCTGCTCATTCCGGATGACTTTCTATCGCCGTGGTCCTCGGCGACATTTTGGGACAGGGAGGTGCAGTACGTGGTACCGCGGATGGACAAGGCCCTTCAGGGGGAGGTGCTTTCCCTCTGTCTGGAGATGGACCTCCCTGTTCGTTCGGGTGGTGTATATGTCCAGACCATAGGACCCAGGCTGGAGACGAAGGCGGAGATCAGGATGCTTCAAGAGTTCGGTGACGTGGTAGGAATGACCATGGCATCGGAGGCAACCCTTGCCATGGAGAGAGGCATACCATACGCCAGCCTTTGCTCCGTCGACAACTATGCAAACGGCATCAGCGATGTGCCGCTCACTATGGACGAGATTTATACCAACGTGGCGCTCAACCTAAAGGGCATCGTCAGGGTGCTCACCACCTTTCTGCAGAGGTTCCGCTGATGAAGATCCTTATCCGCGACGTCCTCCTTGAGGGAGTGACGCGAGACATCGTTATAGACGAAGGGTGCATATCGGCCATAACGGGTCGTTACGACGGCACGGTGGACCGCGTCCTCAACGGGGCCGGAAAGGCGGCCCTTCCGGCCCTGATCAACGGACACACCCATGCCGCCATGACCCTTTTCCGGGGTTTCGCCGACGACATGCCTCTTAGGAAATGGCTCCAGGAGAAGATCTGGCCCATGGAGGCAAAGCTCACGCCTGAGGACATATACTGGGGATCAAAGCTCGCCTGCCTTGAAATGATAAAGAACGGCATAACGGTCTTTAACGACATGTACTGGTTCTGGGAGGCAACAGCCGATGCCGTCGCCGACATGGGCATCAGGGGGCTTCTGAGCGCCGTCTTCATCGATGGCTTCGACGAGCGCAGGAGCGACGAACAGATTGAGGAAAATCTCCGGCTTTTTGCCCTCGCCGAGAAGTACGCACCTGCCGTTACCTTCACGTTCGGTCCCCACGCCCTCTATACCGTTTCGGAGAAAAGCCTCTCCTGGATGCGGGAATTCTCAGAGGCACACGACATCCTCATCCATATGCACCTCTCGGAGACGGCCGAGGAAATAGACTTCGCTCAAAGCCGATACGGAAAGCGGCCTGTCCTGTTTCTTGAGCGCCTCGGCCTCCTCTCGCCCCGCTTCGTAGGGTGTCACGGATGCGCCCTCTCTTCGGATGACATAGGGGTGCTAAAACGGTTGGGTGCGTCCCTTGTTCACGTGCCCATTTCCAACCTGAAACTGGCTGTCGGCCGGCCCTTCCCCTATGCGGCAGTAATGGACGAGCAGGTGCCCTTCTGCCTCGGTACCGACGGCTGCGCCTCCAACAACCGCCTCGATATCTTTGAAACGATGAAGTTCGCCTCACTGCTGGCCAAATTCCACACCGACAACCCCACGGCAATGCCGGCCCGTGACACCTTCGATGCGGCAACGAGTACGGCGGCATCGATTTTCCGACTGGGAGAATGGGCAATCCGTGAGGGCGCGTCCCCCGACATCATGCTCGTGGACTTGAGCCACGAAGAGTTTGCGCCCGGACACAGCCTTTATTCCGACCTTGTCTATGCTGGACGAGGCTCGGCCGTCGATACGGTCATCTCTATGGGCAAGATCGTCATGGAAAACCGCCGGGTCAAAGGCGAAGAAGAGATCATCGCGAAGGCCAGAACGGTTGCTGCCGACCTTGTTGCACGATGACCTTTTACTGCGACGTCATGCTGGGAAAGCTGGCGAAGTACCTAAGGATCCTTGGACTTGACACAGTCTATCTTCGCGGATCCGCAGACCTCGATGAGTTTGCCGCAGGCACAGCGGATCGCTGCCTGTTGACGCGCCGGCGCTTTCACCCAGGTGGCGCACCCATCATCGAGGTCCATTTCGATTTGCCAAAGGATCAGCTCCGCGAAATACTACCCGTCATAAAGCCCTACCTCGACCGCGCAGGCTTCATGACCCGATGCCTCCGCTGCAACGCCGTCCTGGAGGAAGTGGATAGAAGGTCCGTCGAGCAGTCCATCCCCGAGTTTACCTTCCACAGCCAGAAACGGTTTCGGAGGTGCCCCTCCTGTTCGCGCATCTACTGGCCCGGGTCTCACGGCGAGCGCATGAAGGGCTTGCTGCGGGAAATACTTGGTGACGGAGGCCCATGATGGCACGAACGAAATGTTTCCCTTTCGATGAGATGGTCTCGATCCTCCGCCAGGCAGTGGGAGATGACCCCCCTATTGTAACCTCCATGGGCAGTAAACCAAACCGCGACCCCTTTCTCATTCTCGTCGGGACTCTCCTGAGCCTACGGACAAAGGACGAAACGACGGAAAAGGTAATGGAACATCTTGCCAAGGTCGTGAAAGGCCCCGAGGATATGCTCCGGATGAGCACGGAGGACCTCCGCACGCTCATTTTTCCCACAGGCTTCTACCGGAACAAGGCCGACACCCTGAAGGACATCTCCCGCACCATTGTGGAGGATCTGGGGGGTAAGATCCCCGATGACCTCGATGCCCTTTTGAAATTGAGGGGCGTCGGCAGAAAAACGGCCAACCTGGTACTGACAGAGGCCTTTGGAAAGCCGGGCATCTGTGTCGATACCCATGTGCACCGCATCTCAAACCGCCTGGGCGCCGTGTCGACCCGCAACCCGTTCCAGACGGAGGAGGCATTAAGGCAGAACCTTCCCGGGAAACACTGGATGGCCTACAACGGCCTGCTCGTGTCTTTCGGAAAGAGGATATGCACCCCCCTCTCCCCAAGGTGCAGCCTCTGCCCCCTTGCCCACCTCTGTGCAAGGGTTGGTGTTGTGAAGCACAGATAACCGCGGCCGGGAACGCGAATATTATTGAAATAACAGATAAAAATGGGGGCTTGAGGGACCTTTCCGAGAGCTTTTTAGCTTTACATAGGCGGGATTTTTCTGTAAATTGTGGTGTTCTATGTCGTTTACGATACTCAGGTTCTTTCTGTGCCTCATTGCATTCTCTTCTATCGCTTGGGCCCAGGACGCCGACAGAATCATACGAATTGACGTAGCGGGCAACGAGAGGATCGACCGCGGCGTGGTGTTGAATGCCGTCAAGACGAAGGAGAAGGACCCTTACGATCTTCAGAAGCTTCGGGAAGATATGAAGAGTGTCTACAGAACAGGCTTCTTCAACGACGTGCAGATTGACGTCCGCGACGTCGATGGAGGAAAGGCCGTCACGTTCGTCGTCATCGAGCGGCCCACGATCAGCGGTATCTACGTGACGGGAAACAAGAAGCTAAAAACCTCCGATCTTCGCGATAAGCTCAAGATTCAGGCGAACCAGGTGTTTAACGTTGAAAAGGTCAAAGAGAGCCTCGACGAGATCAAGAAGCTTTATGCGAGCAAAGGATACTATGCAGCGAAGGTGACGTACGAGATAGAGCAGGGCGAGCGCTACGACGTTGCTGTAAAGTTTTTTGTCGAAGAGCCCGCAAAGGCCTATGTAAAGAAGATTGCTTTCACGGGCAACAAAGCCTTCAAGGGGAGCAAGCTTCAGGACTATATGAGAACAAAGGAAAAAGGCATCTTTTCCTGGTTTACGGGATCGGGCATCCTTGACGAGGACGCACTGGAAGACGACAAGAAAAACATCGAGGTCTTTTACAGCGACAACGGCTACATAAGAACGAAGGTCGGCATTCCTGATATCGCCATTTCCAAAGACGGCAAGTCGATCACCATAACACTGCCCATCGAAGAGGGAAGCATTTACAAGATTGGTAGTATAGATTTTGCCGGGGACGTCATGTTTCCCAAAGAACAGCTTCTGGCAAGCCTGAAGACGAAGCCCGGCGACACGTTCCGTTCAACCCTCTTTCAGGAAGACCTGATCACGCTCGGGGACCTCTACAGGGACCAGGGCTACGCGTTCTGTGAAGTGAACCCGCTGACGAAGGTTGACGATAACGCCCTTCGAGTCGATTTGACCTTTGAGATAGTAAGGGGAACGGAGATCTTCTTCAATAGAATCAATATATCGGGCAACGTAAAGACCCGCGATAAGGTGGTTCGTCGGGAGCTCCGCGTTGCCGAAGGAGACCGGTTTTCTGCAACCAAGCTCAAAGAAAGCCAGAGGCGCCTGAGAAACACAACGTTCTTTAAGAACGTGGACATGAAGATCCAGAAGACTGAGGACCCAGCAAAGGCGAACCTGGACATAACCGTCGAGGAGAAGCCCACCGGGTCATTGAGCGCCGGAGTCGGCTACAACGCCGATGACAAGGTTATCCTGAGTGGCTCGATCGCCCAGGAGAACTTTCTTGGAACGGGCCGGAAATTGTACCTGGAAGCGGCCCTGAGTGCCATCACCACGTCTTATCGCCTTTCCTTCGTCGACCCCTATGTCTTCGATCTTGACCTGGGCCTGGGAGTCAATCTTTATAACTACGGACGTATTATGCCCAGCTACGAATACAGAAAGAAGGGTGGCGGCTTCTCCCTGACGAGGCCCCTCACCGATTTCGTGAAGGGCGGCTTTGGGTATAGGCTTGACAGCACAGACGTCTTTAACATCGACCCACTCGCCAGCATATACGTGAAAGAGCAGGCAGGCGAGAAGACGACGAGCGCCGTCTCCTTTTCCTTGGCAAAGAATACCATAGACGATGTGCTGAACCCCACCAAGGGCATCAACACATCGATTACGCTGGAGATAGCCGGCGGGCCCCTGGGCGGCAACAATGAGTTTGTGAAGTCCGTCGGTTTCTATGGCCGTTATTTTCCCATCAAATTCGCTGAAAGCGCATTCTTCGCGAGGGGTACGGCAGGTACCATTCAGACGTACGGGGGCACACTCATACCCATCTACGAGAAATTCTTCGTTGGAGGTATTGACACAATCCGTGGCTTCAATTATGGTATGGCGGGCCCGCTGGACAATATGGGCGATCCGATCGGCGGAAAGAACCAAATGTTCTTTAACTTCGAGTGGATATTTCCAATTTTTAAGCCGGCCGGTATCAAGGGGGTTCTCTTTTACGACGTAGGCGGGGCCTCGGACGACAATTCCATATGGCGTCTGGGCGATCTCAAGCAGGGTGCCGGTTTCGGCGTTCGGTGGTTCTCCCCGCTCGGCCCAATACGCCTTGAGCTGGGTTTTAACCTGTCTCCCAAGGAAGGGGAAAAGAGGAGCGTTTTTGATTTCGCTATAGGAACACGTTATTAATCAAGGAGGAAAAATGAAGAATGTCGTTGCCGCACTTTTTGTCATAACGCTGCTGCTGTCACCGATGGTTGTTGCGGCCCAAACGGGCGTTGTCTACGTCGACCTCCAGAAGGTCATGCTTGAATCAGAGCGAGGCAAAGACGTCAAGAGGATACTGACCGACGAGATGAACAAGGTGAAGAAGAATCTCGACGGCAAGCAGGAAGAGCTTCAGAAAATGAAGGACGCCATTGAGAAGCAGGCGGCCACCATCACCCCCGAGGCCCGGGCGGAAAAGGAAAAACAGTACCAGGCCAAGCTGAAGGACTACCAGCGACTGGCAAACGATGCCCAGGCCGAGCTCCAGCAGAAGGATATGGAGTACACCCAGAAGGTGGTCAAAGAGATGGAGGACGTCGTCAAGAACATCGCAACGAGAGACAAGTACGTTCTTATCTTGGAGAAAAGCTCCGGCGGCATTCTTTATGCCAGCCCTTCTATCGACATAACAGCCAAAGTCATCGCCGCTTACAACGAGTCGGCCAGAAAGAAATGAGCCCCATATGGTGACGCTGAGCAAGATCGCCCAACTGATTGAGGGCACGCTTGTGGGTGACGGGACTACCGTCATTACGGGCGTAGCCGGCATCGCCGAGGCCAAGACGGGAGACATCACCTTCCTGACCTCCCGAAAATATGTCAAGTTTCTGGAATTGACGGAAGCGTCGGCAGTCATTGCAGGCGAAGACATTGCTCCCGACAGTCTCTCGGGGCGGAACATCATCGTAACCAAAAATCCCGTTCTGGCACAGGCAAGAGTAGCGGAGCTTTTCCAGCGACGTCCCGTTCTTCCGAAGGGAGTGGACCCTCTCGCCTCTGTCTCGCCTGACGCCGTGGTTGCAGAAGACGCCACCGTAGGGCCTTTCGCTTACGTCGGCCATGGCGCGACCGTGGGCCCAGGGGCCGTCATTCATCCCTATGCCTATGTGGGGGAAAGGGCCGTGATCGGGCAGCACTCGGTTATTAACCCTAACGTGACCATCTACCACGGCGTCATCATTGGTGCTCGTGTTACCATCCAATCGGGTTCGGTCATCGGGAGCGATGGCTTCGGCTACGTCTGGGACGGCACACAACACCGCAAGATCCCCCAGCTCGGCATCGTCGAGATCGAGGACGATGTGGAAATTGGTGCGAATGTTACCATCGACCGGGCATCTTTGGGCAAAACCGTCATAGGGCGAGGGTCGAGGATTGATAATCTTGTGCAGATAGCCCACAACGTACGGATCGGGCGTAACTCCGTAATAGTTGCACAGGTGGGCATTGCCGGCAGCTCGACGGTGGGCGACAACACGGTAATGGCCGGACAGGTCGGCGTTGCCGATCATGTCACCATAGGTAACAACGTCAGGGTTGCCGGAAAAACGGGGGTCATGGTTGATGTTCCCGACAATTCCACCATTGCCGGCAGTCCTCACCTCCCCCATAGGGAGTGGCTCCGGATCCAAAGCTACATACGAAAGCTGCCCGAGCTTTTCGAAAGCATGAAGAGAATGGAAAAAAGGTTGAAGGAGGAAGGCACGAATGGTTGACATTCAGGAGATTCTTCAGCTTTTGCCTCACAGGTACCCGTTCCTTCTCGTCGACCGCATCGTGGAGTTGGAGATCGGAAAGCGGGTCGTGGGCATCAAGAATGTGACCTATAATGAGCCCTTCTTCGTCGGCCACTTTACGGACCGTCCCATCATGCCGGCCGTCCTCATCGTGGAGGCCCTCGCTCAAACCGGCGGCGTGCTGGCATTCAAGACGCTCGGTGACGCCAAGGGCGCCGTCCTCTTTACGGGCATCGACGAGGCCCGGTTTCGTCGCCCCGTGACACCGGGGGACCAATTGCGCCTCGTTGTCGAGGTGCTGAAACACAGAAAAGAGATTTGGGTCTTTCAGGCTAAGGCTCTGGTGGAACAGGACACCGTGGCCGAGGCCAGGATTATGGCCATGCTCAAGAAAGAACAATAACGAGATAAGGAGTCTGCCGTGATCCACCCGACAGCGATAGTCGACAAAAACGCTGAGATAGATAGCGATGTTTCCATTGGTCCTTACTGCGTCATCGAGGGGCGGGTCCGCATCCGCCGCGGCACGGTGCTCCATTCCCACGTCGTTGTTCAGGGTAATACCGAGATCGGCGAAGGGTGCAGCATCAGCCCCTTTGCCTCTATCGGGGGACCTCCCCAGGACGTGACCTATCGTAACGAAGACACATCCGTTCGCATAGGGAACAATAATATCATAAAGGAATACGTAACGATCAACAGGGGAACGCCGTCGGGACAGGCAACAACCAGAATCGGCGAGGGCAACTTTCTGATGGCCTATTCCCACGTTGCGCACGACTGTCAGGTGGGGAGTCATATAATCATGGCCAACTGTGCTACACTGGCCGGCCACGTCCACCTTGACGACTTTGCCATCCTCGCCGGACTCTGCGCTGTGCACCAGTTTTGCCGCGTTGGCAAACACGCCTTCATAAGCGGTGTCACCGGCGTGCCCAAGGATGTCCCCCCGTTCATGATCGCTGCCGGCGACCGCGCGAAGCTTTACGGCCTCAACGTTGTGGGTCTTGGCCGGAGGGGCTTTCCCAAGGAGGAGATATCGCAACTGAAGAAGGCCTACCGCATACTGTTCCGCTCGTCCTTACCCCTCAAGACATCGCTTAGGATCATCAAGGAGGAGCTGACAGGGCCCAACATCCAGGAGTTGATCGATTTCATAGAGGTGTCAAGGAGAGGCATATGCCGGTAAAAATGGCCCTCGTGGGCCTTGGACATATGGGCAAGATACACCTGCAGAAACTCGTCTCCCTGCCCGACGTGGATTTCCTCGGCGCCGTTGATGTAGACGTGGATCAGAAACCTTACTGCGACGAACGGTCTGTGCCTTTCTACGACGATTTCCGTCCCCTTTTAGGCGTTGCCGAGGCGGTCGTCGTCGCGAGTCCCACGCAGTCCCATTTTGAGATCGGCAGGGCCTTTCTTCATGCGGGGGCCCACGTTTTTATCGAAAAACCGATTACTGCCGATCCCAATGAGGCCGAGGAGCTCGTAGCCCTGGCAAGAGAGAAGGGTCTCATCCTGCAGGTGGGCCACCTCGAAAGGTTCAATCCGGCATTTCAGGCCGCACTCCCTCAGATTACCAACCCCGTATACATAGAGACGCACCGCCTCAGCCCATTCCCCAACCGCTCTATCGATATCGACGTAGTCCTCGACGTCATGATCCATGACATAGATCTCGTTCTCGCCCTCGTCCGCTCCCCAGTGAAGGAGATTCACGCCCAAGGCATACCCTTTCTCATCAATAGGTTCGACGCCGCCAGCGCCCGCGTTCTTTTCGACAACGGGTGCGTGGCCAGCCTTCATGCGAGCCGCGTCTCCGTAAAGCGGGAGCGGTCCATGACGGTCTTTGAGAGAGAGAAGTACTTTGTTGTCGATCTCCTTAACAGTCGGCTCCGTGTCTGCCTCAAGGGAAAGACCGGTGCCCTGGAGTCTCATGATTACTCCTTAGACAAGGGTGATGCCGTTCATCAGGAGCTGATGGAGTTCGTCGCGGCAATCGTCACCGGAAAAGCCCCGAGCGTAAAAGGCGACGACGGACTGAGGGCACTCCAACTGGCCAACGCCATCACCGCACACATTGCCCAGCCAACAGACACATAAGAGATTCAACGGCCGTATTTCCATCGTAACCGGAGAACTTTCCGGAGAGATTCACGGCGAGCGCCTGGTCAAGGCACTCAGGGAACGGCTTGCAGTGGATTTTTCCGGGATGGGAGGCCCCCTGCTCCGAGAGGCGGGTGTCCGGGTTGTCTACGACTATCAGAAGATCTCCGTTACGGGCATGGGGGAGCTGGTATCGAAACTGCCGGCAATCTTCAGCGCCTACAGAACCATACAGGGGCACTTACGGGAATGGCAGCCGGCGCTTCTCATCCTCGTCGACTACCCCGGGTTTAATCTCAGGCTCGCCTCTTTCGCCGCCCGAACCGGAATCCCCGTTGTCTACTTCATTCCCCCCCAGCTCTGGGCGTGGCACGAGGGGCGCATTAAGAAGGTTAGGCGCTACGTGCGTAAGGTCCTCTCCATTCTGCCCTTTGAGGAGCAATACTTCCTCGAACGCGGCGTGGACGCCTCCTATGTGGGCCACCCCTTCGTTGCCACCGTAAAGGCCGGCCTGACGAGGGAGGCCTTCTTTGACCTCGTTCAGGCCCCGGCCGGAGAACCGCTTCTCACAATCATGCCCGGAAGCAGGGACCATGAAGTAACCAGGCACACGCCTACCATGATCAAAGTCGTCGACGTGCTCAGAAAGCGGCTTGGCGGCCTGTCGGTCGTCCTCGCCCTTGCCGACACTGTGAGGGAAGAGACGGTCAGCCCTCTCTTGGGCCCCGGAAGCCCTGTACGCATCGTTAAGGGACATACCCATGATGCCCTTGCCTACTCAGACCTGGCCCTCGTCGCTTCAGGAAGCGCCACACTGGAAGCCGCCCTTCTGGGCACCCCCTCCATTGTTATCTACCGCCTGTCGACCTTTTCCTACATCCTCGGGAGGATGCTCGTCAAAGTGCCCTACGTGAGCCTTCCGAACATCATCGCCGGCAGGGAGGTTTTCCCTGAATTTATTCAGCACCTCAATGTCGCCGATATTGCAGAGCGTGCGACGCATATGTTAAAAAATGGAAGAGAGGATTTCGGCAAAGATGTCGAATCCATTCGTACCCGTCTTGGGTCTTATGATTCCTACGCCTTGGCGGGCAATCAGATCGTTGACTTTTTAAGGAAAGAGTATGGCACTTTACCTGAGACTGCTCGGTTTTCTTAAGCCCTATATCGCGAAGCTCGTACTTGCCATGATATTTATGGCCTGCGTGGCTGGAACGAACGGGCTCAGCGCCTTTATCGTGAAACCCGTTCTGGACAAGATCTTCTTCGAGAAGGACGCGGCCATGCTCTCCCTCATCCCCCTGGGCATCGTCTTTCTGTACATCGGCAAGGGCATCTTTGACTATTTCCAGGCCTATTTTATGGGCTTTGTTGGGCAGAGGGTCGTAACCGATATCCGCAATCTACTCTTCGACCGGCTGCAGAGGCAGCCCCTCTCGTACTTCGATAAAACGCCCACCGGGACCAGCATTTCCCGCCTCACCAATGATGTTTCGCTCATACAGAGCACGGTGAGCGACGCGTTTACAGCCATCCTCAAAGACGCCTTTACCATTGTCGGCCTCGTCTTCGTCGTCTTTTACAGGGATTGGAGGCTGGCAACGATCGCCTTTCTGGTCCTTCCCTTTGCCGTCTACCCCATCGTCACCTTCGGAAAGCGCCTCCGCAAGGTGAGCACAAAGACCCAGAAGGCCATGGCCGGCCTTACAAGCTTTCTCCACGAAACCATCACGGGTCACCGGATCGTGAAGGCCTTTACCATGGAGGAATACGAGAACCGGCGGTTTGGTAAAGAGAACGAGCAGCTCTTCCGCATCATCCTCAAGCGCTACAAGATCCGTGCCCTTTCCTCTCCTATTATGGAGGTCCTTGGCGGCATAGCGGTGGCCATCATCGTCTGGTACGGCGGCAAGCAGGTTATCGCAGGGGCCTCGACTCCCGGTAATTTCTTCAGCTTCACCGCAGCCCTCCTTATGCTCTATGAGCCGATAAAGCGGCTCAACAAGGAAAACCATAACATTCAGCAGGGCCTTGCCGCCAGCCAAAGGGTCTTTGAGGTCATCGACCGCGAGCCCGAGATCGCCGACAAGCAGAATGCCGTCGAGCTGGGGCACGTTGCCGGGGCCATAGAGATGAAGGGGGTTTTCTTCAAGTACGAAGACCGCATGGTGCTGAAAAACGTCAACCTGAGCATCAGAAGAAACGAAATGCTCGCCCTGGTGGGTGAGAGCGGCGTCGGAAAGACAACCCTCGTCAACCTCATACCAAGGTTTTATGACGTCACGTCCGGTACAATAGAGATCGACGGAATCGATGTCAGGGATGCCTCACTCAAGTCTCTGCGCAGCAATATAGCACTTGTTACTCAGGACGTTATCCTCTTCAATGATTCCATCAGAAACAATATCACCTACGGCCTTCCCGAGGACCCTCACATGCTCGAGCAGGCAAGCCGCATGGCATTCGCACACGACTTCATTCTGGCCCTTCCCGACGGGTACGACACCATGGCCGGGGAAAAGGGCGTACGTCTCTCCGGCGGGCAAAAGCAGCGTATCGCCATAGCCCGGGCCCTCTACAAGAACGCACCCGTTCTCATCCTCGACGAGGCCACCAGCTCCCTCGACACTGCTTCGGAGGTGGAGGTGCAGAAGGCCTTCGAGAACCTTGTCAAAGGCCGCACCACTATCGTCATAGCCCACAGGCTTTCGACGATAATGAACGCCGACCGCATCGTCGTCATCGACAAGGGAACGGTGGTCGAGGAGGGCACCCATCAATCCCTTCTGGAAAAGGGTGGGCACTACAAGAAACTGTATGACCTCCAGTTTGCCAGGGCTTCTCAGAAGAAGGTGATCAAGATCGACCGGCGGTCCAAGAATGTTTAAGGAGATTAAATACTTTGTTCTTCTTCGCATAGCCCCGCCGATCATCTGGGCGTTCCTCACGGTGCTCAGATGGACCCTGCGCGCCACATATGTGGGCGCCGAGGGGGTCAAGGACGGTCTCCGGGAGGGAAAAAGGCACATCTTCTGCTTTTGGCACGGCAGGCTCCTCCTCATGCCTTTTGCCGCCCCGCCGAAGGGCGTCAAGGTGCTCATCAGCCGCCACCGCGACGGTGAGTTCATTACCCGCGTGGTAAGCTACTTCGGCCTCGGCGCTGTTCGGGGGTCCTACCGCAAGGGTGGAGTCGGGTCGGCGCGGCAATTGATGAGGGAGCTGGCATCGGGAACCAGCGTAGCTATTACCCCCGACGGACCTAAGGGACCCCGCCACGTCTTCAAGGATGGCATCGTTGAGCTCGCCCAGGTGTCCGGCGCCCCCATCGTGCTTCTCACCTTCGCTGCCGCTAAAAAAAAACCTTTCACTCCTGGGACCGCATGGTCCTTCCCTACCCTTTCTCCAAGGTCTTTTTTCTGTATAGCGAGCCCATCGTAGTCGACAGGCGCATCTCTGCAGCAGAGGCAGCATCGCTCAGGGAGCAGTTGCAGCAGAGGCTCAACTCCCTTACTGAAGAGGCGGATAGACTGGCATGTGGAAAATAGTCTACAACGGGCTTCTCCTGCTCATTTTGCCGATTTTTATCATCATCGCCCTTAGCCGCAGAAAGTTGCGGGCCAATCTGCGCGAGCGGCTGCTCCCGAAACCTCTTGCGCCGAGCCCAGACTCGCTCTACTGGATCCATGCCGCCTCCGTCGGTGAGGCGGTTATTGCAGAGGCTCTTATGGCTGCCATCGACAGGGCCGGCGGGAGACGGTCTTTCCTCATAACCACCAATACCTACTACACCAGAGACCTTCTGAATAAGCGCCTTCAGCAGGTTCAGGTCCGCTCTCTTCCCTTCGATCTCCCCTGGTCCCTCAGCCGGTTTTTGGGAGAGGTTCGCCCCGCCTGCCTCATCATCGTTGAGACGGAGATATGGCCCAACCTCATTTGGATAGCCGGCCGCCGGGGCATACCCGTCTTCATCGTCAACGGTCGCCTGTCGGACCGCACTGTAGCACGTTACCGCATGCTTTCCTTTTTCTTCAGAGGGATTCTCGAGCGCGTCACCCTCATCATGGCCCAGTCGGGGGAGCATGCCAAGAGGTTTCTGAGCCTTGGCCTAAAGAAGGCCACGGTTGTTGATACAGGAAATATTAAGTATGTTAGAGACATATCTGCAATTAATAATAAAGAGCATGATCATATGACGATAACTTTTGGAAGTATCAGGGATAATGAGCTGGATATAATGATTCCGGTCATCCAGCGCCTGCACAAGGCCTGGCCGGGTCTACGGCTTTTCGTTGCCCCGAGGCAGCTCGACCTTGTCGAGCCCCTGCAGAAAAGGCTTGGATCCTTCACGTCCGTTGCTCTGTATTCTGCGGCCAGAGATGCAGAACCGGTGCCCGCCGGAACCATCCTCGTCGACACGGTTGGGGACCTCACCGGCCTTTACGGCATGAGCGCCGCCGCCTTCGTCGGCGGAAGCATGGCGCCTTTCGGAGGCCACAACATGATAGAGCCTCTCCTTTTCGGGACGCCTGTACTCTTTGGCCCCTACACGGAAAACTTTCACGACGCGGCAGAGGAGATCGTGGCTTGCGGAGCCGGGCGGCGCGTTTTTTCCGGCGACGAGCTGTTTGATGCCATCGACGGACTGCTCAATGATCCTGTCGGCCGTGATGCCATGGGCCTAAGGGGGGTGGAGCTTGTCCGCCGGCAGCAGGAGGCCATGGACCGGACGGTCAAACACATAGAGAAGGTAGTGTCGGCCCGGCGGGCCTGACACACCTTAAGGAGGCAACATTTGAAGGAATTCTTTGACCTTGTCGAACTGATGGCAAGATTGAGGGCCGAGGACGGGTGCCCCTGGGACCGCCGCCAGACTATAGAAGGCTTTAAAACCTTTATGCTCGAAGAGGTCTACGAAATCATAGACGCCGTCGAGCGCGAGGATTTGCAGGCATTGTGCGAGGAGCTGGGAGATCTCCTCTTTCACATCGTCTTTGTTGCCCAGATATGTAAGGACGCGGGTGCCTTCGACATAAAGGACGTTGTGACGCAGGTCTACGACAAGATGTACCGGCGGCATCCGCACGTTTTTGGAGACAGGAACGTCGACGGGCCGGCTGCGGTAGAGCACAAATGGGAGGAACTGAAACGGAAGGAGAAGGAGAACTACTCGCTCCTTTCCAATATACCGGTTGCCATGCCTGCCCTCTTGCGAGCCTCCATCATCTCCAAAAGGGTGTCGCGGGTGGGATTTGACTGGACCCACATCGACGACGTATACGCCAAACTATCGGAGGAGATTGAAGAGTTGCGGACGGCCGAATCCACCGGCCGGACCGACGCCATAGCGGAGGAAATCGGCGACATCCTCTTCACAATGGTAAACCTTGCCCGCTTCCACAAGATAGACCCCGAGGACGCGCTCAGATCGACGACAGTGAAGTTTGTTCGCCGCTTCGATCACGTCGAAAAAAACGTAGACCTCAGCGACACATCTTTGGCTGACATGGACAAGTTCTGGAATGAAGCGAAGGAGTTGGAGAAAGGGGGGAGTTAGCCCCCACCCCTTCTACTCACTTTTCATAACATTGGACGCCTGTGGGCCTTTTGGGCCCTTCACGATTTCGAACTCTACTTTCTCCCCCGTTTTCAACGTTTTGAAGCCGTCCTGCTTGATTGCCGAGTAATGAACGAAAACATCCTCTCCATTGTCTTGCTCGATAAACCCATACCCCTTAGAGTCATTGAACCATTTGACCTTCCCTACTGGCATGCTGCTGCGCTCCTTTCGCAAAAATTAAGCAAGAATGCTTTAAAGCTATGATATTCCTACGTCTACAGACTGTCAAGGGAAATCTTTCTATAAAGCGGAAAAAATAGACGATCTACTGTATACTATTTTCCGGTTCAATGGCGCTGCCGCACCAACCTTCGTCCGGCCGCGCCCAACGCCTTTCGAGGGGGTAACACCGATGAGAAAAATCTATCTTGTGGGCGCAGGGCCGGGAGATTCGGGGCTTATAACGGTCAAAGCGCTGAACCTCGTCCGACAGGCCGACACGATCATCTACGACTATCTCGTCAATCCTGCCATCCTACGGCACGCCAAGCCCGCGGCCAACGTCATCTACGTCGGTAAACAGGCATCGCGCCACGAACTTTCCCAGCCTGAAATCAACCGTCTCCTCATCGACTCGGCCGATGAAACGAAAGTGGTGGTGCGCCTCAAGGGCGGCGACCCCTTTATATTCGGGCGTGGGGGAGAAGAGGCCCTTGCGCTGACCCGCGAAGGCATCGCCTTCGAAATCGTCCCCGGCGTCACATCGGCCATTGCCGTGCCGGCCTATGCCGGTATCCCCCTGACGGATCGCGATCGTGCCTCAACGGTAGCCTTTGTCACGGGACACGAGGATGAACGGAAGACGCACTCGACAATCAACTGGGACGACCTCGCCCATGCCGTCGACACACTCGTTT
Source organism: uncultured Pseudomonadota bacterium (assembly GCA_964651435.1). Classification (GTDB taxonomy): domain Bacteria; phylum Desulfobacterota; class Syntrophorhabdia; order Syntrophorhabdales; family CAYQXL01; genus CAZYVU01. The sequence goes on from CAZYVU010000025.1 coordinate 30,952, forward strand.
TTCTCATGGGCATCAGGAACATCCCTGACATTCGCGAGAAGCTGCTCAAGCGCGGCAAAGACCCCTCTACGCCCGTGGCTGTCATTGAGTGGGGTACCCTGCCGAGGCAGCGCGTTGTCACAGGAACCCTTCTGGACATAGACGTTATAGCGAAAAGGGCGAACGTAAAGCCTCCCGGCATTATCGTCGTAGGCGATGTCGTATCTCTGAGAGAGGAGCTGCGGTGGTTCGAAAAACAGCCGCTTTTTGGTAAAAGGATCGGCATAACGCGCCCCCCCCACCAGTCACCGAAGCTGGCTGAAATGGTCGCCGAACGTGGCGGCGATCCTGTCTTCATCCCTACCATAGAGATCAGTCCCATAGAACCCAACGTGAGGCTACAAAAGGCCTTGCGCCGACTCGCTGAATATACCCACATCGTCTTTACGAGCGTCAATGCGGTGGACATATTCTTTCATGTCCTTTTCTCCTCAAGGGCCGACGCCAGGATGCTGTCTGCGGCCAGAGTCGTAGCCATTGGCCCGGCAACGGCCTCCCGCCTCCGCGACAATGGCATCGTGGCCGATCTCATCCCCGCGGCCTATACATCCAAAGGAATAGTGAAGGAATTGGCGGAGGAAGACCTGGTCAACGCAACGGTACTCCTGCCCCGTGCGCTGGAAGCAAGCAATTCAATTGTGCGGTTTATTAGGGCAAAGGGCGGTAGCTGCAATCTCGTCCCCATTTATCGGACCCACGTTCCACTCGATCCTTCACCATTCGATAGTAAACCGGATATCATCACCTTCACCAGCTCGTCAACGGTGAAGAACTTTCTCGCCCTCTATGGGAAGGAAACCCTTGACGGGGTGCCCATCGCCTCCATCGGGCCGGTGACGACGAAGACGCTCAAATCTTGCGGCCTTTCGGCCCACGTGGAGGCCTCCCAAAGCGACATACCGGGCCTCGTTCGCGCCATGGAGGAGTATGTCGTCGGGGGCGGCCTTTCGTGATACTGTACCCGCTGTCGGATCGCCGGACGGCTCTCCTGGCCCTCGCGTACCTCCTAATTCTAATGGCTACATTGGTACCCAATGCAGTCAGCCCATTGTGGGCCCATGACGATGCCATAGTCGTCGTGGCCGTAGGCGACATTATGATGGGCTCCACACACCCCTTCGATGCCCTACCCGCCTGCGACGGCGCTCGAATTTTCGGGAAGGTGAAGCAGTACCTCGCGGGCGATGTGGTGTTCGGCAACCTTGAAGGGCCCCTGGCCGACCACGTGACCCCATCTAAGTGCAGGCATTCTACCTTGGGGACCTGCTTCGCATTCGTGACGCCCGAACGGTATGGGGTCCACCTCAGGGACGCCGGCTTCAACGTCCTCAGCATAGCCAACAACCATGCTCATGACTGTGGCCCCTACGGTATCGAGAGAACCCTGTCGGTCCTTCGCGCCGAGGGAATGCAGCCCTGCGGGGGCTCCGTGGAGGCACACCTGGAGAAGAAAGGGAGGCGCATCGTCTTTACGGGCTTTTCCTACAAAGGCTCGGAATACGCCCACTCCCTTCTGCAGGTGGCTGAGGCACAGGAGAGGGTCAGGTTCCTTAAGCGCCGGAACGACATCGTCATCGTATCCTTCCACGGTGGGGCGGAGGGCCACGGAGCCCAGGGGCTGAGAGGCGGCCCGGAGACATTTCTCGGCGAGAAAAGGGGCGACGTCATCGCCTTTGCCCGGGCCTGTGTCGACGCGGGCGCCGACATGGTCATAGGTCACGGCCCCCACGTGTGGCGTGCCATGGAGCTCTACAAGGGCAAGCTCATCGCCTACAGCCTCGGCAATTTTCTCACCTACAAACTCTTCAACGTCAAGGGGCCGAGCGGTGTGACGGGGGTTCTGAGGGTAAAGCTCAACCCGGTGACGGGAGACTTCCTCGAAGGAGCGATCATCCCCTTAAAACTGACCACCGACGGCATTCCAGAAAATGATCCCACCATGGAAATCATCGGTATCTTGAGGGAATTGACCGAGCAATCCTTCGGTAAATCCGCCTTACAGATCGCCCCTGAAGGCGTTATCGGCCGGCAGGATCCTCGGCAGTAACCTATAGAAGACAGGGAAACCCAACCTGGGTTCTTGTCTCGCTGGTATCCGATTTATCCGAACAGCAGGGCACCGACCAAGGCCACTGAAAAAACAATGTAAAGAATGTCTATCTTTTTTAGAAGCGCGCCAAGAGTAGCGAATACAACTATCGTCCTGACGATGTCCCACGGGACCGCCATGGCAAATTTGGCCGTTACATAGACAAGCAGCCCGACAAAAGAAGCGAATATGCCTTTTACGGCGCTTCTGAAGGATATGGATCTGCTGAACCGATCGAAGATATCGGCTCCTGCCACAACAAAGAGGAATGAGGGCGTGAAGATCCCTATTGTAGCAGCTATTGCCCCTGGCCAACCATACATCAGATAACCCACAAAGGTCGCAGTAATTACGATGGGGCCGGGGGTAACCTGGCCCAACGCTATCCCATCCATAAAAACTTTGCTGTCCATCCAGCCCAGCACATTGACAATCTCCTGCAACATTAAGGGGACGGACGCGAACCCCCCTCCAAAGGCAAAAAGATCTACCTTCATCATGACCAAGACCAGCCGAAAAAGGTCCTTCCGGACAAAATAGAGACAGGCACTTCCGGCAAGGACAGCTGCGATAAGTGCAATGATGTAGGGAACCGGCACGGGCATGGCGCTGCCTTTCCTGCTCCCTGGCCCAACCTGCGCGTCCTGTCTCTTCAGTAAAAGACCGGTAAGGGCAGCACCGAGGATAACGTAAAAAGGGCTGATACCAAGCCAGAACAAAGCCGCGGAAACCATAGCAATGAGGGTGTCGGCATAGTCATTCACCGCTTGCTTGCCGAAGGCATAAGCGGCATTGGCAATAAGGGCGACAACCAGCACTTGTAGCCCACCAAAAACGGCCCGTATTCCTGGGAGGTTACCTACCGCATCATAGAGATAGGAGAGGGTAATCATGAGGATAAAGGACGGCAGACAAAACCCTAAAAACGAGCAAAGCGCACCCCGCACGCCCCTCGCCTGAAGACCCACGTAGGCAGCCGCCTGCATAGCCGTAGCCCCAGGAATGATCTGGCAGAGCGCCACTCCTGCGGTAAAGGTCTCTTCGCCGATCCATTTCTTCTGCTTCACTGACAGGTCTCCAATATAGGCAACCATCGCCGGGCCCCCGAAGGCGCCTACCCCAAGCCTCAAGAAGGAGAAGAACAGCTCTGAAAGGCGCGGGCCTCCGTTTATTGGTGTCTGTCTCAAAGCGCCTTTGCCCTCTGCTGATGCATTAGAGTCATCATCTGCCATGGGGTTACTTAGACAACCCAGCTAGATTCTGAAATAAACCCCTCGCAGGGATATTGACTCCTATCCCAGGCAAAAAATCAAGAGAATTACCCTTCTGGCCAAAATGACACGGCTTACATGAAAGCCTTCCAACGCTTCAACGGGTCTCAGCCTATGATGCTCTCCTCTCCATGAACTAGCTCACCAAGGCACCCGCGGCGAACCGTAATTCCCATAGAGCCCCTTGACTGCACGGCCTTTCGTGCCGCTCCGTCCACATCCTCTGGTACCATCGACAGCTACACAGCCTTGGGGGCACTCTTGACTATCAGCAGCAGGGGAATGGCGGACAGCTGAGCCGCCATAGAAAACGCTACAAGTAACAGAATCGAAAATTCTTGAAGATGCCCATAACAGCGCTCCCAATAAACCAGAATACCCCATAGCCAGCGTTAAAAGTGCCGTACGCTGTTCCGCGCCTGTCGGCTGGAACCATGCCCGCAACCGCCGCCCGCATGATCGACTCCTGTGCTCCCATGCCGATCCCCCACAAAGCCATACCGGCCAAGCCTGCGTAAAACTGTCCCAGAAATACAAGAGGGGCGAAGAATGTGGACATCAGGACGGAGATGACAAGGACGGACAGCCCCTTGCGGTCAAAGAGCCGGCCGAATATTAGCGCCGCGAGGGCGTCCGTTCCCATGGCCATTGCATAGAAAATTGGGACCAAATCTGTTGAGACCGTGGACGCTCTTTGAAAATGATAAACGATTAATGGAAAATCCGCATACCCAGCCGCATTGAACGCCGCCCCCGCAAGATAGAGCCAGTAGACACGGGAAAACCCCTTGGTTTCCAAAGGCGAGGCTGTTGATTCAAGATCCCGAGGGTGAGGGTAAAGAAAACGGGCCGCCACAAGCACGCCTATGGTAAGGACTGCCGGGACGAGGAGAACAGCGAGGCTGGTCTGGTAGGTTCCTTTGAAGTAGAGCACGGCGGCCACGATAAGGGGGCCAAGCATGGCGCCGACTTGGTCCATCGCCTCGTGCAACCCGAATCCCCAGCCTCGACCCATTTCCCCGGTGGCGTGGGACAGCATGGCATCCCGGGCAGGAGTGCGAATCGCCCTCCCGATACGCTCAGCTATTATAAGTACTGCTGCAGTTTCCCATTGCCTGGAAAGCGCCAGAAGAGGTACGGCCAGCATGTTGACGACGTACCCTACAATGGTTACGGTCCAGTATCTTCCTGTCCGATCGGTTATGTAGCCTGACGGGAGCCGAAGAAGGTATCCCGCCAGCTCCCCGGCTCCCGCGATAATACCGACGACAGTACCGCTTGCCCCCAGAAGGGCCATGAAAGGGCCTATAATGCTGCGCGCTCCTTCGTGCGTCATGTCCGCCAAAAGGCTTACGACACCCATAAGAATCACAAACATCATGAAAGACCTTGATTTGTCTGCTCGCAGCTTACCCAAAATCTTCATCGGTCAGCACACCATGCATAACGCATCGTGCTTGAGGGAATAGGCCTGCATGTTTTCCACTGTGCGGCCCATGGCATCGACTTGTTCAAGGACCAAGTTTCGCGCTTTTTCAACGTCCGTCTCCCGGTCCAAAACGGTGCCCAGATACAGCAAGCACAGACCCGCGTCGGACTCAGTGTCGTTTCGATGTTCGAGCGTTTGGCGAAACTCTTCGACTGCGATCTCTTCCACTTCAGACCTCTTTCGACAGGCTGGACAATTCTTCATCGAAGGCTGCAGGCCGCGGATGTTCTCCCTAATGGAGTCTACCGAGTCAGCGGTACAGGCAACGTCGCGCATCTGACGTGCCACGTAGGACAAAAGAGGTGCGTAGCCAACGGAAATCCCTTGTGGTGAAGCAATGTTCGCGTACTGCCAGGTGTGCGTCGGGCAGAAACTAAGATGCATCGCGTGCTCATGGCGATCGTCTTCGTTCGCAGAAAGTTCATACTGCCGCCTACAGAAGAAATCAAACAGCTCTGACTCTATGCGGTCACAGATTACACACCTCCGCAACGGGAGCCTTTGCGACCATGACGACGGGACAAACATGGCTTTATCACGGTCCGCCTCGGCGAGTTCCTGCCGCAGCATCTCCAATCTTCTCAAAGCGGTGCTTATCTGGTCAGAGAGCATCCGACGGTGGTTGCCCGAGAAGCGCTTCCGCCACGCGCATACTGAGATTGCGGAGGCCACCTCGGAATTCAGAACTCAATCGGTTCACCCATTCGCTACCTGCCGTCGATAAAACTTGGACCATATGCCGGTGATAAGCTACTATCACAAATGAGACATTATGGCTTTTTGCACCGTTCGACACGGGTCACGGTGGACACGTTAGCTCTCCTGTTTATCTTGTGCTGAGGGTAAGGCCCTGAGGCAGTTCGACCCGAGGGAAGACAAAACTCTCCACACAAGAAGGCTCTTAGCAAGCTTTACTTTTTATTGCGCCGATGGGAATATGTGAGAATCTGTAGGTGACACTATCTGGCCTGGAAGTATCGCAGCCTTCGAAGCTTCACGATAACAAAGGCCTCCTTGCCGACTTCGAGGTTCATTTCGTCGAAGGCCTCTTTCGGCATTTCCACCATGAGACTGTTTCGCCCGATCTCAACCCTAATTCTCACAACCGAACGTAGAGGAAGAATTTCTCTGATTATTCCTGAATAGCGGTTCAGGGTAGGGCCCGGAGGTTTGGTGTCGGACAAATAGATGTCGTGAGGTGATATGGCGATCCTGTCTATCGTTCCCCCCTCGTAAGGGAGAACGACACACATGTCGCCGGAGACGACTTCGATCAGGCCCGATGAGAGAACCTTACATTGATCGCAGGTAAGGATATTGGGAGTACCAATAAATTTGTAGACGGTGTCCGTTTTGGGTTGGAAAAGAATCTCCTTAGCCGATGCAACCTGTTCAATCCTGCCGTTGTAGATAATGGCTATCCTGTCCGCAATCTCTTCTGCCCCAAGCAGATCGTGCGTGACGAACACCGCCGTGATTTCCATTTTTCTCAGCAAGCTGGACAGTTCTGCCCTCAGGTACTTGGCAGTCTGAGCATCCAGACTGGCGGTCGGCTCATCCAGAAGTAGTATTTTTTGAAATGAAGCTATTGCACGGGCCAGCGCTACCCTTTGCTTCTCGCCGCCACTGAGCCGCGCGGGATACCTTTGTCGCAGCTTCCCAATGTGGAGAGCTGCAAGTAGTTCGTCAACCCGGGCGTCTATCACATCGCTACCATACCCCTGAACCTTCAGCCCGTAAGCGATGTTTTGCCCCACTGTCAGGTGGGGAAAAAGGGCAAGATCTTGAAAAAGATAGCCTATGCCGCGTTTGTGAGCCGGTACGCCGTTCATGGAGTGACCGTCAAAATAAACCCTCCCTTCGTAATCGACTAAGCCCGCTATGACGTTCAGGACCGTAGATTTGCCAGCCCCGTTCGGGCCCACGAGAACCAGTATTTCCTTGTCCCTAACCGTGAGGTCTATGTCACGGAGAACATGCTTGGAAACGCTTTTAAGTTCTATGGATGGCATGGGATTATTTTTCCTCTTACCTACGCATATGTTTTTCGACCTGCAAGCAACCTAACCCCATAAAGTGTCCCCAGTCCAAGAGCGATAAGAATCAAAACGAGGACGACCGTGGCCTCAATGTCGGCACTGGCCAACCTCATGAATATAGCTATAGGAACCGTCTCGGTCTTCATTGCCATTGATCCTGCAACGGTAATTGTCGCCCCAAATTCCCCAAGCGCTTTGGCCCATGTGAGAACGGACGATGCGACGATCCCCTGTCGGCTCAGCGGAATGACAACGGTGAAAAAGGCTTTCGTGGGGGAGGCACCGAGGGTTTTGGCTACTTCTTCATACCGCTGGGGTATTTCGTCCATCGCCGCTTTAATGAGCCGTATCGCAACCCCCACCGTCGTTATGAACTGAGCAAGGATTATGCCATATATGGTAAAGACAAAATGCGTACCGTAATCCTGAAGGACCTGACCTGCAGGTGTGTTGAAGAAAATGAGGATCATTGCCCCCAGAGCTACAGGGGACACAATCATTGGGAGCTCCAGAAGCGTGTCGATAACCCCCCTCCCAAAGAAATGGTACCTCGATAATGCATAGGCTGAGGGTACGGCAAAGAAGACAGAAAGAGCCGTCGCTATGGTGGCGACGGTCACGCTCAGACGAAGAGAGAATAGTGTTCGTTCAGAAAGAAGTGTTTCCACAAACAAGGAGCCTTGATAGAAGTAAAACAGCGAAAGAATCAGCCCTGCATAGAGAAAAAAGATAAACAGACTAAAGGAGATGGCCAACCTCTTAAAACTCATCTGGTTGTCCATTCTCGCGGAAGGCGGTATTCCCCTCCGACGGGTTTCTTTTCACCGATCCAGGCCGATGCTTCCTCGGCGGCGAGGAAATAGTGATATTTCTTGAAGAAGCTCTTTCCTTCCGGAGAGAGGATAAAGTCGATAAATCTTTGGGCAAGCGGACGGACTGCGGTAAATTTTGATATTGCAATCGGGATATACCCAATTCGGGCAATCTCCTGTTTTTTGAGCGGGACGGTTTCGATGCGCTCGGGATCCCAATGCTGGAAAACTTCCCAGCCTATAACCGCATCTACAGTTTTAAGCGATACGGCCGTTGCCGTCTTTTCACAGCTTTCCGTGTAGTTGACAAGATTCTTCTTGAATTTCACTTTTTCGGTCGGCGACAAATTCTTTTCTATGATCTCGACCGCATACAGGCCGACGCATACCCCTTCGGGGTTCGCAAGGGCGATCCGGACCCCCTCTTTCGTCAGGTCCAGGAGCGATTTGACCTTCTTAGGATTACCTTTCTGGACGTTGATAGCCGGAACAAGATAAACCACGAACCGTTCCGTTTCCGGAAGCACAAGACCCTTTCTTTTAGCGATATCCATGTAGTCCGATGAGCCGGGGAAATAAATGTCTCCTTTTTTGGCAAGGGTCATTTGCGATAGAACGAAGCCTGACCCGCCAAAGGTGATATTGACTGCCACCCCTGTCTTCTGCTCGAAGGCTTTCGCCGCTTCTTCCAGGGGCGGCTTACTTGCCGATCCCGCGAATACAAGAAGTTCCTCTCCGTGGGAGGCAGGAGCAATTACGAAGGAGACCATGAATACGATTACGGTAAACAAAAATGAATGGAAAGACACGAGACAACCTCCTTGGGTTAGCAATTGACACGTTATATATGCCACTATATAGCGCCTAAATTTAGCCTTTTTCCAGGAGATTGTCAATTGCCCGGAAACCATTAAGGCCATCTGTTTTTTCTATAGCAATATTGCTTAGTCATAAAGCAATCGTCACGTCCGGCAACACCGGAGGCACGCGAACGGCACTGAGCCATCAAAACGGCTAAAAACCGTGAGCAAACCTACTTCCCAAGACACCAAGGCGCTGGACGGTTCTCCTATGCTTTGGAGCCCACAGATATCGGTTGACACAGCACCGATGAAAGTGTTACCTATTGTCCATTGGTAACACCAGGGCCCTATGTCAGAACTGCTAAGATTCGGCGTCTCGCTGCCGGCTGATTTGCTGCAGCGCTTTGATGACCTCATTCACCGCAAGAACTACGGGAACCGGTCTGAGGCCCTCCGCGACCTCATCAGGCAGGAGCTCATCAGAAAGGAGTGGGAGGAGGATACCATCGTAGCCGGTGCCATCACACTCATTTATGATCACCATAAGCGCGCAGTCCTTTCGACGGTCACGGACATACAGCACGACTTTCAGGAGGTCATCATTTCAACGCAGCACGTGCACCTGGACCATCGCAACTGCCTCGAAATCATTGCCGTCAAAGGTCTTTCCTCGACCGTCCAGCGCCTCGCCGATGCGCTGAGGGCGGTAAAGGGAGTGAAGCACGGCACCATCAGCATGACAAGCACGGGAAAGGCTATTGTATGAGCGTAATATTTTTTTGTCCGTTAGTAACACGAATTAGTGGTTGGTGCTACTATGAAAGATGATTCCGCCGCCGGCTACCACAGCCAGTGCCCGCGCGGCACGGTATCGGTCTCTCCCGCTCCCCCGTTCGGGATGCCCTTCTGGGAGGAAAACGCGCGGTGGTACGACCAGTGGGTAAGCCACAACAGGTACCACGAGCCTATCCTTCATGCCCTTGGATCACTGCCCCAGCCAGGCTGGAGGGTCCTCGACATCGGTGGCGCTACGGGTGTGCTCTCCAGGCCTCTGGCCGACATGGGATGCCACGTCACTCTTCTAGAGCCGTGCCGCGCCATGCAGCGCCTCTTCGAGGCCCGTACCCGCGCGGTCGGCTTCAACCGAATAACCGTCGACCCCCGGAGATGGGAGGACGTTTGCCCGTCGGACTATGATGGCTGGGACCTCGTCATCGCATCCAACAGCCTGCACCTCACGTCCCTTGGCATAGACGCCGCGCTCCAAAGCCTTCTAATGGCCCGGCCGAGACACGCCTTTCTCGTATGGGAGGGGCCAAAACATCCGTCCCTTGCCAAAATCCAAGGCACGGAGTACGGGCTGGGGCTTGTCGCTTCGCACCGGGTTGAGAGCTCCTTCGTTTACCACAGCCGCCGAGAAGCCGCCGACCACCTTCGCTTCAGACACCGTTGGTTTCCTTGGGCCCCCCTGAACCCTGAGGGCTTAGACAGCCTGCAGGCGACGGGGGCGCACTATATCGACAGAGATCTCGCCCTTGTCAACATGGCCCGATTAGACCGCCGGGACAGGGGCCGGCCATACATTCCCTAACAAGGAGATCACCCTATGCCTTTCCTTCGACCCGTTCTTCTCCTCTTCTTTGCGGCACTCCTCTCTTTCCCGGCCTGGGCTGAAGAGCCGGAAAGCCCGCCCACCCCCGTGGAACTCGACCCAATCCTTGTCACAGGCACGACCCTGAAAGACGACGTCGATCAGCCCAACATGACCGTCATCGTCCCGGAGGCCCTCCTCCAGGGTATCGGTTCCACGCTTGATTCCGCTCTAAAAAGGCAACCGGGCATTGACGTCCAGCGGCCCCAGGAGGTAGGAGCGGCCATGGACGATCAGTCCATCAGGATACGCGGCTTCGGTGCCAGTCGTATCATCGTCAGCGTCGACGGCAGGCCGCTGAACACGCCGGGAACGGCAGGCGGATACTTCGTCGATTGGACGCAGATTCCCTTGAGCAACGTCGAGAACATAGAGGTCGTCTACGGCGTCTCCGACCCCCGATGGGGCAACACGCTGGGCGGCGTCATCAACCTGGTGACGAAAAAGCCCACTCTAAGGCCCGTTCTGGAGGTGCAGGCCTCTGCTGCAAGCTTTAACAGCAACAATGTCGACTTTTACCACGGCTGGAAGCCGGGGGCCTTCGAATACTCCATAAGCGGCAGCTACGCCGAGAGCAACGGCTACCTTTGGAACGGCGACTATTGGCTCAAGAACGTCAACCTTCACCTGGGTTACAGTTTCCCCTGGGGCGGAAGACTTACAGGCGACGGCCAGTACGTCGATCTCAAGAAGGGCTTCATCGTCAACAACCGCTTGAACAATAACTTCGATTCGCCCTTCTACGACGTTTCGAGAAACAGCCGGTACCCCGCCACGGACGGAGAGTATATGTACGGAGGCATGGGCGCCTACGCCGAGCCCGGAAGCTGGTGGAAAAGGGAGCGTTTCAATTATTCCATCGCCTACGACCAGACGGTGGGCGAAAAGGGGATGGCCTCTGTGCGGTGGTGGCAGAACCATGCGGACCGGGAGGCCTGGAACACACGGTATGCAATGAAACGGGTCTTCCACAAGGAATTTTATGACGACCGCTCCTACGGCTTCGATGGTTCGTACCGGCACCAGGTGCCCTATAACACGATCACCTTCGGTTTCGACTACAAGATGCTCCAGGACGACGGCGACAAAAATCTCTCCGGCGATTACCGCAAACCCTTCAGCAATGGCAGCTACGTCC
>CAZYVU010000026.1:0-3034 GCA_964651435.1 uncultured Pseudomonadota bacterium
AGCTGGTTGAGAGCTACAGCATTAAAGGAAAAAAGTATTACAGGCTCACGCAGAGAGGCGAGACGATACGGAGAATCATCCTCTCCTGAAAAGGGCACAGCCATGGCGCAAGGCACAAGCACTCAAGAACCGCAAGCAAGGAAAAGCCACTGCATCCTTGGCACAGACTACACCATAAGCTGCACAGCCAAAAACTGCCCCCTCTTAGAAATATGCAGAAGGACACGCTGGCAAACAGCCCAGGAGAGCTTATGGAAAGCCTAAGCCAGTTCATACAGGAAGCCACAGAGCGCCAGAAAAAAATAAGCAAGACAGTGAAGAACAACGAAATATTCGACTTCAACCACATACCCGAAAAAATCCTCATAAGGGAAGAAGCCAAAGCCATCATCGAAAACATCCTAAGCTTCCAAACATTAGGCACCCCAAACAACATGTTCATCCACGGCGCAAAAGGCACAGGCAAGACACTCCTCGCAAAATACCTCGCAGCCTGCAAGCCGCTCACAGAAAGCATCACCATACCCATAAAATTCGTAAACTGCCGATACCACAACACATCATTCAAAATCCTCGCAAACATCCTCGGCATAGACGCAAAAGGCCTCGGCGCGCCCGAACTCTACCACGGCCTGCTAAAAGCGCATGACCGCCTGATAATAATCCTTGACGAAATAGACCTCGCAAGCAGGGCAGACAAGACAACAGACATCCTCTACTACCTCAGCAGGGCGGAAAAGAAATACATGATAATCATGCTCAGCAACAGCCCCGCCTTCTACAAAAGGCTCGACGAGCCCACCAAGTCAAGCCTACAGCTCGAAAGGCTCCACTTCCGAAACTACGACGCCCTAGAGCTCTCCCAAATACTCCAGCACAGGTGCGAAGAAGGCCTCCTAAAGGACATCAGCCGGCAGGACATCGCAAAAATAGCAAAGCTCACCAAAGAAGAGAGCAACGGCGACGCAAGAATAGCCATAAAAGCCCTCCAATACCTCATAGCCGAAAAATACGAAGACATCACCACAAGCTTCACTAAAGCCAAGCTCGACATCCTCACAGAGCTGCTCGCAAACCAGACAGACGAGACCATCCTAATCCTCACAGCAGTCCAGAAAAGCCACGACAAGCTCGTCAAGTCCGTATACGCCACCTACTGCATAATATGCCAAGAAAAGAACACAAAGCCATACACCTACCAGCACTTCTACAACCAGATAAGCTACCTCCAAAGCGCAGGCCTCATAACCATCATAGCAACAAGGCAGAAAAGCGGCAACCCAAACCGCATAGAACCCCTGTATGACAGCAGCCTACTAAGCCAAATATACCAATACCGATTCAACCAATAAAAAAAAGAGGCACCCCCGCCCCAGTTTACAAAACATGCAACCCGAACAACACCAACCCACAACCGGAACAGCACGCAACAGCGAAAGCGTGCCAGCATGGGTCAGGCTCATAAACGACAAATTAGATATCGCAATAAGGAAAGCGGCCTACAAATACATGCTGCCCGAAGAAGAGGTGAGAAAGATGATAATGCTATGAAGGAGGAGACGGAGAGGCTACATATCAGGACTTACCACTTATTGCCCTTGCAACTGTCGTACAGCTCGATATTACTCACGTCGTACTTTCCCGGATTGGCCAAGACCCTGCCGGGCTGCGGTGAGCAGCTGTAATGGAACATAATTAGGCCTTTCTTATCAAGGTCATAAATGAGCAGAAGATAGTAGGAGCCCTTAGGCTTCACGTCAGACGGGTACTTCGCAAGGGCCGCAAAGTAGTTTGGCGGAATCTGATTCTTACAAACCGACAGGAGCTTCTCACTCGTAAGGTCACCAGGGATAACATCCCCGTAAACGCCTATCGCCGCCGAAGCGCAGGACGTAGCCGCTGAACCCAGCAATCCATAATCATCCCTATCAACTTCGCCAATAGTGGCACAGCCTGCGATTAGGGCAAAAAGAACAAAAAGAACAACAAAAGAGCCTATATGTTTTCTCATAATCACACCCAATAAGTTACTGGGTTGCCAGGCGACTGCATGTCGGCACCGGTATCAAGGTTCCAAGCCTTTACAACACTGACCGGAGCAGCACCAGGAGCCAAACCGGTGTAGATGGCTTTCCACGCATCAGCTATATTGCCAACAGCTTTCTGAAAGACTGCCTCAAAGTTCACATAAGTATTGTCAGGAAGACGGAAGTTTAAGAAATAATTCTTGTACTGCTCAGCGAAATCACTTCTTATCTCGGCAGCTGTCCTATAGAAATAGCTCTCCCCGAGGCCCACATGCCTAAACAAGCCCACAAATGCGGAATTAGCATCAGCTGCATCAATGGCGGCGGAATAGGTCGTGAACCAGAGCGCAGGGTGGGGCTCCTCCCGCTTGTATGCGTAATTAGCCATTATAAGTCCCTTCCAGAAGCTCACAAGCTCCTCGAAATGTACGGAGTCTTTACAGAAGTGAACCATGTCTGCAAACTCGGCATATCGGATATCAGCCCCGTCCTTCTTGATGTTAAATATTATTGAATCCTGCGTCATCTCGCAGTCGCGATGCTCGCCTTGGTGGTGCTCATAATCGCCTACAGTAGCCTGCACGACTGGGTGAACAGTAGCATCGGCGACCATATGGGAAACATAGCCCAGCAGCCAAGCCAGCTTAACCTCATCCGGCTCTGTCTTGGCGTGCCACGAATTCTTCAGAGCGGCGAAACCTGCCTCAAACGTGCTGCTGGTCTTTTCATAATGCATAACATCCGCCCATTTGACAGAGCCAGTATTGACACTCAAATAAGGCAAATCAGGGCTCACAGAGCCGAGAAGCAGAAACCTATAATGCCTGTTCAAAAGCTGCCACAACTCCCTTCCCAGAGCGCCGCGCTTGGTCTTACAGATGTCACAAAGTAAAAGATGAGTATATGCTCCAGCCATGTATTCCCCCATCCCGCCGAATAAGAAACTAAAGAACTATTTACTGGAAAAATGACGAATACCGCAAAGCCCAAGCTCCTGATGCCGATGA
>CAZYVU010000026.1:3044-30469 GCA_964651435.1 uncultured Pseudomonadota bacterium
ATTATCAAGAGGTTAATCAACACGAGCTTCAGACTTTCTTCATCCTCTCCTTCAGCGCGGCTTCCACCTTTTTGTTGACCCATTCTTCAAGCTTCTTGTCCAGTTGTTCGCCGTCCATCGAGTCGTCCATGAAGGAAAAGGCCGTTTTCATCTTCTCTTCTTTCTCAACGACGGCTTTCAGGTCCAGGGCCATGCCGCATTTTCCGCAGAATTTGAAATTAGGCGGGTTAATGTCAGAGCAGCGGGGGCAGCGTGACGGCTTCTCGGTGTCTTGCTCCGGAGCCTTCTCTTTAAGCCCGTAAGCCTTCAAGAGCGCATCATCAACGTCCCTCCCGCTCATGTGAACGTAAACAGAAGCCATCGCTGAACTCTGGGTCCAGCCGAACATCTCTTTAAGCTGCGCCTCGGTAAGGGAAGACGCGAGCTGTGTTGCCCTAGAGTGCCTGAAATGATGAGGATTTATCGGCTTGGTAATCCCTGCTTTTTTTGCGGCTCGTTCCAGAGCTGCGGTTATAGTCTTGTATTTCATGGAGTAAGACCAGTTGAATTTGTGTCCCTTGGGGTTCTTTTTCTTGGCAATGCCCTTTGTGGTGCCTATGACTACCCACAGGGGCGATTCAGGGTCCTGCCTGTCGGGGTGGATGCCAAGCCAGTTGGAAACATAGGAAACATAGCAAATCATCCTGACGCGGCGCATTCCAGTCTTGCCTGTCACAACAATTACGGCACCATAGTTGTCGAACGTCACGTTCTTAATCTTCAAGGAGGCAAGCTCGCCAATTCTGCAACCGGTCTCATACAGCATGGCAATAAGTGCCTTGTCGCGCGAGTGCTCAGCCGCGCCAATCATGGCCTCCACCTCCTGCTGGGTCAGAAGGTCTTCAGGCAGCTTATTGCCGTGGTGCCCAAGGCTCAAGGAAATCCAGCGGACTTCTTCGGGATATACCCCTTTCTCATCAATACCCTTCAGGAACTTTACAAAAGATTTTAGGGAAAGTTTGTAGTCTATCTTTGTCCTGTCAGTATAATCCTGAGTATTAATGACAGAGACAAGCTTTTTAACATCATCTTTAGTCAAGGCGTCAAAAGGCTTATCGCACCACTCCGCAAGCCGAGACAGGCGATTCAGGTAGAAGTCAATTCTTGCCTTGCTGATAGTCCTAGCCTTGCAATCCTCAATGAAGCGCAAAATAGCCTTCCTATTTGCAGGCGAAATCCGGTCGGAATTATTCAACCTCTTAACAGAGAGAAGGATACGCCTATCGTAGTCATGAATATCTGCCCCCTTTTTAATCATAACCAAGAAAATACACTGCCAAGTATATAAAGGTTTCCTTCCGATTCGAACTTAAGGTTCGATGCGCATGGGGTGCGCCGTATGTAAGGTTCTAATCAGGGGGATTTTATGGGTTTTACAGGCTTGATGGACCTGAGAAAGTGTACAGACTTTATAGATTTTACGGAGTTTACAAAGACTTGCCTCGTGCCTTATGGGTTCTATTTTTTATCAAATGGGGGGTGGGGGTAGGTGACTTGAGGAACCTTTTTCTTTCTTCTTCTTTCTCTTATAGGTAATATTTCTTCTACTTCTTCCATTCATTGCACACAGAGACGTCGACCTCTACAGGAATCAGCTTTAGAAAGTCTTTGGCTGCTCGTATCATGTCTTTTTCGATGATGGGCTTTACCAGCTCTACCTGCTCCTCTTTGACCTCAGCTACAATCTCATCATGGACAACATTAACAATCCTGCAATCGTATGGCCTAAGGTCCGCCGCAAGGTACTTGAGAGCTTTCTTGATGATGTCCCCGCAGGTTCCCTGTATGGGCGTATTTTGCCCCTTCCTCTCGATTGCCCGCAAGACCTTAGCATCCTGCCTGTCCTGCCCGTCGTCAAACGTGAAGTAGCGCCTTCTCCCTGATAGGGTTTCGGCGTATAGCCGCTGCACGGCAAGCCTCCCAAGCTCCTGAAGACAGCGCCTGACCCCCGGATACTGCCTAAAGTAGGCATCTATGAAGCCCTTGGCCTTGTCCTCTGGGATGTGCAGGCGCACCGCAAGCCCCATAGGCCCCATGCCGTAGCAAAGTCCAAAATTAATCGTCTTGGCAACGTCGCGCTGCTCCTTGGAAACTTCACCTGGCAGGACGCCAAATATGGCAGAAGCTGTCTTGGCATGAAGGTCTTCGCCCTTCCTGTAAGCCTCAAGGAAGACAGGGTCGCGGGAATACTCAGCAAGTATCCGCAACTCAATCTGCGAGTAATCCGCCGTGACAAGCTTATGTCCATCTTCGGCGACGAAGAGGTCGCGCCACTCCTGCTCCCTCGGAATTTGCTGGAGATTCGGCTCTCGGCAGGAAAACCTTCCGCTGCCGGCGCCTAACTGGAAAAACTCAGCATGGACACGGCCGGTGCTCTGGTGGACATGCTTTGGCAAGCTCTCGATAAAAGACGACAAGAGCTTAGAAATCCCCCTATACTCAAGAAGGTCCCTTGCGAACGGGTGGTCAATCCTTTCAAGGGTTTCAGTGCTTGTGTCAGCCACATCAAACCCCATGCGCAAAAGGACATCCTTCATCTGCTTCGGCGACGAGTAGTTCACGCCCATGCCGATGAGGGTCATCTGCTTCTGCAAATCAAGAGTATGGACAATAAGGTTAAGCTCTGCCTCGACCTCTACGAGCTTCTGCTCATACTTCGCCTTGAGAGCCTGAAGCCTCTGAAGGTCCAGTCTAATGCCTGAAAGTTCTATGCCCGCAACAGAAGGGATAATGGAAAATTCCAGTCGGGCCACATCGACGAGCCCTTCGTCTGTGAGCGTGCGAAGCTGTTCTTTGAGGATAGGCGGCAAGACCTTAACGTCATTAGCCGCATAATCAACCTGCTCCTGCGTCAGCTCTGCCCCTGTAAAGCTGGTCTGGGCAGACTTGTCCATCTCCTCGCCCGCATACTTCCTCGCAAGGTCTTCCAACGCGCTGCCGCCCGGCGCAGGCTTGCCCGCAGTTAAAAGCTCTTCAGCAAGGTAGGTGTCAAAGAGGCGTCTGTACTGAATTTTTCGCGGATGGAAGAACCTGTCAAGGAACTTGACGTCAAACTTCAGGTTGTGCCCAACCTTGCGTATGGCTTTGTCCTCAAGAATTTTGAGAAGAGGCTCATAAGCGGTAGGATTGGAGGCATAATCCCCTATCTTCGCAATGTTAATGACAAAGACAGTATCCCTCGCCAGAATCTGAAGAAGGATTAGCCGGTCAGAGAGCGGGTCCAAGCCGGTCGTCTCAGAATCCACAAAAACCGTCTCAGCCGCCGGCTCCTGATAGGCGCAAGCCCCTACTTTGAAGAGGCTGTCGGCAGACTCAACAAGAACTGTCTCATAAGGCATTAAGGGAATTATAGCACCTTCAGGACTTCCGGCGAGAAGCCCTCCTTGATGCCTTTCTTAAACGCTCGAACAATGCCGGATTGTATGGTATAGTAAGCTTTGGCATGCTCGTTCGAGCATAGTTGGCGCCGGGGAGCCAAATTTGATAGAGGGCGCTTACAATACGTAAGCGCCTTTTCGCATGTGCTGGAGAGGCTGCCGCTGCTCTATCAAACCCGGTTGACACCATTTCGTGCAACTTCATTTTTTCAGGTCTGCGTCTTCCAGCCCCTGACGGTACATTTCTTGGCCCAGCCCCAACGAGATATAATGAACGCTTTGACACTCAAATCCAGTTTCGTATAATGTAGGTCAGCTCGCCGTGATCGGGTCGGAGGGAGACATAAGGGGGCTATTCCGGTTCGGGTATTCTGGATCCACCGAAAGACCAAGATAGTTTCGCACGGGACGTGGCCCTGAGCCTAATGGCGGACAGTCAAGTGACTGGAGTCAGTGATGGAAGATCGATGGCTTTCCGTAGATGAGATCGCGGCCTATCTCGGCATCAAGCGAGATACGGTCTACAAGTGGATATCTGATAAGCAGATGCCAGCCCACTGGGGGCTGGATGATTAGTCCGTCGCGCAAAGTAGAGATGTTGTAACGAGGCCAAAGCTGTATACTCGGCCAGCTTGCGGGAGACTCCCTTGGTAGTCTGGTCGAGTTTCGGGCTCGCAATGACATCGGGCGGGAATAGCCTAACGGCGTCCGTGAGCTTGCCGACGGGGGCACGACAGGACGCTGCGATCACCCATCCCCATCCGGTTTGCCGGCAAACCAACGCATTGTTCGCGATGGCGATTGCCCATGCCGTTGACATGTATTATTCGAGAACCACCTTTCTGAACTTCCGTTTGCCCACTTTTATGACGAATTCGCTAAGGCCGGAGACGTCGATCTCGTCGGAAGAGACCTTCTGCCCGTCTATGTAGACACCGCCCTGCTGGATCATCCGTCTCCCCTCAGACGTCGAAGGGACCAAGCCGAGGCCGGCGAGGAGCCTGGGAAGCCACTTGTCTACCCTATCCCTCTTTAGGGTCGAGACCTCGATGTCATCGGGGATCTCTTTGTCCCTGAAGGTCCTGTCAAAATTGTCGTGGGCATCCTGAGCGGCCGCAACGCTATGAAAGCGGGCGATCATCTCCTTTGCGAAGGCTACCTTTGCGTCACGGGGGTTGACGGACCCGGATGCCATGCCTTCCTTTAGTGTCCTTAGCTGTTCGTTGGAGATATCGCTCAAGAGCTCGTAGTACTTCACCATGAGTTGGTCGGAGATGGACATGAGCTTGCCGAACATGACATCAGGCTCCTCGTCGATGCCGACGTAGTTCCCGTAGCTCTTGCTCATCTTGCTGACGCCGTCGGTGCCCTCGAGCAGGGGGACGGTAACAATGCACTGCGATTCCTGACCGTAGGCCCTCTGAATCTCCCGGCCCACAAAGAGGTTGAATATCTGGTCATGCCCTCCCAACTCAACGTCAGCCCTGAGAGCGACAGAGTCGTAACCCTGCACAAGGGGGTAGAGGAACTCGTGGATGCTGATGGGCAGGTTGTTCTGGTACCGGTTCCGAAAGTCCTCACGTTCCATCATGCGGGCCATGGTATACTGGGCGCAAAGGCGGATCATGTCGGCGGCGTTCATGGCCTCGAACCATTCGCTGTTGAAGCGCACCTCTGTTTTCTCGGGATCGAGAATCTTGAAGACCTGTGCCTTATACGTTTCGGCGTTTACCAGGAGCTCCTCTTTCGTCAACGCCGGCCTCGTTTCTATGCGACCCGTGGGGTCGCCGATCATGCCGGTGAAATCACCGATGAGAAAGATGGCTACGTGGCCAAGCTCTTGAAATTGCTTTAGCTTCTGCAGCACAACCGTATGTCCCAGATGGAGATCGGGCGCCGTCGGGTCGAGGCCGAGCTTGACGCGCAGGGGCCTCCCCTCCGCCGCGGACCTGGTCAACTTTGCCCTCAGTTCGGGTCCGCTGATGACGTCTACGGCCCCCCGCTGGATGACTTCAAGCTGTTCTTCTACGGAGCTCCCCATATGTTCACCCTGATTGTTTTGCGCGGCGCCGCCCGATCAGCCGGCGCTCTCCTTGACTCGCTCTATGGAAAGACAGACGCCTGTATCCCTGTCGATGGTCAACAAAACCCCCTGGACCTCGACGTTGTCCTTGCTGACCTCAAATTTCCGGGGAATCTGCGTCAAGAATTTTTCCAAAACGCTTTCCCTCTCCATGCCGATGATGGAATCGGCGGGGCCCGTCATCCCCACATCGGTAATATACCCCGATCCCTTTGGAAGGACCCGTTCGTCGGCCGTCTGCACATGGGTATGGGTGCCCATGAGGGCCGACACCCTGCCATCGAGGTACCAACCCATGGCAACCTTCTCCGACGTTGCTTCGGCATGAAAATCGACAATAATGGGCCCTCTTCGCTCGACACCATCCAAGACGGTGTCCATGGCGCGAAAGGGACAGTCGAGGGCATTCATGAAGATACGCCCCTCGATATTGACCACCGTGAGCTCGGCCCCGTTCTTTTCCACCGTTACACTGCCGAACCCCGGTGTGCCCGCCGGGTAGTTGAGGGGCCTCAAAACCCTGTTTTCCATCATGACGAAGGGAATCATCTCCTTCTTCTTCCACACATGGTTGCCCGTCGTTATGACGTCGACACCCGCATCGAGAAGCTCCATGGCCACAGACGGCGTAATGCCGATACCCCCGGCAAGATTTTCACCGTTGATCACCTTGAAGTCTGTGTTGACGTTTTTTATGTAGTTTTCCACCGCTTTCCTGCCGGGCTTGCCTATGACGTCGCCCAGGAAAAGCACTCGTATGCTATTTGGCATATTCCACAGCCCTTGTTTCGCGAATGACGATAACCTTGATCTGACCCGGATAGGACAGATCCGATTCTATCTTTCGTGCGATGTCTTTGGAGAGAAGAAATATCTGGTCATCACCCATTTTTTCACTGTTTACGGCAATTCTCACTTCCCGGCCGGCCTGGATGGCGTAGGATTTCTCGACGCCGGTAAAGCTGTTGGCAATCTTCTCCAGTTCCTCGAGGCGTTTCACGTAGGTCTCGAGCATCTCGCGCCTGGCCCCGGGGCGGGCGCCCGACAGGGCGTCGGCAGCCTGCACGATGACATCAAGAAGGCTGGAGGCCGGCACATCTTCGTGGTGTGCAAGAATCGCGTGTACTATCTCCTCGTTTTCCCCATACTTCTTGGCCAGGTCGGCACCGATGAAGGCATGCGAACCTTCAATCTCGTGGTCCACGGCCTTGCCTATGTCGTGGAGGAGGCCTGCCCTGCGCGCCTCCTTTATGTGTACCTTCAGTTCCGATGCGATGACGCCGCAGATAAAGGCGACCTCGATGGAATGCTGATAGATGTTCTGAGCATAGCTGCTGCGGAATTTGAGTCGCCCCAGGAGTTTTACCAGTTCAGGGTGGACATTGTGAACGCCAAGATCAAAGATGGCCTGCTCCCCGGCCTCTTTGATCTTCTGCTCCGTTTCTTCGGCCACCTTCGAAACGATCTCTTCGATCCGGGCCGGGTGTATCCTGCCGTCACTGATAAGCCTCTCCAGCGACAGTCGCGCAACTTCCCGCCTAATGGGATTGAAGCACGAGAGTATGACGGCCTCCGGCGTGTCGTCAATGATGATGTCGACACCCGTTGCGGCCTCAAGGGCTCTAATGTTGCGCCCTTCCCGTCCGATAATTCTGCCCTTCATTTCCTCGTTGGGAAGTGCAACGACGGAAACGGTGTCTTCGCCCACGTAGTCACCGGCATATCTCTGTATGGCGAGGGCGATAATCTCTTTGGCCTTCTTATCGGCCTTCTCCTTAACTTCTTCCTCGATGCGGCGGGCCAGTTTCGTGGCCTCGTACCGTGCCTCATCCTCCATGGCCTGCATCAACATCTTCTTAGCATCTTCCGCCGTGAAGCCGGAAATGGTCTCCAACTTCTCCCGGGCCTTTACGAGCATCTGGTCATATTCTGCTACCTTGTCGTCGAGGGCTTGTCGCCTTTTCCCCAGTTCGCGGTCTTTTCCGGCAAGCTCGTCCTCCTTTTTCTCCAGAGAGTCCATCTTTTTGTCGAGGGAGGATTCCTTCTGCGAAAGCCTGCGCTCCGTATTCTGGAGCTCCTGCCTCCGTGCCTTTATCTCCTGATCCAGCTCATTCTTGCCCTGAATCGCGAGGTCTTTTGCCTGAATGGACGCCTCCCGAATAACCACGTCGGCTTCTTTCTTGGCGTCCTCCAGGATCTTCTTTCCGATCTTCTCGTATTCGCCCAGTTTCTTTTTCTGGACCAGAACAGAAAAGACCACACCCATCCCGAAGGCAACAATACAGGCTATGATAAACAGAAGTATATTCAAAATGCCCCCTTCGCTTGGCAAGGGGTTAGAATGGTGAGGAGAATGAGTGGCTCTTTATTGGGATCCCGATGTTATGGTCTCTATATCCAATCCACCTCAAAGTGGAGAAATATTTCCTCGACTTCATTTTCCTCAACAGCTACCCCTCTATATTAAGAAGCCCCGCAGATGCCGTGTAAACGGTAGGTCTTGAACCGTTAGAGCAAAGTGGGTGCCTTTGTGTTGCCTCAGGCTGCTCGCCGCAAGGGCGGGTATGCACACTGGCACGATAAAAGGCTCCCAATACATAGGTGTTGGCTCTAAGCTTACCATTTATCACGAGCACCGCAGGGAACTTCAATACTCTCCACCTTTTTAAAAAGTCGCAGCGCCCTGCCCTCGAAGTCCTTTGCCTGATCCCGGGTCTCCAGATGCTCATCAGCAAGTACCATCATGGCCATGATCACTGCGTTCATGGTATTAACTATACCATATGTTTTGGTTGCCTGTCTGATCCTTTCGTCAACCAGTCCGGCAACCCTCCTGATCCGTTCCTCGTCTTCACCAATAAACGTAAAGGGCTGGTTGATGATGGTGACTTCGACCTTTTTGGTCACGTATCTCTTTTACACCTCGACCTTTTCGATCTTCTCGAGGATCTTCTTCACCTTGTTCAGCACTTTGTCTCGCTCTCCGTTCATGGAAGCCATTCTTTCCTTCAACTCCCTGTTCTCGTCTTCCAGTCCCTTGAGCTTTTCCTGAAGCCTGCCGTTTTCATCCTTTACGCCAAGAAAATTGGCCAGTATTCCATCAATCTTCGCTTCAAGTTCGTCAATCTTTTTGTCGTCAAAAATTTCCATAGAAAAGAGCTCCATATCGCTTTAATTATCGTTTTTCTGTTGAAAAGTCAAGTGCAAAAGCCAGGCCTTGATGAACTCGTCAATGTCTCCGTCGAGTACGGCATCGGCGTTGTGCTCCTCAACTTTTGTCCTGTGATCCTTTACCAATCTGTAGGGGTGGAGCACGTAAGAGCGTATCTGGCTGCCCCAGGCAATGTCCTTCTTTTCCTTATTGATGGCGTCGAGCTTTTCTTCCTGCTTCTGCCGCTCCAGGCCATAGAGGCGCGAACGCAAAATGGCCATGGCTATGGCGCGGTTCTTGTGTTGAGACCGCTCGTTCTGGCACTGGACGACGATGCCCGAGGGGAGATGGGTGATGCGAATGGCCGATTCTGTTCGGTTGACGTGTTGGCCGCCCGGGCCACTGGACCTAAAGGTGTCGACCCTCAAGTCCTCATCGCGAATATCGACCTGAATCTCGTCGGAAACCTCCGGATAGGCATAGACGGACGCAAAGGATGTGTGCCGGCGGTTGTTGGAGTCGAAGGGAGATACCCTGACGAGCCTGTGTATGCCCGATTCACACTTCAGATACCCAAAGGCGTATTGCCCCTTGACGATGAAGGTGACGTTCTTGATGCCGGCCTCCTCTCCAGGGAGAATGTCCACTATCTGGGTTTCAAAGCCCTTACGCTCCGCCCACCGGGCGTACATCCTGAGGAGCATTTCTGCCCAGTCCTGGGCCTCCGTTCCGCCGGCGCCTGCATTGATATAGATGATGGCGTTGTCGCGGTCGTTCTCCCCGCCGAGCATCCGCTCGATCTCATATTGGTTGAGGGCGGCGCTGAGTGCCTCGATGCGCCTTTCCAGCTCCTCGCGGTCCCCGGGGTCTTCCGTTTCCTTCAGAAAATCGTTCAGGATGAGGATTTCCTCAAGCTCCCTTTCCTTTGCCCCCCATGCGGCAATCTCCTGCTGGATCCGCGCCCTCTCCCTAAGCGACGACTGCGCCTTGTCCTGCTCGTCCCAAAAATCCTTCTTGGCTATTTCTTCGTCAATGCGCTGTAGCTGTTGGTTTAAAGAGGCGAGGTCAAAGATAACCTCGAAGGGCGCCGAGCCTCGCGAACAGCGTGTCGATGCTACCTTTTATGTCTTCAATCATTGTTCACAATCCTTTTTAGAACTTCCTGCCCGAAGACGGAGCACTTGACCGGTGAAACCCCCTCCATCTGACGCGCCAAATCGTAGGTCACGATTCCGTCCGCCACCGTCTCCTCTACGCCCCGCCTGATGAGCTTGGAAGCCTCCGTCATGCCGAGGTGGTCGAACATCATGGCGCCCGAGAGCAGAAAGGATAGAGGGTTGACCACGTCCAGTCCCGCATACTTGGGTGCACTCCCGTGGGTGGGCTCAAAAATGGCCACCTCATCGCCGATATTGGCACCGGGCGCTACGCCGAGCCCGCCGACGAGTGCGGCGCAAGCATCGGAAAGGTAGTCGCCGTTCAGGTTCGGACAGAGGAGCACGTCGTACTCTCTGGGTTTCAGGATGACCTGCATAAACATGTTGTCGGCGATGCGGTCATTGATAAAAACCTTGCCCGCAGCCTTCTCCGGCGATATGCGGTCAGGGTACCGCGATGCTATGTCGTATGCCCACTCCCGGAATGCCCCTTCCGTGTATTTCATGATGTTACCTTTGTGAACGACGGTCAACATCCTACGCTTTTGAGCGTCGCAATAGTTGATGGCCCACTTGACGAACCGGCCCGTACCGCTTCTGCTCATGGGCTTGACGCCGATGCCGCTGTCGTCGGGAAGGCAGATATTCATTGCATCCCGGAGGAAACGAAGAACCTTCGCCGCCTCATCGGACCCTTCCCTCCATTCTATGCCCTTGTACAGATCCTCCGTGTTCTCCCTCAGTATGATGAGGTCGATGCCTGCAGGGTCCTTGAGGGGGCTCGGCAACCCAGGAAAATAACGGATGGGTCTTAGGCAGACGTAGAGGTCGAAGACCTGCCGAAGGTGGACATTGACACTCCGAAAGCCTCCGCCGACAGGGGTGGTCAGGGGTCCTTTGATGGCTACCTTACGTTTCTTGACTTCATTGACCGTCTCTGCCGGTAGGAGCGTACCCTGCCCCTCCAGTGCCTTGATGCCCGCCTTCAAGGATATCCAGCGCACCTCCTCTCCGCCCTTGGATCCCTTAAGAACTGCCTCTTCGAGGACCTCCCTGGAGGCAGCCCAGATGTCGTCTGCCGTCCCATCGCCTTCTATGTAGGGTATCTCAACAATCGTGGTCAAATCTTCAGCTCCCCGTATTTCCTTATGTAACGATCCAGGCCGCCTTCTGCAAGAATAGCCCTCATGATGGGCGGAAGAGTTGAGAACCGCTTCTCCTGCCCCGTCGTCAGATCGATAAGGAGGCCCTCATCGACGTTTACCTGAAGCTGGTCCCCCTCCTGTATTCCGGCGATGTCGGCAATGATGGCCAGGAGGCCCACGTTGATGGCATTGCGGTAAAATATCCTGGCGAAAGAGGTGGCTATTATAGCGTCGATGCCGGCCATCTTGATAATAAGGGGCGCATGCTCCCTGCTGGAACCGAGACCAAAGTTCTGGCCCCCTACGATCATGTCACCCTTAGACACCTTTTCTGAGAAACCCGGGGCTATGTCGGCAAAGATATGGTCTTTCAGCTCCTCCAAATTGGAACGGAGATCGTAGAAGCGGCCGGGGGTAATGTGGTCGGTGGAGATGTTGTCGCCGAACCTCCAGGCCTTACCCTTCAGAATCATCGATCACCTCTCGCGGATCGCTCAGTCTTCCTTCTAACGCCGTGGCGGCCGCAAGGGCCGGTGAGGCCAGGATGATGTCAGCCTTTGCGTTGCCCATTCTTCCCAGAAAGTTGCGGTTTGATGTAGAGAGGCATACCTCTCCGTCTGCCAGAACGCCGAGGTGGAGCCCAATACAGGGTCCGCATCCCGGAGGCATAACGACGGCACCCGCATCTAAGAATGCGGTGATCAACCCCTCCTCTGCAGCCTGGCGGTAGATTGCCCTCGAAGCGGGCCCGATGATGAGCCGGACGCCGTGGGCCACCCGTTTCCCCCGCAGTATTCTCGCCGCAACCCTGAAATCTGCGATCCTTCCATTCGTGCAGGAGCCGATGAAAACCTGATGCACCGTGGTGCCGCGAAGATTGGCGTCATCCATGGTACCCACGTTATCGACGGTGTGCGGGAGGCTCAGTGTGGGCGCTAGACGGGCGAGATCGATTTCTATCACGCGCTCATAGGAGGCGTCGCTGTCGGCGGCAATGGCCACGAAGTCACCTTCCCTTCCCTTTGCCTTAAGGTATGCCCCCGTCTTCTCGTCGGACGGAAAGAGCCCACACTTGGCGCCAGCCTCCACAGCCATATTGGCAATGGTCATTCTTTCTTCCACTGACATCTTGGCGACCGCTTCGCCCCCGAATTCCATGGCCTTGTATGTGGCGCCATCGGCCGTTATCATTCCGATAATGGCGAGAATCAGGTCTTTGGGGTAGACACCTGGCCTGAAAGACCCTGAAAGCTCGAAGCGAAAGGTCTCAGGGACCCTGAGCCACGTCTTGCCGAGGCCCATCGCAACAGCTATATCGGTGGATCCCATGCCGGTGGCAAAGGCGCCAAGGGCTCCCCCCGTACAGGTGTGGGAATCTGCGCCGAGGAGCACCTCCCCCGGCACGAGAACCTCTTCGGCCATAACCTGGTGGCTGATGCCATAGCCAACGTCGTACACCCTGGCTCCCATTTCACCGGCGAAGGCCCTGATTGTCGCATGGTCATTGGAAAGCGCGGGCCTTGGACTCGGCGACGCGTGGTCTATGAAAAAGTTGACCCTGTCCCCGGCAAAAAGCCTCTTAAACCCCATCTCCCGAAAGCGTCGGATGGCGAGGGGTGCCGTCCCATCCTGGAGAAGAATCCTGTCTACGGCTACGATGGCATATTGCCCCCGGCTCAGTTCAGAACCGGCCTGTCGGCTCAGTATCTTTTCGGCTATGGTCTTGCCCACGAGCTAACCTTCCGCCCTTGTAAGATCCTCGAAACGAATATCGAAACCGAGGATGCCCACGATGTCGCCGTCATCGTCGCGGATCGGCCCCGATACCGTCACACACAGGGCGCTCGTGATCCTCGATGAATAGAGGTCGGTCACATTGATCCTGCCGGTCTTTGTCGGCTCGATAAACCAGTCTCTGTCCGAGAAGTCGTCGTTCAATCCGATCCGGTAGTACTTCGCCTTCTCTGAAGCCTGGGTAATGTTTCTCGTAATCTTTATTCCATCGCTGTTTACCGCGTAGGCAAACTGCACGTATGGATACTCCCTGACGACACGCTTCAGGACCGACTCGATCCGCTCCGGGACCATGCTGCGAACATCGTCGTTCTCGATGTACTTCTCTATCAGATGCGCGGCCATGTCGTAGGCCCGTTTCTTCAGCAGCTCGAACTCGGAGACGAATATTTCAGGAATATAGCGCCGCACAAGGTGCTCGATCTCCTCGTCGGAAATGAACGTCACCCTCCCGTCGTCGTACTGCTTGATGATCCATTTGTTGATCTTGGCAATGCCGGGGTGAACCTTCTCTACCCGGTCTTTGCCGGTGAGGGCGAAGTGGGCGTTTATCCAGTGGGCGATGCCGGCGAGACCGGACTTATCTGTTATATTGATCGATATGGGTCTGTTCAGTATGCGCGAGGTGTCGAAAGGGGTATAAATCTCCTCGTCCTTGAGAACACCGTCTATGTGAACACCCGCCGACGTTGCGTTGAAATCCAGTCCGATAAAGGGCTGGTTTCGTGGTATGTGGTGGCCGATTGCCTTGTCGAAGAAATTCCGTACTTCTGTAATGACCGTTGTGTCGATGCCCTTATCTTCCCCCGTCAGCGAGATATACTCCATGATCAGCGCTTCCATGGGCGCATTGCCCGTTCTCTCGCCGATGCCGAGGAGCGTTCCGTTCACATAGGCGCAACCATAGAGCCAAGCACTGACGCTATTGATCACAACCTTGTAAAAGTCGTTGTGTCCGTGCCACTCAAGGCAGTCCGAAGGGACACCGGCATCATCGATCATGGCCCGGACAATCTTGCCTATGGATCGGGGCATGGCGGCACCGGGGTAGGTGATGCCGAGGCCCAGGGTATCGCACAGCCTTATCTTGACGGGGATTCTCGCCTCCTCGGAGATGCTCATGAGGGCTTGGGCGAAAGGGACGCAAAATCCGTAGATGTCAGCCCTTGTGATGTCCTCAAAGTGGCACCGGGGCGTAATGCCGTGCTCGATAGCACTTTCCACTATCTTTATGTAGTCTGTAAAGGCTTGTGCCCGCGTCTTCTTGAGCTTGAGAAAGATATGGTAGTCGGAGGCGCTTGTCAGAATGCCTGTCTCCTTTAGCCCCAACTCCTTCGCGAGACGCAAATCTTCCTTGTTGGCCCGTATCCAGCCGGTAATCTCGGGATACCTGAACCCCTTGTCGCGGCAGCGCTCCAAGGCTTCTCTATCTTTATCGGTGTAAATAAAGAACTCGCACTGCCTTATGACACCGTGGGGACCTCCCAGCCTGTGCATGAAAACGAAGAGCTCTTCAATCTGCGTTGCCGTAAAGGGTGGTCTCGACTGCTGGCCGTCCCGAAAGGTGGTGTCGGTAATGAAGATCTCCTCGGGCGGGTCGATTAGTTCGATCTTGTGATCAAACTTGACCTTGCAGACTTCCGTGTAAGGATAGACCTCGCGAAAAAGCATTGGATGTTCCACCTCAATGAGGGGAAACCGCCCTGCCTTTACAGGATTTTTAAATATAAAACCAGTTTTCTTTTTCACGCTGCACCCACCGTTTCGGAGACTTCAAAGGACGGTTCTGATCTTCAGCTCGTTGAGTTGTTTGGGTCCTACCCGTGATGGTGCGCCGGTGAGAAGACATGCTCCTTTTTGGGTCTTGGGGAAGGGGATTACGTCGCGGATACTACTGAGCCTCAGAAGCATCATCAATATCCTGTCGAAACCAAAGGCTATCCCGCCATGAGGCGGTGCGCCCAGCTCGAGCGCCTCGAGTAGGAAGCCAAATTTCTCCGAGGCCTCTTCTTCCCCGATGTTGAGAAGCTTAAACATTTCCATCTGATCGTCGGTCCGGTAGATCCGTATGCTTCCACCGCCAATCTCCACCCCGTTCAGCACAAGGTCATAGGCCTTGGCCTTGATGGCTCCATAGTCGCCCGTCACATCGGTGATGCGCTCCTTCGGGGCAGTAAAGGGGTGATGCCTGGCAACGTAACGTTTTTCCTCTTCGCTATACTCCAAGAGGGGAAAATCGACAACCCAGAGGAACCGGAAGAGTGATTCGTCGATGAGTCCGAACTTCTGACCCAGATAGAGCCGAAACCTTCCCATAACCTCATTGGCCCGGTCGCGATTGTCGGCGACGATAAAAACGACGTCCCCCGCTTTTAACCCTAACCGGCCCATAAGCCCTGACTTTTCTTCCTCTCTAAAGTATTTCACAACCGGCGACTGGAGCCCCTCCTGGTCTCTTCTGATCCAGATGAGACCGCTTCCCCCCATCTCTTTCGTCACCTCAACCGACGTGTCAAGGTCCTTCCGGCTGAGTGTCTTGTCCCTCAGAACTAAACACTTGATGGCTCCGCCCTCGTCAATGGTCCTTCTGAAGACGCCGAACTCCGTCTCCCTGAAAAGGTCGGTCAGGTCTTCCATGGGCAGGTCGAAACGGAGATCGGGCTTGTCGGTCCCGTATTTTTCCGTTGCCTCATCATAGCTCATGCGGGCGAAGGGGATCTCGATGGGCTCAGCGCACAATGCCTCGTAGAGGGCCTTCATGAGGCCCTCGCTCATGGCTATGACGTCGTCGACATCAACAAAGCTCATCTCCACGTCTACCTGCGTGAACTCGGGCTGACGGTCGGCCCGAAGGTCTTCGTCGCGGAAGCACCGCGCAATCTGAAAGTAACGATCGAAACCGGCTACCATGAGAATCTGCTTATAAAGCTGGGGTGACTGGGGCAGCGCATAGAACAGTCCCGGATTGAGGCGGCTGGGAACGACAAAGTCGCGGGCGCCTTCAGGGGTACTCTTGGTGAAAATGGGTGTTTCGAACTCGTGAAATCCGTGGGCGAGATAGTAATCCCGCACAACCTTATAGGCAAGGCTCCTGGCCTTAAAAATGCTCTGCACCTGGGGCCGGCGCATATCGAGGTAGCGGAATCTCAGCCGCAGGGCCTCGTTGGTATCCTCGTCGTCCAACTGAAATGGTAATGGCTTGGAGGCGTTGAGTACCGAAAAGGTCGTTGCGTAAACCTCAACGGCCCCCGTGGGGAGATCGGGGTTCTCCGTTCCCTCGGGCCGTTTCTCTACCTTTCCTGTTATGGAGATAACGTACTCAACTTTCAAATCACCTGCCTTCTCGTGGGCATCCGGGGCAATGTCGGGGGAGAACACCACCTGTACCAAGCCGCTGACGTCCCGCAAATCAATAAAGACGAGACCGCCATGGTCTCGCGTCCGGTATACCCAACCGGCAAGACGCAACGTCTTGCCGATATCTTCCTTTGTAACCTGTCCGCACAGTTTGTCTCTCAAGGTTCCGTCCTCCAAAAAGTGCCTTATTATACTGGCTTTCACCGTCAAAAGTCAAAGACAACGTGGCCGGCCCGAAGGGTCTGTGAAGGTGAGTTCGGGTGGCCCGCCCCCCCATGGGACAGTTGCGACTGTCTTGTCTCTCCATGTATACTGTTTCGAGATTTGCAGCCGTTGAACCAAGGGGGACAGTCATGACGGATTCTGAATTCCTACTTGTCATGGAGAGGCACGGTCAGAGAGAGATCGTCGATCACTTTAATCGTCTCAATCAGGGACAGCGCGGAGAGTTGCTCGGCCAGGCAGGCAACCTCGATTTCGATCTCCTCTTCTCGCTCTACCAAGCATCCATGGACCGGAAGAAGGCTCAAGAAATGAGTCCGTCTACGGTAGGACAGGCCAGGATTCACACCCTCGGTGCCGAACCGGGGGCACATGACCGTTCCGGAGAGGTCCGTGAGGCAGGCGAAACTCTTCTTCGCAGGGGAAAGGTAGCTGTTCTGATCGTGGCCGGTGGCCAGGGATCGCGCCTTGGTTTCTCGGGCCCAAAAGGTTGTCTCTGTTGCTCGCCGGTAAAGCGGAAATCGCTCTTTCAGCTCTTTGCAGAACAGATCAAGGCCCTCTCCCTGCGCTATGGAGTGAAGATTCCCCTTCTCATAATGACGAGCCCGGAAAACGAGAGCGACACGGTCTGTTACTTCCGCGACAGGGAGTATTTCGGGCTGGGCAGAGATGCGGTCTTCTTCTTTTCCCAGGCCTTCCTGCCGAGCATTACACCTCAGGGGCAGTTGATCCTCAAAGACGAGACGCATTTTTTCACGAACCCCGACGGTCACGGTGGTTCCATAAAAGCGCTGCGCCGCTCGGGCCTGCTCCAAGAGCTTCTCGACGGAGGATGTACCGAGCTCTTTTACTGCCAGGTAGACAACCCTCTGGTGAAGATCGCCGACCCGCCCTTCCTGGGCCGCCATGCCTTAGCCCGGGCGGAAGTTTCTACCAAGGTGGTAAGGCGCGTAAACGTCGAGGAAAAGGTGGGCGTTTATGTGAGCCGCAATGGTCGTGACGCCATCGTAGAGTACAGCGAAATGGGAAAAGAGCTGATGGAGGCCGTTGACGATAGAGGAAAGATTCTCTATTGGGCCGGCAACACGGCCATTCATTGCTTTCATCTGCCCTTCCTCAAACATCTCAGCGACGAGCCCCTTGCCCTGCCCTATCATTGTGCCGCCAAAGAGGTGGAGGCCATAGATCATAGGTTGCGGGCGTCGAAGATCACGGGCTGGAAGTTCGAGGCCTTCGTCTTTGACGCCATTCCCCTCGCCACCCGGACCTGCTGCGTCGAGGCGTCCAGGCAGGAAGAGTTTTCTCCGATCAAGAACAGCCACGGGCCTGATTCGCCGGAAACAGCCGAAAGGGCCATGGTGGAGCTTCACAAGGCTTGGCTTAGGCGGGCGGGCATCGCGGCGCCCGATGGTATAAAGGTGGAAATAAGTCCCCTTCTCGCCCTTGACGAGCAAGAGCTTGCCGTACGGATGCGGGGGAGGCGCCTTGTGCTGGACGATGACGTCTGCATCGAGTAGGGCTGCAACCCTTGCCAATCACCCGGTGGCGACGGGTGGTGAAAGGCCTCCCCTTGTCAACAAGCGCGGAAAGTCCCAGGATGGTCAAGCGATACGGCCGATGCCGAAGCCGTCGCCAAAGCGGGCCACGGCCCTCTGTCGAATCCGCTCCTTCTCCTCTAAATCCATGCCTTCGAGCATCTCTGCCGCCATCCTTCTCGCCTGAGCCATCAGGTGACCATCGTTGAGCAGGTTGCCGACGCGAAAATCGGGCAGCCCCGATTGCCGTACCCCCAACATCTCTCCCGGACCCCGGAGCCTCATGTCCTCCTCGGCGATGACGAAGCCGTCGTTAGTCCTTTCCAGGATGCCGAGCCTCTGCCGGGCTCCATCCCCCGCATCTTCACCGGCCACAAGAAGGCATTGCGACGCATGGGGCCCGCGGCCCACACGACCCCTCAACTGGTGAAGCTGTGAGAGCCCAAAGCGCTCAGCGTGCTCGATAACGATGACGGTGGCGTTCGGTACGTCGATGCCCACCTCTATGACGGTCGTGCAGGCAAGCAGGTCCACCTTCCCCGCTCTGAAGTCCGCCATGAGTGCCTCTTTCTCCCGGGGGCGCATCTTGCCGTGCAGAAGCCCGATGGAATGTGCGGGAAAGAGGTCTTTGCTCAGGTGGTCAGCCATCCTGCGTGCATCCAAAAGATCCATGGTTTCCGATTCGTCTACAAGGGGGTAGACCACGAACGCCTGCCGGCCCTGCTCCAGCTCCTTGCCTACGCTCTCAAATACGCGCCCCCTTTCGGAGAACCGGAAAACCTTCGTCGCTACCTTACGCCTGCCTGCCGGCATACCCGTGAGGAGTGAAACGTCGAGGTCGCCGTAGATCACCATGGACAACGTCCGCGGAATGGGGGTGGCCGTCATGACAAGGACGTGGGGCGCCGTACCGGCGGCCGCAGCGAGGTGTTCCCCGGGGCCGGGCACGGCCCACTTCTCTTGAAGGGTCTTGCGCTGAAGGACACCAAAGCGGTGCTGCTCGTCGATAATTACAAGACCCAACCTGGCGAAGAGAACGTCCCCCTCCAGAAGCGCCTGGGTACCAACGACAACGGCGGCCTCGCCCGATGCGACATGGGTCTTCATCCGGCGACCCTCTTTTCCCATATCCCCCCGAAGGAAGGCTACCTTAAGGCCCAGTTCTTCAAAGGTGCGGTGAATCTCAAGGTAGTGCTGCTCTGCCAGGATCTCTGTCGGGGCCATCAATGCAACCTGGCAGCCGCCATCGATGGCGAGGCATGATGCAAGAACGGCGCATATGGTCTTGCCGGACCCCACGTCGCCCTGCAGCAGACGGTTCATCGGCTTCGTACGCTTCATATCCGTTCGGATGGCATCGATGACCGCCTTCTGTCCCCCCGTGAGCTCGAAGGGAAGCCTTTCCATAACCCTATGAAAATACCTGCCGCCCGCCTGCAGAGGAGCGGCGCCCCTCCTGTCCTCCCCAGCCTTCCTAAGAAGGAGTGCACACTGGCAGAGGAAATATTCCTCGATTATTAGCCGTTCCACGGAGCCCTTGTCGGGGGCGTTCAAGTCCTTCGGGTCATGGGGCCGGTGGATGGTCGAAAGAGACAGGGAAAGGGACGACAGGCCTTGCCTCTCTGCCACAGCGGGCGGAATAAGGCTCAGGGTCTCTTCGGGCACCCAATCCAACGCGGCGGCGACAATCTTTCTCAGATCGGCCGGCTTGATGCCCTCGAGTTCCGGATAAACCGTAACAATGCCCCGGTGCTGTTCGAGCTCTTCGGGGCAATCAAGTATCGTGATGTGGGGGTGGATCATCTGCAGGTGTGGACCAAACCGGGTTACCCGGCCTGCCGCCAGAAGAAGCACATCTTTGCGGCATATCGGTGAAAGGTGAGCATAGGACCATTGGAACCACTTGAGAAAGAGCCGTCCTGTTTCGTCGGATATGAGGATATCGAAGGCCTTTCCGGCCTTCCGTTGGTAGTAGGCGGGGCCTCCCCGAATGACTCTACCCGTCACGACGGTCTCGATGCCTTCTTCCACCTCAGAGAGAGGCGTAATTCGGCGCCTATCATCGTATCTCAGCGGCAGGAGGTACAGCAGGTCCTCCACGGTGGCAATCCCCCTCTCCCGGAGGCGCATGGTGAGCTGCGGACCCACCCCCTTTAGGCACGACACGCTATCGCACGGATTTTTCTCTTTCTTCCTCATTCTCTGATTTTATACTAAAATATCCATTGAGCGCCATGAAGAAGGCCCATTGCCGATCATTGAGGTGACCCCATGGATATCCTGAGCGAAACGTTGTTTGGTTCATGCACCGTCAAGATTCTTCGGGGCGATATTACGTTGTGCTCCGTTGACGCGATAGTGAACGCCGCCAACTCCCACCTGCAGCACGGCGGTGGCGTAGCCGGGGCCATTGTGCGGAGAGGCGGCACCATTATTCAGGAAGAAAGTGACCGCATCGGATACGTACCGGTAGGGGAGAGCGCGATGACGAGCGGTGGTAACCTGAAGGCGCCGTTTGTCATCCACACCGTAGGGCCCCGATGGGGAGAGGGCGATGAGGAGACAAAGCTTCGTAAGGCGATCCGCAGCACCCTGTCGCTCGCCACGTCACGAGGCTTCAGGGCCCTGGCCTTGCCTGCGATCAGCTCGGGTATCTTTGGTTTTCCCAAAGACAGGTGCGCCGACATCATCGTCCAAGAGACGGTTCGTTTCATCACAGAGGAAGAAACAACGCTGAAGGAAATTTACTTTTATCTTATGGATGAAGACTCGATACGATACTTTGTCCAATGTTTTGATACGATGAAGCCCATCTAACGACCATGTGCGGAATCTTCGGCGTCTTTAACCACAAAGATGCGGCAAACATTGCTTACCTCGGCCTCCACGCCCTTCAGCACCGGGGCCAGGAAAGCGCAGGTATATCTGCGGCCAACGGGGGCACCCTGACATGCCATAGAGCCATGGGGCTTGTGTCGGACATATTCGACGCAGACACGCTGAGAAGGCTGAAAGGCCCTTCAGCCATAGGCCACGTCAGGTATTCCACGTCAGGCTCAAGCACCATCACAAACGCCCAACCCTTGCTCGTCGAATATTCCAAGGGCTTCATCTCTATGGCCCATAACGGCAATCTGACCAACGCGCGGATCATCAAGAAGGAGCTGGAGAATTATGGGTCTATCTTCCAGTCCACAACGGACACAGAGGTGATCATACACCTCATAGCCCTATCTCACGAGAATACGACGGTCGACCGGCTCATTAGTGCGCTCCGGCGCGTCGAAGGCTCCTATTCCCTCCTGGTGCTCACCGACAAGGAAATGATTGCAGTGAGAGACCCCCAGGGCTTCCGCCCTCTCGCGTTGGGAAAATCCAAGGATTGTTTTGTCGTTTCAAGTGAGTCCTGCGCCTTTGACCTTATAGGGGCCACTTTCCTTCGTGAAATCCAACCGGGCGAGATGCTCCACATAACCCGTGACGGCATCACCATCCACCGACCCTTCAAGAAAAAGAAGCGCACCTACTGTATTTTTGAATATGTTTACTTTGCCCGCCCCGATAGCATCATGTTCGGCCGCACGATATACACGGTGCGCAAGGCTTTCGGACGGGCATTGGCGCAGGAAACGCCCACGTCGGCCGACATGGTCATCCCTATCCCTGACTCGGGCATCAGCGCCGCCATCGGCTACTCCCATGAGACGGGCATCCCCTTTGAGCTCGGCCTTATCCGCAACCACTACGTTGGGAGGACCTTCATTGAGCCCGAGGATTCCATCCGTCACTTTGGCGTAAAGCTCAAGTTGAATGGCGTTCGTGATGCCGTCAAAGGCAAGCGCATCGTTGTTATCGACGACTCCATCGTCAGGGCGACGACGGGAAGAAAAATCATCCGGATGCTCCGCCAGTACGGCGCCAAGGAGATTCACTTCCGTGTCAGCTCGCCGCCCACGACACATCCGTGCTTCTACGGCATCGATACTCCGAGCAGGAAGGAGCTTGTCGCCAGCTCCCATTCCTTGGATGAGATCAACAGGTACATGGGTTCCGATACCCTTCAGTACCTGAGCCCGGAAGGCATGAAGCGGGCCATTGGCGATGGTGAAACGGCCTATTGCGACGCCTGCTTCTCAGGGCGGTATCCCGCCAAATTTCCGTGGGGCATGGAGCTGGAAAAGATGGAAGCCTACGCGAAGGGATAAGAAAAACAGTTAAAAGTTTTACGTTTTAAGGTATAAGTTACAAGGGCGGTCTGAACGGATTCCCGTCGCTGTCCTGTCACTTGGAGAGACCCTGATCAGGCCAGGGGAACGGCATGGCAAAACAGAAAGGTGGAGGGATGCAAGGATGGACGAGAAGGCAAGGCTCCTCTCAATACTGAAAGATCTTTCCTACGAGGAAGGCGATTTTGTGCTTACAAGCGGTAAGCGAAGCACCTTTTATATCGACTGCAAAGAGACCACGTTAAACCCCGAGGGGCTCTATCTTGTCGGCAAGCTGATGTACGGGATGGTCCGGGAGATTCCGGGCATAGATGCCGTTGGGGGGGTCAGCATCGGCGGGGATCCATTGGTCTGCTCGGTCATGCTTGCGGCCTATGGGGCCAAGGACGGCCTGCGGGGCTTCTTCATAAGAAAGGAGCCGAAGGGCCATGGAACGAACCGGTGGATTGAAGGTGCAAAGAACCTGAGACCCGGAATGAACGTCATCATTCTCGAGGATGTGGTAACGACGGGGGGGTCTTCGTACAAGGCCATCGAGGCGACTGAGCGCGAGGGATATAAGGTCGTGGGCACCGTCGCCATCCTTGACCGCCTCGAAGGCGGGCGGGAGACGATAGAATCAAAAGGATACCTGTTCAGGTCCATCTTTACGCTCCAAGATTTGAGGGCTTAGCGGGTGGCGCGAGGATGCTTTCCGTCGCCGAGGCAGACGAGGCGATGGGACCGTCAGGCGCCAATGGCCGAGAAGATATGGGCCAGCAAGGCATCCTTTCCGTAGTTGTCCTTCGACGAATAGACAAAGACGGGGATGTGAGGCAGCATCTCCTCGACGCGTTTCTTCTTCGCAAAGGCCTTGTTCTTGCCCTCCTTGTCTATCTTCGTGAGGACAAAGGCGAAAGGCAGGCTGCGGCCGGCCAGCCAATCGTAAACCATTCCGTCGAGCTCATCGAAGTCGCGCCGCACGTCGTAGACCCAAAGCACTCCGACCACCGCCTTCTGCGCGTCGAGGTAAGCCTCGATCATGCCCTCCCAGGTTCTGTATGTGCTTCGCGACACCTTCGAATAGCCGAATCCGGGAAAATCGGTCAGAAAAAATGTATTTCTTAAGGACTCCGATTGGTATTCCACTGCGTATAGATTGATGGTCCTCGTTGCACCGGGGGTGGAGCTCGTTCGTGCAACCTTTCGTCCCAACAGGGAGTTGATGAGAGAAGACTTCCCCACGTTGGATCTCCCAACGATAAGGTAGGTCGGATGGGCCTCCCGGTCCGGGGCCGGAGGTCCTACCGTACTTTCTACAAACCGCGCATTAACGATCCTCATGGACGGGAAGCACTCGTTTGCGGCGTCGCCCCATGTCCGAGAAGTTCCAGGGCCTCTGTCGCGATTGCCTCGGCGAAGACGGCAACCCCGGGGATATTGGGATGAAAACATTCTTGTGCCTGTATCCAACTCTTCCTGGGGCCGGGCAGAGACCATCCGCACTGGGGCCAGGGACCCTCATGGCCGTGAAAGGCCTCATGTATGCGGACAAGGCGCACCCGGTCCGATGGAAAAACGGATACGGCGCTTCCCAGGGCGTCGTTAAGCAGGTGAATGGCCGTTTCGGTGCGGGCGTAAAGCTCCTTCACCGTAAGCCGCCTGCAGGCGCTTTCCCCGAAAGGGCCGTGCGACCTAAACCAGCGTAGGTATTTGCTCGTCCTGTTCATCGGGTTATAGAAGTCGGTGACGATTACATAGGTGTTGTCAGAAGCCAGGAGCCTTGCTATCTGCCCCTGAACGTTCGTCTTCGTCATGCCGACGATCTCGGATATTTCCTCCACAAAATCGTCGTGGCGCAGGCAGAGCACATGTCTGATCTGGGGCAGTTCTGTCCACCCGAAAAGGTCAGCGCCGACGGTGATCGATACAAGGCCATCAACGGGGGCTGCCTTCTGCTGAGCCTGCAGATCCGATAGGACCTCGTCTATCTGCCCGTAAAGGGTGCTCGATTCGGCCCCGGAACAGGCAAGAAACTTGAGGACGACATCGTCATAGTTGACGAGGCGATCCCTCAGCAGGCTGCTTGCTACGACAGGATAGGCCCCGGGCGCCCGTTTGCATGGCCCGGACTGGCCCGCAAGTCCGTACCCCGAGGCAACGGAGTCGCCCAGGCCGTAATAGACTAACGTCCTGCCTTCGCTCCCCGACTCTGCAGAAGAGTACGAGACCACAAAAGCAACGCCGGCCAGCACGAGAAAAAGGCCGAGCAGGAAGGCGTGCGAGATATGTATAATTCTTAGAGCCATAACACCCGATTACCGTGATTTTAACTTCCTGTGTCGATAAAGTTACGCTCTGCAGCCGGTTGTGTCAAGATGTTAAATCCCTTGCCGAAAGGTCCCTGTGGTTTCTATCAGAGTTTGCAGCGCTACCGGTCAGGATGGCAGGCTTCTGCGCTGTCGTCGCATCGCGAAAAATGCTTGCCATAGAAGGCCTTTACCCTGTAGAATACGACAATTACATTGACAAGAGGAATGATGTGATGGGGGAAGCTGTTCATGCAGATAACAGGCCTCAGCGGAACGCTCTCCACATAGCCATCATCGCCGTTACGACGGTAGCGACGATCCTCGTAAGCTTGTTCTGCCTGTTCTCCGGTTTCTTCGTTCTGTTCCAGAATCTGTTTTACATCCCTATTGTCCTGAGTTGCCTGTATTATACCATAAGGGGTCTCATATATTCCGTTTTTCTTTCCCTGCTTTACCTGCTTCTCATCCTCACATTCACGTCCGACGGCAGCATTGTCGTGCAGGCGTTGGCGCGGGTGGGGATGTTCGTGATTATCGCCGCAATTATCACCCTTCTGTCAGAACGTCGGAAGGTTGCCATGGAGAGGGTGTACGAAAACGAAAAGACCTTCCGCCGGTTATTTGAGGAGTCTACCGACCCCGTCCTACTCCTTGACTCCCAGCGGTTCATCGATTGCAATGCAGCCGCCGTCGCTATACTTGGATATCTATCGAAGGATGATATCCTGAACAAGACCCCATGGGACCTTTCTCCCGAATACCAGCCCGACGGGAGACAATCCTCAGAGAAGGCTCAAGAGGTTATGGAAATCGCAGTGCAGATGGGGCATCACCGGCTTGAATGGGTCTGCGTAACATCAAAAGGGGTGCCGCTCATTCTTGACATAATGCTGACCCCGATTGTCATCAAGCGGACCCGGTATCTCTACACGGTATGGCGAGATATTACGGACCGCAAGAAGGCCGAGGAGGCACTAAAACAATCGAGAGCCCTTCTTGCCAACATAATAGAATTTCTCCCGGATGCAACATTCGTCATTGATCTTGAGGGCAAAGTAATCTCCTGGAACAGGGCGATCGAGGAAATGACCGGCCTTTCAGCGCAGACGATAGTGGGCAAGGGAAACTACGAGTATTCTATGCCTTTTTACGGCGTAAGGCGGCCTATGTTAATCGACCTTTTGTTCGCATGGGATGTGGACATCTCGAAACGGTATTCCTTTATCCGCCAGAGGGGCGAGACCTTCCTGACTGAGACAGACCTGCCTTCGGTGAGAGGACAGAGGAGAACCCTCTGGGCTGCAGCAACGTTGCTTCGAGACGCCCAAGGCAATATTACGGGGGCTATTGAGTCCATACGGGATATCACCGACCGCAAGGAGGCGGAGGAGCAACTTCATCGGAGCGAAGCAAAATACCGCTCCATCTTTGACAACGCTGTAGAGGGTATCTTCCAGACCGTTCCCGAAGGGCGTTTTTTGAATGTCAACAAGGCAATGGCCGACATCCACGGGTTTTCATCGCCGGAAGAAATGATGGCCGTTGTCGCGGATATCGGCAGTCAGCTCTATGTGAACCCTGAAGACAGAAAAAGATATCGCTATTTCTTGGAACGTGACGGAGAAGTCAAGAATTTTGAGGCACAGGTATATAGGAAGGATGGCAGCGTAGTGTGGACGTCGGTGAATGCCCGTTCGGTCAAGAATCCGTTAGGATATGTGTCCATGTTCGAGGGCACGGCAGTCGACATAACGTCCCGCAGACTTGCCGAAAACAGCTTGCGAGAAAGTAGGAATGAATTGCAGTGGCTTTTCAGGAGCATGATCAACGCATTTGTTCTTTTTGAGTCTGTCTTCGACGAAAGCGGAATCTTTGTAAGCTATCGCTTTGTTTACATTAATGATGCTTATGAGCGGATCACCGGTGTAACGAACGATCAGGTTAGAGGCAAGACAGTGCACGAGGTGTGGCCGAACACCGAACCGGAATGGGTTAAGAGATATGGGGAGGTTGCGGTAACAGGCACACCGAGCACCTTCGATTTATATCATGAGCCAACCAAGAAGCTGTACCACTGCAACGTATACCGGCCCTGGGAGACGAGGGATCGCTTCTGCGTAATATTCGAAGACATAACGGACCGAAAGATTGCGGAAGAGAAACTGCGAGCGAGCGAACAGAAATTCCGGTCCATTTTCGAAAATACGGTGGAAGGTATATTCCAGACCACCCCAGATGGACGACTCTTGAGCGTAAATCCGGCATTTTCGCGAATGGCCGGTTATTGTTCGCCGGAACACATGATAGAGAAGGTCGCCGATTTGAGCAGGCAGGCCTATGTAGATTTCGAGGATTGGCTGGCATTCAAGAGAGCCGTTGAGGAAAAGGGTCACGTCGAGAGCTACGAGGTAAGGCACTATCGCAAAGACGGCGCGACCTTTTGGGGCTCCATTAATGCGCGTTGTGTATACGACGATGGCGACAACCCTTTGTATTACGAGGGCACATGCGAAGACATCACCAAGCGCCGGCTTGCCCAGGAAGAACTCAGGGAAACCCTGGAGAAACTTCGCGGGCGACTCATCGACATCGTGCGCGTTTTATCTTCAACGGTAGAAATGCGTGATCCATACACCGCAGGCCACCAAAAAAGGGTATCCATGCTTGCGACGGCAATCGCCGAGGAAATGGGTCTATCGGGCGATGTGGTCGATAACATTCGCATGGCAGGGGCCATGCATGATATCGGAAAAATCTCAATCCCTGTAGAGATATTGACCAAACCCGGAAAGATGTCCGATATCGAAAGAAGGCTCATGATGATGCATCCCGAGTCGGGTTACGAGATACTGAAAGACATCGAACTTCCCTATCCCATAGCATTGATCGTCCGTCAACACCACGAACGAATGAATGGTTCGGGATACCCGCACGGACTGAAAGGGGAGGAAATCCTCCTTGAGTCAAGGATCGTTGGCATTGCGGACGTGACAGAGGCCATCTCGTCTCATCGTCCCTACAGGGCAGGCCTCGGCATAGAGGCGGCCC
>CAZYVU010000026.1:30569-40967 GCA_964651435.1 uncultured Pseudomonadota bacterium
CCCAGATTGGTGCTCAGGAAAAGTTTCTCAGGAAATATGGAGGCCACAAGGCGGCCGAAGAGCTTGTAGAGAACCAACGGCACGAAGCGGAGCTTTATGATGAATACAAGGAATGCTACGGCTATGTCTTCTACATAGGAAAGAAAATTTGAGCAGCGTGGCGGTGAAAGAAGCATCCCGCCATGTCAAGCGCCACAGATGCAGGGCGCCGTTGACGGGCGTGACACCGAAGAGCGGCTTACAGGAGAAGCGGCAGTGATGGAAAACCGCCTCATCGGCACTTGGGTACTGGAGTCTTTTGAGCTAAGAACCGCTCAAGGCCTTGTCAGCTATCCCTTCGGGCATGACGTGAGAGGATGCATTATTTATACTGAGGGCGGATATATGTCCGTAGCGTTCATGAGCGGCCAACGCCCCAACTTTTTATCCAAGGATCTTCGCGGGGGGACGACTGATGAAAAGGCATGGGCCGTCGACACCTACTATTCCTATTGCGGCACGTATGAGCTCCTTGACGACAGAGTCATTCATCACGTAGAGATTAGTTTGTTTCCCAACTGGTCCGGCGAAGATCAAGAGCGATTTTTCACATTCGACGGTGATCACTTAATTCTCAGCACGCCACCCTTTCTTGTGGAGGGGATCGAAGAGACCGCTCATTTGGTTTGGAGAAGGCGGCAATAGATCTCCGCATGTGGGCTTTCCCAAGAAAACCCCGAAATTTGCTCTTGACAGGCTGGGCCGGCCCTGCTATGATAGGCTCATATTTGAGCCTTATATGAGTGTTCAGGAACGCGTTACGATTAAGATACCCAAGGTGCTCTACGAGAGGATCGGGGAGATCATCGAGGGGACGGGCTTTAGCTCCGTCACCGATTTCATCGTTTATGTTCTCAGGGATGTTGTCTCCTCGCGGCCTGCCGAGGCACCCGACGGTCTTAACAAAGAAGAGATCGATGCCATCAAGAGACGCCTCAAGGCCTTGGGCTATCTGTGAGGGGAATAGAATGACCGTTCGCCGCCGCCCGTCCATAAAGACCGTCCTTGTCCTTCTCCTCAGCCTCTTGGCCTGGTGCCTAAGCGGTTGCGGGCCGTCGGGCGACAAGGCTGGAATGCCCTCCAAGGGGGAGTCGCGGACCATCCGCATATCCGGCGCCTGGGCGCTTTACCCCATGATGGTCAGATGGGCCGAGGAATACAAGAAGGCCCACACAGACATCCGCATAGACATCTCTGCAGGCGGTGCCGGCAAGGGGGTGGCCGATGCGCTGGCAGGATTGACGGACATGGGTATGGTCTCCCGGGACATAAAGCCCGAGGAGGTCAGGCAGGGTGCTTTCTTCCTTCCCGTCGTCAAGGATGCCGTCTTTCCTGTCATGAACGCAGCGAACGCCATGACTCAGAAGATTGCTCGCGAACGCGGGCTCACAAAAAAGGCCTTTCTTGATCTGTGGATTGGCGCCGTCACTACCTCCTGGGAGGAACTGGCCCGCGTCGGCAAAGGCAATCCTGTCCAGGTTTACACGCGATCAGATTCCTGCGGCGCGGCGGAGACCTGGGCGGCCTACCTTGGCGGCAGGAGACAGGAAGACCTGAAGGGGATTGCGGTATACGGTGATCCGGGCCTTGCGGACGCCGTTCGCAAGGATGTTTCCGGCATCGGCTACAACAACCTGAACTACGCCTTTGACATGAAGACGGGCCTACCCGTGGAGGGCATTGCGGTTATTCCGATTGACGTTAATGAGAACGGAAAAGTCGACCCCGCCGAGGCCATCGATACGAAGGAGAAGGCCATGCGGGCCGTTGTTGCAGGGGTCTACCCGTCGCCGCCGGCGCGTGACCTCTACATTATAACAAAGGACGGTTTCAAGGGCCCGGCTAAGGACTTCGTGGCCTGGATACTGAC
The DNA here is from genome assembly GCA_964651435.1 of uncultured Pseudomonadota bacterium. Classification (GTDB taxonomy): domain Bacteria; phylum Desulfobacterota; class Syntrophorhabdia; order Syntrophorhabdales; family CAYQXL01; genus CAZYVU01. Next base: position 32,479 of record CAZYVU010000026.1, read on the forward strand.
GGAAGGCCAGAAGTACGTTTCCGAGGCCGGCTATATCGGCCTTCAACCTTCCCAGTTGGCCGAAGGCCTTTCCCGCCTCTCGCCGGACGGACCGCCGAAAAAGGCAACACAATGAGGAACGTGCACATCCGTGTCTATTCGGCTGGTTAAAGAGAAATTCTCCGCCTTTTCATTGCGTGCAAGCCTCGTTGCCGTCAATGGTCTCGCCCTTCTCGTCGCCCTGGTCCTCTTTCTCAAGGCCTATCCCATCATCGCTGCAAAGTCTCTGAAGCACATCCTTTTTTCCTCGGCCTGGCACCCCTTTCGCGGCGACTTCGGCTTCTTCCCATTTATTGTGGGTACCCTGGAGGTTACGGCTATCGCCATGGTGTTCTCCCTGCCCATTTGCATCCTCAGCGCCATCTACCTCTCTGAATATGCGCGGAAAAGGTTGAGGGAAGTGGTTAGCCTCGTCGTCGACATCCTCGCAGGTATCCCCTCGGTGATCTATGGCCTCTGGGGCATCATCGTGGTCGTACCCCTGGTCCGTTCCGTAGGAGAGTTTCTCGGAGTGCGAACGAGCGGATACAGCCTCCTGTCCGGGGGTATTATCCTCGCTATCATGGTCGCCCCCGTCATCATCTCCGTGTGCCTTGAGGTCTTCCGCACCATTCCCCTGGCTGCGCGGGAGAGTGCCCTTGCCCTCGGCACAACGAAGTGGGAGATGATCCGCCATGTGATCCTCAGAACGGCCTTCCACGGTATTGTAGCGGCTACGGTCCTGGGATTTGCACGGGCCTTCGGGGAGACAATCGCCGTCCTCATGGTCGTGGGCAATGTACCCAAGGTTCCGGCATCCCTCTTCGATCCCGCTTATCCCCTCCCTGCCCTCATCGCCAACAATTACGGAGAGATGATGTCTATTCCATTGTACGATTCGGCCCTCATGCTCGCTGCCTTCATACTCCTGCTGGTGGTGGGTGGATTTAGCTTCGGGGCTCACCTAACGCTTTTGCGCATTGAGAGGCGGGGTGGATAGATGAGGGCCCGAAAGGTTGAAGAAGCCATCTTCAAGTTTCTTATGATCGCCTCCCTGGTGGCCGTCCTTGCCGTGCTGGCAGGCATCCTCGCCGTAGTGATCGCAAAAGGGGTGAAGGCTCTGAGCCTGTCCATGCTTCTCGAAACCCCCAAGGGCGGCTATTACCTGGGGAAGGAGGGAGGTATCGCAAACGCCATCGTAGGCTCTCTCTACCTTGCCCTCGGGGCCTCGGCCGCATCCATTCTCATGAGCCTCCCCATCGCCTTTGCCCTTCAGCCCGAATATACGCCGAGGCGTTTCGCAAACTTTACGAGGCTTGTCCTCGACATTCTTTGGGGCATCCCGTCCGTTGTCTACGGGGCCTTCGGTTTTGTCGTCATGGTTTACTTCGGCCTCAGGGCATCGCTTCTGGGGGGAATTATTGCCCTCACGCTTCTTATGCTTCCCATTATGGTTCGTGCCATGGAGGAGGTTATACGGATGATACCCCCGGAACTGAAGGAGGTCTCCTATTCGTTGGGTGCCACAAAACTGGAGACGCTCTTCGCCGTGGTCTTAAGGCAAGGCCTGCCCGGCATCGTGACGGCAGTGCTTCTTGCTTTCGGTAGGGGCATCGGCGACGCCGCGTCCATTCTTTTTACCGCCGGCTACACGGACTACATTCCCACGTCCCTTTTTGATCCTGTGGCATCGCTGCCCCTGGCCGTTTTTTTTCAGCTTGCAACTCCTATTCCCGAGGTTCAGGAGCGCGCCTACGCGTCAGCCCTAATTCTGCTGATCATCGTTCTCATCGTGAGCGTCGTCTCGCGGCTTCTCAGCCGCCGCTTTTCGCGCCACGTGGTGAGGTAGCGCAATGCCCCATATAAGCCTCCGCAACCTCTCCATCGCATACGGGAACCACGAGGTGCTCAAGGACATCTTCGTCGATATCCCCGACGGACGCATCACGGCCATCATCGGCCCGTCAGGGTGCGGCAAAACGACCCTCCTTAAGAGCATCAATCGCCTTCTGGAGCTTAACGACGAAGTGCGCGTATCGGGTCAGATCCTCGTCGACGGGGTTGATGTCTATGACTCGGCTACGGACATTCTTGCTTTGAGGAAGAAGATAGGCTTCCTTTCCCAGCGGCCCTACCCTCTTCCTATGTCCATCTACGACAACGTCGCCTTCGGGCCCCGCATCCACCGCCTCAGCGCCGATCAAATCCTGAACCAGCTCGACAAAATATCGGCCCCCGAAGGGGGTACGCCGATGGTAACGGAGGGACCGAGAAGCCCGACGCGCGGAAACGAAATGGAGCGCCTTGTCCAGTCGTATCTCACCTTAGCAGGACTCTGGGACGAAGTAAAGGACCGGCTCAAGGCCCCCGCCACCCGCCTCTCCATCGGCCAACAGCAGCGTCTGTCCCTTGCCCGGGCGCTGGCCGTCGAACCGGAGATTATCCTGGGCGACGAGCCCACCTCAGCCTTGGACCCCATATCGGCCCAACTCATTGAGAAGCAGTTCAGAGCCCTGAAGGAGCACTACACAATCGTGGTGGTGACCCACATCCTCCGGCAGGCGCGGCGGATTGCCGACTACGTCATTTTTCTCTACCTCGGCGAGCTTGTGGAGCACGGTCCTGCAGAGGAGGTCTTCGGAAATCCCAAGGATCCGAGGACAAAAGCCTACGTGTCGGGGGTAATAAGTTAACATGCCGAGGATGTGTGCCCGTAATCCAGGAACAGTACCACCGCCCTCAGCATGTTCTCAATTCGATCACACATGGAACGAAGGAAAGATAGAAGCGAGAGAAAGGCAAAACTAACATGAAGCACAAAAAAGCACTCATTATCGGCATAGACGGCGTGCCTCGGGGCCTTCTTCAGAGTATGGTCGACGGAGGCGTGATGCCCTGCGTGGCCAGCCTCCTCGGTGGCGGATATGGGCTCCACACCATGAAGGCCTCGCTCCCCGAGGTTTCCAGCGTATCGTGGACGTCCTTCATGACAGGGGAAAATCCCGGCGTCCACGGCATATTTGGGTTTACGGAGCTGAAGCCTCAGTCGTACAGGCTTGCTTTTCCCAACTCGCTCTCCGTCAAAGCGCCCACGTTCTGGAACAAGCTGCGCCAGGAAGGGAAAATCAGCCGATCCGTCATTCTCAATGTACCGCACACCTACCCTGCCCTGCCGTTGGACGGCATGCTTGTCTCCGGATTTGTGGCCATCGACTTTGCGAAGGCCGTCTATCCCCCGTCCTACGTGCCTCTTCTGAAGGGTATGCGCTACGTCATCGATGTGGACATGCAGAAGGCGACGGAGAGCCCCGACGCATTTTACCAGGACCTGTGTGAGAGCCTGTCCATACGGGAAACGGTTGGAACGCGGCTCTTGAACGAGGAAGGTCAGGACCTCTTTCTCTTCTGCGTAACCGAGACGGATAGGCTCCACCACTTTTTCTTTGATCGGAGCGAAACAGCCCTCTTCCGGGATTTCTACGGCAAGGTAGACGGCGTCATCGGCCGCCTTCTCGATAGAGCCCGAAGGAAATGGGGAGAGGACTGCTTCTTCATGGTTCTGTCCGATCACGGCTTTACGCTTCTCGACAGGGAGGTCAACCTGAATGCCTTCCTCGCCCAAGCGGGCGTGCTCAACTTAGACAAGACCAGAGAATTCTACGAAAAGATCACAGCCGGAACGGTCGCCTTTGCCATGGATCCGGGAAGAATTTACATCCACAAGAAAGGCAGGTACCCCGAGGGCCACGTCTCGGAAGATGAGATCGAAGGCGTGAAGGTAGAGCTCAGAGCCATTTTGTCGGCCCTTCGCAGCGACGACGGCAGGCCGGTCATCCGCCACATCTTTGACGGAAAGGACATCTATCGCGGGCCCCTGGCCCAGCAAGGCCCTGACCTCGTTCTCATACCTCACGAAGGATACGACTTGAAAGGTAACATGCGGCAGGAGAAGGTGTTCACCAAAGACCGCTTTACGGGCATGCACACCTGGGACGACGCACTGCTCCTCATCCCCGACAGCGTTTCGTGCCCGGCGGACCTCACCATCGAGATGCCGTCACGGTTCGTAGGGGCCTATTTTAGTTGACATAAGGAGGAATACATTGATGGATCATTTTGATATGCTGGAAAGCAAGAGTATTTACATCATCCGGGAGGCTTACTACCGTTTTCGAAATGTCGCCATGCTCTGGTCTGTGGGCAAAGACTCGACGACGCTGCTCTGGCTTGTCCGGAAGGCCTTTTTCGGGAAGATACCCTTTCCCATCATCCACATCGACACAAGTTACAAATTTCCGGAGATGTACGCATTTCGGGATCAGCTCTCGCGGGACTGGGGTTTCGACCTCATTGTGGGCAGAAACGAGGAGAAGCTGGCGCAAGGCATGGGGCCCCATTCAGGCATGAAGCTTGAGTGCTGCACGGAGCTCAAAACGAACGCCCTAAAGCAGGTCATAAAGAAGTATGGGTTTAAGGCCATTTTTCTGGGTATTCGCAGAGACGAACATGGGATAAGGGCCAAAGAGCGCTACTTCTCCCCACGCGACGACCAGTTCCAGTGGAACTACGAAAACCAGCCCGCGGAGATATGGGACCAGTACAAATCCTTTCTCTATGAGTCGGAGCACTACAGGGTCCACCCCATCCTTCATTTCACGGAGCTGGACATATGGCAGTATATAAAGAGGGAGGGCCTCCCCATAACCGACCTCTACCTGGCGAAAGACGGAAAGAGGTACAGGAGCATCGGCTGCGTGCCCTGTTGTTCGCCTATGGAGTCAACGTGCGAAACTGTTGACCAGATGATCGAAGAGGTCCGCACCTCAAAACAGTCTGAGAGGGCGGGCCGGGCACAAGACAAGGAGAACATCTATACGATGCAAAAGCTGCGGGCTCTGGGGTATATGTGAGAGGTAGTTCGGCGTGGGGAGTTCCCCGTCTGCGACGGGACAGGCGGAGTTCGGAGTGAAGATGGAAACGGGGAAACGGAGAGCGGGAGACGCGAAGCAGGGCATTGACGGCGCAAGCCGGGAAAGAGCATAGAGGAGAAAAAGACATGGAGCAGATAGCACTACCATTTGTTATGACGGGACATATCGACCACGGGAAAAGCACCCTTATCGGGAGGCTTCTTTACGATACGGGCATTCTTAAGGAAGACCGGTACCAGGAGATCTTGGTCAGCTCTTCGGCTTTGGGGAAAGAGACGGAGTTTGCCTTTGTCCTCGACGCCCTCGAAGAAGAGCGCGCCAGGGGTATTACGATAGACACAACGCAGATATACTTTCAGACCCCAAAGAGAAACTATGTCATCATCGATGCACCGGGCCATAAGGAATTTCTGAGAAACATGATCACCGGTGCCTCCTATGCCGAGGCGGCCGTTCTCATCATAGATGCCAACGAAGGCATACGGGACCAGACGAAGCGGCACGCCTATCTGCTGAGCCTCGTGGGCATCAGGGAGATATGTATCGTCATCAACAAGATGGATCTCGTGGGCTTTTCGCAGGATATCTATAACGGGACCGTGGAAGGTATCCGCCAGTTTTTTGCACCCCTGGGGATCTTTCCCAAATGGTTCATACCTATCTCGGCGCTCAAGGGGACAAACGTGACGAAGCGAGACCCTTCCATTACATGGTACGATGGTCCATCGCTTACAGAGGCCCTCGACCTCTTCGAGCATCGGGCCTTTGAGGAAAGGCCGTTGCGCTTTCCCGTTCAGGATGTCTACGAGATGGATGGAGAAGCCATTGCAGTCGGCAGGGTCGAATCGGGTGAAATCATTACGGGTATGGAGCTTGCCCTTCTGCCCCAGGGAAAGAAGGTGCGGGTAAAGCAGGTGAAGAAGTTCTTGAAGTCTGAGATAGCGCAGGCCTCATACGGCGACTCGGTGGGCGTTACTCTCGATGAACCGTCCAGCCTCGCGAGAGGGACCGTTCTGGCGGGTGGCGACGGCGCTTCCGTGTCGTCACTTTTTGAGGCGAACCTCTTCTGGTTTTTCGGCGAATACCGCCTTGGCGACAAGATCGAAATTAAATGCACGACCCAGGAAAGCCCGGCTACAATCACGATCTTAGAGAAGTTCGATCCGGCGACCATGGATCGCAAGACCGACGAGGGTGACCGATTGGAGATCGGTGAGGTGGCCCGCGTCACGGTGAGGACGGAGAGGCCCATAGTCGTAGACGACTTCGCCTACATCCCCGAGACGGGAAGGTTTATTCTCGAAAAGGAAGGCATTCCCGTGGCGGGAGGTATCATCATCGGCAAAGCCTCATCGTAGTTCGTTAAAGAGTTTTTCGGGCACCCTTTCGTGGCCGTGGGAGCCGTCGAAGAAGTCCAGGCTCGTGAAGCCGTTGGCCGTTGGGTCGAAGGAGCCGACAACAGGTATGCTTCGCCTCGAGGCCAGGTCCCTCAGGTAGCGCTCCACATCCGTCACCATGGGGTAGTAGTCAACCATCCGTTGGTACGTCAAGGGGTGGAACGGGGGAAGAAAGAAAAGGACCCGCACACCCTTGCCTTGCAGAAAGGTTATAAAGCCCTCGAAGAGAGGTACGTTAGCCATGGTCTCAAAGCCGGTGAAGTATCGTTCCCTCTTTGATGGATAGGCCGAGGCAAAGCGCCTCGTGTCCTCGTCTTGCCTGAAGCGTTGCGAGAAGGGAAAGTATAGGCTCCCGTCCGGTTCCCGCACAAAATCGTCGACGTTAGCCGTAGGGGTGACGTAGGGTTGCCTGCCCCGGCCCTTCTTGATGTAGTTAACGTTTGCCACGGTGTAGTCAAAGCTCAGAAGTTGCCCGTACCGGTGGGTCGTGTCCAGATATTTGCTCCCTTTTTCGCGCCGGCCCACTATCTCGCTTGCCATGGCCTCGTAATCCCTCCCGAAGACCCGCCAACGCGTGAGTCCGTTGTTCCTGTTAAAGACCCACGGGTCAATGCCCAGAATGATCGTTCGGGGGATTTCCTTCTTGGCGTTGTAAATCCCTACAATGCCGATGTAATCCTCCAGGCTTGCCGCCGCCATGGAGTGGTTGAAAAATCCCTGCGATTGGCCCAGGTGCCTGCCCCTGAGGCCCATGGTGCGCGAAGACCCGATGGCGATCGTCTCAATCCTCTCGGGGTTATGCTCGATAATGAATCTCTGAAACTCACGTTCGTCGTAGTCCATGGCCCCCGCCACGAGCCGCTTTGCGAAAATGTTTTCGGCAACTTCCATCATGCCTCTCTTGGGATGGTAGAGGCCAAGGCTGTCTACGAAGTAGTTAAAAACGGCGACAACGGCCGCGCCCGCAAAGAGGGCAACTGCAAAGACGAATAGGAGCCTGCGAAAGGTAATGCCCTTCCCTATCACGAACCGCCTCCCGGCGCTGCTCCACCGCCGCCATAAAGGTTCTTTCGCAATCTCTCGAGGTGCCCTTGAGCACTGCCTTGCTCCACGAAGGAACCGAAATCCGGCGGGACCGTCGCGTGATCACGCCCGAACATGCGTGCGATGACCAGGCGGCTCACTGCAGGGCCGTAGTGAGACGAATCGATGTAGTACCTGCTGTCGGTGGTAACGCTGTTGTAGCCGCCGAAATCCCAGTAATCCGTAAAGCGGGCAAGCTCGCGCAGGAACCACAGATAGTCTTCAATGACGAGGCTGTCCATCACCTGACGGTGGCAGGGGTTGATAAACATATGGAGGGCAATGTCCCGTTTCCTGCATAAATCCGATAGCTCCCGCAACGCCTCAAGATTGGCCCCTGCATGGTCCGTTCGCCCCGTCAACCGCTCCGTCTTCACGTGGAAGCTCGCCTGCCCACGGACATAGCCCTCGGGGTCCTTTGACATCAAGGACTCCACCCTGTCGTTGTAGCGCGTTCCATCGCCTTCGATATGATACCGTACGCCCGCATCTCTTCTCAAATTCATCGTCACCTTGCGCCTCATGTTCTTCTCCGGCAGGATCGTGAGATAGGAGGCGTAGTAGGGGAAAAGTCCCTGCCCGACCACATGGGGATGGAGTCGGAACAGGTAGTCTGATGGCGGGTACCCCTTCGTCGTCAGCGCCAGGTCAACATCGATGCCCACGAAGAGCCGCCGCACGGTCATGCCTCTTTCGACCATATATTTCACGTGCAGCAGGTGCTCCCAGGGAGTGGCGCCGGCCGTTGAAAAATTGTAAAATCGCGCTCCCGGCAGCACCTCCTCAAGCAGTCGGGGGTTTGTGTGGACGATCCTGGAGCTGCCCAAAATGAAGCCGTCGAACCGTCTGTGCCCCCGCAGCAGATACTGCATCTTGGCGAATCTCTCGTTGATCTGATACTGAATCGAGAAAAAAGGCGTCCTAAAAACATAGAAAGGGTCGATAAAGAGGTTGAGGCCGCAGAGCACCACCATGCAGGCGATCACGGTCAGCACGAGAAACCGGATAAACCCCCTGTACCCGATCGGTTTCATCAGAAGTTAAAGTAGATGAACTCGCT
>CAZYVU010000027.1:0-40876 GCA_964651435.1 uncultured Pseudomonadota bacterium
GGGTTGTACCAGTAGCCCTGCACATCCATGCCTTCCGCCCTCAGCGCACCGACAGTATAGCAACTGCAGGGGGCACAACATATATGGAGCAGCGCCTTCATGGTCCTTCAATTATACCACGAACTGCGGGCCGGAAGACATGCCGGTAAAACGTCGTCAGTGCGACAGGCAGCGGCCCGGGGCAATGCCATGCCGCCTGTGGTATAATACACACGAAGGGTCTCTGGAGGTTCCGGAAATGGCCCGGCTACACCCAAAAGTGTCTGACAGAGGTGGCGCATGGAGAGGGTGATTAATGTCCCGTGTCTGTTTTCTGCCGTGTTGGTGTTTCTGGCTCTTCTGGTGGGATGGGGTGGCTCGGAGGCATCAATCATTTCGGTCACCAAGAACGACTCCGGCGGGGACGTGACGGTGCCCATGAACGGTGTGTTTACCATAGAGCTCAAACAGACGGCTGGTACGGGCTATGTCTGGGCATTTGACGAGCTGGACCGCGAACATTTTGAGATCCTTACGGAGGAGACAAAACCAAACGCCGAACCGGGACGAGTGGGAGGTCCCGCAATAAAGGTGTGGGTCCTTCGTGCTAAGAAGATCGGTACGTCGCTCATCCGGATGCTCTATTTCAGACCGTGGGAGGGCAAGGAAAAGGCCGAGGAGGCCTTCGAGCTTCGCGTCCATATAGAACGCTGATTGTGACAAACAGTTTGTCGCAGAAAAGGGGAGGGTTGTATGCAGGCAGGGAAAAAGCTGCTAATCGTTGGTGCGCTACTTGTCCTATGGCCGGCCATCGCCGCCGCCGCTGACTTTGACTGGACACGGGGCTTCAACCAGCGGGCCGAGGCGGACCCGTGGGAATTCCGAACCAAGATGTCCGCCCGTTTTCAGGTGGGAGACGCGCAGATAGATGCGGTGATCAGCAATACAAAGAGGCCTGCGGACGCCTACATCACGCTCCGACTCGCGGAAATATCACGTCAGCCGGCCGATTACGCCCTGGAGAAGTACCGAACCACGCGGGGCAAGGGTTGGGGGGCCGTTGCGAAGAGCCTTGGTATCAAGCCCGGATCGAAGGAGTTTCATGCCCTGAAGCGGGGCAGCGACCTATACGATGACGATTATAAGGGCAAAGGCAACAAGAAAGGCAACAAGAAGGGCGGAAGGAACAGCCGTTCAGGGTCTGCCTTGGGCGACACACCTCTTTACGTGCAGGCGACAGCCTTGAAAAACGTGTAGCAGAACACGCCGTCCGGCTCTGCCGTTCTGTACAGATCGGCGATGCCCCGATCAAAGACATCCTTATCTATGATGCCTGCGTCCAGCGCCGCATGACGGACGCCCTCGATCATGGCCGTAAAGGTCTTTTTCGTAAACCCATCGACAAGCCCGGGTCTGCTCCAATCGGCGTAGACCATCCGGGGAGATACATGAACCGCCCTATAGCCGGCTTTGCACAAAAGCGGATAAAGTTGCCGCCCTATCATGGCATTCCCTTCCGCCCGCCTCTGCAGCTCGACCTGACATTGGATTGCCTCCCGGGCCGCCTCGCTTTCGGGGTAATAGTAGGCCGAGCCGTGGTCTCCCTCAATAACGGTGATGGTCCCGCCCTCCCTCAAGTAGTCCCGGAGGGTCCGAAGAGCGTCGAGTGGCCGGGAGAGGTGCTCGAGGACAAAACAGACGAAGATGTGATCAAAGGATCGAGGCCCAAAGGGAAGGGCGAAGATGTCGGCCTGGAGGCAATGGACGTTCGTGAGGCCGGTCGTCGACACCCTCCTCATGCACTCGCGGACCGAGGCCTCTGAGATGTCGAGGGACACGATGGTGGCACCGGGACTTTTTGCGGCAACGGTGACGGTTTGCGCCCCGACGCCGCAGCCGGCCTCAAGAATGCGGCTTTCGGCCGGATAGGACGTGTCCGAGTGCAGCAGTTCGACGAGCGTGGAAGCCTGATCCTGCAAGCGTACGCTTTCCCGGTAATCGTAGCCATGAACGTACTGGCGGTTCAAATACCTTCCTTGTGGCCCCGTCTCCATTGGTCTGCCGGACCCCCTTTAGCCCTCTGTATCAGTCCCAAGGCACCTCGGGCAACGCCGGCCGGTCAGGCCTCCTCCTTGAGAAACAGTTCGTGGTATTCCGGTTCGCTGAGATATTTCTTGATCATCTTGCTGACTACCTCGAACACCTCCAGCAAATCTTCGTCGGTCATCCGCCCAAGAATCGTGCGCATCAATCGGTCGTCGGAAAATTTTTGCAGGTACACCTGCAGCGTGTTCTCGTCCGACCGCCTGTCCAGGCCGTAGCCCAGAAAACCATCAAACGCTTCTGCAAAACGATGGGAGTGCTTTTCCATGTCGATCCTTCTCTCTTGTGCTTGCAACTTTCTTCAAGCACCGTAGATTTCTGTCTTCCATTCTACCCCATCCGTCAGGCTATTTCGATAGCTGGAGAATGCGGTATGCGCCTTTGGCCACGAGAACGAAGACAACGGCGCCGACGACAAGGTCCGGCACGTTCGTACCCGTGAGGTAGACCAGTCCCCCTGCCACGATGACACCCAGGTTGGCGATAACGTCCATGGACGTGAAGATCGTGCTCGCCTGCATGTGCACCTCTTGGCTTTTCGATCTTTGGAGCAGGTAGAGGCACGTCGCGTTGCCGAGAAGGGCGAGGAGGGATACGACGATCATGGTGGTAAAATCGGGGGCGCCCCCATGTCCAAGAAAGCGCCGGATAACCTCCGCGAATCCGAGTACGGCGAGTCCCGCCTGAAGGTAGCCCGCCGCCGCGGCTATCCTCTTTTTCCGCGCAACGGTGCCCCCTACGGCCAGGAGGGAGAGGCCATAAACGATGCTGTCGGCCAGCATGTCGATGCTGTCGGCCACGAGGCCCATGGAGCCCGCTATGAAGCCTGCTATGATTTCGAGGGCAAAAAAGAGGAGGTTGATGCCCAATACCTGCCACAGGACGCGGCGCTGTCGTCGGCGATCGTCCTCGATACCACCCGGCTCTATCGTCTCCGAGGAGATGAGCCGCGTATCGAGCCGGAGGCTCTCCAGGGCACGGTAGACAATCTCGTGGCTCCCTGCGTGATAGACCTCCAAACGGCGGTCCGGTATGTCGAACGCAAGGTTACGAATGCCCTCCATGCCGTCCAGCTTTGCCCTGATAAGCTGCTCCTCCGCCGGGCAGTCCATCTTTGCTACCCTGAAGATCGTCTTTGTCACCCGTTTGCTCCTCCGCCGGGCTCAGGAATCTCCCCTGCGCCTCCCAACCACTGATTATACACGCCATTGGCCCGATGGGAAAGATGCCTGTGACAAGCTGTCGCATGTGATGGTATGACCTGATCCTTTTTCGGGAATGGAAAACGGGTGCCCGTCCGTGCTACATTCCCGGCGGGAGGAGACAAATATGGCCGATGAAGCGCAACGTCACAGCATAAAGGTTGTCCTTTTTGATTTTGGGGGCGTCTTGGCCGAAAAAGGGTTTGAGGGGGGGCTCATGGCCATCGCGGCCAGACACGGGCTGGACGCTACGCATTTCTATCATTTGGCCCTCGACCTTATTCACGCAACGGGATATCTGACGGGCCGTGCCGACGAGGGTGCCTTCTGGCAGGCCATGCGGGAGGGGGCGGGCATTGGCGATGATGACGTGACGCTCCGGAACGAGATCCTGTCCAGGTTTGTGTTGAGGCCCTGGATGTTCGATTGCGTGCGTTGGCTTAAGGCGAAGGGCGTGGGCGTTGCAATCCTCAGCGACCAGACGAACTGGCTCGACGAGTTAAATGAGCTCCACGATTTCTTCAAGGATTTCGATGTCGTTTTCAACAGCTATCATCTTGGAAAGAGCAAGGTCGACCCCTCCCACTTCTCCGACACCGTTCGGCGCCTCGGCCGCCCCCCGCAGAGCCTCCTTTTTGTGGACGACAGCGAGGACCATTGCCGGAGGGCCCGCTCCAGGGGCCTCAATGTGATCCATTTCAGGGACCGGGACTCCTTCTTTCAAGAGATGGAGCTGTTTTTTTCACGGAAACAGCTTCCGGACAGCCGGTCGCCCTGACAGCCGGAAGCCTTTTCCGGAAGGCCCGAGCCCCTACCTGCTTGCTTCTTCAATGGCAACGGCTACGGCCACCGTCGCCCCGACCATGGGGTTGTTGCCCATACCGAGAAAGCCCATCATCTCGACGTGGGCGGGCACGGATGACGATCCTGCAAACTGGGCGTCGCTGTGCATCCTGCCCATGGTATCCGTCATGCCGTAGGATGCCGGTCCGGCGGCCATGTTGTCGGGGTGGAGGGTCCTGCCTGTGCCGCCGCCTGATGCAACAGAAAAATACTTCTTCCCTGCTTCGTTGCATTCCTTCTTATAGGTGCCTGCAACGGGGTGCTGAAATCGTGTCGGGTTGGTTGAGTTCCCTGTTATGGAGACGTCCACCTTCTCGTGCCACATGATGGCGACGCCTTCGCGGACATCATCGGCGCCGTAGCATCTCACCGCCGCCTTTTCACCCTTCGAATAGGCCCGGCTCTCTACAATCTCAAGCTTTCCCGAGTAGTAATCAAATTGCGTGCGAACGTACGTGAACCCGTTTATCCGCGAGATGATCTGCGCCGCGTCTTTGCCCAGGCCGTTGAGCACTACCTGTAAGTTCTCCTGCCTTACCTTGTTGGCCGATTTGGCTATGCCGATGGCGCCTTCGGCGGCAGCGAAAGATTCGTGTCCCGCCAGAAAGGCGAAGCACCTCGTCTCCTCCCTCAAGAGCATGGCGGCCAGGTTGCCGTGGCCCAAACCCACCTTTCTGTCATCGGCCACGGAACCGGGAATGCAGAATGCCTGAAGCCCTTCCCCGATGGCCTCCGCCGCGTCGGCCGCCTTGATGCAACCTTTTTTGATTGCGATGGACGCCCCGACCACGTAGGCCCAGCAGACGTTCTCAAAGCATATGGGCTGAATCTCTTTGGCTATGCTGTATGGGTCTATCCCCCTCTTTTTGCATATCTGCCCGGCTTCCTCAATCGAGCCTATCCCATATTTGGTCAGCGTTGTGGTGATCTGGGCAATTCTTCTCTCATAGTTTTCAAACAGTGGCATATCCGTCTCCTCCTTACTCGTGTCTCGGGTCGATTAATTTTACTGCCTCGTCGACGCGGCCGTACTTGCCCGAGGCGTTCTTCAGTGCCTCGTTGGCATCCATGCCCTTCGCAATCATCTCCATCATGCGGCCGAGGCTCACGAATTCGTAGCCGATGATTTCACCGTTGTCGTCCAGGGCAACCTTCGTCACGTATCCCTCGGCCATTTCAAGGTATCTCGGGCCTTTGGCCACGGTGCCGTACATGGTGGCAACCTGGCTCCTGAGCCCTTTGCCCAGATCTTCCAGGCCGGCGCCCACCGTTAGGCCTCCCTCGGAGAAGGCCGACTGGCTCCTTCCGTAGACGATCTGAAGGAACAGCTCCCTCATGGCCGTGTTAATGGCATCGCAGACCAGGTCGGTGTTGAGGGCTTCGAGGATCGTTTTGCCTGGCAGGATCTCTGCCGACATGGCTGCCGAATGGGTCATGCCCGAGCAGCCGATAGTCTCGATCAACGCTTCCTGGATAATACCCTCTTTAACGTTGAGGGTCAGCTTGCAGGCGCCCTGCTGCGGGGCGCACCACCCTATGCCGTGGGTGAAGCCGTTGATGTCTCTTGACTCCCGCACCTGGGTCCATCGGCCCTCCTGGGGTATCGGCGCGGGGCCGTGGTTTGCCCCCTTTGTTACGCTACACATGTTTTGCACTTCATGGGAATAGATCATGAGCATTTGTCCTCCTGTATAATGTTCTCTCTGTGCGTCGATAGGATTGATTCCCTGTCTTTCGCCCTTACATGTCCTGTATCAGGGCTGTTTCCGGTCCTGTCGTCGAGTGTTGCGAGGGCCCCTTCAAGGTCTTTGAGCGCATGGCTGATCATATCGGTTTGGCCCGTGGACCGCGACAGAAGCGCGTCAATAGTCGAAAGCTCGCTCCGGACGTATTCCAGGGCCTGGCTCTTCATAACGTCTATGGTCTTGTTGATTCTCACCTCCCACTGGTAGGCGAGCCGGGATAGGTGGATGTCGGCGACCCGTGGAACGCTTTTCAAAAAATGTCGTTCGAAGGCACCCCTGAAGAGGAACATGGGAAACAGAAACCAGAGCAGGTCTAAATGGAAATCGAAGACCTTTGTGAAGGCCACATCGGGGTGGCCCGGTTCCGACACCTCGATGACCCAGTCCGGGCTGTTCAGCTTTACACCCAGAACCTTTTCCACGTTGTCGTCGAGAACGCTGCGAAACAGGGCAACGGATCGCACGATGCCGCTCTGTGCCCTCTTGAGACTTCCGAAAAAGTGCCTGTACTCGGCCTTCGAGATGCGGTCCAGCTCTTCGGTCAGCGCCTCCGTGAGCCACTCCTCGTACCGTCGGGTCAGCCTCCACAGGTTTCCCCTCCAGCCCGGCATGTCCGAGGAGAGTCTTGAAAGAAGCCTTTGGGTGAGGGGGCCTCTTTGCGTGGCGTCAAGGTGATCCGCTATAAGGGTGCGTGTTTTGTTCTTGGCTTCCCGTGCGATGAGGCTTAGCTCTCCTTCGATCAACTCGTAGTCTACCTTGTCGTCCAGAACGAGGTTCTTGAGCAACTGCCTGTCGGCGTCGTTCCGTACCGACGTCTTGAGGGCGATATCGAGGTATGCAGTGCACATTCTGGCCAGGGAGCGGACCTTGTGGTGCCATATGCCGCGGAACTCGGCGTCGCGGTTCGTTGCCAGCGAGAATAGCAGCCCGTCGAGCCTTCGCTTATGGGCCTCCGTCTCTTTGAGGGTTGAATAGGGCAGTGTTGCAAAGTCCCTGTTGAACTCATTCTTCAACGTGTTTTTGAAAAACTGGACAACCTGGTCCTGCTGGTCCTTTGAGAGAAGGTCGACTTTGGTGAGGAGAAGGATGACCTTGGGGGTGTAGTCCATAAGCTCCCGGATCAGGTTGAGATCGTTTTCAGACAAAGGCCTGTCGGAGCTGATGGCGACAAGGGCACATCCCACCTTGGGGAGCCAGTCCTCCGATATTTCCGTGTTGTACTTGAAAACGCTGCCCAGGCCCGGGGTGTCCACGAAACGCAAGCCGCTGTATCGTCGGAGGGAAGGGAGTTCGATGTCTACAACATCGACGTTCTTTTCGTTGGCCCGGTTCTTCAGCTCCGATATATACTCGTCTATGGAGTCGAGAGGGGCCACGGATGTTCTGCCGTCGAAATAGGTGACGACGGCCCTCTCCTCGACGCCGTAACGAAGGCGCGTGATGACCGTTGTCACCGGAATGGCACCGACCGGCAGGACATCGCGGCCGATCAGGCTGTTGATGAACGAACTTTTGCCTGCCTTGAACTGGCCCAGGATCGCAACATCGATGGCGGCGGTCTCCGCCAAGAGATCCTTGCAAGCCCCTATCTGGCGGCTCAGGGAGGTGACGCCGAATTGGCCGCAAACCTTCCCGACAAGATCAACGATCTCCCCGCCGGAAGGCCGCAAAGAGTCCTGGGCCGAAAGGCTTATCGTTTGTTCCATGGAAGCTCCTCCTAAAGACCCCTTGGCCGCCGACGGCCTGTACGGAATCGTTGCATGTGCAAGGGATCACGCATTAGGTAGGAGTCATTAGCCCGGGACGGGCGGTTAAACGGTGGACCCCATCACCGTCAAAAAAGTATCATATTATCTCATTAAATTGTATTAAAACCGAACGTCTCCCGGCTCATCCCGTCTGCCGCCTGGTTTTCGGTGTCACGCCCCGTGGTCCGATCCTCACGCACAGGACCTTCTTCAGGGCCGGGACGGGACGGTTAGGCAATGAGGCCGCAAGGGGGTCCTCTTATGGCAAGGGTGGAGACGACGAGATAAGGTAAGGGGGGCGTCTGCCCGCACGGCGTCAAGCGCGTGCGGGAGCGCCACGACCATGCGAGGAGACTATTTTTCTATGGGATACCCGGCATCCACCCAGGCCTTGTAGTTCCCTTTGAGCCGGTATACCTTTTTGAATCCGGCATCGACAAGTTTTTGCGCACCCTGAATGGAGACTCTGTCAACATGGCAGTAAACGAGGTACGTTTTCCCTTTATCCAGTGTGGGGATAGCCTTGTCGAGCGAGCCGTCGCCTAAATAGTAGTGGACAGCCTTCGGCAGATGTCCTTTGGCGTATGCAGGTGAGACGTCGATAATGACGATATCCGGTGTCTTCTCAATGAGGGCCTTAGCTTCGACAGGTGGGACATCCACATAGGATGCTTTTTCGGCAGCATACGACAAGCCGGAGCCTATGACAAAAGCAACAAACGATAACGCTAAAGCTGCAGCAAGCTTCCCTTTCATCTCGACTACCTCCTTTTGAGTTTGTCCGTACATGGTAAGAATCAAAATATCCGTTGTCAAGATGGCAACTTATGCGGCTAATCGTGCCCGTACATGCCCCTGTTCTTGTAAGCACCTCGTCGGTCTGCCGTCAGGGGGGAAGACTGCCGGTTGGGGTAACCCTTGATTTTCCGTCGCAGCCTGGTAGTATTTCAGAGCCGGAAAAACGACGGGAGATGCGTCCTATGAAAAGTTATCGAAAAGAGTTGCTCTTCAACGTGCCGACGCGGCGGGCCTTTATCAACATCACTCCCCAGGTGGAGGGGTGTCTCAGGGAAAGCGGCATCACCGAAGGCATGGTGCTCGTCAACGCCATGCACATTACGGCATCTGTTTTCATCAATGACGATGAGCCGGGACTTCATCATGACTTTGACGTATGGCTGGAAAAACTGGCCCCCCACGAGCCCGTTTCGCAGTACCGCCACAACGTCGGCGAGGATAACGCCGACGGCCACCTGAAGCGACAGGTTATGGGAAGGGGGGTCGTCGTTGCGGTGACAAAGGGGAGGCTGGACTTCGGGCCCTGGGAGCAGATATTCTATGGCGAGTTCGACGGCCGGCGGTCGAAGCGCGTGCTCGTAAAGATCATCGGAGAGTGAAAAAACAGGAGGTCACAGATGAAGATCACCAATCTTGGACGGGTTGAAAAGACGAAGGTGATGATGGAGGGTGCGAAAGATGCCTGGCGGCAGGTGCCCATCGGTAAGGCCGACGGCACCCCTGTCTTCTCTATGCGGGTCTTCACCATCGACCCCGGGGGCCACACGCCTTACCACACCCACGCCTCTGAGCACGTGAACTACATCATCGAGGGGGAAGGGGCCCTGGTCGCGGAGACGGGCGAAGAGCGGCCCATTGCCAAGGGCGATTTTGTCCTCGTCCTGCCCGACGAAAAGCACCAGTACCGAAACAGGTCGGCCGACAAACCCTTTGTGATGATCTGTGCCGTCCCCAAGGAGTACGAGTAGGGGCGGCGTAGCGGGTCGGCTCAGTCGTCGAGAAAGCGAATCACCTCTCCGTCCGGAATCCTGCGCAGGCGGCCCCCGTCATTCATGTCCCGGACGAGCCCCGCCTCGATGAGCGCATCGTCCGTGTAGCCTCTCTGCTCCCAGAAGCCGGACAGATAACGGTCCATCAGTTCTATGCGAACGACGCTTTTTGCTGATTTGTAGCCCCAGAGGGACGGCACAAAGGCGCGCACGGGGCCGCCGTAGTCCTCTTCCAGTGGTTCGCCGTCAAACTGGTGGGCAAGGAGCGTCCTGTCGCGGAGGGCTGTGCGGATAGGTATGGAGGTATCGTAAACCCTTTTGACGGACCAGAAGCGGACGAAACGCGCCTCGGGCCTCACCTTGACGTCGGCCAGGATGTCCGCCAGCTTGACGCCCCCCCAGAGCCCCCGAACGGAAAAGCGGGTCACGCTGGTGAGCCTGGCGTCCGCAACCGTCTGGGGCAGTTCAAGTAGCTGATGCCATGAGTATGTTTTCGGTTCACTGCAAAGCCCCTTGACCTCGACCTTCCAGCCCTCCCGGTCCAGCGTCCCGGGGTGCCCTTCGACCCAGAAAACAGGAGTTCTCAGCGCCTTCAGTCTGCTCATAAAAACCTCCATTTCCCTATTTACATATTCTCTCTTATAGCACAGACTATGTGTATGGTCATATTGACGGTAAAGCAGAATAAGGCGGGGCCCGTCGTGGGATGCCACCCCTGGGTGTTCTCGGAGGCATTTCGCGGCATACCGGAGGGGCTTGCGCCCGGTGACCCCGTTGCGCT
Source organism: uncultured Pseudomonadota bacterium (assembly GCA_964651435.1). Lineage (GTDB taxonomy): Bacteria > Desulfobacterota > Syntrophorhabdia > Syntrophorhabdales > CAYQXL01 > CAZYVU01. The sequence continues at coordinate 10,189 of CAZYVU010000027.1, forward strand.
CCACGATGAGGCTGGACGTTACATCGCCTCGGGCTACTTTAGCTCCTACTCCCAGATAACCGTGCGGGTCTGGGGCTTTGACGCGGGGGAGGCCGTCGACGAAGCCTTCTTCGTCCGCCGGATCGAGGCGGCGCTCCGCATCAGGCGCACGTACGTGGAGAGTCAGGATACAGACTCGTATCGCCTTATCAACGGCGAGAACGACCTGTTGCCGGGCCTCATCGTCGACCGGTATGCCCGCTGGCTTGTCGTGCAGTTCCACACCAAAGGGATTGCGGCGTGGAAGGAGCCCATCGTGAACGCCCTCACGAGGGTGCTGCGCCCTGAAGGCATATATGAACGGTCCGATGTGGCCGCAAGGGAATACGACGGGATCGGCCCGGCCCAGGGTGTGCTGGCGGGTGCCGTACCCGAATTGATCACCATGAAGGAGAACGGTTTTTTCTTCCTTGTCAATGTGAGGGAAGGACAGAAGACCGGTTTCTTTCTTGACCAGAGGGACAAACGCCGTGCCTTCGGCAAGTATTGCAGGGACAGCCGGGTTCTCAACTGCTTCAGCTACACCGGCGCGTTTACCGTCTATGCCCTCGCCGGAGGCGCCAGGCACGTTCTCTCTGTCGACACGTCCGATTCGGCACTCGCGCTGGCGAAGGAGAACGTAAGGCTCAACGGCCTCGATGCGGCCCGCTGCTCCTACGTCAGCGATGACGTAAAGCGCTACCTCCGGTTCTGCCGGGAGTCCTTCGATGCCATTATCCTCGACCCACCCGCCTTTATCAAAGACAGGAGAAAGAAGCCGGAGGGCTTGATCGGTTACCGGAATCTCAACGAAGCGGCCCTGAGGCGCCTCGGGACCCCTGGAATTCTTCTCACCTGCTCCTGCTCGGCCCATCTGCTGCCGGAAGAGTTCCGCTTTCTTATCTCGCAAGCGGGGGGAAGGCTGCACAGGCCCATGCGCATACTGGAGTCCTTCGCACACGGTATCGACCACCCTCAGTTGGTGCCCTTCACGGAGGGGCAATATTTGAAGGCCCTTGTCCTCTGGGGCTGAAAGGAGTCACGACCGGTCCATGGTTTGCAGCGGGGCAAAAGGATCATGAAAAAGGGGGTGATAAGGAAGGCTTATTCACGCTTTCGCGGTCCTCGATTTGGATTGACATGAGGGGGCATATTTGATAACCTTTCAGTTTGGTTACACTTTTCCCAACTTCGCATCCCTAACGGAGGATTTATGGAAATTACCATCAGTTTTCGACACATTGATCACGATGAGGTTATCAAGCAGTATGTCGAGGAAAAGATGGCCCGGTTGCAGAAATATGTCGAATCTCCCGTTGACGCGCACGCGGTGCTCTCGATGGAAAGGAAGTACAGACACAGAATCGATGTAATGCTCACCATCAACGGCGTTGTGATCAATGCCCACGAGACAATGGATGACATGCACGCAGCCGTCGATGGGATTCTCGATAAGCTGGAGCGGAGGCTCATCCGCTATAGAGGCAAGCTGAAAAAATATAGGGAAGGGAAGCAGAAGCAGGCAGGCGTGGAGACTGAGGGGGCGGCATCGAATATCATCGTTTCCAAAAAGGTTGAAGCAAAACCTATGGACCCCGAAGAGGCGGCAATGCAGCTCGAGGCGTCTGGTGATGGGTTCATGATCTTTCGGGAGCGGGAGAGCGACAACATCTGCGTCATATATCGTCGGAAGGATGGTAACTTCGGGCTTATCGAGGCTGCCGGGAAACCGTTGTGAGGATTGAGGATATCCTGCGGGAATCGTGCGTCCTATCTGACCTTAAGGCGGCGACGAAGACGGATGTTCTGGTTGAGCTCGTTGAGGTTTTGAAGAAGGAAAGACTTATAGGTGATCTCGGCGAGGCTGTCGGTGTCATCATGGATCGGGAAAGGCTTGGCAGCACGGGTATAGGTGAAGGCGTTGCGATCCCTCATGGCAAGCTAAAACAAATGGAGGGCGTGGTGGCCGCTTTCGGGCGGTCGAAAAACGGCGTGGACTTTGATGCCGTAGACGGCAAAAAGGTGAACATTCTTTTCCTGCTGCTTGCTCCTGAGGGGGCTGCCAGCCTGCACCTGAAGATCCTTTCGAGGATATCGAGGGTGCTCCGTGACCCGTCGTTTCGGAGCAGGCTCATGGAGCTGTCCGGCGTCCAGGCAATCTACGCCGCCCTAATCGACGAGGACAGGAAACTGGAGAGGTGACGGTACGACCATCGACGATCGGTGACTTTAGGACGCTTTGGCTGGAGTCTTCTGGATTTCTCGTAGCACCCGCGGAACTATGCCTTGCATACCCCCCGATGTGTATCTGTGCTAACGGAGGCCGGGAGCGGTCTGCGGGAGGGGCCCGACTGTGAAAGGGATCGCCGTTAATGAGCTCGTCGACGATAAGGAGTATGGTTTAGGCCTTGAGGTCATATCGGGTGCCGGTGGCCTTTCGAGAAAGATTTACAACGCCAAGATCCAAAAGCTGGGTCTGGTCATAACGGGGAAGATGGTCTATCTGCACCCCCACCGCGTGCAGATTTTGGGTAACACGGAGATTTCATACCTCAGAACCCTCCCCGAAGAGGACAGCAGCCGCATCGTGGAAGAGCTTTGCAGGAATGACGTGGTCTGTTTCATGGTAACCCGGAACCTTAAGGTGCCGGAGGTTTTCCTGCGTGAGACGGAGCGGCGGAGCATCCCCGTCTTACGCACGAAACTTGTAACGTCACTCTTTATAGAGAGGATAACCAACCTCCTCGAGGACAAGCTCGCACCGTCCACGGTGGTTCACGGCGTGCTGGTCGATATTCTGGGTATCGGCGTGCTCATCACGGGAAGGCCGGGTATCGGCAAGAGCGAGAACGCCCTGGAGCTGGTCATGAGAGGCCACAGGCTTGTTGTGGACGATGTGGTTTTCGTAAAAAAGATGGGTGCCATCGATCTGTACGGGAACGCTCCCGACATGATCAAGAACCTCCTTGAGGTGCGGGGGGTGGGTATAGTCGACATCAGCAGGCTCTTCGGCATTTCGGCGGTCATCGGGCACAAGAAGATCGACCTTGTCATCGAGCTCATTGATTGGGACGACGGGCTGGAGATTGACAGGGTGGGCCTCGCCGATGCGCGGTACAAGCTCCTGGGGGTGAACCTGCCGCTGATGAAGATACCGATCAGCTCGGGCAGGAACGTTTCGGCCATTATCGAGCTTGCTTGCAGGAATTTTATTCTCAAGCGGGGCGGAACGAACACGGCGGAGGAGCTGGAGGGAAGGCTGCTGAGGTCTATGGAGGCAGAGACAAAAGCGTGAAAGTTATCGTTGTCAGCGGTATATCGGGATCGGGCAAGTCCACCTATCTAAAGGCCTTGGAGGATATCGGTTTTTTCTGTGTCGACAATTTCCCTCTCATCCTTCTCCAGAAATTCCTGGATGTCTGCGATCTTGCCGGCGACAAGATATCCCGTTGTGCCTTTGTCATCGATATCCGGATGAAGGAGTTTTTTGCCGAGGGAAGGGATACCCTCGACGCCATCAAAGAGCGCTACGCTGCAGAGTTCGTGTTTCTGGACAGTGCCGACGAGGTTCTCTTAAGGCGCTACAAGGAAACGCGGCGGGCCCATCCGCTTTATGACCTGCACAACCTGAGCGATGCCCTCAAAGAGGAGAGGGAAATCGTAAAGTGGATCCGCGACATTGCCGACAGGGTCATCGATACGTCCCATTTGACCCCCCACGAACTGCGCAGCTTTGTCGTCAAAACATACAGCGATCAGTCAAAGCAGATGAAGATTAATCTTGTATCTTTTGGATATTCTTATGGAATACCGTTGGAAACGGATATGGCATTCGATGTCAGGTTCCTGCCCAACCCCTTTTTCGTGGCTACCTTAAAGGACAAAACGGGCCTGTCGCCCGACGTTGCGCAGTACATAAAGTCAACCAGCATTTTTGAATCCTACTATGCCATGCTGGTCCAGTTCCTCGCTTTTCTGGTTCCCCTTTTTGAAAAGGAGGGCAAGAGCTATCTTACGATCAGCATAGGGTGTACGGGTGGAAAACATAGGTCGGTCTTCGTGACCAATGAGATCGCAAAAGAGCTCTCGGGAATGCGCTATCCTGTTTACACGGTGCACCGTGACATAGAGCGATAGGTGAGGAGATAGAGATGGTCGGTTTAGTGGTAGTTGCACATTTTCATCTTGCCCGGGAAATGGCTGCGGCGGCGGAGCTCATAGTGGGACCGCAGCAGCAGTTGGCCCATGTCGACATCATACCGGATGAGGATGTGGATAAGATTAAGAACAAGGTGGCTGCTGCCATTAAGAGTGTTTCGACCGGTGAGGGCGTCATCATTCTTACCGATATGTTCGGTGGAACGCCCTCCAACATCAGTCTTTCCTTTCTCGAAGAAGGAAACATCGAGGTGGTGACGGGGGTAAACCTGCCCATGCTGATTAAGCTCACCACCTACCGTGAAGGGAAGCCCCTTGGAGAGTTGGCCCAGTTCATCGCCGGCTACGGGCAGCGAAACATCTATCTTGCCACCGACCTTCTCAGAACGCGGAAGAAGGAATGACGGAGAGATGGTGGAAGGTTCGTTCACGATTAGAAACCAGCTTGGTCTGCACGCACGGCCGGCGGCTATCTTCGTCAAGAAGGCCAGCCGGTACTCGTCGTCCGTTTGGATTGAAAGGGATGGAACCCGCGTTAACGGCAAGAGCATCATGGGCCTCCTCATGCTCGCCTGCCCGCTGGGGAGCCAGATACGGCTTGTTGCCGAAGGCCCTGACGAAGAGACTGCGTTCCAGGAACTGGGGAAGCTCATAGAGGACGGCTTTCAGGAGCTGTAATGGAAGAATCCGCTTCAACAAGAAGCTTAAGCGGCATCGGAGCGTCATCGGGCATAACAGCGGGCAAGGCCTACCTCCTCGAGCGGGGCAAGGTCCCCGTTACCAGGCGCTCCATCAACGCAAGCCGGGTTAACATCGAGGCCAAAAGGTTCCGCAACGCCATCAAGGTTGCAGTGGCAGACTTGAACGCCATCAAGGAATCCATTGCCGACGACGACATAAGAAAGCATGCCTTCATTATCGACGCACACATGCTCATCCTCCAGGATGACTTTTTCATCAACGCCGTGATCGACACGATCGGCGAGGAGAAGGTCAACGCCGAATGGGCTCTGGACATGGTGGTGTCTCGATTTCTTGCAAGCTTTGACAAGGTCGAAGACCCGTACCTGCGCGAAAGGGGGCAGGACATCCGCTACGTCCACGAGCGTCTGGCCCGCATCCTCTCAAAGGCGAAGACGGCGGAGATCAAGAACAGGGCGATCCCCGGAAAGTCGATTATCGTGGCCCACGACCTTTCGCCCGCCGACACCATACAACTGAACCTGACGAAGGTATCCGGCTTCGCCACGGACATCGGCGGACGCACCTCCCACACGTCCATAGTGGCCCGGGCCCTGGAGATTCCTGCGGTCGTCGGCCTTGCCAACATCACGAGCCTGGTCAAGAGCGGTGATGATCTGATCATTGATGGGGACGGCGGCCTCGTGATCATTAATCCTTCGAAGGAGACCCAGAAGGAGTACGCGGCGAAGCAGCTCCACCTGAGAAGCCAGCGCAGGGAATTCCTAAAGATCGCCAAGCTCAAATCGGAAACGAAGGATGGTTTTCACATCAGGGTGGGGGCAAACATCGAGCTCCTCGCAGAGATGGATATCGTCGAGCGATACGGTGCGGCGGGCATCGGCCTCTACCGGACGGAATACATCTATCTGTCGAAGAAGGAGTTGCCGGACGAAACGGATCATTTCCACATTTACCGGAAGCTCGCCGGAAATACATCACTCCAGTATGTGACCATCCGGACCCTTGACATCGGCGGCGACAAGTTTGCCTCGCAGATTGAGGTTCCGAAGGAGATGAACCCGGCCATGGGCCTGAGGGCCATCCGGTTTTGTATCCGGGAAATCGACCTTTTTAAGATACAGTTAAAGGGCATACTGAGGGCCAGTGCCTTCGGGCCGCTCAAGATCCTCATCCCCATGGTTTCGGGAATCGACGAGGTGAGGAGAACGAAAGAGGTCATCAGGGAGTGCATGACTGAGCTTCAGGGCCAGCACGTTCCTTTTAACGAGAATATACCCATCGGTATCATGATCGAAGTGCCTTCGACGTGTATGATCAGCGACCTTCTTGCACCGGAGGTCGACTTCTTCAGCATCGGGACCAACGACTTGATACAGTACACGCTGGCCATCGATCGGGTGAACGAGTACGTCTCCTACCTGTACAAGCCGCTCCACCCGGCCGTGCTCCGCCTTATCAAGAGGACCGTAGAGAGTGCCCATCGCGAGGGCATTCAGGTCGCCGTCTGCGGGGAGATGGCGGGAGAAATGCTCTACGTGCCCATATTGATGGGCCTGGAGCTGGATGAGCTGAGCATGAACCCCTATTCCATACCGAGGGCAAAGAAGATCGTCAGGGGGCTGGAGCACGGCTACTGCAAGGAGCTCCTGGAGGAGGTGCTCCTCCAGGATTCGGCCGAGGGCGCCGAGTCGATCTTGAAAAGTGAAATGAGACGGATTTTTCCGGAGGATTTTGAAGAATCTCTTAAGATATAACAATATTGCGACAGAGGAGGCAGACTATGGCAATGAGCAGGTATCTATTTACCTCGGAGTCGGTGGCGGAAGGCCACCCCGACAAGGTGGCCGATCAGATTTCCGATGCGGTCCTTGATGCAATTATCGAGCTGGACCCGGCAGCACGGGTGGCCTGTGAGACCTATGTTACTACCGGGCTTGCGCTGGTGGGCGGGGAGATCACAACAAGCTGTTATGCCAACGTGCCGGAGATCGTCCGGGAGACGGTGAAAGGGATCGGATACAACGACTCCTCCATGGGCTTCGACTGGGAGACCTGCGCGGTCCTGACGGCCATAGATGAGCAGTCACCGGACATAGCGATGGGCGTCAACGAAAGACCGGACCACGAGCAGGGGGCCGGCGACCAGGGGCTCATGTTTGGGTATGCCTGCAACGAGACGGCTGAGTTCATGCCCATGCCCATCATGTACGCCCACAAGCTTGTCAAGCGACTTGCTGAGGTGCGAAAGACGCGGGCCCTGCCTTTTCTGAGGCCCGACGGAAAGAGCCAGGTCACCGTCGAGTATTTCGATCACAAGCCTATCAGGATCGACGCCGTGGTTATTGCCGCCCAGCACAACCCTGATGTCGACATCAGGACGTTGCGGGAGGCCATTACCGAGGAGGTCGTCAGGAAGGTCGTTCCCGAGGAGTTGATGGACGAGAACACGAAGATCTTCATCAATTCCACGGGCCGTTTTGTCGTAGGAGGACCGAAGGGTGACTGCGGCATGACGGGGAGAAAGATCATCGTGGATACCTATGGCGGCGTCGGAAGCCATGGCGGCGGGGCCTTCTCCGGCAAAGACCCTTCAAAGGTCGACCGGAGCGCCTCGTATATGGCGCGGTATGTTGCAAAGAACCTCGTGGCAGCCGGCCTTGCGGACAGGCTGGAGCTCCAGGTCGCATATACGATCGGCGTTGCGGAGCCCGTGTCCGTCATGGTCGATACCCAGGGAACAGCAAAGATCAGTCCGGACCGGATAGCCGAAATCGTCAGAGAACTGTTCGACTTGAGGCCGCGCAAGATGATAGAGAAGCTTAACCTCTTGAGACCCATTTATAGGAAGACGGCAGTCTGCGGCCACTTCGGCAGAAACGATCCGGACTTTACGTGGGAGAGCCTCGACATGGTCGAAGCCATCCGGAGGACGGCGGGCATCTGAGGCTCACTTCAGCGGATAACAGCGGGTAAGGAAGGAGGAAAGAATGGAGTATGACGTAAAGGACATAAGCCTTGCCGAAAAAGGCAGGGAAAAGATCGAGTGGGCCGAACGAAGAATGCCCGTTCTGCGGATCGTGAGGGAGCGCTTTGCAGAGGAAAAGCCTCTGAAAGGGGTAAGAATCGCCTGCTGTCTCCATGTTACGACGGAGACCGCAAACCTGATGAGGACGCTCAAAGAAGGTGGGGCCGATGTGGTCGTATGCGCCTCCAACCCCCTGAGCACCCAGGATGACGTGGCTGCATCGATCGTAAAACACATTAAGGTGCCCACGTTCGCCATCAAGGGAGAAAATGATGTCCGGTACTATGACCACATTGTCAAGTGCCTGGCCTTTATGCCCAACATCACGATGGACGACGGGGCGGACCTGGTCGGGGCCCTCCACATGATCGCATTTGAGCGTTTCGACGGGCTGCACGATGCGGTGAGGGGCTGGGTCAAAAAGCTCAAGGCCGGCGAGCGGAAAAAGCTGGTTGACGGCGTCATCGGAGGCTCCGAGGAGACGACGACGGGCGTAATTCGCTTGAAAAGCATGGAGCAGGAAGGTGTGCTCCGCTTCCCCATTGTTGCCGTAAACGATGCCTTCACAAAGCATATGTTCGACAACCGTTACGGCACGGGGCAAAGCACCATCGACGGTATACTGAGGTCCACCAACGTGCTCTTTGCCGGGGCCAACTTCGTTGTCGCCGGGTACGGATGGTGCGGCAAGGGCATTGCCATGAGGGCAAAGGGCCTGAGCGCCAGGGTGATTGTGACGGAGGTGAATCCGCTGAAGGCCCTGGAGGCGAGGATGGACGGATTCGACGTTATGGACATGAAGAGTGCCGCCCGCGTGGGAGACATCTTCATCACGGCTACGGGCGACATCAGGGTGATCCGGAAGGAACACTTCGCTCTTATGAAGGATGGCGCCATTATCGGAAACTCAGGCCACTTTAACGTAGAAATAGATATCCCGGCCCTCGAGGCGATGGCCGAAAGTCAGAGAAAGGTGCGGGAGCTGATGGATGAGTATACGCTTGCCGACGGGAGGAGGCTCTACCTCCTCGGTGAGGGTCGACTCGTTAATCTTGCCAGTGCCGAAGGGCACCCTTCGGAAGTTATGGACATGAGTTTTGCAAACCAGGCCTTATGCTCGGAGTATATGTGGCAGAATGGCGGAAGCCTGGAGCGGAAGGTATACGGGGTTCCCGCCGCAATAGACAGCCAGGTGGCGGCCATGAAACTCACGTCGTTAGGCATCAGGATCGACAAGCTGACGACGGAGCAAAGGCGGTATCTCGCCTCCTGGGAGATGGGCACATGATCAAGCTCCTTGTCGTGGGTACCGTCGCCTACGATTCCATCGAGACACCTTTCGGAAAGGCGGAAAACGTCCTCGGGGGGTCTGCCCTGCACTTCGCCGGAGCCGCCAGCTTCTTTACCGACGTGGGCATGGTTGCGGCCATAGGAGAGGATTTTGACCTTCAGGACATCGCCTACCTGGGGGAGAGAAACGTTGACATGCGGGGCATCAAGGTACACCAGGGGCGGACATTCCGGTGGGAGGGCCAGTACGGGTACGATCTCAATCAGGCCGTGACCCTGAAGACGGAGCTAAACGTCATCGAGCGTTACCGCCCCCACGTGCCGAAGGAGTGCCGGGAGGCCGACTTCGTTTTCCTGGCCAACATCGATCCGGAATTGCAGGCCCACGTCATCGAGCAGGTGAGGCCTTCGGCCGTTGTTGCCCTCGACACAATGAACTATTGGATTGAAAGCAAGTACGATGCGCTCATGGAGGTTGTGAAAAAGGTTGACATGCTTGTTATCAATGAGGCAGAGCTCCGTGAAATGACCAAAGAGCACAGCCTGGTCAAGGCTTCGCGGCAGCTCCTGAAGTGCGGCCCGAGGTGTGTCGTGGCCAAGCGCGGCGAATACGGAGTGTTCATGATGACGGAGGAAGAGATATTCCTGGCACCAGCCTACCCGCTGGAGGACGTTTTCGACCCTACGGGGGCCGGTGACACCTTTGCTGGAGGGTTTATGGGGTATCTCGCCAACGTCGGGGATGTTTCTCCCGAAGCGGTGAAGCAGGCCATCATCATGGGCTCCGTCATGGCGTCCTTCAATGTTGAGGATTTCAGCGTCAGAAGGGTGCGTGGCCTGGCAAACGATGAGATTCGCGAGCGCTACCGCTCCTTTAAGGCCTGCCTCCAGTTTGGGGATGTTGATTTTGGATGAGCCGGGGACCGGGCGGCGGCATCGCATCGGCGAACTGCTCAGGAGGGGGTGAGAGGTTTTTCTCGTCTGTAACGCATCTGTTGCCGATCTAAGGGCCAAGCCTCGACAAGGACCGGGCAATTACGATCACGACGACTTGAGGGAGAGCCAGATTCTCTACAATGAGGTCCTTCTGCCCGTGAGTCGCCGTTCCGGCTGGTTTCACGTAGAGGCGACGGAGCAGAAGCGGTACGTCGCAGGGATTGGGTGGACCGGCTATTCCGGATGGGTAGCTGCCGGAACGGTCGTTCCCGTGCGGACAGTGCCGGAGTGCAATTTCACGGTAAGGGCCCCTGTGGCACCCATCTTTGCCGATCCATCGAAAAATAGACGGCCCCTTGCCCTGATTTCCATGGGAACGCGTTTCGCCTCCACGGGCGACACGGCTGAAGGCGGTAAGCTTCTCGAAGTGAGACTTGCGAGGGGAGGAGCGGCCTGGATAGAGCGGGCGCAGGTAGAGAGAAGGGGTTTGCGTGAAGAGGAAGAGTCCCTGAGGCAGGGCCTTGTGGCCGCAGCGACCAAGTTTGTGGGATCACCCTATCTTTGGGGTGGAAGGAGCATGTATATGCCCGAGGCATCGCTCGGCTCGCGGTCGTCCCTTCTTTCCCCCCCTGTCGTAACGGGTGTAGACTGCTCAGGTCTCGTCAGCCTCGTTTTTCGTGCCTACGGCATAGACCTTCCAAGAAATGCCCATGACCAGTGGCTCTGGGCCGACCCGGTGGAGCCGCGACAGTGCCTCCGGGGAGACCTCTTCTTTTTGACCGGGCAGGGCGATCCGCAAACGGTGGTTCACGTCATGCTTTCGGCCGGCGGCGAGGAGATCATTGAGGCGCCCGACACGGGCGGGGCCGTTCGATCAGTCACCTTCCAGGAAAGATTCGGACTCACCCGCCAGGCACTCAGTCAGGCAGGGTGGGAAACGGACGGCAGAAAGCTCTACTGTGGTACCGTTATCCCGAGGGTTCGTGGGTAGGCCGGCGGCGGCCGCTCGGACTCCTGGGGTTCTGTCGTTGACGGGCCGCCCGGGCAGAGATTGGTAACGGTCAGGAGGTTTTCCTTTGTTCCCGTCACGCGGCCCCTCAAGGTCACCTTCGCCACCACGTTGGGCCGCAAAGATGTACTCAAAAGCTATATCGCCCGCATTGCCCTGTCAGACGGGACGGAGGGGTTGGGAGAGGTCCCGACGAGCCATGCGGTCAAGGACGAAACCTTTGAGGCTATCGGGACTGCCTTAAGGGACCTGCGGCCGCTGGTGGAAGGCCTTACGGAAGGGCAGGTGCGGGAAAGACTCGCCCTCCTGCGGAAGCGATATGCTCGTTTTCCCATGACCCTGGCGGGCCTCGAAACGGCCCTTTTTCGTGCCTTCCTCTTTTCGAAAGGCCTGACCGAATATACGTTTTGGGGGGTTGAGCGCCCGTCCATCGAATCGGACATTACCATCCCCCTGCTCCCTGACGAAGGGGTGATGGGCCGATGGGTTCAGCGGGCCCTGCGGGCCGGCTTCAGATGCCTCAAGGTAAAGATGGGCGGCGTGCCGGAGACGGACAAACGGTCACTCGACATTATTCGGCAAGCCGTTGGCCGGAATGAGAATGCGGTTCGGCTTCGGCTTGACGGCAACCAGGGTTTTTCAGTCGGGACCTTTCTCGCCTTTTGCGATTTCCTGGCGGAGAAAGGGTATCCCGTTGAGCTTTTCGAGCAGCCCCTTCCCAAAGAGGACCTGAAAGGGCTGAAAAAGATTAGAGGCCGCACGCCCTTTCCCATCATTCTCGATGAGGCCGTCTTTACTTCGGAAGAGTTACGCCGTGTACTGGATGCAGGGACCTGCGAGGGCGTCAACATCAAGATCGCCAAGAGTGGTTTGCAGGAAGCGGCACAAATCCACGCGCTTGCCCGGCAGGCCGGCATCAGGATTATGATGGGCTGCATGACGGAGACTATGGTCGGCCTATCTGCTGCCATCTATTTTGCGGCCGGACGAGGCGGCATCGACTTCATCGACCTTGATGCCATCCATTTCCTGCACCACCGTCGGCGCTTTGGCAACATTATGATCGATGGACCGGCGTACGTCCTCAAGGACGCCGCGGTGCCTTTTTGCGACGGCCTTCCGACGCCGACTCCCGGCAAGTGACTACGGCACCCAGAGCGCCTTCGTCGAGGGTGATCCGCAGGTCCTCACCGTCGCCGACGGAGGCCGCACTGGTAATAATCTCACCTGTCGATGCCCGGGCGGTAATGCTGTAGCCTCTTTTGAGGATGTTGGCCGGATTGAGGTCGTCGAGGCGCTGGCGAAGGCCTTCGAGGCCCTTTGCGTGCCCTATGCGGTAGAGCGCCATAGCTGAGATAAGGCGGTTCGCAAGCTCATCCACGTAAAGCCGGTGGGATGCGAAGAGATCCTTCCGGTCCCGCAAGGCGAGCACCTGGCCGTAAAGGGAAAGCCTGGCCTTCTCCAGCAGGTTACGCAGAAAGGACTGGAGCCGGACCCTGAATTCGCTGACCACCGATCTCAGCTCTTCCCTGTCTTTGACCACCATATCGGCGGCCGCCGTGGGGGTGGGCGCCCGTGCGTCGGCCGTAAAATCGGCGATCGTATAGTCAATCTCGTGACCGACGCCGGAGACGACCGGTATTCTTGATGCTGAGATGGCCCGTGCAACGATTTCCTCGTTGAAGGGCGCAAGGTCTTCGGGGGATCCGCCGCCGCGGGCCACGATGATCACGTCGACGTCGCCGCTGCCGTTGAAGTAGCCGAGGGCATCGACGATATCCTGGGGGGCCGCCTCTCCCTGCACCCTCACGGGATAGATGAGCACAGGTATGTTGTCGAACTTTCTTGCCAGAACCTTGAGCATATCGCGCACGGCTGCTCCCGCCGGTGATGTGACCATGCCGATGCGCGAGGGGAGGAAGGGTAGCGGTTTTTTTCTCGCCGTGTCGAAGAGCCCTTCGAGAAGAAGTTTCTGTTTGAGTCGCTCAAACTTGATCTGCAGGAGTCCCAGCCCCTTGAGCTCGACCATGTCGACGATGAGTTGGTACTCCCCCCGTTTCTCGTAGACATCAACGCGACCCCTGCAGAGCACCGCAACGCCCTCTGTGAGAAGGCCATCGCCGAGCCTGCCGGTAGCGTTGAACATGACGGCCCGTATGGTGGCCGATTCGTCTTTCAGTGTAAAGTAAAGGTGGCCCGAAGGATAAAACTTGGGGTTCGAGACCTCGCCCTGGACAACGACGTCTCTAAATTGGGCAGCTATTGCCTGCCGAATCCGGGAGGTCAAACCCGATACGGTGTAAACCTCCGCCAACCATGAGGGCCTGTCGGCCATCTACGACTTAAGGTAATCCTTGACGATTTTTATGGCACAGAACTCGCCGCACATGCTGCACACGTCGTTGTGAAGATCCCTCTCTTTGCGGAAGTCGGTAATCTTCCGGGGATCGATGGAGCATCGTATCTGCCCCTCCCAGTCAAGGGCCTTGCGGTAGATGGACATTGTCCTGTCGAGATCGATCGCCTTTCTGCTGCCCCGGGCCAGCTCGGCGGCGTGGGCCGCAATCCTGGCCGCAATCACCCCGTCGTGCACGTCCTTGGGCGCCGGCAGGCCCAGGTGCTCCGAAGGCGTGACGTAACAAAGGAAGTCGGCCCCGTAAAAGGCAGCCAGGGCGCCTCCTATGGCGGACGTTATGTGGTCGTAGCCGGGGGCTATATCGGTCACAATTGGGCCCAGTACGTAGAAGGGGGCCTCATTGCAGAGCTTCTTTTGCAGGAGTATGTTCGTCTCTATGAGGTTCAGCGGCACGTGGCCGGGCCCCTCGATCATCACCTGCACGCCCTCCTTCCAGGCCTCCTTACAGAGCTCGCCGAGAATGATCAACTCCTCTACCTGACACCGGTCGGTGGCATCGGCAATCGATCCGGGCCTGAGACCGTCGCCCAAACTCAGCGTCATATCATACTCTTTGGCGATCTTGAGAAGCCGTGGAAAATCTGTATAGAGGGGGTTGTCCTTATTGTTAACGATCATCCACTCGGTCAAAAAGGCACCGCCCCGGCTCACGATATCGGTCACCCTGCCCTGCTTCTTGAGTCGCTCTATGGACCGCTGTGTGACGCCGCAATGCACGGTAATGAAATCAACGCCATCCACGCCGTTCTGCTCGATGACATCGAAGAGGTCGTCGGGGGCCATATTGGTAATGGCCTTCCGTTTCTTCACGGCCTCCACGGCGGCTTCATAAATGGGCACGGTACCGACGGGGATCGTGGAATGCTCCATGATGATCTTTCGGATTTCACGAAGGTTTCCGCCCGTGCTCAGGTCCATCACCGTATCGGCTCCGGCCTCTATGGCCGCCCGCAGCTTCTCCACCTCAACGGCAGTATCGATCTGCTCCGATGAGGTCCCCAGGTTGGCATTTACCTTGACGCTCAGTCCCTGCCCCACGCCCTTCGGCGTGAATCCCTGGTGTCTGTTGTTGGCAAGGATCGCAATCTTGCCCTCGGCTACGACCCCAAGAAGCTCCTGAACGCTCTTCTCCTCGTTGCTCGCAACGGCCTCGATCTCTTTGGTCGCCGTACCCTGCCGCGCAGATGTCAATTGATTTGTCATGGCTCTATCATCTCCATCCTGGAAATCAGTTCTAAGGGGGTGCGCGCGAAAAGCCTCATGATAGGCTCTTTGCCCACATCCCCGCGATCGTAGATAACGTCCGGTGCCGCACCCCGGCTTTTCAGCGCCTCGGTCATAAGGAAATCAAGGCTTCTGCCTTCGGCGCTTTTCAGCGCTTCGGGTTCCCCTTTTCTGTCGAAGTAAAGGACCTCCATGCCGGCGGCCCTGGCACGGTCAATGAAAGCCTCTTCAAAACGAAGGTTCGCCGCCGAACGCACATGAGGAAAGAATTTCATGCAGTTCAGTATTAGCCTTGCCACGTGGGACGACGCGCCAAACTCAGGGGGTTCCTTAAAGATGAGTCTTCCCCGGTGGGCGCCTATCCTGCCGGGGAAGGCGGCAACATCGTCAACACCGCGCGCCCCCTCAACGGCAAAGCCCATGTTCATCTGCACCTCGGGGACAAGGTGAACCGGATTGAGCACCTTGAGCCTGTCCCGCGCCTCTTTCAAAGACTCCATGACCTGGAACCGGCTCGCCTGATCGGCTCCGACGCGCCCCGGCGAGAGGTAGGAGTACCCATGGCGAAAAAGCGTATAGCTGCCGGCCATGGTCTTTTCCATCCTTTGCTCTGCCGCCGCGAAGGCCTCTTTGAGGCCATACCCCAGGACAAGAAAAGAGACGAGAAGCGAGGAAAGGGTGCACCCCGTTCCATGGATCTCTCGTTTCAGCCGGCGTCGGCTCCAGAGCGTTGCCTCTCCGCCGTCATAGAGGAGGTCGATGGGATCCCCGTCGCCGTGCCCCCCCTTCACGAGAACTGCCTTGGGGCCGAAAGCCATCAGTTGTCGAGCTGCTGCCTCGGCGCTGTCCAGGTCTGTTACGGTCTGTCCCGAAAGCGTCGCTGCCTCGTCCCAATTGGGCGTAAGAACCGTGGTAAGGGGTAGAATGCGGTCAATAAGGGATTTGAGGCCGTTGTCGGTAATGAGCCTGGTGCCGTTTTTTGCCGTTAGAACAGGATCGACGACGATGGGAACCTTCCACTGACCCAGAAACTCGGAAAGCGTCTCCACATAATAGGTGTCGCAGAGCACCCCCACCTTCACGCCGTCTATGGGCGTCTCCTCGGACAGAACCTTCAGGGATTCCCTGAAGGACTCGTGATCCGCTGGAAAAATGGCCCGAACGCCCAGTGGTCCCTGTATTACCGAGCAGGTAGGTGCTGTCAACCCATGAAGCCCGCAGGCGACGACGGTCTCCAGGTCCTTTGTTACGCCTGCACCTGAAGACGGGTCGTACCCCGCCACGGAAAGAACTGTCCTCATTTCCTCAGGGCATCTGCAATGAGGTCGGCCGATTTTTGTCCCGAGAGGAGCATGCCGCCGAATATGGGCCCCATGCGATAGGACCCGAAGGTCGCGTTGGCACTCATACCCGCCACGTAGAGGCCCGGAAAAACCTCAGCCGTATTCTCAAGTGTCGTCGTTTCCGCCACCTGTGCCCACATCGATTTTTCACCTTCGATTTTTCCCGAAGGCGTTAAGAGGCGGACGTTCATCTTTCGTTCCAATACCTTCACCACCTCGACGGGGTGACCGGTCGCATCGACGACGGCACGGGCAAAGATCGTCATGGGATCGACATGGAGCGAGGCCATCTCTACGGCCGTCCAATTTATGACGACGCCCATGACCCGCCCTTCTCTCACCACCAAGTCTTCCACGCTGATCAGGTTGAAGATACGCGCGCCGGCCTTCATGGCACGATAGGCAAGCCCAGTGACACACTCAACGGCATCGGCCACATGATAGCCGGGGCTGTGTTCCCGGGTGGCGATATCGAACTCTTGGAGGATTTCCTTGCCCTCATCCTGGATGACAATCTCGTTGAACATCATGCCTCCACCCCACATGCCGCCGCCGACGGAGAGTTTCCGTTCAAAGATGGCGACCTTGAACCCTTTCTTGGCAAGAAAATATGCAGCCACGAGGCCCGAGGGACCGGCGCCGCAGATGGCCACATCGAGTTCAAGCGATGCCAGGAGCTTGCTGGAAAAGCTTTCAATGATTGCCTTGGACACCAATTTTTCGTCTATCACTATCTCACCTTCAATAAAATTTTAAGAAATATATCATAATTCCGCTGCCACATGTTAGGAGAAATTGGCAAGCGCTCATTGGGCGGAAGATCGACAATAGTGTCGTTCGATACCGTGAACAGTCGACAATCATTGCCGTCAAAAAGTGAATCGAGCCGAACAGATACTCATAGTAGCAATGATTCAGATATATTAGAACGCAGCGTCGGCGTGGCACGGATGTTGCTTATAGAAGAATTCAGTTTGCAAAATACCCGTTAGGAGGTTAACATGAAAAGGTGGTTTGCAGGATTGGTAGCAGTTATGGTGGTGGTTGCCGCGACAGGTGCCTTTGCCTTCGGCCCCGGGGCCAGAGGTGGGTGCGGCGGCTTTGGCCCCGGTGATGGGCCCGGTGCTTTCGGACGCCTCGATCTTTCGAAGGAGCAGTTTGACAAGATGTGGCAGTTGAAAGACAAGTTCCGCAATGAGACGAAGGATATCCGCTATGAGATGCAGAAGAAACGGGCGGAAATGCGGGATTTGTACGCCGACTCCAAGGTTGATGATGCGACCATTCGTGCCCGCTATGGGGAGATGAATGCCCTCCGCCAGAAGCTTCAGGACAAGAAGGTGGAGTTTCGGCTGGCACAGCGCAGCATCCTTACCCCTGACCAACTGCAGCAGCTCGGGGAGGCCCCTTGCGGAAAAGGCTTCGGAAAAGGCTTCGGCAGAGGTGGAATATGCCGGGACGGCGCGGGAGCCGATCCAGCCGCATACAAGGGCGGCGGTCCCAGGAGGATGTTCTAAATGAGGAGGGCGTGACCCCTCCTCATTTAGAGGATTGAGGCCATGATAGCTTTTGTAACAGTCTTTCTCCTGATTCTCATAGCCCCCTCTCTGTACGGACAGGACTCTTATTCGGAGTTTGAGAGGGGGCTGGAACTGTCGCAGCCCCAAAGGGCCAAGATCGACCAGATGCGGAAGCGCTACATGATGGTCATGAGAAACCTGCAGCAGGAGTCGATGCGAAAACGCCTGGAACTGAGAGAGATGCACAGAAACGCACCCCACAACAGGGAAGGGATAGTCAAGTTGCGCAACGAGCTGGAGGACCTGGAGCTGGAAAAGGCCAGCCTCTACGACCAGTACAACGCGGAGCTCAGACAGATGCTTACGGAAAAACAGCGGGAGCGGTATAACAGTTTCTGCGACAAGGAGACGAGGCGCAACGTTTACCCTCTCAGGCAAAGGGGGCATGGACCGTAAACGGGAAATCCTCTTTCCTTCGCTACTCACCTGTGTCCTTGCCGTGCTGATCGGTGCGGCAGGCTTCTTTCAGATACACATCATAGAGCGGAGCATCCGGGAACTCTTGAAGAGCGAAGGAGAGATTCTCTTCGAGCATGTTTCCAGGGAGATCAACCTCAACCTCGAATACTTGAGCCTCCTTGACGAAAGGCCGTCGATCATCACGCCCCATTTTCTCAATATTCTGGTGTACGATGAGGCCATTGTTGACTACCTCTATGGGGTTCTCCGCTCGGCCGGGGATGAGGACCTCGACGGCCAGCCCCTCTCGTGGCTCGCCGTTTATGGAAAAGACGGCCGTCTCGTGCGTAGCGCCGGAGGACTGCCGACGCTTCCCGTTGCAGAGCTCTCAGCCGTCAGTGCCGGCGGCAGGGAGTCCTTCCTGCGCATGCCTGGGGGGACCAACAGGTCCCTTGTCCTTGGGGTGCGGGTCGACAACCGGTTCATCTTTGTGGGCCTTGACGACGCGCGGTTAGAATCTCTCCGGAAGCGTTTCATCGTGCGCGAAGCGATCGAGAGTGAGGGAAAACGCTTTAACGTGAGGAGTATTCGCATCAGAGACAGTGAGGGCAAGATCTTTGCCGCTCTCAACGAGGAGGAGTCCCCCCAGCGGTTTTTTGTCTTCTCCAAAGCCATGCAGTCCAGGTTCCTTCCCGGCCACACCATGGAGATCTTTATATCGGCAAGCTTGATCCGGCAGATAGAGCGCAGGACCGTGGCGACCCTGCTCGTTACACTGGCCCTGCTCGTTTTGTCCGGTGCCGTGAGCGCTTACGGCGTATTTCTCGTTCAACGGAGATACGAGGAAAAGATGAGGCTCATGGAGAAGGAGATGGCCGTTAAGGAGCGGCTTGTGTCGCTGGGGAAGTTGGCTTCGGGCATGGCTCACGAGATCAAGAATCCCCTTAACGCCATCAGTATCTCCGTCCAGAGGCTGAAGCGGGAATTTCTTCCCAAGGAGGATCGGAAGGAGGACTACCTTCAGTTTGTCGACATCATGAGGGCGGAACTGTTGCGTGTAGACCGCATCGTCGAAGACTTTCTGCTGTCGACAAAATCGCAGGCCCCCTTTCTTCCCGAGAATTTGCGGGACCTTGTCGACGGGGTGCTCCTGATCCTGAGGGAAAGGGCCGCCGGCCAGGGCACGACCCTTGCCAACGACATGGCGGGGGATGTCGTTGTCGAGTGTCAGGGCGGGCGCCTGAAGCAGGTCTTCTACAACATCATTGTGAACGCTTTGGAGGCCATTCAAAAGGGTGGAAGAGTCATCGTCGCCTCTTCAGTGGAAGACGGCTATGCCGTTGTCGAGGTGGCTGATACCGGGCCGGGCGTGTCAGCCGACAAGACGGAAGCCATCTTTGAGTACTATTACAGCACCAAAGACAAGGGCATGGGCCTTGGCCTCCCCATTTCCTACCTCATCGTGAAGGATCACGGCGGTGAGCTGAGCGTAAGCACCAGGAAGGGAGAGGGGGCCGCATTCCGCATACGACTTCCCCTGTCACAGCCGAAAAACAATGGGGGTTTGAAGGTTACTCCGCAAACATAAGGAAAGAGGTGGCCATATGGCAAGTGCGAGCTTACTGATTGTTGAGGATGAAGAAAGCCAGAGGACTCTCCTCGAGGGTCTCTTGAAGAACGAAGGCTACAGGGTGCTGAGCGCCGGCACAGGCGCCAGAGCCCTCGATCTTTTTTCGAAAGTGGCCGTCGATGTGGTTCTCCTCGACTTTAAGCTCCCCGATACGGATGGCCTTACGCTTCTCAAGGCATTTAAGCAGACCAATCCGGAAGCTGAGGTGATCATGATTACGGCCTTCGGCAGTATCGAGAACGCCGTGGAGGCCCTGAAGAAGGGTGCGGCAGAATATCTCACAAAACCCATCGACCTCGATGATCTGCTCTTCAAGATCGGCAAGATAGAGGAAAAGGGCCACCTCATCCGAGAGAACCGGGTGCTCAGGGAGACCCTCAAGGACCGGCTGAAATCGGAGAAGTTCATCTATGCCAGCGAGGCCATGAATGAGGTGGCCAGCATGGTCGTTCGCGTTGCCGGAACCGATTCGACGTGCCTCATACAGGGGGAAAGCGGCGTGGGAAAGGAGGTTGTTGTCAATCTTCTCCACGAGCTGAGCGCCAGGAGGGAACATCCCCTCGTCAAGGTCAACTGCGCCGCCATACCGGAAACGCTGCTGGAAAGCGAACTTTTCGGCTATGAAAGGGGGGCGTTTACGGGGGCCTATCAACGGAAGATCGGGAAGTTTGAAGTGGCCGACAAGGGCACCATCTTTCTCGATGAAATAGCCGACACGCCGCTGCTGCTTCAGTCCAAGCTTCTGCGTGTAATACAGCAAAGAGAGATAGAACGCCTGGGCGGGCTCCGCCCCATAACGGTTGACGTTAGAATCATAACGGCGACGAACAGAAACCTCCAGGAAGAGGTGGAGAAGGGGACGTTTCGGGAAGACCTCTTCTACCGGCTCAACGTCGTTTCAATCATGGTGCCCCCGCTCAGGGAGCGCAGGGAGGATATTCCTCTGCTCATGGACTTTTTCCTGAAAAGGTTCGGCAGTGCCCATCGGAAGGCCATCAAAGGATTTACGAGGGAGGCGCGGGATGTTCTCATCAAGTACGACTATCCGGGAAATGTGAGGGAGCTGGAAAACATCGTAGAGCGTGCCGTCGTTCTGACGAGGGGTGACTACGTGTCAAGGGAGGATTTGCCGAGCCTTGCCGAAAAGAAGGATATAGGTTTGGACGGGGACATGAAGGACGTCATCGGGTCGGTGGAGAGGCGGATGATCACGGATGCCCTTGCCAAGGTCGGCTGGGTTCAGACGAAGGCGGCGGAACTGATAGGCATTAGCGAGCGCATGTTGCGCTACAAACTGAAGAAGTATGGCATCAAAAAAGGAGAGGAGTGAGGCCGGCAGGGCAAAATTCTTATGTGAGCGATGACCCGCGCCCCCTTAAGGTCTTGCCGGCAGAGAACGCCTTTGCAAGAAAACCGCCGAGACCGTAATAGCGCCGAACTTCAGGGCTGTATATGATGGGCCTCACCTTCTCGGCATCGGGTGCGCCCCTGCTCCCCAGTACGGACTCATCGACCTTGAGGTCCAGTATTTCGCCGATGAACTGCGTGTGGAGGCCCAACTCCACCGTCTTGACGAGCGAGCACTCGAGCACCATAGGGAACTGGTCGATGTAGGGGGCATCGACAAGGGAGCTTGCCACGGCGGTCAGGCCGGCGACGGAGAACTTATCTTCTTCCTTGCCTGAGGCGATGCCAAGGTAGTCCACCTCTACGACGTACGGCTCCGACGGCACGTTTACGGTAAAGGCCTTCCGTTCCATAATATTGTGATATGTCAGGGTTGCCTTCCGGAGGCCTATACCGATGCTTGGTGGCCGGGAGGAGCAGATCCCCGCCCACGCCACCGTCATGGCGTTAGGCTTTCCTGTTGGACAGTATGTGGCCACCACAAATGCAGGCGTGGGAAACACTATGGCCCGGGGTTCGATTGATCTTTTCAACTCGCTATGCTCCTCTCTTTGTTCACGTTCTCGTCGATACATATTAACACAGCACCATGCCGTACCGCCATTGCCGGGGCACCTATCCCGAAAAAGAGGGTGTTGACAGGGGCCAGGCAGGGCGCTTTGCCCCGGGGAGACAGCCGCGCAGTGGTCTCATCCCCAGCCCAAAGGCTTATAAGATAGCGGGATATTTATAACTTGACACCCTAAGCCGATTTCTATATACAAGAGAAACGGGGTTCGGTTGTGCAGAATGACACTGACAGTCTGGAAAATGGAACGGGACCAAAGGCTGTGGCGGGCGGAATGATTCGTGCCGGCGGGAGCGGCGAAAGCTGCGAGGTGGCCCTCGGCAAGACCGAAAGAAAGCTCCATTCCTTGCTCGAACTTGGCCAGCTTATTGGACTTGACTTAAAGATTGATGATATGCTGCTACGGATTGCTGAAAAGGCGACGGACGTGATGGACGCGGATCGGTTCACCATATTTCTCTACAATCCTGCGACTGATGAACTATGGAGTAAGGTGGCTTTGGGCATGAACGACGCTGAAATCCGTTTTCCTGCTGAGTCAGGCATAGCGGGCCACTGCTTTAAAAGCGGGGAGACGGTCAACTTGAGCGACGCGCACAACGATCCGAGATTCTTCAAGGCTGTCGACGACAGAACGGGGTACCACACCAAAACGCTCCTCAGCATGCCTTTCTACGGCAGGTCCGGGCAGCCCTTAGGTGTGATCCAGTTGCTGAACAAGAAAGGGGGCGTTTTTCAACAGGAGGACGAGACGTTTCTCGAGACGTTCAGCAACCACGCAGCCGTTTTCGTTGAAATGGCCCAGCTTCAGAAGGCAAGGATAGATGCCCTCGAAGAGACTCGGGCCGAGGCGGAACGGTTGGGTCGCGCCAAAGACAAGGCACTTAACCACCTTTCACACGAACTGAGAACGCCTCTCTCGCTCATCCAGGGTGCTCTCAAGATCCTGAAGCGCAAGGTGGATCGGCAGGCGCCCGCCGAGGAGGCCGCAGCCTCCTTTGCGAGTCTTGAAAGAAACATTGCCAGGCTATCCGGCATTCAGCAGGAAACGGACAAGATTCTCCGGGCCCATCAAGAGCCGGAGTGGGATTTCCTGGTCGATGAGCTGGAGCGATTCCTGGGTAGAATGGAGGATGTTTCCAGGGTTCCCTCCGAAATTGTGGGCCACCTCATGGCATTGCGCGCCTGGGTCGTCGTCGAGCTGAAACGCCGCCGCGAGGCCTTGAAGCCTGTCCCCATATGGGAGTTGGTTGCGGGCCGGGTGGAAGAGGCGAGAAAACGAAGTGTTCACCGGGCTGTCTCTGTCGGCATGGACGGCGACAGATCGCTGGTGGCGGCGTTGGAGCCGCGCATTTTTACGGAAGTGATAGACGGGATTCTCAAGAATGGGATCGAGAATACCCCTGATGGCGGTACCGTTACCGTATCCCTTCGATCGGCAGGGGAACACGCTTTGGTACGCGTCTCGGACACGGGTGTGGGCATTACGGAGGAGAATAGGGGCCGCGTCTTTGATGGGCTCTTCCATGCCCAGGACACGGACATGTACGGATCAAAAAAGCCATATGACTTCAACGCCGGGGGCAAGGGCCTCGAGCTGCTTCTTGCCAAGGGCTATTCCAAACGATACGATTTTGCCTTGGCTGTTGAATCGGTCCGTTGTCCACACATTCCTTCCGACAGGGACCTCTGCCCCGGAGACGTTCGCCGTTGTGCGTTTTGCTTAAAGGCAGAAGACTGCAAGTCGGCAGGAGGCACGACGTTTGAAATAAGGCTTCCCTCAAATACACAATGCTCGTCGGCCCTCAAGAGGGAGGATGAGCAGGACGGATTGGAGACTAGTCAGGTATGAAGGAAAAAACCCCCCTTATAGATCTCATTATCCACGATTTAACGGGGCCCCTCTCAATAGCGTCGACGAGCACCGAAGGGCTGCTGAAGAAGGAAGGCAGATATGGGCCCCTCTCGGAGCGACAAAGGGAGACCCTTGAGCGCATTCTTCGGAACTGTAACAAGGCCCAGAGGCTTGTCCAGGAGATGATTGAAATCTACAGGTCAGAGGAGGGCCTCTTTCGGAGGGATCCGGTGTCGCTTAAGACCACACTTATGGAGTCGGTCTGCGACGCCATAGAGGTGGTTGTGCCGGCCTTGGGCGACAGCTTGTCGCGGGCTGAAAGCTTCGATGACTTTCGGCGAATTCTCAAGGAGAACGGAATCGTCGTGGAGATCAACGGCCTCTATGGAACGGAGCCCTTTGTCCATGATCAGAAAAAGATAGAATTGATTTTGCGAAACCTTGTCTCAAATGCTATGAAATACAGACGGAGTGCCGTACGGATTTCCTTGGGCGGCGATGCAGACCTGACAATCGCCGTAGAAGACGATGGCGAGGGGATCCCGGAGGAAAAACAAGGCTATATATTTAAACGGTTTTTTCCGGTAAAGGATAAGCCCGGAAAAGATATTCAGAAAGGTCTCGGTTTCGGCCTCTCCTGCGTCAAGGAGCTGGTGGAACAGATGAAAGGCGATATAAGCGTGGCGAGTGGGGAAGGCCGGAATACTTGTTTTACCGTACGAATACCTCCCCTTGAAATGAATACCTGAAAAAGGAGGAACGATAATGGCGGAATCATTGCTCAAAGGAAAGAGAATACTGGCGGTTGACGACGAGCCGGACGTTTTGACCGTTCTTCAGGAAGAGATCGTGGATGCCTGTCCTGACTGTACATTTGAGAAGGCCACCACCTTTGAAGAGGCATCGAAGCTCATCAGTGCAACGCCGTACGATGTGGTGATTTTGGACATCATGGGCGTACGGGGTTTTGAACTCCTCGATATTGCGGTGAAGAAAGGGCTGAAGGTGGTCATGCTGACGGCCCACGCCCTGAGCCCCGAGGCCTTGAAGAAGTCGTACGACATGCGGGCCCGTGCCTACCTTCCAAAAGAGAAGCTTGGCGAGGTGGTACCTTTTCTTGAGGATGTGTTCAAGTATGACCACATGACCGGTTGGCGCAAGCTCATGGAGACGCTTGGCGATTTCTTCAACAACACCTTCGAGTCCGATTGGGAGAAAAAAACGGGCATGGAATGGAAGGAATTCTCTTCCAAGTCGGCCCTTTAGAGGAGAACGGGACGTCTATTTCGGGGGCGCAAGTTAGGCGCCCCCCGTCCACGCGGATGCGGCACATCTCTCTGACGCGAGACCCCCATGACACAGGAATCCGATCATTGCAGGGATGCCGTTGACACGTTTTTCAGGCGATTTAACGAACCGGTCATTGCAAGGGAAGACATCGAACGGTGGCTCTACGGATTTGACGCTGCGGACAGACCCGCCGCCTTAGCCTTACTGAACCGAATCGAATACCACTCCCAGCCCCGGGTCATGAGAGAGACAAGGGAGCTCCACCAAAAGTTGTTGGGGCGACTGGTTTGGGACGGTTTTGACGGGAAGGCCCTTGAGGATGTCGATTTCAGCCGCGAGTTTACCTGCAAGAGCGGTGATGTCGTCTCCTTCATTTACCGCAAATCGAACCTGGCCGGATACGGTACGGACCGAACCAATCCTGTAAGGGGAGATTGATGTTTTCCGGTTTTTCAGAGGCCGCAGGCCTTTTCTACGCTGATGCGCGCCCGCTTTCGCTCTATCTCGTCGAGTATGACCTTGCGCAGCCGTATTGAGCGCGGCGTGATTTCAACAAGCTCATCCTCATTGATGTAGGAGATACAGTCCTCCAAGCTCATCTTCCGGTGAGGCGTCAGGATGACTGCGTCGTCTGAGCCGGCCGCCCGCATGTTGGTCAGCTTCTTCCCTTTGGCCGGGTTGACGACCAGATCGTTCTCGCGGCTGTGTTCCCCGATGATCTGCCCTCCGTAGACCCTTTCTCCCGGGCCAAGAAAGAGTTGACCCCTCTCCTGCAGATTGAAGAGGGCATAGGCCACGGTGTTGCATTCTTCCATGACGACCATGACCCCGTTGTTCCGGTTCTTCATTTCACCGGCATATCGGTCGTAGCCGTCGAAGATGTAGCTCATGGTCCCCAGGCCCTTGGTCTCCGTCATGAACTCGGAGCGGAAGCCGATGAGGCCCCTTGTGGGAACCCTGTAACGCAGCCTGACCATGCCGTTGTTGAGATCCATTTCCAGCATCTGGCCCTTTCTCCGGCCGAGATTCTCGATGACTCGTCCCGAATACTCCTCGTCTACATCAATGGTCAGTTCCTCGTAGGGCTCCAGTGTGCCGCCGTCATCTTCCTTAAATATGACCTTGGGCCGTGTGACCTGAAACTCGTACCCCTCGCGACGCATCTTCTCGATGAGTATGGACAGATGAAGCTCCCCCCGACCCGAGACCTTGTATCCGACGCCCTCCGTCAGCTCTTCCACGATGAGGGCCACGTCGGACAGGGTTTCCCGGATGAGCCGCTCGCGGATGTGACGGGAGGTGAGAAATCGGCCCTCTTTGCCGCAAAAGGGTGAGTCGTTGGGGATGAAGTTCATGGAAAGGGTG
Organism: uncultured Pseudomonadota bacterium; assembly: GCA_964651435.1. Classification (GTDB taxonomy): domain Bacteria; phylum Desulfobacterota; class Syntrophorhabdia; order Syntrophorhabdales; family CAYQXL01; genus CAZYVU01. The sequence goes on from CAZYVU010000027.1 coordinate 36,407, forward strand.
GGGGGATCGATCTCGATGCCCGGCAGGGGCATGGGCTCCTGGGGGTCCGTAAGCGTCTCGCCGACCATGATCGACTCCATGCCGGCAACGGCAACGATCTCACCGACCCCGGCCGTCTCCGTTTCTTCCATGCCGTTTCCCTTAAAGCGGTAGACCTTGGTGATACGGGCGGGAGAGGTCGAGCCGTCGCAACGGGCCACAATGACATCCTTGTTGATGTTGAGTGTGCCGGAGGTAATCTTCCCTATGGCCAGTCTCCCCAGGAAGGAGGAGTAGGACAGAGAACTGACGAGCATCTGCAGGGGGCCGTGCGGGTTTCCGGCCGGAGGCGGCACAGCATCGATGATCATGTCGAAGAGGGGAACCATGGTGCCTTCGGAGACGGCATAATCGAGCGTCGCGTACCCGGCCTTGGCTGACGCGAAGATGACGGGAAAGTCGAGGATGTCGTTGGGTGCGTCGAGCTTCACGAAGAGGTCGAAGACCTGGTCGACGACCCAGTCGCACCGCGCTGCAGGCTTGTCGATCTTGTTGACGACGACGATGACGGGGATGTTGAGGCCCAATGCTTTCTTGAGGACAAACCGGGTTTGCGGCATGGGCCCTTCGGCCGCATCAACGAGCAGAAGGGCGCCATCTGCCATCTTGAGCACCCGCTCCACCTGGCCTCCGAAGTCGGCATGGCCCGGCGTGTCGATGATGTTGATAAAGAAATCCCTATATCTGAAGGAGCCGTTTTTAGAAGAAATGGTGATGCCCCGCTCGCGCTCCAGGTCCATAGAGTCCATGAGGCGTTCCTCCACCACCTCGTTCTGGCGAAACATGCCGCTCTGCCGAAAAAGTTGATCGACAAGGGTGGTCTTTCCATGATCGACATGGGCGATGATGGCGATATTCCGTATTTTGCTCGGTTCCATGACCCCTCTTTGAGCTGTGAGCGACTCGACGGTGATGCTCGTTGCCGGAACAGTAGTATAGCCTATTTCCGTTGATAAATCAATGCATTATAAACGAGGCATTTTCTCTTGATTATTGTCGTCGCGGGGTCCATATATGTAGGAGCGATTCGCACAATTCTCAGGTTTTTTTGGCGACGGCATGGAGACGGAGGAAAAGGGCGCGAACAATCATTACACCCCGATCGTCGTGAGCGTTGCCTTCGCTGCGTTCATCGTCAACGTCGATGAGTATATCGTCAATATCGCCCTCCCGACGGTGGAGAAAGGCTTCGGCGTCGAGACCGGTGCTGCGAGCTGGGTTGTGTTGAGCTACATGCTGGCCATCGTGAGCACCATGCTGCCTTCGTGGAATGAATTTACCGGCACATGGGGCTTGATGCCCGGTTTGCAGTGGTTGGGAACCCGGACTTCGCTGCCGCCATGCTCGACTACATACGGGGGCATGACCCGAACGTGTAGCGACGACGTTAGTTTGTCTTGATTATGTATTGTATATCGGTTACATTATTTAAATAATAACCGATACAGTGGATGCAATAATGAACCTTTCACAAGATAAGATTATCGAAGCCCTGCTGGACGTCAATTTTTGGCGGGAGGACCGCTTCTGCGGCGTTGAGCGGAGGTCACACCTGGAGACGATTTTCCGTCTCGCCCAGGACGGGCTGGCCGTCACCCTCACCGGCCCCAGACGGAGCGGCAAAACGACGATCATGAATCAACTGATCCGTCGTCTCATTACCCAGGGGGTCCCACGCCAAAACACCCTGTATGTCAACTTCGAGGATCCCCGTTTCTTCGGTGAACTCACCGTCGAGTTTATGAACCGGTTGGTAAACGCCTACAGCACATTTATGAAACCGGAGGGCAAGACCTATCTCTTTCTGGACGAGGTGCAGAGTGTGAGCGGCTGGGAGCGGTTTGTCCGTCAAATGATCGATGAGGGCGGACGACAGGTATTCGTTACGGGCTCTTCGTCGAAACTTCTGAGCCGTGAATTGGGTACACTCCTGACGGGCCGACACCTCGATGCCGCTATTTATCCGCTTGATTTCGGGGGGTTTTTGTCCTTCAAGGGGATCGTCTGCGGCGACCGCCTCGATATGATCGGACGGCAGGACGAGATCCGGGGGAACATCCGGGAATTCATGCAGTGGGGCGGTTTTCCCGCCGTAGTGCTGGGGGTGAACAAGACGGAGATTCTTTTGAACTATGCCGGCGATATCCTGTACCGCGATATTGTGGAGCGTTACGGCATTGCCAAGGTGGACAATCTCCGGACGCTCTGCAAGTATTACATGAGGAATGCGGCGTCGCTCATATCGTACAACAGTATCAAGGGCTTCTTGAACATGCCCGTCGATACGGTCGAGCGGTGGTCCGACTATCTCAATCAGGCTTTTCTCTTTTCTTTTGTCAGGCGTTTTTCCTATTCCGTAAAAGAGCAGGAAAAGAATCCCCGCAAGGTGTACTGCATCGACACAGGCCTCCGCAACGCCGTCTCCTTCCGCTTTACCGAGGATCTGGGAAGGCTTCTGGAGAACATGGTCTTTCTGAAATACCTGCACGACGGAGCGGATGTGTATTACTGGAAGGACGCGCAGGGATACGAAGTTGATTTTGTCGTCATGAAGCAGGGGAAGATCGGGGATATCTGCCAGGTTTCCTTCGACGTATCGGAGGCGAAAGCAAAGCAGAGAGAACTAAGGGGCTTGCTGCGCGCTCTGACTTTCTTCAGCGCAAAGGAAGGGTTGATTGTCACGGAAGAGCGGGAGGCGGAAGAAACCGTCGACAGGCGCCTGATCCGGTATGTGCCCATCTGGAAGTTCCTGCTGCCGACTCTGTAAAGGCACGGGACGACCGTCGGTGAGGTCGCTGTGGAGGCTGCGAAGCGGTGATTGCATTATTACCTTGCAATATTGCAATGTGACTGATAGATTGACACTATGGATTTGCTCAACCGGTCCATTCTACCGTTAATGGTTCACCGAATGCGTCAGGATCGCATCCTTGCGGTGACCGGCGCCAGGCAGACGGGGAAAACGACCTTGTGTGAAAGGCAATTGCCGGAAAGCGTGCGGCAAACCTACGCATACATCACCTTCGACGATCCGGAAGAACGCCTCCGTTTTCAGAGATCCCACCTTGCCGTTCTGGAATCCCTGGACGCCCCCCTCGTGATCCTCGATGAGGTCCAGAAGATGCCCTCCCTGTTCGATCCACTCAAGGCGGCGGCAGACGCCAATGCAAGAAAGGAGAAGAAGCAAACCTACGTCTTGACGGGGTCCTCTCAGCTTCTTCTCGTGAAGTCCATCCGGGAAACCCTGGCGGGAAGGACGGCCCTGTTCAACCTCCATCCCTTTTCCCTTCCGGAGCTGCTGGGTGGCGAGACGGCGCCTCTCCTGGATCGCCTCTGGGCCGGCGGTGTTTCTCTCCCCGACGAGGCAAAGCGCCTCCTAACCATCTCTCCTCAGGTGACGCGGCGCATGCGGGCGAGTCGCGATCTCCACCGGAAATGGGGTGGCTTCCCGCCGGTATGGCAGCGGGAGGACGAGGCGGACAAGATCAACTGGCTCAAGGACTATCGGAAAACCTATCTGGAGCGGGACCTGACCGATGCGGGACAGGTTGCGGACCTGGATGCCTTTGCCCTGGCGCAGAAACTCTTGTGCGCCCGGACGGCGTCGCTGCTGTCCGTCAGCGAGGCGGCGAGAGACGCCGGGTTGGCCGTCAATACCATGAAACGCTACATTCATCTGTTGTCCATGACCTTCCAATGTGTTTTGCTGGCGCCTTATCACGAAAATGTGGGCAAGCGGCTGATAAAAAGTCCCAAGATCTATTTTACCGATCCCGGGGTGATCCGCGTGATTCTGGGGGAGCGATCCGTCACCGAGGGGGCGCTCTACGAAAGCTGGGTCTTTTCAGAGCTCATGAAGTGGCGGCAGCGTCAGCCTGTCGAGCCGGAGTTGTTCTTCTACCGGACAAGCGGCGGCCTGGAAGTCGATTTTCTTATTGCCGCGCCGGACCGATTGCTGCCCGTGGAAGTCAAGTCCCACGAACGGGTGACCTCCGCCGATGGACGATCGGTGGAGACCTTTCTCAAATCCCGCGGCGATGGGCCCGGAATCGGCCTGGTAATCTATCCGGGAAACGACATGGGAGAGATCAGGCGCAACGTATGGGCCATTCCGGACTGGTACCTCTTTCCGTGAACTGACGGAACGCCGTCCGGCAAAATCGCCGATGGAACAACGCCAAGGCGCCAAAGAACTTTTGATCATATATCCGCATGCCGCCATCCAATCACCTGGAAATGCTGAGCGGAAAACGCTCCGGTCAGTGGAGTATCCGCATAAACGATCAATGGCGTATTTGTTTTCGATTTGAAAACGGAGAGGCGTACGATGTTGAAATTGTTGATTATCACTAAGGAGGTAGAACCTTGAACCCGAAAAACGCTTTGCCTCCGGTCCATCCGGGGGAATTTCTCAAGGAGATACTTGACGAA
>CAZYVU010000028.1:0-40309 GCA_964651435.1 uncultured Pseudomonadota bacterium
AAGGGTCATTACTCACGAGCAGGAAAGGGTCATTTCTGGCGGGCGGCGAGGTAAACAATTGTGTGATTCTATGGAGATCATGGCATGATTGTCAAGGCAATCCGGACATGATAGGGCAAAATACTGACATAGGGGGTAATTTGTCGGTATAATATTTGAGGGAACTATATTATGTTAATGTATTTAAAATGGTGAAGTCGGTTATCGCTCAGTCTTTCAGCGACTACCTTGCCCGAACCGTGAGGGCCAGGGAAAAGTACGTACCCTATTATCTCAAGTGGGTCGGCGACTGTTATACCCACTTCGGCCGGGACCCGGTGCAGACCATAGAGCCCCACGAACGTGACGAATTCCTGAAAGCGCTTGCCAGGAACCACGAGGACTGGCAGGTGAACCAGGCCGAATATGCGCTCAGGCTCTACCAGCTCTTTCTCACGAAAGGGATGGGGACGCCGTCGCCTGAACGCCGGGTCGTGCCGGAGGCGTGGAACACTTTGGAGGACCGGGTCCGGGAGGCCCTGAGGCTTCGCCATCGGTCCCTCAGCACCGAAAAGACCTATGTGGCATGGCTCCGTCAGTTCGGCGTGTATTCCGGCCACAAGGACCCGAAGACCCTCTGCGCCGACGACCTGAGGGACTTTCTCTCCGAGCTCGCGGTGACCAGGCGAGTGTCGGCGGCCACGCAGAACCAGGCACTGAACGCCCTGGTCTTCCTCTACCGCCATGTGCTCGACAGAGATATCGAAAATGCCATAGGGGCCGTTCGGGCTAAGCAAAGACGGCGACTCCCGGTGGTGCTCACCGAGAGGGAAGTGGCAAAGGTGTTCGACGAGATGTTGGGCCTCCACAAGCTTATGGCCCAACTCATCTATGGGTGCGGGCTGAGGCTCATGGAGGCGCTGAGGCTCCGCATCAAGGATATCGATGTTGAGAAAGGTGTACTTATTGTCAGGTCGGGCAAGGGAGACAAGGACCGCAGGACAGTCATGCCGGAGGTGCTGAAGGATCCCCTTCTCGTGCACATAGCGGCGATACAGGCTCTCCACGATCAGGACCGCGAAAAGGGTATTGCCGGGGTGGAACTTCCGGGCGCGTTGGAAAGGAAGTATCTCAATGCAGGGAAGGAATGGGCCTGGTTCTGGCTATTTCCTTCACGAACCCTATCCATTGATCCGCGGTCACACACCGTGAGAAGGCACCACGTTCATCCAGCCCTCATCCAGAAGGCATTCAAAGAGGCCGTCGGAAAAACCGGCATCACGAAACCCGCCACCCTCAACACCCTGCGCCACAGCTTCGCCACCCACCTCCTTGAGAAAGGCTACGACATCCGGACAATCCAGGAACTCCTGGGCCACAGCAGCGTCCAGACCACCATGATCTATACCCACGTAGCCTCAAGGAACATCCTCGGGGTGAGGAGCCCGCTGGACGGGTAACCCCGGCGCGGCGGCATGGCGCAGGCGATAAGGCCCATCAAGAAGAAACCGTCCTTCACCTTGACCCTTCCGAAGGAATGCCCGTATAATTACGGGCGGCATGACATCACCTTCAAGACAAGACGGGCTTCGGTCATGAGCGTCGAGAGCCACCTCTATTTCACCACCAAGAAGGTGGGGAAGGCCATCTGGGACTACGGGCTCATCCGCGGCGGCGACAGGGTAATGGTGGCCGTTTCGGGCGGCAAGGACAGCCTCTGCCTCCTGAGGATACTTAAAGAGCGCCTCAAGTTCGTGCCCATTCATTACGACATCCTGGCCGTCCACGTCGACATGGGCTTCCCGTGGGTGGATGTGGACAGGCTGCGCCGCCACTTCGAAGCCGAGTCGGTGCCCTTCGCCATCGTTCAACCGCCGGAGGCCTGGGCCGGGGACGACGCGCCTCTGCACTGCTTCTGGTGCAGTTGGAACCGCAGGAAGGCCCTCTTCCGCCTCGCCCACGAGGAGAGGTTCAATCGCATCGCCCTTGCCCACCACATGGACGACATCATAGAGACGATGCTTCTTAACCTCTTTTTCCAGGGGGAGATCGGCACCATGACGCCGTTCCAAGAGATGTTCGGGGGTGAGTTGGCCCTCATACGACCCCTGGCCTATGTCGAGGAGAAGGAACTCCTCAGGCTCGCCGGCGAGCTCGGCATGCCCGTCACCACATCGGAATGCCCGCGAAGCGACCTGTCCAAGCGCAGGCTCGTGAAGGGCATCATCGACGAGATGAAGAGGCACAACAGGCACGTCAAGAAGAACATCTTCCGAAGCCTCACACGGGTCCGCGAGGAGTATCTGCTGCAACCGAAAGAGCAAGGTAAGCCGTGACAAAGGATGTGTTTCGGGGCTTTGCCATCTTTCACTACGGAGAGGTCACATCGCCGGAGGCCCTCCTCGACGGTTTTCTGAGGGCGGAAGCACTTCCGGGGACAGGACGGGGGGCCATAAAAATCCTCAAGGTAAACGGGCAGGCGCTTGTCTGCAGAAAGTATCTCCACGGAGGCATCTTTCGGAAAATTACAGTCGATGCCTACCTGACCGCCCGGCGGGCGGTTCGCGAAATGGACATTCTAAGGTTACTGAAGCAACAAGGCGTCAACGTCGTCCGCCCCCTCTGCGCCATGGCGACGTGCACTCTTCCCTTCAAAAGGCTCTTTCTCATCACCCTGTTCGAGGAAGGTGCGCGGGACCTCGTGGAGTCCGCCCGGAAGGCAGGCAGAACGGAGCGCCTCAGGCTTGCCCGGGCCCTTGCCCACCTTGTCTGGTCCATGTTGTCCCAGGGAGTTTACCATCCCGACCTTCACCTGAGGAACGTCCTTGTCGCCGGGGACGGCGCCCTTGTGCTCCTTGATTTCGACAAGGCCAAGGTGAGGCCGATCGGGCCCAAAGAGGTGCTCCGCCTCGTCTGGAGGCTTTACCGCTACACAGAGAAGCTACGAGGTGCGGGGATACTGGCAGTTTCGCCTGAGGAACGGATGGTCTTTCTGAGGGTGCTCTCAAGGCTTTCGGGGTTCCCCATCGCCGACGAGGCGGAAAAAGGCCTTCAGGGCAAGCGCAGGGCCTTTAGGGCGGGCTGGTTTTTTGAATCGCTTCTCTACGGCCGCGCCTCCCCCAACGCCGGTGGACCCAGAACCACTCTTCGGGACGGTGGCGGATCAGGGACTCGAGAAACGCGTTGATTTTGCGTGTGTTGGCGTAGATCAGATCCTGCAGGTCGCCGTCACGGTCCATCGGTATTGGCTTCGAAAGCACCACGTCATAGCGCAGAAAGCCCCGGCGCTCCATATGAACGGGCATGACGGGCGCGCCCGTTTTCATGGCTATGGCGACTATGCCCTTGCTTGTCATGGCCTTTTCGCCGAACAATTCCACGGCGATCCCCCGGGACCGCTTCTCCCGCTGATCGGCCAAGAGGGCGACGATCTTGCCGTCCCTCAGAAACCTCATCACATCGCGGGCCGTCTCGGCGTTTGGGATGATCTGAAGTCCCGTCGATCCCCGCAGGCGGTTGAGATAATCGTTGAGGAGCCTGTGACGCTTCAGCGGCCGCGCAAGCACCACAACCTCCCGCTGAACAAGCACGCCTATGGTGCCCATGATCTCCCAGTTGGCGTAATGAAAAGCGAGGCCAAGGACCCCCTTGCCCTCTTTCAGTATCTCCCTGACGTTGTCCGGATCCTTAATGCCGAAGCGCTCCCCGTATCGCTCCAAGGGCAGATAGGGGAGCACCAGGAGTTCCATGAAGTTGGTGCCCAGGTTGGCAAAAAATTGCCTGGCTATCTCCTCCCGGCGCTTTTCCGGGAGCTCGGGAAAAACCCTGGCCAGATTGGATAGGGCAACCTTCCGCCTTTCCGAGAGAATGCGGAAGGCCATGGTGCCCAGAAAGGCGCCTATGGCTCCTTTCAGCCGGTCCGGCAGAACCCTTAGAACAGACCGGAGGGTCTCAACAAGGCCGATGAGAAAAAGATCGAGCAGCACATTTACCGGCCCGGAGGCTCGATAGGCAAGGCCTCATCAATGAGCATGATGGGGATATCATCACGTATCGGGTAGATGACCTTGCAGGAGGGGCAGATCAGGCCGTCCCCCGCCTCGCTCAGCACGATATCGCCCTTACATTTGGGACAGCAGAGAATATCCAGGAGCTCCTTCTTGACTGCCATTAACGGTGCCCTCGTTAGTCCGTTTCCGCTGATTCGTCTTCCGCCGCCTGTGCCCTCATGGCAGGCTCAAGGATGTCGCCGAGAGTCGAGAAGGTTGTGTCCTGATTCGTAAACGATTCAACGGTCCTTTTTTCGTCACGTTTCTTCAGGGCCTTAATGCTCAGGCCTATTCTCCGCTCCTTCTCGTCGATGTTGAGAATGACTATCTGAATGAGATCATCGAGCTTGAAAATCTCACTCGGGTGCCTGCCCTGCGTATCATCCATCTCGGAGATATGGACCAAACCTTCCACGCCTTCATCTATTTCGACGAAAACACCAAAATCCGTAATGCTTGTAACGTAACCTTCGACGACGTCATTGACGGCATATTTTCCTGCAACACCTTTCCAGGGATCGTCCTGCATCCGCTTGACGCTCAAGGAAAACTTCTTTTGATCCTTATCGACGTTGAGGACCTTCGCGTCCACAGTGGCACCTTTCTTGAATATCTCACTGATGGGCCGCTTCCGCCTCGACCAGGAGATCTCCGACATATGCACAAGCCCGTCTATGCCATCCCCGATGCCCAGGAACATGCCAAAGTCGGTAAAATTCTTGACTCTGCCCTTGACCACCGAACCTGGAGGCGTCTTTGATTCAAGCTCGTCCCAAGGGTCGGGCAGGAGCTGCCTCAAGCCCAGGGATATCCTTTTCTTTTCCTTGTCCAGGTCGAGGATCATTACCTCTATCCAGTCTCCTTTGCGTGCCACCTTGCCGGGGTTCCTGAGCCGCCTGTCCCAGCTCATTTCGCTGACGTGCAGAAGACCTTCGACCCCCTGCTCCAGCTCCACAAAGGCGCCGTACTCGACAACGCCGACAATCTTGCCTCGTGCCTTTCCACCGACCGGATATTTCTCCTCGATGTTAATCCACGGATCGGGCTTCAGGTCTCTTATTGTCACCGATATTTTTTCTTTTTCGAAGTCGATCTCTTTGATCTTTACCTTGACCTCGTCGCCCACCCGGACGTATTCCTTCGGGTGGGTAATCCTGCCCCACGTGATATCGTTCATATGAAGAAAACCGTCGACACCGCCCAAATCAACGAAGGCGCCGAAATCGGTCACATTTCTCACCAATCCGTACAGGACCTGGCCGTCCTTTACGGTTTTCCAAAACTCCACCCTCTTCTTTTCCCGCTCTTCCTCGATGAGAACCCGCCGCGAAACGACAACGTTCCCCTTTCTCTGGTTAACCTTGATGGCCCGGAACTTCAGGTGCCGGCCCACAAATGAAGCCGCGTTTTTGACGGGCTTGGAATCCACCTGCGAGATGGGAAGAAAGGCCCTCACACCGGACAGATCTACCATGAAGCCGCCCTTTACCTCTGAAACGATGTCACCATCTATCGCATCACCTTCTTCGAAGGACTTGTTTATCTTTTGCCAGGTTCTGATGGCATCGGCCTTTTGCTTGGAGAGAAGCAGCAAACCGAACTCCTTCTCCCGGCCCACGATCATCACCTCAACCTCGTCGCCGACGTTCACTTCCGGAGGGGTCTGCCTGGTACCGAACTCCGACAGAGGCACCTTGCCTTCCGATTTGAGCCCTACGTCAACAATCACCGTGTCGCCGCCGACTTCAATTACCCTTCCCTTCAGTACCTTGTCGCCTTCCTGCAGGCTCTTCATTGTCGTTTCATAGAGGGCGGTCATCTCTTCCTGAGAGTTTTCTCTTGCCGCTGTTGTATCAGCCGTTTCTACCATCTGTTCCCCCTAAAAATTTTTTACGTACCTTTCCACCAGGTCTATTATGAAATCGGGGGTTGATGCCCCCCCGGTAATGCCAATCTGTTGAACCCCCCTGAACCACCGAGGATCGATGTCCTCCTCTGTTTCTATGTGGTATGTCCGGTTTTGGGCCTTTCTTACAGTATTGTAGAGCTTTGTTGTGTTAGAACTATTTTTGCCTCCAACGACGAGCATGACGTCCACCTTGCCGGCCAGCGCAACAGCGTCACGCTGACGAACGGCGGTGCTTTCGCAGATGGTATTATAAACCCGCAACTCGTCAACCCCGTCAACGAGTCCGTTCACAACAGACAGAAACGTATCCTTGTCGAGCGTGGTCTGACTGACCACACCGACCTTCTTGGACTGGACGGGGTGAGGAGTTTGCAATACCATACCATCATTATCAATATAACTCAACACACTTTTGACCTCGGGATGGTCCTCGTCGCCGACGATGACAACGGCATACCCATTCTTGCGCAAATAGATGGCCCGCTGCCGAACCCTTTTTACGAAAGGACAGGTGGCATCGATAATCCTCAGGCCCCGGCTCTTGATATACGACTCCTCTTCCTTCTTCACCCCGTGCGTTCTCAAGACGACGACACCTTCCGGGACAAGCGTCGCATCCTCGATGGGGGAAACACCCTTTTCTTTAAGAAGCGCGACCATTTGGGGGTTGTGAATGATGGGACCGAGGGTGTAGACCTTCCCTCCGCTCCTCTCCACCTCCCGGAGGACCATATTGACTGCCCTCCTGACTCCGAAGCAGAAGCCCCTGTTCTCGGCTTTCAGCACATTCATGGGATGTCTCCTGTTACGATGGACCGCACATGGTCGAGGAGTGTCCGCACGACACCTTCAAGATCCATTCCTGTCGTGTCTACGTAAATGGCCCCCGGGGGAACGATAAGGGGTGCCACCTCCCGGGCCGCATCGTTGCGGTCCCTTTCTTCCATGGCCTTGATGATGTCAGGCAACGGCTCCGGAGTGCCCCGATCGATGAGCTCTTGGAAGCGCCTCTTGCCCCGCTCCTCCAACCCGGCATCGAGATAGAATTTTATCTCTGCGTCGGGAAAGACGACGCTGCCCGTATCCCTTCCCTCGAGCACCATGCCGCCCCATCGGCCCATGTCCCTCTGAAGCCCCGTCAGATAGGCCCTTACCTTGCCGTCACGAGAAAGGTCCGAGGCCACCTTCGAGACTCGCGAATCGCGAATTGCCTGGGAAATCTCCTCTCCGTTCAGAAAAACCCTCGTTTCCGTGCCAAACTGGAAGGCAAGCGCCAGATCCTCCAGAAGGGCCTCGACAGACGTCCCATCCTTTCTCCTGAGATATGCAAAGGCAACGCCCCGATACATGGCGCCTGTATCCATATAGGCATAGCTCAAGGCTGCGGCCAGCCTGCGGGCCACTGTGCTCTTGCCCGCCCCGCTCGGCCCGTCAACCGTTATGATCGGATGCTTCCTCATTGAGTATCCTCTCCAAGAGCCCTACAAACCGCCTGTTCTCCTCTTCCTTGCCGATCGTTACCCTCACGTACTCGGGCAGCCCATAAGCACCCATCCAGCGTATGACCATTTTCTGTTCAAAAAGCCTCCTGGTCACCGCCTCGGCCCTGTGGCCCACGAAAATGAGGACAAAGTTCGCCTCCGAGCGCACGTAGCTTACGTGCAGACGGTCAAGGGCATCGTAAAGAAAGAGCTTTGCCTTGCTGTTGTTCTTTAGGATAGCGTTAAGATAATCCTGATCAGTCAGGGCGGCCTGGGCGGCCACCAAAGCCATCGTATTGACGCTGAAGGGCTGCTTCGTTCTTTCCACAAAGGGCACCAGAGAGGCACCCCCGATACCGTATCCGATCCTCAGTCCGGCGAGGCCGTAGGCCTTGGAGAATGTTCGAAGCATAAAGACGGGATGTTCGTCCACCATCGAAAGGGTCTGGGGAAAGGCCTCATTTTCCGCAAACTCCGCGTACGCCTCGTCGACGACAATGAGCACCTCCGGCGGCACCTTTTTGAGGAACGCCACAAAGGCATCGTGCTCAAACATGGTTCCCGTGGGATTGAGCGGGTTGTTCAGAAAGACGATCCTGGTTTCTCCGTCTATCGCCTCCGCCACGAGGTCGAGGTCTACCTTGAGATCTTTTGTGGGGACTTTGACCGTTTCGTATCCGTAAATCTTGGCGGCGATTGAATAGAAGGCAAACGAAGGATCGGATATGACAATCTTGCTGTCCGCCTCCGTCTTCATGGCGCGCATCGCCATCTCGATGAGCTCATTGGATCCGTTTCCGATAACGACCTGCTCAGGCTTAACGGAATATTTCTCGGCGAGCCTCGTCTTCAGCTCAAATTCTCCCCCGGGGTACCTGTTGACATAGAGAAGAATATCCATAAGGCTCGTAAGCACCTTTTGCGAGGGCGGAAAGGCGTTTTCGTTTGACGAAAGACGGACCCACCCCTCCTCAAAACCGTACAACTGCGCCTTTGGATAAAAGGGGATTTCCTTGATGCAGTCATCTATGGTTAGTTTCATGCTCTTCCCTTCATCACCCTGCGGACCAGGGTCCAGGCGTTCTCCTGGGCGACATGGAATGCCTCGGCCGGAAGGCCGGCCCCCAGCATGATACGCTCCGCCTCGATGGATGTCACAAGGTCCGACGGGCCATGGGTATCGGTGTCAAAGACCAGCGGCGCCCCAACCTTGCCGGCCACGCGGGCTACGTGTCCGTTGGCCAGGGAGTGCCCCTTCCTGGCGCTTACTTCCAGCAGCACGCCGCGGTCCCGCGCGAGCCGGGCCTCTTCTTCCGTGATGAGCCCCGGGTGGGCCAAAATATCAGCGCCGCCGAGAATGGCGGCCCTGTTCGTCCCCGGCTCCACGGGCTCCGACAGCGTCTCTCCGTGAACGACGACGTGGAAAGCCCCTAACCGGCGTGCCGCCTCGATAAGCTCTGCGATAAGCCCCGGGGGCACATGGGTGATCTCGACGCCGGGCACGATGGTAATGCCTTCGTAGTAGGATACCCTTTGGCTTATTCGCAGAACGGATACAACAACATGCTCCACGTTGGTACCGTCTACGTGGTCCGAAAAGCCTATAGCTTCGTACCCTTTCACCTTTGCTCTTCGTGCGAGTTCCGAAGGCAGAAGTTCCCCGTCGCTAAAAAGTGTATGCGTGTGCAGGTCAATCATGGCTACATCTTGTACTTGCCGAAATCGTCGGCAGACAGGTTTTCAAGGATATCCTCCCACTCCGTCGTGTCCGTCACCACCTTGTCGCCCTTCTCGCTGAGATCAACCTTCGATGACTTCTTGATGACGCTCTCCTCCACAAAGATGGTCGCCCCGGTTCGAAGAGCCACTGCCAGGGCGTCGCTCGGCCGGGAGTCGATGGTGAGCCGCTTGCCGTTCACCTCGAGGTGAATAAGGGCGAAGTAGGTATTGTCCTGCAGATCGTTCACCTCGATTCTTACTACGTTCACGCCAAGACGGTCCAGAATGCTCTTGATAAGGTCGTGGGTCATCGGCCGCGGGGTCTTGATGTTTTCAAGGGCCGTCGCTATGCTCGAAGCCTCAAGAAGGCCTATCCAGATGGGGAGCACATCACGGTCATCAAGATCTTTGAGGACCACGATGGGCGTGTTTGTGAAGGGATCTACAGTAATACCGGAAATCTTCATCTCTTTGAACATGTTACAACCCCTTCTCCGCCAACAAATCGCCTCTTAGCGAGTTGGCGTAACCATGCGTGATGCGGACCTGCACGGCCCGGCCTGCCAGGGCGGCCGGTCCTCGAAAGTTGACCACCTTATTGGTGCGCGTTCTTCCCGACAGGTCTTCGGCAGAATTCTTGCTCAATCCTTCCACAAGCACCTCCGTCTCTGTTCCCTCCATCTGCCTGTTCTTTTTCAAGGTAATGGCCTGTTGGACGAGCTGAAGGCGGCGCAGCCTCGCCGACGCCGTCTCTCTCGGCACGGCCCCCGAGAGCCCAGCAGCCGCAGTGCCAGGCCGCGGCGAGTAGGCGAAGGAAAAGACCCCGTCAAAGGCCGTCCTTTCCACCAGGTCCAGCGTAGCCTCAAAATCCTTGTCATCCTCCTGGGGAAAACCGACGATACAGTCCGCCGTAATGGCCACACCGGGACATTGCCTACGAAGAAGGGCCACCTTCTCCTCATACTCGGCTATGGCATAGCCCCTGTTCATCAGGCTCAGTATCCTATCCGATCCCGACTGAAACGGAAGGTGGATCTGCTCGCAGAGCTTGCCGAGGGACCCAAAGCAGCCGATCAGATCGTCCGACAGGTCTTTGGGGTGCGAGGTGACGAAGCGTATGCGCTCGATCCCCGCGACGGCGTTTATCTCCCTTAAGAGCGCAGGGAAGCCCAGGTCGCTGGAACCCTTGTTGTACGAGTTCACGTTCTGGCCCAGCAGGGTGACCTCTTTGACGCCCTGGCGTGCCAGAGCTTGCACCTCTTCTACAATCTCATCGCTCGACCGGCTCGCCTCCCTGCCCCTGACGTAAGGAACGATGCAGTAACTGCAAAAATTATTACAGCCCTTCATGATGGTTACCTGCGCCTTTACGCCGCCGTCGGCCTTTCCTGCTCCTATGGCCGGAGAGCTTCCGCTGCATCCGTTGTCGGAAAAATCACGAAAGATCCGCCCCGAGGCACCGCTTTCGACAGCCTCCCCAATGCGATGAATCGCCGAAGGCCCCAGGGAGAAATCGATGAAGGGTAGACGCTCAACGATGGCATCGCCCTCGAGCTGCGCTATGCAACCCGTCACCCCGAGGATCGTCCCCTTGTTCCTCTTCATCCTCCGAAGCCTGCCCATATAACTGTAAAACTTCTGCTCCGCCTTTTCGCGGACACAGCAGGTATTCACAATAATGAGGTCTGCCGACCCGCTGTCGCGCACCTCCTCATGGCCCTCCAGGGTCAGCAGTACAGCCATTTTTGTCTTATCGTGCTCGTTCATCTGGCAGCCGAAATTCTCTATAAAAAATCGCACTTCTCAACCCTTCTCTATGTCATCTCCGGCAGCAGAAAAGGCTATCACCCCTTTCTGCGAAAGAGACCTCTGTATAGTTTTGATGGTACAGGGGAACCATCCGTGGTCAGGGGGGTCACGGAAACAAACCTCTGTTCGATGGCGAGAAAGTCGCTTCCCGCCGTTGCCTCAAAGGCATCCTCGCTGGCCCCTATCCAAAAATACCGCTCTCCTCTCGGATCGATTCTCTCTATCACCGTATCATTATATATCCTTTTTCCGAGTCTTGTCATCCTAAAGCCCCTGATGTCGGGGCGCGGAAGGCTGGGTACATTGACGTTCAAGAAGGTCTGGGGCGCCACGGGCACCTGCGCCAATCGGTCTATCAGCTCTCCTGCAACAAGGGCCGCATCGGCATACCGCAAACCGTCCCGTGCCGCAATCGATACGGCCATGGAGGGAACGCCCAACCGAGCCCCTTCTTTTGCGGCAGCCACGGTCCCCGAATAGTTGACGTCCTGGCCCATATTGGGTCCGCTGTTGATGCCGGAAATGACAAAATCGGGCCGCCCGGGCAGGACCACCTTGGCGCCCAGGAGAACACAATCGGCAGGCGTTCCGTTGCTGGCGTAGACGCGCCCTTCAACCTGACGGATGCGCAAAGGTTTATGCAGTGTGATGGCATGGGCGACGCAGGTTCTTTCCCGCTCCGGCGCCACGACGTAAACATCGTGGCTCAGGGCGAGGAGGCCCCTGAGCGCCGCAAGCCCTTCAGAAAAAACGCCGTCGTCATTTGTTATGAGAATAAGCATGGAGTTGTCCCGGTACGCTGCATGAAATATGGTGAGAACTGAGAAGAGGTTGATTTCAAAAAAAATATCGGGGCGACTGGACTTGAACCAGCGGCCTCTTGCACCCCAAGCAAGTGCGCTAAACCATACTGCGCTACGCCCCGAACGCTTTAATTGTATAAAATATCTGTGAAAATGTCCATCGAAAACCGTATAATCGTTGATGGGAACGGTGCGCCGATGAACCGCCCCGCAGCGAGCTGCGGGGATCTGAAGAACGCATCCGGACTAAAAACAATGCAGACCGCTCAGCCCAACACGACAAGAACCTCAAAGGAAGTTCTCCTCATCCATCTCGGCGGGCTCGGAGACGTTTGCCTCTCCGAATCGACCTTCTTATCGTTGCGGCACGCCTTGGGCAATGGGCTCGTCGGGCTCGCCTATCCCCGAATCCTCGGACTGTTCGCGTCCTATTTCACGCGCATAGAGGACGTCGGCAGTCGGCGATGGATCCATCTCCTCGGCAATGCCAGGGACCAATCCGGCGGAACCCTGTGGCAGCGCATCTGCTTTATCGGCAAGGACCGGTCAGGTACCCTGAGGGAACGGCTACAGAAGTTTTCTGTGGAACCGCTGCTCTTCATCGAGATGTACCCGCAAGCAAAAATGCGATCAGCCGCCGACAGGGTCCACGTGGAAACGTTCCAGTTAGGCCAGGTAAAGAGCCACGGGTTCTCAGCCATGACCAGAGAGGTCGTGCCCGTACCCTCGCAACGCGTCGTCCTCTACCCGGAAAAGGGGTTCCACAAAAGGAAATGGCCTGTGGAGAATTTCCTGCGGCTCCAGAATAACCTTGCAGGAAGCGGGCTCAATGCGACGGTCCTGTCTCCCCCCGAACTCCATGACAGCCTGCCCGACTCTCCGGCCATCCACGATCTCAAAGACATGGCGGCGTTCCTCCGGAAGGGTGGCCTTTTCGTCTCCAACGACTGTGGCGTCGCCCACCTGGCAGGGGCGATGGGGATGAGCACCGTGACGGTCTTCCATGAATATGACCCTGCCATATGGCACCCGAGGGGATGCAACGTGTCGCTTCGCTGCCCCGACGACGGCCTTTCCGTGGACACGGTAGAATCGGCAGTCCGGGCAGCCCTCGATGGCCTTTCCCTGTCTTCGGAAGCTAAACGCCCAGGAACGCCGTCTTCACATGCTCGTTGTTGAGAAGCTCCTGCCCCGTCCCGTGGAGAACGATTCTTCCCGTTTCCAGCACGTAGGCGCTGTCGGCTATGGCAAGGGTCTGCTTGACGTTCTGTTCGACGATCAAGACCGTTGTTCCCTCGTCCCGTATCCGCTTGATGACGTCCAAGATCTCCCTCACGAGCAGTGGGGCGAGGCCGAGCGAGGGCTCGTCGCACATCAGGAGCTTGGGCTTCGACATGAGCCCCCTCCCTATGGCGAGCATCTGCTGCTCCCCTCCGCTTAAGGTGCCGCCAAGCTGCTGCCTCCGTTCGCGAAGCCTGGGAAAGATGTCGAAGACCATCTCCCTCGTCTTCTCCCGCTCTGTCCGGGCATCGCCTTTCAGCGAACCCATGTCGAGATTCTCGTCCACCGTCATTTCCACAAAGAGCCTTCTCGCTTCAGGTACGTGGACGACCCCCAACTCTATGAGCCGGTACGGCTCGATCTGGTGGATGGCGTCGTCATTAAGAAATATACCGCCCGTCTTCGGTCGCACTATACCCGATATAGTCTTTAAAATAGTCGATTTACCGGCACCGTTGGCCCCTATGAGGGCCGTCACCTGACCGGCCTTCGCCTCGAAAGAGACATCCCAGATGACCTGTACATCGCTGTAGAAGACATCGACACCCTTTACCTCAAGCACTCTGTTCCTCTCCTAAGTAGGCCTCGATGACCAGAGGGTTCCGACTGATCTCCGAAGGCGTGCCCTCGGCTATCTTTTGACCGTAGTTGAGCACCACGATACGGTCAGAAATGGTCATGATGACCTTCATGTGGTGCTCGATGATAAGTATCGTTATGCCCTTTTCCGTTCGAATCTTCTTTACAATTTCTATCTGCTCGTTGATTTCCGTGGGATTCAGGCCGGCGAAGGACTCATCGAGGAGTATGATCTCCGGCTGGGTAGCGAGGGCCCTGGCAATTTCAAGCCTTTTCCGTTTGCCGAGGGGCAGCCCTTTGGATATGAGGCCCCTGTCCTCGTAAAGATTGGTAAATTTTAACACCTCCATGGCAATGACCTCGGCCTGCGCCTTGGTCCTGGCCCGCACGAAGGCAGAGGCTATGACGTTGTCGAGGGTGCTCATCCTTTGCAGCGGCTTGACGACCTGGAACGTCCGAGCCAGCCCCAGCCTGCAGAGGACGTGGGGCTTGAGGTTTGATACCTTTTGGTCCCGGAGAAACACATCCCCTTTCGTGGGCGGGTAGAACCCGTTAATGACGTTGAACAGCGTCGTCTTGCCCGCACCGTTGGGACCTATGAGACCCAGTATCTCCCCTTTGTCCAGCGCGAAGGAGACATCCATCAGCGCCATAAGCCCCCCGAACCGCTTGGAAACGCCTTTTACCTCAATAAGGCTCATGATGTGGCACCCTTCTTCGCCTTGAACGGCCGCAACAGCTTTCGAAAGTCACCGACTATGCCGTTGGGAAGGAACATGATGATGAGGATCAGGATTATCCCGAATATGGTCTGGTGCGCAGCGCCGATATAGGGCAACGATCGTATTTCCTCGGCCAGAAAGACCATGATCACCGCACCGACTATGGGCCCCCAGTATGTGGCCGCGCCGCCGACCATGACAACCATGACGGTCACGATGGAGATGTCGTAGAGGGGGAAGACGACAGACGGGTCGATGTATCCCATATAGTTCATATAGAAGGCGCCCGCCACGCCCGTAAGGACGCCGCTGAGACAGAGGGAGATGGTCTTGTAGAGCGTCGTGTTTATGCCCAGAGACTCGGCTGCGTCCTGGTCCTCCCGTATGGCCACAAAGTAATAGCCCAGCTTCGATTCCATGACCATTTTAATGATGATGTATGTTGCGGCGGCTATAAAAAGCACCACGTAGAAGTAACCCGTCTTGTTGACCCACGTTCTTTCCCTAAGCATGATCCCCATGTTGCCCTGTGTGAACTCAACGAGGTTTTCCGCCGTTACCCTGCATATCTCACCCAGAGCAAGGGTGGCAAGGGCAAAATAGGCGCCCCTGAGGCGAAGACAGATATACCCGATGACCAGGGACAGCACAGTGAGCACCACCACGCAGGCCGGTATGCCCCACCATGCCGATATTCCGAGCTTCTGATAGAGAATGCCCGCCGTATAGGCCCCAAAGCCGAAGAATGCGGCATGGCCGAAAGAAACCTGGCCCGTGTACCCACCGAGGAGATTCCAGGCCATGCCGATGACGGACCACATGACAACGAGCACAAAGACGTGCATGATGTAGCTGTTCAGGTTAAGCAACGGGACAACGGCGAGGGCCAGGAGGATCACGACGGGAAGGTATCTCTTCATTTTCCCAACCTCTTCCGCCTGAGCAACGACGCCACCCCCCCGGGGATAAAGATGAGCGCCGCCACAAATATGGAAAACCGTCCCGCAGGCGCCCAGCCCATGCCGATGTAGGTGGCCGTCATTGACTCAAAGATGCCTAGAATGAGTCCGCCGATGATGGCGCCCTCCGTCGACCCCATCCCCCCAATGACGGTGATCACAAAGCCCACATTGGTAAACTGCTTGCCGAGAGCGGGGTAGAGATAGTAAATGGGCAGGAACAGACAGCCCGCGGCCGCCACAAGAACGAGACCGATCCCAAAGGTTACCATTCGTACCCAACTGACGTTTACCCCCATGAGGAGCGCTGCGTCGAGGTCCTGTGCCGTAGCCCTGATGGACTTGCCCATATCGGTCTTTGTAAGAAACACCCAGAGGGCTATGGTAATAATAACGGCAATGACAAAAGAGAAGGTCCAGGGCATGGACAGGGAAAGCTCTATGGGCGAGTCCTTCCAGATATCGGTCAGGTACCATGAGCTCGAGGCATAGGACACGGGAGTAGAGCGGTAGTTGCCCGTAAAGAATACCGTCGCAAGGTTTGAGAAAACCATGGCGAGCCCCACCGTCAGGATCACCTGGTTGTGGGGGAGTATGGACTCCACCTTCATAACCGGGGTCAGCAGGTACTTCTGAATACCGAGCCCGAACAGGAACAGCACCGGGGCTGCGACGAAGACCGAGACGTAGGGGTCTATGCCGAAAAGCGTAAAGAGCCAATAGGAGATGTACATGGCGATCATCATGAAATCGCCGTGGGCCAGATTGATGACCCTCATGACCCCCATGATGAGGGCCATTCCGAGGGCGATCAATGCGTAGAGCCCCCCCAACAGGAATCCGGCTATAAGGGTCTGCAGAAACAGCTCGACCTGGGCCATGCAACCCCCCTTATGCTATTTTCTGTCTCTCCATTTCGGAATGGGGTAGACATACTTGGCGCTGGCGTACTTTGCCGGCCAGATCGTCTCGTGCTTGCCCTTGATCACCTGCATCACGAGGGTGTCCATAAAGTTCTGATTTGTGTATCCCTCTTTGTCCTCAAAGCGTATGGGGCCGAAAGCCGTTATCATGCCGGTCTTCTTGAAGGCATCCCTGATGTCGTCAGGCTTCCAGCTCTTGGCTCGCTCCAACACGTCTTTGATAACGTAGAGCGCCGAGTAGGCCTCCGCTCCGTGATAGGACGGGTAATCTTTGTAGAGTCTTTTGTATTTCTCCGCATACTCCTTCGCGCCCGGGTAGGCGACCTGCGGACTCCAGAGGGTGGCAGTCAGCACCAGCTCCGAGGCCTCCTTCGCGTTTTGGATGAATTCAGGGATGGCAAAGCCGGCAGCACCGCCCGCATAGAGGTTTGCATCGATGCGCAGCTCTTTTATCTGCCTCATGAGGAGGGCGGCATCCATAACGTACGATACCATATAGATGACGTCGGGCCTGGCGGCCTTTACCTTTGACAGAATGGGCTTAAAGTCCACCGCCCCCTTTTCATACTGCTCCTTCAGCAGAACCTTCATGCCCATCTTTTTCGCCTGGTTTACCATGTCCTCGGCACCCGACGTGCCGAAATCGGAGCTTTCGTAGAGGATTGCGATGGACTGGGGCTTGACGACCTCCTTCAAAAAGGATACGAAGCCCGTCGCATAGTAGGCGTTGGTGGGGTTCATGCGGAAGACATATTTGTACTTCTGCTGAGTAATGTCATCGGTAGCCCCTGTCACTACCAGGTACGGCACCTTTCGTTCCTCGGCCACGGCAGCAACGGCCTTGGAGGACGACGAGCTGTATTCTCCGAATATAACCGGCTGCTTCTTTACGTCGATAAGTTTCTCAACGATGGACCGCGATATCTCCGGCTTACCCTGCGAGTCCTCAAACTCGAGGATCACCTTTCTGCCCTTTATCCCGCCCTTGGCGTTGATTTCCTCCATCGCTATCTCATACGATTTTTTCTCTATTTCGCCGAATTTAGCATTTGTTCCCGTGAGCGGCAACGGGATGCCGAGCCTGAGCGCCTCTTGAGAACAAACCTGTGATGCAGTCAAACCAACGAGCATTAACACTGCCAACGCTAAAGACAGACTTTTCATACGGCCCTCCCGACGTCATCGCGTCCTCACACACTCCGATGGCCTACAACCACTCTTCTTCCCGCATAACAGGCAATGATTTGATATACTTCCCACACCTAAATCACCTTGTAATATTCGGTAAAATTTTTGTCAACAAAAACCTGCTGCTTTCCGGGGAAGTAACATGTTTTTTCCGAACTATTACCGTGCCAACAAACGGTTGCCACCCCCGGGCCGGGGTGTTACAATACCTCCATGGCCTTCATAGCCGACGTACACCTCAGCGAAATTCTCAACAAAGGGGTCATCAACCAGTTTGGCCGGCGCATCGGTGTCCTCTCGGACCTCGTCATGGCTCCCGGTGAGCGCTATCCCTATGTAAAGGCCCTGATCCTGAAACGGCGCAACGAGCTTCTTCAGGTGCCCGTCAGCTACTTGAACCTCTTCAACCGTTTCGTCATCACCGTAAATACGCCTGAGGCCGGCATCTCCCCATACGCGCAGGGCCCCGACGACATCCTCATAAAGCGCCACATTCTGGACAAGCAGATCCTCGATGTGAACGGCGCCAAGGTTGTGAGGGTAAATGACCTCAAGCTTGGTGAAAGCGGCAGTGCCATCTCCATTCTCGCCATAGACGTGGGGCTCAACGGCGTCCTTCGCAGAATCGACGGCGGAAAATTGTTGCAGAAGACCATGGCGGCCCTCCACAGGCCCATCAGGGAGCACACCATAAGCTGGGACGTGCTCCAGGCAGTCGACCCCCATGTCAAGAACCTTACGCTCAATGTGGCGGGGCAGCAGCTTAGTGAGCTCCACCCCTCCGATCTTGCTCAGATCGTCACGGAAATACCACCTGAAGAGGGCACCGCCCTTCTTTCATCCGTTGACGAAGAGCTCGCAGGGGAAGCGCTCCACGAGATGCCATCGGAGGTGCGGGAAAAAATCCTCAAGGAGATGGACAAGGAGACGATTTCCGACATTCTGGAAGAAATGCCGCCCGACGAGGCAGCCGACATCTTAGGCGACATGGCCGAGGAGGACTCCAACGAACTCCTCTCGCTCATGGAAAAGGAGGATGCCGCAGAGGTGAGCGACCTCCTTTCATACGACGAGGACACGGCCGGTGGCCTCATGACGAGCGAGTTTCTTGACTTTCTCCCCGATACGACGGTCGACGAGGTCCTTGCAAGCATGCGCCTGCTGGCGCCTGACGTAGAGTTTATCTATTACATTTACGTGGTGGACAAGGAGGATCATCTCCTGGGCGTCCTCACCCTCAAAAAGCTTCTGACGAGCCCCCTTCACGCCACGCTGGAACAGATTATGACGAAGAATGTGAAGGCCGTCCATCTTGATGCGAACCGCAAGGAGATTGCCGAGACCATTTCCAAGTACGACTTCATTGCGTTACCCGTCCTCGATGCGGAACGGACATTGATCGGCATCATTACCATTGACGATATCTTCGACCTCCTCGTGCCGAACCCTACGAGGAAGAAGCGTAAGGGTACATTTCAGTAAGCACTTCAAGCCCGAAGCGGCTATCACCAGGGCAAGAAAACAGATGGGTTTCGGTCATTCCTGCGTCAGCGGGGTTCAGCCTCCGCAATGGCCTTTTCCGCCGCCTTGACGAGCTCCAAACCGATCTCGGGGATCCACTTGTCGTAGACGACCTTCGTCTCGGCCTTAAAGGCCTGCTTTTCTTTCCTCGTCAGCACCGTCACTTCCATGCCGTTGGCCTTCAGCGCATCGAAGGCGGCCATGTTTCCCTCAAGGCCTTCGCGGGCGGCCTTCTTCTGCCACCTCCCAACCTCGTCGGCCGCCTTCCCGATGGCAGCCTTGTCCTCGGCCGTAAAACCTTCCCAAGCCTCTTTGCTCACGGCATAGATAAGCGGATCGATGGCGTAGTGCCAGACGGTCAGGTATTTGTGCACCTGCCAGAGCTTGTTCGGTATGACGACGGAGACGACGGGGTTCTCCTGCCCGTCAACGACCCCCTGCCGGAACGTTGCCATGGCCTCGGCCCAGTCTATCGACACGGGGTCGGCACCCATGGCCTTGAAGGTGTCACCAAAGATGGGCAAACCCACAACCCGCACCTTGAGCCCCCTGAGATCATCCGCCTTCTTCACCGCCCGCCTGCTGTTCGAGAACTCCCGAAAGCCATTTTCGGCCCACGCAAGAGGGACAACGCCCTTTTCCTCGATAACCTTGAAGATCTTTTTTCCCGGATCGCCGTGCTCCACAGCGTCAAGGGCTTTGTAGTCGTGAAAAAAGAATGGAAGAGAAAAGAGGTTGAGCTCCTTAACGGTCGTCGACCAGTTGATTGTGGAGCCCAGGGCAAAATCGATGGCGCCCTGCCTCATGAGCAGGAATTCGCTCGTCTGCTTGCCGTCGAAAAGCCGGCCGTTGTAATAGGGTTTGATGTTAACCCTTCCGTTGGTATATTTCCTCACCGCCTCTGCAAATCGCGAGGCACCCTCGCCCCACGGCCCCGTGGGGCCGACGACGACGCTCATGTTGTATTCGGCCTTGTAGCCGGCCGCCCAACCTGCCGAAACGAATCCGGCAAGCACCAAGACTGCGACAAAAAGCACAACGACACACCTCTTCATCTGCCCTCCTTCGGGAGCTTTTCAACAAACGGGTTACATATTAAGAACCGCAAGGGGCCGCTGTCAACACAATATCTTGCGTGGCCTTACAGCGCCCTCACAATGATCCTGAAGTTTTGCTCAATGACAGGCTTGTTTGCCCTTCTCTGATGATATACTCTTAATAGCCGGCAACACACATTCCGATCCTCACAGAGGAGGCAGTATATGAGCGACATACTCATCGGCAAGGGCGAAGAGCCCGTCTATTTGCGCGCCAAATACGGCAACCGCCACGGCCTAATCGCCGGGGCCACCGGGACGGGCAAGACCATTTCCCTGCTGGTCTTGGCAGAGGGGTTCTCTCGCATCGGCGTCCCCGTCTTCATGGCAGATGTGAAAGGGGATGTCTCCGGCCTGGCGCTGCCCGGTACGGCAAACGACAAGGTCCGGGAGCGGGTCACCCAGATCGGCATGGAGGGCTATGGGAACGAGGCAAGCCCGGTCCTCTTCTGGGACATCTTCGGAAAGGCCGGCCATCCCGTGCGGACAACGGTCAGCGAGATAGGGCCGGACCTGCTGGGCCGCATTCTGGAGGTTAACGATACCCAGGCCGGGATGATCGAGATCGCCTTTAAGCTTGCCGACGACCAAGGGCTGCTGCTCCTTGATCTCGACGACCTGCGGGCCCTCCTCGGTTTCGTTGCCGAAAATCGCAAGGATTTATCGACCCAGTACGGCCTGGTGAGCGCACAGTCCGTGTCGGCCGTTCAGCGGGCCCTTCTGTCCCTGGAGCGGGAAGGGGGAAAGGACCTGTTCGGCGAACCCGCCCTGGACCTGAACGACCTGCTGCGGACGGACCTCGGCGGCCGTGGGATCATCAGCATCCTTGCGGCGGACCAGCTCATCCTGAAGCCTCGACTCTATGCGAGCTTTCTCCTGTGGCTCCTGTCGGAGCTTTTCGAGAACCTGCCGGAGGTTGGTGACCTCGACAAGCCCAGGATGGTCTTTTTCTTCGATGAGGCCCACCTGCTCTTCGACGACGCGCCGCCGATGCTGCGCCAGCGGGTGGAGCAGGTGGTGCGGCTCATCCGGTCAAAGGGCGTCGGTGTCTACTTCTGCTCGCAATTTCCTGACGACGTGCCGAACGAAATCTTGGGCCAGCTCGGGAACCGGATCCAGCATGCCTTGCGTGCCTACACCCCCCGCGACCAGAAGGCGGTCAAGATTGCCGCCGAAACCTTCGTGGCGAACCCGAGGCTTGACGTCACAGAGACCATCTCTCAGCTCGCCGTCGGCGAGGCCCTCGTTTCGACGCTTCAGGAGAAGGGTGTACCCATGCCCGTGGAGCGCACGCTTATCTGTCCGCCGCGGTGCCGGATGGGTGCAGTCACGCCGGAGGAGAGGGCGACGGTACGGGCTCGAAGCCCCGTAGGGGCAAAGTACGACTCACCGGTGAACCGGGAATCGGCCTATGAGATCCTGAAGCAGCGTGCCGGGCAAAGGGAGACGGCGGAGCAGGACTCAAGGGACGCAGAGTCGAAAAAGGGGTCGGAAGGCGGCTCCGTCATCAGCGATTTTTTGTGGGGCACGAAGCGCCGGCAGGGCATGGTGGAAACGCTGGCCAAACAGGCGGCCCGCACCGTGGGCAGCCAGATCGGCCGACAGATCCTGCGCGGCGTTCTGGGCGGCATATTGGGCGGCTCGCGCCGTTAGGACCGGTGCGGTACAAAGAGGCCCAGCCGCAGCCCGCAGCATAGATAGGGAGAAAAGGTAATATGGAATCCTATGGAACGTTTAAATTCGTCAACAATAAGGTCCTGATTCTCTTGCGCGACCGGGTATGCGAGAGCCCGGAGGAACTGATGGGCAGCGATCTCTTCCTGGAGGTCGTTTCGCGATTCGTCGCCGATCTGAAACGCAAGCGGGCCCCCCTCCTCCGGATCTTCGGCAAACCGGTTGGCCATATCGGTCACGACGACATTAAGGAGCTCATTCAAACACTCCAGGTGTTGGGCAAGATGCCTATCGGGACGGTGCCGAAACTGGTCGAAAGGGGAGCCCGGTTTGCAGCCGACCGCCCGCTGTTGAGCGCCTTTGTCGAGGGTCTTTACAATTATTGGCGTCAATTTGAACGGTTTATCATATGCGATTCAACGGGTGACCGCTTAGACAAGCGCCCCTACCGGACCTTTGATTCAACCATAGAGTCGCTGACGCACCTGGTGAGACAGACCTACCGGGAGGTATCGGAGAACATCACGGGTCAACACCCCGATATCTATCGACAGGTGCGGGCCGGTGCGGAGGTGGCAGTCATCGCCCTTCCGAAGGACCTTGCCCTGCCCGATGGGCATTACGGAAAGCTTCGCAGTGTTCCCGTAATCCGGCAGGTGCTCTTATATCCACCCCTGCTCCTCAACCCCCCCATGAACAAGCGCACAGGAAAATTCGAACGAATATCCCGCAACCCTCTGGAGCTCATCGAGGTACATGACAGCGAGTGGCTCTGCTATCCCGCAAAGGTGGGACCGCTGCTCATCCTGGTCTACATTCACGAGAAGTTCCTGGAGCTGGGGCTGGCGCTCTGCAACCTCTTTGACTTGGCCGATGATGACTTTTTGGGCCGGCCGATAGATGCCGTCTACCTCTTTGGCGTCCCCGGACAGGCCCTTGACGGCCTCGCGCCCATGCCTACGGTGTTCTACGACGATAGCGAGCATCATCTGCTTGTAGCCGCCTGTCCCAACGACGACCAGTTCGGGTACTTCGGGTATCTCAAGAAGATGGTTCTGACCCTCCACAACATCAAGGTAATGGAGCAGGGGAAAATGCCGTACCACGGCGCCATGGTCAGGATCCTGACAGCGGAGGACCGTTCGTGGACCGTCCTTATTATCGGCGACACAGGGGCCGGAAAGTCCGAAACACTTGAGGCCTTGAGGACCATAGGGGACACCCATATCGAGGAGATGATCATTATCGCCGATGATATGGGATCATTGGGCATCGATGGGGATGGAAACGTGACCGGTTACGGCACGGAGGTCGGGGCCTTCGTCAGGCTCGATGACTTGCAACCGGGCTATGCGTTCGGCCAGCTCGATCGCTCAATCATAATGAACCCCAGCCAGGTGAACGCGCGGATTGTGCTGCCCGTCACCACCTACGAACAGGTGATGACGGGGTATGTGGTTGATATGGTTCTGTACGCCAACAACTACGAAGAAGTGGATGAGGACCACCCCATTGTCGAGCCCCTGAAGAGCCCGGAGGCGGCATTACACGTTTTCCGCGAGGGCACCGCCATGAGCAAAGGCACGACAACCTCTACAGGCCTCGTGCACACCTATTTCGTTAACGTCTTCGGAGCCATCCAGTATAGGGCGGTCCACGAGGAGATTGCCGGGCGGTATTTTGAGGCCCTTTTCCGCAACCGGGCCTTCGTGGGCCAGTTGCGGACACGGCTCGGCATTGCAGGATGGGAGCGCCGGGGGCCCGAAGAAGCTGCGCGGGCACTGCTGTCGATACTATCCCAGGAGCGGGCGTAAGCCGATCGCTGCGGGGACGGCACAAGGGAGCGGCTTGTGGCTATGGCATAAACCGGCCGAGCACCACCCCTTTTTCGCCCCCCGTGAGCCGGAAAACTACTATCTCGCCCGGGGACGGCACGATGCCCGTGAGGGCTGTGATGTTGACCTGGTGCGTGACGAAGACCGCCGGCCCTTTGGCCGGCAGAGATGCAATGAACCTGCGAAGGTCTCTCGTCTGCCCCTCGCCGGGAGCAGAGTCCTCAAAAAAGGAGTTGAGGGAAGGCAGTTCCAACACGCGTCCCACATTTAAAAGCCTTGCAGTATCGATACACCGGCACCACTGGCTTGTGTAGACTGCCGCGCTTGTCACGCCACGCCGGCGAAGAAACTCCCCTATGGCGCGCGCCTGGTCCCGGCCTTCTTCTGAGAGGTTCCTCTGCGTTGAGCAATCGCCGATACGAAACCCCGGGGGGTCCCCAAAGCCCGGGGCAAGGGCGTGCCGCAAGAGGACAACGGCCCTGCCCTGCCCCACCTGATCCCAGACATCATCCCGGGTAGCCTGGGAAAAGGCTCTTTCCGGCATCATGAGGAAAAGAAGGGGAAGAAGGATCAGCGCCAGCCATGACGCAAAAATGCGGAACCGGGCACGGTGCCGCTCGAACGAAAATGGACGAGGACCGGGCGTCTCTCTCATGGGTGACATTATAGCATACCGGTCACGCAATCCCCTGCAGAAAGAACAACGCATGGACAGCTATGCTATAGTAGAATAGTATGCCTCGAGGGCAAGGAGCAAGGATATGATGTTTAAGGTGCTTAAGAAGTTTGAAAAGATAATGATTCAGGCCCTTATGGTCATGATGGCCATCGTCCTGGGGCTTGCCACACTCGATCTCGGCTGGCTCATCGTCAAGGACATAAGGGAATCGCGCTACTTCCTTCTCAGCATCGATCAGCTCCTCGAAATATTCGGCCTCTTTATGCTGGTCCTCATCGGCATCGAACTTCTGGAAACCATTATGAAGACTTACATAACGCAGGGCGAACCCCACTACGAGGTCGTCCTCTCAGTGGCAATCATCGCCATTGCAAGAAAAGTCATCATACTGGACTTGAAAGACGTGGACAGCCTCAGCCTCTTGGGGATCGCCCTCATCATTCTTGCCCTAACGGGCGGCTACTTCCTGATGAAGCGAAGCCAGAACCGGAATACTACCGATACATGATGTCCCCGAGCTATCCTCAGCGAGACGCGAGCCGTTACATCCTGATCCGGTCAAGGATGGCAAGAAGCTCCTGTCCTTCCCGGGAGTTGATGCCGTACTTGGAGATGGCCTTTTCCAGGTTTGTCTTCGCCGCGTCATATCTGCCTATTTCCACATAATAGCGGCCCAAGTACTCGAACCCCTTGGCGTCTCTCCCCATACGTCCCGAGAGCATGCCAAGCCTGCGATAGATGTCCGGGTAGGCCGTGGCGTAAGGCGTAATATCCGTCAGGGTGTCGAGGGCCTGCTCTCCCCTTCCCTGGCCCTCGTAGGCCCTGGCGAGAAAGAACCGGGCCACGGGCGAAGGGTCGTCTTTGAGGAGGGCCACCGCCTCGTCGTAGCGCTGCACGTTGATGAGCAGCTCTCCGAGCAGCTCCTTACTGTAAGGAGAGTCCATAGACCGGACGAGCTTCAGCGCCTTCTCCGTCTCCCCCTTCGACATAGAGACCAGGGCCGCCCCGTAGGCGGCTACGGGATCGTTGGGGCTCTTCGCATACCGGTTTAGCATGAAATCCTGGATTCCCGGCTTCACCACCTTTTGCTGCAAGACCGTTCTCGTTGCCGCGTAGGGGAAGAACGGGTCCCGGACCGGCGATCCTCCTTTGCCCGTCCACGTCGACTCGATGCGGACGATACGCTCTTCATGATAGGGGTGGGTAAGCAGGTACTGGGGCAGGACCTTGTCGCCGCCGGCCGCCCTCAGGTTCTTCAGGAAATCCGCTGTCCCCGTAGGGCTGTAGCCGGCCTTATAGGCAAACTCCGCACCTGCCTTGTCTGCCTCTTCCTCATCTTCCCGCGAGTATTTGAGCGACAGCGCCTGTGTCGATGCCATACCTGTGGTGAGCACCGCGCCCTTGGATTGGGAGCCGCCGACGAGCATGCTTAACAGCATGGTCCCGAGCATCGCCGCATTGAGGTACTTCTGCTTTTCCATCCTCTTCGATATGTGCCTCTTTTCGACGTGGGCGAATTCGTGGGCCATGACCCCCGCAAGCTCGTCCTCCTTCAGGGCCATGCCGATGAGGCCGGTGGTGATGTAGACGTATCCGCCAAAGGTGGCAAACGCGTTCGCCTCTGTCGAATCGATGACGGTTACAACCATTGGGAAAGGCGGGTTTGATGCAGACTCGATGCGGCGCTTCATGGAATTGATGTACATGGAGGTGAAGGGGTCGTAAAAGAGGGGGGCCGAACCGGCTATCTCAACGAACGTTTCCCTGCCGTACTTTCTTTCCTCCTCCAGGCTGATGCCCAGAGCGCGGAAGGGAAGCCCCAGGAAAACCACAACGAGGATTAGCGCTATGCTACGCTTCATTTGCCGGAAACACTTTTCTTCTTCTTCGGTTTAGCCTTTTTGGTCTTTTTCGATTTCTTCTTCGGAACATCCTTCTTGCCATTCTTGTCGGCCGTGATCGCGGCCGGCACGGGTCCTGCCTTGGCCAGGCGCAGTTGCTGGTCTGAGGGAACCCTGTCGTAGACTCGCTTTAAGATGTTGACGGCATCCCCCCAAAGGTCGCGACTGCCCAGGAGGGCCAGAATATAGACCCTGCCATCCTTTTCAAAGGCCCCCACGTAACAGTGGCGGGAGGCTTTGGTAAAACCCGTCTTGCCCGCTATTGCAGGTTCAAAGCAGAAAAGGAACCGGTTGTGGTTCTTGTACCGTGTGCTGCGGTATGGACTCTGGAAGTGAAAGTAGCGCATCGATGCTACCTGAACGAACCGTTCGTCGTTCAGGGCATACCGGAGGATAAGGGCCAGATCGTAACAGGTGGAGTAGTGTCCCGGCTCGTTGAGCCCTGAAGCGTTCCTGAACTGCGTGTTGTAGGCCCCTATGGCTCGCGCCTTTCTGGTCATCATGTCTGCAAAACGGTCTTCGCTCCCGGCGATATAGGAGCCAATGGTATAAGCAGCGTCATTTGCCGACTCCACCATCGTTCCCTGTATGAGGTCCATGGCAGTGTACTGCTTTCCCGGCACGAGGTGCAGCTTCGACGCCGGAATCTGCTCGACGCACTTGTCTGCCACAATGACCTCGGAACCGCTCAGGTACTCAAGGGCCAGCAGCGTCGTCATGACCTTCGTGGTGCTCGCCGGGGGAAGCTTCTCGTTATAGTTCCGTCCCGTCACAATCTCGAAGGTATCCCTTTCAACAAGGATGTACGAGGCCGCCGTTATCTCATCCCCGGCAAGGCCCGGGTGCGGGACGAAAACGAGAAATGCGAGGATAATCCAAAGGACCATTATTAGAATTGTACGACATACATCGGCAAGAGACAACCCTTAAAACGACATAATGCGGTTTCATTGCTGCCGAATGGGGGCCTTTCAGGCAGGCTATCGCTTACGCCTTGTACAGCCTGCCGTCGCTTAAGCCCATACAATGCAAGACGTTCCGCGTATCGACAATGAGCCGCCCATGGCTGCGCACCATGCCGTAGTCCACGGCAGAGTGGTTTGTCACAATGACAATGGCGTCGTAGCGGGCTACCGATTCAGGGGTGAGGGTGACGGACGCCTTGTTGAAATCGTACCGCCGCTTCTTCTTCAGGCGGCTGAAGTAGGGGTCGCTGTAGTCGACCTGGGCGCCCTCCTTCTGCAGGAGATCGATGATGATGAAGGCGGGGCTCTCCCGGTCGTCGTCCACGTCGGGTTTGTAGGCAACGCCGAGGATGAGGACGGCGGCGCCCTTCAGGCTCTTCCCGTGGTCGTTGAGCGCCTGTGCGACTTTTCTGACGACGAAGTAGGGCATCTCCGTGTTGATCTCGCCGGCGAGCTCGATGAAGCGGGTGGAGAAATCGTACTCCCGGGCCTTCCAGGTCAGGTAGAAGGGGTCGATGGGGATGCAGTGGCCCCCCAGCCCCGGGCCGGGGTAGAAGGCCTGAAAGCCGAAGGGCTTCGTCTTTGCCGCCTCGATGACCTCCCAGATGTCTATGTCCATGCGGTCGAAGCAGAGCTTCAGCTCGTTGACGAGGGCGATGTTGACGGCCCGGTAGATGTTCTCCAGGAGCTTCGTCGCCTCGGCGACGCGGGTCGACGAAACGGGCACCGTCCGCTCGACGATGGTGTCGTAGAGCGCCCGGGCGTGGGTCAGGCAGGCGGGGCTAAAGCCGCCGACGACCTTGGGCACCGTTCTCAGGCTGTAGGTGCCGTTGTTGGGGTCTTCCCGCTCGGGAGAGAAGGCAAGGAAGAAATCCTCCCCCGCCCTGAGGCCCGACCCCTCGAGGATGGCCCGCATGTCCTCGTCCGTCGTGCCCGGATAGGTGGTGGATTCGAGAACGACAAGCTGCCCCCGCTTCAGGTGGGCGGCAACGGCCTTCGTCGTGTCGAAGACATAGGTCATGTCGGGCTCCCGGTTCCGGTTCAGCGGCGTGGGCACGCAGATGACGATGCAGTCCATGTCCGACAGGTTGGAGAAATCGCTGGTTGCGGCGAAGGAGCAGCTCGGAGTGCGGGCTCCCGGGGCATCGGGGGTAGAGCCGGCCTGACTTCTGACTTCTGACTCCTGACTTCTGACTTCTGACTTCTGACTGTTCAAGGGTGAGATGTCGATGTGCTTGATGTAGCTCTTCCCCTCGCTCAGGAGGCGAACCTTTTCCCCGTCCACGTCGAAGCCGGTGACGGAAAACCCGGCCTTAACGAACTCTACGACAAGCGGAAGGCCCACGTAGCCCAAGCCTATGACGCCGATTCGGGCCTCCCTGTCTCTGATCTTTTTCTCCAAGCTCATGCCGTTTTCCGCCCTAAATCTACAATGCGACCCATAGGCCCGTCAAGTGCCGCAGTTGACCGAAATAAGGTTTGACAGGCTTGGACAATCCTGTTAGTTTTAAAAAAATGTCCGTGTAAGGAGGGACCATGAGATCAGAGGGGCGAGTTGCCAGGGTTACGGAGGTCGTTGCCGGTTCACCCAAGGGCTTTGACGACGCCGTCATGGTGGGCTTCAAGAGGGCATCGAAGACCCTGCGCGGTATCACAGGGCTTCGCATAAAGGAACAACGGGCCAGGGTGGAAGACGGAAAGATCGTTGAGTACCGCGTTACCCTCGAAGTGATCTTCATTCTTGAGTCATAGCTCGCAGGCCGGCATTCTCCGGACAACCCTGAAGGTACCACCGGCAGGCCTCCAGATGATATAGGCGGCGTCTTTTTGCGCCCTCTCCCGTCGCGAGGAAGGCAACGGAACTGAGTGCGGCCGCGGAAAGGCAGTGCTTCACAAACCGGATCAGGCCATAGGTGAAAGCGTAGCAGCTTCCATGATGCTTCTTGATAAACTTATTCAGCGAAATCGTATATTCTAACCTGCCGTTAAGCCACGTTGCACCTACCGTCTTACCCTGGAGGTGGACCACTTTTGCATCCGGAAAAAGGATGACCTCATATCCCTTATCCCGCGCCCTGACGCACAAATCCGTTTCCTCCAGAAAAAAAAAGAACCGTTCATCGAACCCCTGAAGGGCCTCCATCACCTCCCTCTTTACGACCATGGCAGCGCCGATGAGTGAAGGCACCTTGCGCGGCAAAAGGATCTTTCTCTTGACGGCATAGCGTCCCGGCATCAACACCCCGAGAAGCCACGACGGGACAACCTCCCGAAAGAGGGATGGCGCGAGGGCAAAGGAGCGCTGGGGCCGCATGTCCGGGTAAACGAGCATGGGGCCGCAAATGCCTGCCGCAGGTTGGGTTCTCAAAAACGTCAGGAGCCGCGAAAGGTCTCCCGGGACGAGCAGCGTATCGGAGTTGAGAAAGAGGATGTGTTCACCCTTGCTGATCCCGTACCCCCGGTTTGCGGCCCTGGCAAAGCCCGAGTTTCCAGCCTGGCGCTCACAGATGACGCCCGGAAACCTCTGCTCTATCATTTCCGCCGTGCCGTCCGATGAGCCGTTGTCTATGGCAATCACCTCCACCCCGGACCTCTTCAGGTCCTCATCCTTGTCAATCGAGCGGAGGAGGTTTTCCACAAGGTCCCTGGTGTTGCGGGTGATGATGATTATGGAAAGCATAGCGATGCGCCCGTGCAATCAGATGCGGTTGGCGAGGAAGTAACTGTCCTGAAACTGGAACAGACCCTTCCCTTCCCGCTTCATGGTGCAGGCAAAGAGGCAGGTGCCGCACCTCGTGCACAGCCGTTCGTCTATCTTCACCTTGTTCGCCTCCTCGTCGAAGAGAAAGGCCGGGCAGTCAAAGAGGGTGAGGCAGCTCTTGCAACCGATACAGTCATCCTCCAGGTCTATCCGCTCCAACTGCGGCGCCACCTTTCCCTTAGTAAAGAGAAGGCATTCCCTTCTGGCAATGATGACGGCCGGGCCCTTGCCCCCTTTCTCGAGGTAGGAGTAGGCATCCCTGATCGTTCCCATGAGCAGGGGCACGTCGTAGGGGTCGATGATGCGTAGGTGTTCGATGCCGAAGCCCTCCACAATATCTTCTATGGCCATGGGCGGAGCCTGGCTTCCATCGGCACCCACGCCTGTCTGCGGTGTGGGCTGAAGGCCCGTCATGGCCGTCGTCCCGTTGTCCATAACGACAAGGATGAACCGCTTCCCCTTCGCTGCAGCATCGTAGAGGGCCGACAGGCAGGCATGAAAGAACGTCGAGTCGCCGACCGACGCGATAATGGGGGGCAAAACCCCATCCTGCTGAAATGTGTCGAGAAAACCGGAGGCGAGGTTTACCCCGCCGCCCATGTCGAGGCACGTGTCCACCGCACCCATGGCAATGCCGAGTGTATAGCATCCGATATCGCCGGGAAAGATGGCCTCGGGAAAGGCCTGCCGCATGGCATAGAAGGACGCCCGGTGGGGGCATCCCGCGCAAAGCTGCGGCGGCCTCGGCCGTATGGCCACCTCCTTCAGCGCCTCCTCAACAGCCCTGTCAGGCGCAAACCGTTTCTGTTGGATATGAAGGTCTTCGAGAACGGCCCCCAGCACGTCCCGCACCACATCGTAGGTGAGCTCGCCCGCCCCCGGCACATATCCGTTGCCCCGGCCGTAAAGCGGTACCTTGCCCCGGAGAAGCGCCTCCATCACCTGGTCCGTCTCCTCCAGCACAAGAACGTTCTCCATCGTCGCGGCAAAGGCCTCGACGTCGGGGGCGAGTGGAACAACCTGCGTCACCTTGTAGAGGCTCACCTCGCCTCCCACGTGCAGGTCGTCCAGCAGGTCGGAGGCAAGAGAGAAGGGCATGCCGGACGCGATGATGCCTAAGCGGGAACCGCCGTCCCTTCGCAATCCCTCCTCCAGAATCGCCTGCCGCTCCCCCGGTTCGTAGAGCGTGACGGCCTCGCGGGCATGACTCACCCGGTGCGTGGATCGCAAAATGACGGGCCTCTTATGCGCATACGAGTACTCCATGGCCCAATAGGCCGCGTCGCCGGCCTCTCTGGGGGAGGCAGGGTCAACAACGGGGATGTCGAACAGCGCTGCGAGGAGACGGGTGTCCTGTTCTGTCTGAGATGACTGCGGCCCCGGATCATCGCAGGAAACGATGACGAGGGCACCCTTGATCGTTTTCTCGCGCCCCTTGAGGAGAGATGGAAAGGCTACGTTCAACCCCACCTGCTTCATCATGCAAACCACCTTTTTGCCGAAAAGGGCTGCGCCGAAGGCAACCTCCATGGCGCACCGCTCGTTTGTCGACCATTCGGCGTGAATCTTCCTCGAATCACGGCGGCTGAACTCCAGAATGCCGGGAAGAATCTCCGAGCTCGGCGTTCCGGGATAGGCGGCGGCCAATTCAAGGCCTGCCTCGACGAAACCACGGGCAATGGCAAAATTCCCTATCATCACTTCCTGTCTTTCCATCAAAAAAGGACCTCCATCGTTGCCTGTTCCAGGCCGCCCCTCCGGGCCGAGAGGCTTGGCCTGTTTGTTACCTCAGCGCCTTTTCGCAAGGCCTCGAGCATCACCCCCGCTTCTTCTATGTCGCCGAGCAACACCGCACCCCGCAGCCGGCCGTTCCGGAGGAGGCACCTAACGTAAGCGCCCCCTTCCTGGCTGACTACCTCCTCGCAACCGTCCGCTGCCAGCACGCCCATGGACACGCATCGTATTCCGAAAAACTCCATGCTGTTTGAGCTTACGGCCCCTTCATACCTGTCGTCACCGCCTGTCATGGCGGCACCGGCAATCCTCCCCTGACGGGCGCCGGTGTGCCAGAGCGAAACAACGGCC
Organism: uncultured Pseudomonadota bacterium; assembly: GCA_964651435.1. GTDB lineage: Bacteria > Desulfobacterota > Syntrophorhabdia > Syntrophorhabdales > CAYQXL01 > CAZYVU01. The sequence continues at coordinate 31,920 of CAZYVU010000028.1, forward strand.
CGCTCCGTTCCCCCTGCGACAGGGCCCTGCGCCACATCACCGGCGGCGTAAATGCCGGCAATGCTCGTTTCCATCTTCTCGTTCACCACAATGCCGGCATCGACATCGATGCCGGCATCTCGCGCCGCGGCACAACCGGGGCTGACCCCCTTGGCGATGACGGCCATTTGCCCGGGAATCTCCTCGCCCCGATCAGTGACGACTGCGCAAAGCCCTCCATTGATCACCGTGTCGACGATCTCCCTCTCAAAGTGGAACACGGCACCCCGCCGCAGGAAGGCCTCCTCCACGATGCCCGCCGCCCTCTCGTCCAGGACCCGCGAGAGTATCCGGTCCGAGGTGACGACAACGGCAACCGGTATTCCTTTCGCCAGGAGGGCGTGGGCCGCCTTCATACCTATGGGGCCGCCCCCGTAGACAATGGCCCGCCTCACCCTGGGCAGGTGCACCGATATGGCCCTTGCGTCTGCAAGGTTCCGAAGCGGGAAAACGCCTTCAACAGCCGGGAAAGGCAGCTTTGCCCGTGCCCCTGTGGCGATGAGCAGGCGATCGCAGGGGAAGCGTTCCCCGTCAATGACAACGGCCGGGTCTCTGCCGTCTATTGCCTCTACCGTGGCTCCGAGCCGAAGATCAAAGCCCTCGAGCCGATGACCCGCCACGCTGAGAAGAATGATCTCCTCCTCGCGCCGCATTCCCGTCATCACATCGACGATGAGCGGCCGCGAATAAAAGGGGCTGTCCTCGTCACTGAAAATGGTTACCGTTCCCGCAGGGTCCCTTTCCCGGATGGCTCGGGCCGCAGCCACACCCGCAACGCCGTCGCCTATGATGACGTAACGTTTCATCGCCTCGCCCTCATGAGGGGTATCTCCCTCGGGGTCCGATCCCTCCAGGGCGAGGGCCGTGTCCTGTGGGCATACTCCTCGGCATCGCAATAAAGCAGCGCCCCCTGCGGGCAGGCCCGCACGCAGGCGGGCTTTTCGGTAAAAAGGCAATGGTCGCACTTGATTGCCTTGTCGGCCAAGGGCAGCATGGCCCCGTAGGGGCAGTTCATGACGCACATGAAGCAGCCCACGCAGAGCGCCCACCGTCCGAACACCCTGTCCGTCCGGCCCAGTGACCCGGCGATACAGGCCTCCACGCACCGGGCATCGTCGCAGTGGATGCACCGCATGGGATAAGGAATCCCATCCCCCAGATGATGAAGCGTCGCCGACCCGTTCCATTTCCGGGCCATCGGCAGTCCGCCCAAGGGGTCGTAGACCCGGTGGTTTCTCTTGTGCTCCGCGGCGCAGGCCGCCCTGCAGGCACCGCAGTCCACGCACCGCTCATTCAGGAAATAAAGGTATCTCAACCTTTCCTCAGCTCCCCCATGGGGACCCCGTCTATGAGGCCCCTCACGTACTGTGACGCATCAAGAGGGGACATGCTCAGATTCGTGGGGCACATGCCGATCACCTCTACAAAGCCCATGCCGTGCCCGTACGCCTGAGCCGAAAAGGCACGCTCAAGTATCTGCTTCGTCCGCCTGACCGCCCCTGCCGTATGGGTCGACCCCCTGGCGAGGTACGAAACCCCCGGCGTATCCTTGGCGAGCGCCGCAACCTCGATAGGATGGCCGGCGCCGGTCACCGATCTGCCCCGCCGAGACGTCGTTGTCGCCATACCCAACGGCGTTGTGGCACTTAAGGCACCGCCGGACATGGCCATGTTGAGGTTGTTCTCTACGATAACCGTGATCGGGCTGCCGCGCATGGCCGCACCCAGGAGAACGGACAGGTCCGAGCACAGGTCCGCCTCACCAAGGTAGGCAAAGACGAGGCTTTCCGGCAGCCCCTCTTTGATTCCGGCAGCAACGCCGACGGCCCCTCCGGGGGGAGCGGCAACGCCGTCTACCTCCAGGTACCGGTACATGAGGCCGGCGCATCCGACGCCATAGACTCCGACGGATCGCTCTCCCAGGCCCATCTTGTCAAGCACCTCCGCTATTGCCTTTGTCAGGATGCCGTGGGAGCATCCCGGGCAGAAATGCTGCCTCCCCTCTGCCACAAGCCGCGGAAACCCGTGAACCTTTTCCAATGTCCCCTGCCACCCCATTTATGCTTGCCCCCTCACAAATTCGACGAGTGCTTTAGCGTCAGGCACCTTGCCCCCGCAGGCCTGAAAGGTCTTTACTGTCATGCCCGGCGCTGCCTTTCGTATCAGCCCGGCCAGTTGTCCATGGCTCATCTCGACGACAAAAAGCCTCTTGAGCCCTTGGGCCTCGGCCCCAACATCAAAGAGAGGGTGAAGGCTTATGGGCCGGAGCAGGCCCGCTCTGTACCCGTGGGCCCTCAGCAGATCTACGGCCTTCCGTGCTATGTAGCCCGATGCGCCGTAGGCACAGAGACCGTACTCCGCATCGTCCATGCAGTAGGCCTCGTGAAGCGCACCGCCTTCCCGGCAGAGGCCCTTTTGGTTGATCTTCCCCTGCACATGCTCCATCTCCTCCGGGTCGAGGAAAAAGGAGCTGAAGAAGCGTTTCCCGCTTTCCCGGAAGCCCCACAGAACGGTCCGGTCCACCGCCCCGATGTCTGCCGTGCCGGTCATGTGGAAAAGGGCGCTGTCAAGGTATACGACAGCGGGCATCCGGCCCTTCTCCGCCGCTTCCAAGACGGTCCCCATGACCGACGGTATCTCCTCGACGCTGCCAGGACAGACAACGAGGGGTGGGAAATCACCGCCAACGAGGACGTCGAGGTCACCCTGGTAGGGATAGGGGTTGCCGTACCCCGGCAAGGCCTTTCCCACAACGACGAGGAGCAGGGGAATTTCGTAGGCCTGAGCGTAGGATATGGCCTCCATGCACTCGTAGACCGACGTGCCGGCCGCCGCCATGCAGGCCCGCTCCCCGGACAGGGCCATGCCAAGAGTGACAGCCGCCATTTCCCGCGTCGACAGGACCGGCGCAAAGATACCGCGCCCGGACAGGTGCTCAAAGAATTCGCTGACCGGAGGATAGGGCACCCCGTACACCTTTTTTACACCGGACTCTGCCACAACGGCGGCGGCAATCTCCGCTCCCTTGCCGTACAGCGGCCCCCTCACGCCCGTCCCCTCATGACCGGACTCTCCCTGTAGATTTCGAAACACACGGAGGGGCATATGAGCGCACAGCTCTCGCACCCAATACACTTTTCATCGTCAACACAGACCACAACCCGATAGCCATCCTGATTCACCAAATCGGAGAGAAAAAGAATCTTCCGCGGACAGGCCGAGGTACAGAGCATGCAGCCCTTGCACCTCTCCCTGTCAATAACCACCCTTCCCATACAACCCCCTTTCGCTACTCCAACGAGAAGCCGCTTCAGGGGGCTATTTCATTCCCCCTCCCCCTGCCGCCGCCTCGAATCCCTCTTGGAACACTGCAAGGTTCTCTGTAAGGAACTTGGCCGATACCTTTTCTTTAATGGTACCCTCTATATTCTGAAAGGTAAATACCTCTTTGCTTACGGCAGAAAAATAGCCGAGAACGGCCATGTTTGCCGCCTGCACCATGTGGTGCCGTTCCGCAATCGAGTCGGCATCGACAAGGTGGCTTTGGACCCCCCTCGCCTCCAGAAGACGGGCTATGGGATCCGAAAGGCGGCTCTGCCCCGTATTGACGATGGTCATACCACCCGTTTTTAAAAACGACACCGTTCGATAGAACTCGCTCTCCTCGAAGGCGAGCAGGATGTCGGCACTTTCCCTCCCTATAAGCGGGCTCTTGCAGTCGCCGATCTTGATGGCCGAGACGACGGAACCCCCACGCTGGCTCATGCCGTACTCGTCGGATGCTATGGCGTGGTAGCCCGCCCGGATGGCCGTCTCCATAACGATGGTGGAGGCAAGGAGGACCCCGCGGCCGCCGATGCCGGAGCATATAATGGCTAATTTCATAGGAATCCCCTCAGGAAAAGCACTGCCGGCTCTTTGCGTTGACGAAACCGTTCTATCTCGGAGGCGTCACCGATGTGGTGGCAGTTCGTAAAGCCGAAGCCCTTCAGGAGGCGTCGTATTTCGTCCTCCCGTGCCGTCGTCAGCAGCAGGGTCACGTATGACGAGCCATTATAGAGGCTGTTGACGAAGGCCGGCATGCCTGCGTTGAGAAAATGCTCCTCGAAGGTAACGGCGAGGATGTCTTCGTCCGGTTCCGATTTCTTGATGCCATGGGCCATGTTGAGGGCCGACGCCGGGCCGAGCCAGTCCCTGACCACTTTGAATCCGCCGATCGTCTCATCCTGTTTCTTCCTGTCGGGAGGAAGGAAGAAGGGCTCCACGACGATCCGCTCCATGCTCTCCAATTGCAGCCTCATCACCGGATAGGGCCCCTCGCTCAGGAACACCTGATCCATGGCCCTCACAAAGTTGTCCACCCGCCTGCGCGGCAGCGGGAAAACAGTGGCGATCTTGAGCTCGCTCCAATCATCGTCATAGATGTCCATCTGCCTGCTCCCACAGGTCAGCAGGCCCGTCTTTCCCCTTCGCACCTCCTCGTTCCCGGCATAGGTCTCGAACTCCTCCCGGATGGCCTCCACCTTTTCGTTCAGCTTCTTGTGCAGCTCGTACCGAAACTTGGGCGTGGCGGCCCAGCGGCCGGGATCCTTGACAAAGCGGGACATGGAAGACGGCAAACTGGGGGCTGCCGACGCCTTCGCGTCCTCGAAGACACCTTTCCCGTTACCTTCTTTACCCCCTTCCATGTTCACCTGAACGAGAACGGGTATCTCGTATTTCCCGGAGATACCGTAGGCAAAGCCGAGGGTGCTTTCTAAGGAACCGGGGCTACGGGCCACGATGACGGGCAGCTTGGAGAAAGGCCCGAGGGGCAATATCTCTTCGTCCGTTTCCTTTAGGCAGACAACGACGAAACCGCCGAGCACGCCCGTGTAGGCGGAGCTCATCACGGGGTCGAGGGCGTCATAGATGCCTTCGGCTGTAAAAATACAGGCGGTCCGCTTCGACGCGTAGCTGCCGGCCAGGGCCAGCTCGTAGGCAATCTTCTCGTTGAGGCAGGCCTCTGAGTGAAGGAATGCGAAATCCGCCTCAAGCCTCGAGAGGGCCTTTGCCAGGGCCCTGTTCGTCACGTAGACGAGCTGGGCCCCATTTTTTACAACGGTCCGGCAGATAGTTTCGTACATAATCAGACCATTTTCCTCAGGATTTCAATGCCTTTCATGAGATTCTCTTCGCTTGCCGAAAAGGAGATACGCACGTTCGACTTGCGGCGCGAAAAAACGCTGCCGGGGATGATAAAAAGATTATTCTTAAGCGCCTTTTCGACGAACCGGTCACCATTCCCTCCGGGTACCTCGGGAAAGATAAAATATGCGCCTCCCGGCTTCGCCACCCGGTACTTGTCCTTCAGACCATCATAAATCAGGTCTCTCTTCCTCCGGTAGCCGTCGATGAGGTCGTCGGTAGAATAGTCCAGGGCCAGCAGGGCGGCCTTTTGGGCAAAGGAGTTGACGCTGCTGAAGACGTACTGCTGCATAGTCACCATGCATTGGATAATCTCGCGGGGACCGGCCGCATAGCCGAGCCGCCATCCTGTCATGGCCCAGGTCTTGGAAAAGCCGCCGAAGGTCACCGTCTTCTCGTACAGTTGCCCCAGGTAGGCGTGATGGGCCGGATCGTCGTAGACGAAGCGGTCATATATATCATCGGAGAAGACGAGGATCCCTTTTTCGTCGGCCACACGCCCCACCATCTCCAGCTCCGCCTTCGAGTACACGGACCCTGTAGGGTTGTTCGGGCTGTTGATAAGGATGATTTTTGTGCGGTCAGTAATGGCCGCGCGCAGATCCTCCTCCCGAAGGGTGAAATCGGGATAGGTATCCATGAAGACGGGCCTACCCCCCAGAAGAAGGGCTTGGTACTCGTACAAGACGAAATAGGGGTCGGGTATGACTATTTCATCGCCGGGGTTGAGCGTCACCATCAGCGCCAGCAATATCCCCCCCGTCACCCCTGCGGTAAGAATAACATCGTCACAAATGATGCCTTTCTTTCTCAAATAATGGAGGAGCTTCTCCCGGAGCTCCGGGATGCCCCCTGAGGGCGTGTACTTGTTAAAGCCCGCCCGTATCCATTGGACCCCCTCTTCCCGGATGTCATAGGGAATGTCAAACTCCGGCTCTCCGATGCTGAGGTTGATCGGATTCTTTACCTTGTTGGCGAGATCGAAAATCTTGCGAACGCCCGAGGGACGGACGGCGAGAACCCTATCGGAGAGCATGGCATCCCCCCTCGGCCGCCCGGGGAACAGCCTCCAAAATCCGGTCGAGCCTCGATTTGGGAAGGCCCGCAAAGATTTCCCGTAGGTGCTCCTCGCTATACATAGCCCTCAGTAATGCCCTGATCTCCACCCTGTCCTCCCAGCAATTAACCGTGTTTCTGCAAGGCTTTCCTTGGTTTACGGTGACGCAGTACGAAACATCTATTACCATACCTAACTGTCCACAGTAAATATCCATCCCGTTGCCTCCTCATTCTCTCCGTTTCACTCGAAGAACGGCCTTCAACCCTGACGAGCGTTCTTACGAACTTGAAGAACGCAGAGCAATAACGACCTCTCTGCTCGACGAACTGCCACTCCGAACTCGCACAGCGCGCCCGCCTCCAGGACTCACTTCACCCTCTTCAGATCCCTTACGAGCCTTTCTATCTCCTCGTCAGGGAAGGCGTGATCCGAGAGCTTACCCGACATGAAGGCATCGTAGGACGCAAGGTCAATAATCCCGTGGCCGCTCCAGTTCATAAGGATCACCTTCTCCTTTCCTTCCTCCCGGGCCCGCTTGGCCTCTTCGATGGCACAGGCGATGGCGTGGTTCGTTTCCGGGGCGGGAATCATGCCCTCCGTTCTTGCAAAGGTAATACCGGCGGCAAAGGTTTCCAGTTGGTTGTACGCCCGCGCTTCCAGAAGGCCATCCTTAAAGAGCCTGCTCACGAGAGGCGCCATGCCGTGATAGCGGAGGCCGCCTGCATGGATGGGGGCGGGTACGAAATCGTGACCTATGGAGCACATGGGGAGAAGAGGCGTCGTCCCTGCCGTATCGCCGAAATCGTAGACATAGGGACCCTTGGTCAGCGTTGGGCACGATGTGGGCTCTGACGCTACGATACGAACATCCTTTCCATCGATCTTGTCCCGAATGAAGGGGAAGGAGATGCCTGCAAAATTGCTGCCGCCGCCGGCGCAGCCAATGACGACATCAGGGTAGTCCCCGATCTGCGCGAGCTGCTTCTGTGCTTCCAGGCCGATGACGGTCTGGTGGAGGAGCACATGGTTAAGCACGCTGCCCAGCGAGTATTTCGTCTCCTTCGATGTCACCGCATCTTCGATGGCCTCACTGATGGCTATGCCGAGGCTGCCCGGGTGGTCCGCGTTTTGGGCCAGGTATTGCCTGCCCGCAGCCGTGTCCGCGCTTGGGCTCGGCACGCACCGTCCGCCCCAGGTCTCCATCATGATCCGTCGGTACGGCTTTTGGTTGTAGCTCACCCTGACCATGTATATCTTCAGCTCCAGCCCAAATTGGTTGCAGGCAAAGGCAAGGGCGCTTCCCCACTGCCCTGCTCCCGTCTCCGTGGTAAGCCGCTTAATGCCCGCAACCTTGTTGTAGTAAGCCTGCGCAAGGGCGGTGTTGGGTTTGTGGCTTCCGGCCGGACTGACACCCTCGTTCTTGTAATAGATGCGGGCCGGTGTGTCGAGAAAACGCTCCAGACTGACGGCGCGATGGAGCGGGGTAGGACGCCACATAAGAAGGCGTGAAAGGACCTCATCAGGAATGTTGATCCACCGGTCCGTCGTCATCTCCTGTTGGATCAGGTTATCCGGCAATATGGCTGACAACATGTCCGGCGTAATGGGCTCTCCTGTGCCGGGGTTAAGGGGCGGCGGTACCGGGTTGGGCATATCCGCTTGAATGTTGTACCAGGCCCTCGGCATCTCGCTCTCTTTCAACACGATCTTTCGTTCCATCGCCTTTCCTCCTTTATCGTAATCGTTACCTTCCTGCCTGTGCTGTTAGGAACAAAAAAGGGCCATGGGTTGTACCCCATGGCCCTTTTAAAACAAAGGCCACGGGCGGTGTAAGACCGCCCGTGGCCGGACTGTTCGGTCTTACACCGTTACATCCGACGCCACCACCAGTTTTTTGTCCGAAGTTCGCAGTTTCTTTCCATGATGGTTGTCATGTACCACACTATCGACGGTTCAGTCAACAAAAATATCGCCTCTGTTGACTTACCCCGCTTTTCTTACTATAACAAAAACACTCACTGCCCGGGTGGCGGAATAGGTAGACGCAAGGGACTTAAAATCCCTCGGTGCTTCGCACTGTACGAGTTCGATTCTCGTCCCGGGC
>CAZYVU010000029.1:0-25518 GCA_964651435.1 uncultured Pseudomonadota bacterium
CTGCCCGCAAAGCTGACGGCAGGAAGTGCGAGCATCAGTGCAAGTGCGACTAAAACGAATTTCTTCATCCTTACCTCCTTTGTCGTAATGTTTGTAAAACTCATATCCTTTGTAGCCTCTCCCACCTCCTTAGGATTAAAATTTTTTAATTATATAGCAGTGGCTCTGATTTTTGTCAAGAAAAAAATTAAAAAAAATTAAGGATAAGGGAGGGGTGGGAAGAGGTGTTTTGTGTGTCGGGAGGGTGGTATAATAATTAAGGTTATGGCATGGTAAGGCGGCAGATGGAGGGACTCCCGGCGGCGGCTGAGGTGGTGAGTGGGGGTAGCCGGGGGGTGCGGTTCAGGGTCGTGGACCATGGGGCCGACCTGGGTCTGGTGGTGTACGGCGGAAGTGAAGGAGAGGTTTACGGGAACGCTGTGGCCGGCCTTTTTTCCGTTGTCATGAGTGCGCGCCGGGTTGCCTTGAGGGAGGAGAGGCAGGTGGCCGTAGAGGGGTCGAGGTATCCGCTTGTGGCCCTTCTGAACGAGATACTTTTTCTGTGGGAGACGGAGCGATTTGTCGTGGGGGGGAGCATGGTGGAGGTGGCGGGCCAATCGGTGAAGGCGCTGTTGAAGGGGGAGCCCTTCCGCCAAGGTCCCCACCGTATTAAAAGGGAGGTCAAGGCGGTGACCTATCACGGCTATGAAATGAAGGAGTGGCAGGGCCGGCTTCGCGCGAGGCTGATCCTCGATGTTTAGGAGGGGCACTATGGGGTCGGAGGGACCGACGCTTAAGAGAATAGGAGACAACGAGTACGTCATCGAGAGGCACGGCGCCATGCGTGTCGACGGACGAATTTACGTGAGCGAAGAGCTCCTTCGTGATACCGGAAGGGACGAGAGTCTGAGGCAGGTCGAAAATGTGGCGTGCCTGCCGGGCATTGTCGGTGTGTCGCTTGCCATGCCCGACATTCACTGGGGTTATGGCTTTCCCATCGGGGGCGTGGCCGCCTTCGAGCTCTCCACGGGTGTCGTTTCCCCTGGGGGCGTGGGTTACGATATTAATTGAGGCGTGCGCCTCCTGCGCTCCGGGGTGAGCGCCCATGCCGTCAGGCCGATGGTCCCTGAAATCATCGATGCCCTCTATCGCAACATCCCCAGTGGCGTCGGCTCCCATCGCCGGGATTTGAAGCTTTCCCGTACCGAACTGGAGAGAGTGCTTGAAAGGGGAGCCCCTTGGGCCGTCGCCGAAGGATTCGGAGAAAAGGACGACCTGTCATACGTCGAGGACGGAGGCATTATCGCGGATGCCGATCCCGGTGCCGTCTCGGACCGGGCCTATGAGCGCGGAAAGGACCAACTGGGGACGCTGGGAAGCGGCAACCATTTTGTAGAGGTAGGCTCCGTCGAAGAGGTGTACGATGAGACAGCGGCACAGGCCATGGGCCTTTTCCGCGGCCGGATGACGGTCATGATCCATACGGGGTCGCGGGGTCTGGGATACCAAATCTGCGACGACGCGATCAGGGAGATGATGAAGGCATCGGAAAAGTACGGTTTTGTCCTGCCGGACCGGCAGCTCTGTGCGGCGCCCCTCCGGTCCCCCGAGGGGCGGCGATACCTCTCGGCCATGGCAGGGGCGGCCAACTACGCCTTTGCCAACAGACAGATCATCACCCACTGGGTGCGGGAGACCATAGAGGGGGTGCTCAGCGAGCGACGGGAGAGCCTCGGCCTCTCGGTAGTCTATGATGTGTGCCACAATATCGCCAAGATCGAGAGGCACACGGTGGGGGGCAAGGCGCAAGACCTCTGCGTCCATCGAAAGGGGGCCACACGGGCCTTCGGCCCCGGAAGACGGGAGGTACCGAAACCGTACGCCTCCGTGGGTCAGCCGGTTCTGGTACCCGGCGACATGGGCAGGGCCTCGTACGTGCTCTGCGGGACGGAGAAGGCGATGGCGGAGACCTTCGGGAGCACATGCCACGGCGCCGGTAGGGTCATGAGCAGGGGCAAGGCGGTTAAGGCGGCCAAAGGCAGAAGGCTACCCGACGAGCTTCGCGCCAAGGGCATTCATGTCCGCGCTGCGAGCAGGGAGACGCTGGCCGAGGAGATGCCCGAGGCCTACAAAGACGTTTCGAAGGTCGTCAGGGTGGTCCACGAAACGGGTATCTCGCGCCTCGTCGCAAAGATCGTTCCCATGGGGTCCATCAAGGGATGAGTAAGGGGCTCGTTGTTGTCTTTACGGGGCACGGCAAGGGGAAAACGACGGCGGCGGTGGGGTGTGCCGTCAGGGCCGCCGGCCGTGGAAAGAAGTGCCTTGTCGTCCAGTTCATGAAAACCCCGGGCTCTTCGGGGGAACAACTATTACTATCGTCCCGTGTCGGCGGGATAGAGATCGCTGCCTTTGGTGGCGCCTTTTACATGCCCGGGGATGATCCGGCCCCGCACGAGGCGATGGCTCTTGAGGCCTGGCGCTTCATGGAGACCCGCCTGCGGGAGGGCCGTTATGATCTTCTCGTCCTTGATGAGCTTGCCGTCGTCCTGGCTCTTCGGTTGCTGCCCTTGGAGAAGGTGCTCCGTTTTCTTAATGAACGGGACGCTTCGCTTCACGTCATCATCACGGGCAGAGATGCCCCCGAGGGGCTTGTGGAGCGCGCCGAGGTGGTAACGGAAATGAGGGCCGTAAAGCACGTCTATGCCCACGGAGTGGCGGCCGTCGAGGGGCTGGACTTCTGAGCCGGGCCGGGCCGGCGACGCTTTACAAGACGAGAAAAAAAGGGTAAAAGAGAACAATCCGCTTTTCGTCCGGAATCGAAGTGATTGAGGAGGTTCGATGGATCCAAGAGAAAGGCTTATCCTGGCCCTTGACGTGGAACACTTTGAGGAAGCGCAGCGGCTCGTGACTGAGTTCAAAGACCATGTGGGCATGTTCAAGGTCGGAAAGCAGCTTTTTACCCATTGCGGACCCAAGATTGTCGATTTTATCAAGCTGAAGAATTCGAAAGTCTTTCTGGACCTCAAGTACCACGACATACCCAACACGGTCTCGAAGGCGGCTGTGGAGGCTGCCAGGCTTGGGGTGGACATGTTCAACGTCCACGCTGCCGGCGGGTTCGACATGATGCGGGAGACCAAAGAGGCCCTCAACAGCGCGTCGAAGGGCCTGGGGACCGCGCGCCCCAAGGTCATCGGTGTCACCGTCCTTACGAGTCTCGACGACGGAAGCCTCAAGCGGATGGGCATTAACCTCTCCGTCCTCGACCTGACGCGCAACCTTGCGCAGCTTACCAAGGAGGCGGGGCTCGACGGTGTCGTGGCCGGAGGCTCGGAGATCGCAATGATCCGGGACCTTTGCGGGCCCGATTTTCTCATTGTGACGCCGGGGGTGAGAATCGAGGACCGCAAGGATGACCAGAGGCGGACCATCGGTCCGGCCGAGGCCATAGCGCGCGGCGCCTCCTATGTCGTTCTCGGCAGGGCCGTCAGGGACGCGGCCGATCCCCGCGGCCTCCTGGACCGTATCTGCAGGGATGTGGGCAGTGCCCTATCTCACTGACAGAAACAGCATCCTCTCGGCCCTTCGGGCCGATCCCCGGGCGTGCAGAAGGCTTTGGATCGCCGAAGGTTCGGAGCGCGCCGGGGCGACGATGATGGAAGAGGCGCGGGACTGCGGCGTGGATGTGCGGGTCATACCCAGAGACGCCTTCACCCGCCGGTTTCCCGAGGCCCGCTTTGTCTGCCTGGAACGGGAGGCCTTTTCCCTGACGGGCGAGGATGTTCTCTTCCGGGCCCTCTCGGAAAGACGCGACGTGGTCATCTGCCTCTTCGACACCATTTATGACCCCCAGAACCTGGGCAACATCGTCCGTACGGCCGCCTGCCTGTCGGCCGATTTCCTTGTCCTGCCAAAGGACAACTGTTGCGGGATCACGGATAGGGTCGTGCAGGTTGCCCGCGGCGGCCTCGACCACGTGGCCGTCGTGAGGGTCGTCAACGTCGCGCGGTTTCTTACGGACGTGAAGAGCCGCGGCGTCTTCTGCTACGGCCTGCACGAAGGCGGTACGATACCCTTGTGGGGAGCCGATTTGACGGGGTCCGTCTGTCTCGTCTTCGGCAGCGAGAAGGGCCTGAGACGGCTCACGAAAGAGCGGTGCGACATGCTCCTCACTATCCCTGCAAAGGAGGATTTTTCCTCCCTCAACGTGACCAACGCATTCTCCCTTGCCCTGTACGAGGTCCGACGGCAGCAGGCGTTCCTGCGGAAAAGGGCGGCGAAGGAGGGGGTGGCCGAATGATGAACCTCCCCACAGCGTGCTGTGGCGAATTATTCAGATTGAGTGGTGCGGCTGCGGATTGACGGGCGTAGCTGCAGGCTGGAGCCGGGCGCTTCAGGTCCTGTAGGAGGCGTTGATCTTCACGTAGTCGTAGGTCAGGTCGGTGGTGTACATGTCGTATGACGCCTTTCCATCGTGGAGGTCCACGGTAAGGTCAAGCTCCTTCTTGTTCATGAGCCTCTTGAGCGCCGCCTCGTCGAAGGGTACCTCCATGCCGTCCCTTGCCAGCACCTGGCCCTGTATGGCAATCTCTATCCTGGCGGGATTGACGGGCACGCCGGCGTCGCCGGCAGCGGCAATGACGCGTCCCCAGTTGGGATCGCAGCCGAAGAAGGCCGTTTTCGTTAGGGGGGAGGTGGCGATGCGCCGTGCGATCTTCTCGGCCCAAGATTTCTGAGGCGCCCCCTTCACAACAATATGTACGACCCGTGTGGCGCCCTCACCGTCCTTGACGATCATGAGGGACAGGGCCATCATGGTGTTGTAGAGGGACTCCGTAAAGGCCTTCAGGGCCTTGGGATCATCGTCGCCTGTGCCGGCAAAGAGCATGACCGTGTCGTTGGTGCTGCACTCCCCGTCGACGGATATTCTCTCGAACGTTTCCCTGCCGGCACGGGTAAAGAACCGGCGAATGGCCGTGGGGTTTACGGGATAGTCGGTGACGATGAAGGCGAGCATCGTGGCAAAGAGAGGGTTGATCATGCCCGATCCCTTGGCAAAGCCCGCAACGTGGTATTCTTTCTTGCCCCGAAAGGTGTTTTCCACCACCTTGGGATAGGTGTCGGTGGTCATTATGGCACGGGCGAAGTCTTCCATGTTGCCGGGCCTGAGGTTCCGCACGGCTTCCGGAAGGGCCCTGGCGATGTGCTCTGACGGCAGCCTTCTTCCGATGACGCCCGTCGACGCGAAGAGGATGGCGTTGGGGTCGACATCGAGGAGCCCCGAAAGGCGGCCCGCCAGCATGGAGAGGTCTTCGACCCCCTCCTTACCCGTACAGGCGTTGGCACAGCCGCTGTTGACCAGGAGGGCGCGTATGGGCCCCTTGTCGAGGCGCTTGTCGTAGATGATATGAGCCGCCTTCACCCTGTTTCGCGTGTAGAGGGCGAGGGCGTGGACCTCCTCCTCGAAAAAGAGCAGGCCAAGGTCGAGACCCTGGGGTTTAATACCCGCTGCCGTCCCCGAAAACCGTATTCCCCGTATCATCCGTGCCTCCTCTGCAGATGGTCTGCGCCGCCGGCGCCGGAACCGTCAGCGACCGCAGCACTTCTTGTACTTCTTGCCGCTGCCGCACGGGCAGGGGTCGTTCCTGCCCACCTTCCCGTCCTTCTTGCCTTTTGCCGCAGGCGCCGGCGCCTCGCTCAGGTTGAAGACCATGGCCGGCGCCTCGTGGGCCACCTGTTCCCGCGCAGGCTGAACGGCAAAGGCCTTTCTGACCGCATCTTCCTTCGCCCGGTCGAGCATGTCGAGAAAGAGGTCGAAGCTCTCCCTCTGGTATTCGCGCAGCGGATCCTTCTGGGCGTAGCCCCGGAGCCCGATGCCTTCCTTGAGGTGATCGAGGGCGAGGAGGTGTTCCTTCCAGTGGTGGTCCAGCGCGTTGAGGGCGAGAAACCGGGCGATGTACTCAAAGTCTTCCTCGCCGAACTCCCGGACCTTGGCCGCCAGTGCCTCGACCACGGCTCCGTGGACGGTCTCCACGAGGCCCTGCCTGGTCATGTTCTTTATCTCCAAAGACCCGAAATCGAAGTGCATGAAAAACATTTCGTAGAGCTTGAGCTTCAGAGAGTCGAGGTCCCACTCCTCGGGGTAGACCTTCTCAGGCGCAAACTGGTAAACCAGATCCTCACAGATTTCCTCGACCATCTCCTTTATCGTGTCCATGACGGAGCGGCTCAGGATGATGTCCTTCCTCATCCCGTATATGGTCTCCCGCTGCTTGTTCATGACGTTGTCGTACTCGAGGAGATATTTCCGTATCTCGAAGTTGTGCCCCTCCACCTTTGTCTGTGCATTCTCGATGGCCTTCGTGATGAGGGGGTGCTCGATGGGCATATCCTCCTTCATGCCCAGCTTGGCAAGAATGGGCGATATGCGCTCCGAGCCGAAGAGGCGCATGATCTCGTCTTCGAGGGAGACATAGAAACGTGACGAGCCGGGGTCCCCCTGGCGGCCCGAACGGCCCCGGAGCTGGTTGTCGATCCTGCGCGACTCGTGGCGCTCCGTACCGAGGATGTGGAGGCCCCCCAGGGCGATGACCTGATTCTTCTCGGCCTCGCAAAGCCTCCGCGCCTCCCCGAGGTTGCGCTCATAGGCCTCCGACTCACGGTCGCCCTTGCTCATGGCGAGGGCCAGAAAGGCCGGGTTGCCCCCGAGAAGGATATCGGTGCCCCGTCCGGCCATGTTCGTCGATATGGTGACGGCCTTGAACCTTCCTGCCTGAGCGACAACCTCGGCCTCGCTTTCATGGTTCTTGGCGTTGAGGACGTGGTGGGGAACACCCCGCCTCTTGAGCATGTCCGACAGCCTTTCCGATTTCTCGATGGACAGGGTGCCCACGAGAACGGGCTTACCCTTGGCGTAGAGCTCCTCGATTTCAGCCGTTACGGCACGGAACTTTTCCTTTTCCGTCCGGTAGACGACGTCGGGAAAGTTGGTCCGGATGAGGGAGCGGTTGGTGGGAACAACGACGACATCGAGGTTGTAGATCTTCTTAAACTCCACCGCCTCTGTGTCGGCCGTACCGGTCATGCCGGCCAGCTTTTTGTACATCCTAAAATAATTCTGGAATGTTACCGTAGCAAGGGTCTGGTTCTCCTGCTCTATCTTGACGCTTTCCTTTGCCTCCAAGGCCTGATGGAGGCCGTCGCTAAAACGGCGCCCGGGCATGAGGCGGCCTGTGAACTCGTCGACGATAATCACCTGACCGTCCTTGACGATATACTCCACGTCGCGCCTGAAGAGGTGGTGGGCCTTCAATGCCTGGTTGATATGATGGAGAAGGTCGACGTGCCTGGGGTCGTAGAGGTTCTCCACATGGATGAGCTGCTCTATGCGGGCTACGCCCTCCTCGGTGAGATAGGCGCTCTTGGTCTTCTCGTCGATCATGAAGTCGTGGTCCTTCTTGATCTGATACATGAGGCGGTTGATCTTGTAATACTTATCCGTCGACTCCTCGGCCGGTCCGGAAATGATGAGCGGCGTGCGCGCCTCGTCGACAAGGATGCTGTCCACCTCGTCAACGATGGCGTAGTTGAATTCCCGCTGGACGAACTCGTCGGGACTGTATTTCATGTTGTCCCGCAGATAGTCGAACCCGAACTCGTTGTTCGTCCCGTAGGTGATGTCGCAGCCGTAGGCGGCCTTCCTCTCATTATCGTTGAGGCCGTGTACGATGGTGTCGACGGAAAGACCGAGGAAGCGATAGACGGGACCCATCCACTGGGCGTCCCGTTTTGCCAGGTAGTCGTTGACGGTGACGACGTGGACGCCGAGCCCCGTCAGGGCATTGAGGTAGACGGGAAGGGTGGCCACCAGGGTCTTGCCCTCGCCCGTTGCCATCTCCGCTATCTTGCCCCCATGGAGAACGGCCCCGCCGATGAGCTGCACATCGAAGTGGCGCATGCCGACGGTTCTTCTGGAGGCCTCACGGACGACGGCGAAGGCCTCGGGCAAGAGTGCATCGAGCTCCTCTCCGCGGTCGAGCCGCTCTTTGAAGACGGCCGTCTTCTGTTGAAGCTCCTGATCTGTGGCGCCTTCAAGGGTCTTGCCGAAGGCGCCCACCTGGTCTATGATGGGCTGAAGGTGCTTCAGCTCGCGTTCGTTCTTCGTCCCTACAATCTTTTTTATAAGGCTGGAAATCATATGTCCTCGGGTATTGCTTCAGGATGTCCTGGTGTGATGCTTTCGGCCGGCGGAAGCAGAGAAGGAATGACCGCCGGCACCGAGGGATTTACGGCAATGACGCAGCCCGCTGGCCATTCACAGATTTCAATCCCTCAGCGTTGCAAGAATTCTTTCAGGGTGGAGAATCATCCCGAGGGCTTCCATAATATCTCTCACGACGATGTCGGCCTCCTTGACGAGGCAGGTTGCCATACCTTCATCGCCCATGACCGCTATGCCCAGCGCCGCCTCCCGGAGCATCATGGCATCGTTGGCGCCGTTTCCGATGGCCACCACCTTTTCCGGGCCCAACTCCCTGACGACCTTCCCCTTGTCGGTGCCGCTGCCCTCTTTACCCACCTTGATGATACTGAAACTGATATTCTTCTCCTCGCTGTCGATGTTCCCGTAACTGTCTGCAGTGACAACGAAGACCTTGATATATCGAGAGATGCGCGCCAGCATCTCCTTGGCGTTCTCCTTTATTTTACCATCGAAGGCTGAGGTCCCGTTATAGTCGATGACGAGATACTCGATGTCCAGGTCGCCCCATCCGGGAATGGAAATGCTAATCATGCTTACCTCCTCCTTATTTTCATCGTATTGTATCACAAATAGGCGAATTTAGAACTAAAAATTTTAGTTTTCACGATTTCTCCGGGCTCTTTCCGGGAGGCGGCGACTTGCTCTCCCCCGTAACAATATGTGACAATAGATGCACATCGCCGCCGGGCAAGCGCTTTTGCGGTGACGGTGCCGCTCGGCGGCCCCATTCCCATGAGGTCGCGTCTGCGCAAGGAAAAAGCGAGGCTGACAATGAAGACCGGAAAGATTGATTGTGTCATTTACGATTGCGACGGGGTTATGTTTGACTCTCTGGAGGCCAACGGGCGGCTCTACAACCACATCGCCTCCTCGGTGGGGCGCCCGCCCCTTTCCCGGGAGGAGCTCGCCTACTGCCATACCCACACCGTTTATGAGGCCATACACCACCTCTTCATGACGGACGAGCTTCTCAAGAAGAGGGCACTCGATTTCCTAAAAACGGTGGAGCTAAAGGATTTTGTCGCGTACCTCACCATGGAGCCCAACCTTCTGGAGACCCTGGACATCCTGAAAGCCCGGGGGATCCTCCGGGCCATAAGCACCAACCGGACCACGTCCATGAAGCATATTATGGAGCGCTTCGGCCTCTTGCCCTACTTCGAGATGGTCGTGACGGCCCTGGACGTGAAAAATCCCAAACCGCATCCTGAATCGGTGGAGAAGATCATAGCCACGCTGCAGCTCAACAAGGAGCGCGTCCTATACATCGGTGATTCGGAGGTGGACCGCGAGACGGCCCGCTCCTCAGGCGTCCCCTTCATCGCGTACAAGAATGAGGCCATCGGGGACTTGGGCGCGATCAGTGACCACCTTTCTCTGCTTGATTTTCTCTGATCGACGCCTCCTCGGCCTTGATCTTTTTCCTTTTGATGACGGTGTAGATTGGGCCTGACAGCGCGTACCCGAAGCTGATGATGAAGAGGGCGATCTCCGGCTCGATGCAGACGATCACGAGGGCCGTAATGGCCATGACGGTGGAGCGGAAGGGACGCCGGCGCACGAAGGCCAGGTCTTTGAAACTGTAGTACCGCACGTTGCTCACCATGAGGAAGGCCAGCGCATAAATGACGATGGGCATGACGATCGTCTTCAGCTCGCCCTTGTAGCCCATTTCGCTGCAGAAGAGGACGCTGGCGGCGATGACCGATGCGGCGGCGGGGATGGGAAGGCCCAAGAAGTGTTTCTTCTGTACCGTGTCGACCTGAACGTTGAACCGGGCCAGCCGTAAGGCACCGCAGGCCACGAAGAGAAAGGCTGCGACCCAGCCGAATCTGCCGTACCCCTGCAAGGCCCAGACGTAGGCCAGGAACCCCGGAGCAACGCCGAAGGCGATGACGTCGGAGAGGGAATCGTACTCGACGCCGAACTTGCTCATGGAGCCCGTGAGCCTGGCAACCCTCCCGTCGAGGCCGTCGAAAACTCCCGAGATCAGTATGGCGATGGCCGCGTAGGTAAACTTCTTGTCCATGGTGGCCACGATGGAATAAAAGCCTGCAAAGAGGCTCGCCGATGTCAAGAGATTGGGAAGAATGTAAATCGATTTACGTTTGCGTCTTCTCATGGTAACCCCTTCTTTCTGCAAGGACTGTCAGCCCTGCCTTCACCTTCTGCTGTAATTGTACCACAGGAGCAAAGTCATTGGGAAGATAGACGTCGACACGGGAGCCGAAGGCGATCATGCCCACCGTCGATCCCTGTGATACGCCGTCGCCCGGCCTGACGTAGCTGACGATCCGCCGCGCCAGGAAGCCGGCGATCTGGACGATCATAACCGTAAAGCCCCCTTCGTCTATTACGATATAGTTCCGCTCGTTCGCACTCTCTATCTCCTGCTTGAACGCCATGGCGAAGGAGCCTCTGCGGTGGGTGACGGCAGTGACGCGGCCCGCGCAGGGTGCCCGGTTGACATGCACGTCAAAGGGGGACATAAAGATGGCGATACGCCTTCTTTTTTCGGAGAGAAACTCCTTCTCGTCAATCTCCCTGATTTCGATTACGCGACCATCGGCCGGTGATAGGAGCCTTGCCGCATCAGGCGGTCTCTGACGCCGGGGGTTGCGGAAGAAGTAGAGAAAAAAGAGAAAGAAAAAAAAGACGACAAGCGCCAAAACGGTGAGGTGGAATGCGTACAGAAGAATAGACAGAAAAAGGGAAGGGATGACGAAGGCCAGCCCTTCCCGCGCGATGAACCGTATTCTCAACCCTTTCTCCCGATCCAGCTCATCATGGATCGGAGTTCCTTGCCCACTCTCTCGATAAGGTGTTCACTGTCGTTCCTCTTGACGGCGTTGTAAACAGGCCTGTTGGCCATGTTCTCCAGGATCCATTCCCGGGCGAACTCACCACTCTGGATTTCATCAAGGATGGCGCGCATCTCCTCCCTCGTATCTTCGTTGATGACCCGCCTGCCCCTCGTCATGTCGCCGTACTCTGCCGTGTCGCTTATGGAATAGCGCATGTAGGAGATGCCGCCCTCGTACATGAGGTCGACGATGAGCTTCAGCTCATGGAGGCACTCAAAATAGGCGATCTCGGGCTGGTATCCCGCTTCGACGAGGGTGTCGAAGCCGGCCCTGACGAGCTCTGAAGCGCCGCCGCAGAGGACGGCCTGCTCGCCGAAAAGGTCCGTTTCCGTCTCCTCTTTAAAGGTCGTTTCCAGCACGCCGGCACGTGTTGCGCCGATGCCCCGTGCATAGGCAAGGGCCTTCTGTTTCGCCTTGCCCGAAAAATCCTGGTAAACGGCGATAAGGGAAGGCACGCCGGCACCCCTCTCGAACTCCCGCCTCACGAGATGTCCGGGGCCCTTGGGGGCGACCATAATGACGTCCACGTCGGCCGGCGGTACGATCTGGCCGTAGTGAATGTTAAAGCCGTGGGAAAAGACGAGGGTCTTGCCCTTTTTTAACTGGTCCTTGATTTCATTCTTGTAGAGGGTCGCCTGCACCTGGTCGGGCGCGAGAATCTGAACGAGGTCGCCCTTCTTTGCTGCCTCTGCCGCCGTCACCGGCGAAAATCCGTGCTCCACCGCCAGCTTGTAATTGGGCGTCCCCTCGATCTCGGCCACGATGACCTCGACGCCGCTGTCCCTCAGGTTCTGTGCCTGGGCGTGTCCCTGGCTGCCATACCCGATAACGGCCACCTTCTTGCCTTTCAGGACCTTCAGGTCCCCATCCTTGTCATAGTACATTTTAGCCATTGTCCCCTCCTTCGCCTTCTTTGTCTTTTAGTTTGACCGTTTTCTCGCCCCGCGGCATAGCTATCGGTCCCGTTCGCACCATCTCCCGGATGCCGATCGGCTTGAGCAGGGCAAGAAAGGCCTTGATCTTTTCTTCGTCGCCGGTAATCATGACCGTATAGGTCTTTGGGGCCACGTCTATGATGCGACCCCGGAATATCTCCACCATGCGCAGCACCTCTTCGCGCCATTTGTCGGTGGCGTTCACCTTCACAAGCACCATCTCCCGGGCCACGTAGTCCAGCTCCTTCAGGTCCACGACCTTGATGACGTTGATGAGCTTGTTCAGTTGCTTCAGGATCTGTTCGATGATCTGGTCGTTGCCCGAGGTGACGATGGTCATCGTCGAGATGGTGGGATCAAGGCTCTCGGCGACACAGAGGCTCTCTATGTTGAATCCCCTGCCGCTGAAGAGACCGGAAACCCGGGATAAAACACCAAACTCGTTCTCCACGAGAACGGAAATGATGTGTCTCAAGGAGTCCTCCTATACAAGAAGCATTTCGCGCAAGGACGCCCCGGCAGGCACCATGGGATAGACGCACTCGTCGGGGCTTACACGCACATCTATGAAGGTGGGCCTCTTGTTGCGAAAGGCCTTCTTCAACACCGCATCGACCTCTTCTTCCTTCTCGATGCGGTACCCTTCGGCACCATAGGCCTCGGCGAGCTTCACAAAGTCGGGACCGTGATCCATGTGGGTCCAAGTGTAGCGTTTGTCGTAAAACAGCTCCTGCCACTGCCGTACCATCCCGAGATACCGGTTGTTGAGGATGATTACCTTGACGGGCAGGTTGTATTGAACGGCCGTGGCAAGCTCCTGAATATTCATCTGGATGCTGCCGTCGCCGGCGATGTCGATAACGAGGCTGTCGGGGAAGGCGACCTGCGCCCCGATCCCTGCAGGGAACCCGTATCCCATGGTCCCGAGGCCGCCCGAGGTAAGCATGGTCCTGGGCCGCAGGAACTTGTAAAACTGGGCAGTCCACATCTGGTTCTGTCCCACCTCCGTGGAGATAATAGCCTTTCCCTTTGTCAGGGCGAAGATCCTCTCGATGACGTACTGTGGCTTCAGGGAGCCGTTCCGGACGTAGGTGAGGGGATAGTTCTTCTTCCAGCCGGCAATCTCCTCGATCCAAGGCTTGACGGAGTCGGAATATTTGCGGAAGGCCTCGCCGTCCTTCTCGGCGATCTCGACCATCTTTTCCAGAACGAGTCGTGAATCACCGACAATGGGCACGTCGACGCGTATGTTCTTGCTGATCGATGTGGGGTCTATGTCGACGTGGATAATCTTGGCGTGGGCCGCAAACTCGTCCGTCTTGCCCGTCGCCCGGTCATCGAAGCGGGCGCCGACGGCAATGAGGACGTCGCAATGGGTGATGGCCATGTTGGCTGCATAGGTCCCGTGCATGCCCAGCATGCCCAGAAAAAGATCGTCGTTGCCCGGGAATCCGCCGAGGCCCATGAGCGTGCTGGTGACGGGGATGGAGAGGGTCTCTGCGAGTTTGGCGAGCTCCTCCGAGGCGCCGGAAGAGATGATGCCGCCGCCCGTAAAAAGGACGGGGCGGCGCGCCGACGCTATAAGCTTCATGGCCCGCTTGATCTGGCCGGGATGGCCCATGTAGTTCGGTTGGTAGCTTCTGATGAACACCTTTTCGGGATAGCGGAACTCTGCCGTGGCCGACGTCACGTCCTTGGGAATGTCGACGAGCACAGGGCCCGGCCTGCCGGACCGTGCTATATAAAAGGCTTCCTTGGTTACCCTCGCGATATCCTTCACATCCTTTACGAGGTAGCTGTGCTTGGTGCAGGGCCTGGTGATCCCCACGATGTCGGCCTCCTGAAAGGCGTCGTTGCCGATCAGCATGGTGTTGACCTGGCAGGAAAAGACGACGAGGGGAATAGAATCCATGTATGCCGTCGCTATGCCTGTTACCGTATTGGTGGCGCCGGGGCCCGAAGTGACGAGGCAGACGCCCGGCCTGCCCGATGCCCGCGCATAGCCGTCGGCCGCATGAACGGCACCCTGTTCGTGGCGCACCACGATCTGGCGGATGTCCGTCAGGCCCAGGGCATCGGTGATGTTGAGGGTAGCGCCGCCGGGGTAGCAGAAGACGGTATCGACATTTTCCTGCCTCAAAGATTCTACGAAGATTTGAGCGCCTGTTTTCTTCATCCGGTTCCGTCCTTCTCCATTCCCTCGCGGATCAGCTCCATGAGGTCCTTGAAAAATAACTTCTGCTTCTTGATCCTCTTCATCTCCATCTCCTCCTCACAGGTCAGGTAGGGCCTGTCCATGAGCACCCGGAGCCTTCGTTCAAGCATGACGTGGTTTCCCCTGGCGTTAAAGAGGATTTCTTCCTTGCTTACCTTTGTTTCCATGCCTAAAATGTGAAATGGTATAAGAAATACTGAAAAAAGTCAAATACTGCTGCGTGACGTGTTGCGCCACTGCCCCTGCCGGCGGCACGAGGCTCGCCGGATGGGGGGACACGTAAGGAAGTGTTGAAAAATGGTCCGATTTAACATATAAAAAGACCTTTGTCCCAATCTACTTTGGTCGGGTGGCATGACGGGAACGACAACAAAAATCGCCGCTATCATCCTTGCCGGCGCCCTCATCTTCATTGCGGGCCTCGGGGGCATCGCCCTCTGGGACCCTGACGAGCCTCGTCAGGCCATCATGGCGCGGGAGATGATGGAGAGGGGGGACTACATCCACCCCCACCTCAACGGCAAGCCCTATCTGGAAAAGCCGCCGCTCTACCCGTGGCTCATCGTCCTTGCGGCGAAGGCGAGGGGCGGTCTCGACGAATTTTCGGCCAGAATACCGGCTGCCTTAAGCGCCATAGGTCTGGCCCTCGTCACCTTCTGTCTGGGGGCCCTTCTGGCCGACAAGCTAACGGGCCTGCTGGGGGGGCTTATCTTCATGACCAACTACCAGGTCCTGTCGGTGGGCAGGGAATCGGTCATGGATATGACCTTTGCCTTCTTTATAGGTCTCACCATCCTCTGCGGTTTTGCGGCCCTCCGAAAGGGGCGTCCGTTGCTTTTTGTGCTGTCGCTCCTTCCGGCGTCCCTGGCCATACTGTCGAAGGGCCCTGCGGGCCTCGTCATTCCGGCGGGCACGCTCTTTCTCGTCATGGCCGTTGAGGGCAAGGCGAGGCGCTTTTTCATTCCTCTCGCCTTGGGGTGCCTCCTTGCGGCGGCGGCGGCGTCCGTCTGGTTTCTTATGGCCGGGGAGGCCTACTGGCGGGAGTTCATTCTGCGTCAGAACATCACCCGGTACACGGCCGCCTTCGACCACCGGGAGTCGTATCTCTACTATTTCTACAAGATCTTTTTCAACTTCATGCCCTGGAGTTTTCTGCTGCCCTTTGCCCTCTATCACGGCTGCCGGAAGAAGGCCTGGCTGCCCCTTCTCTGGTTCTTCTTTACCTTCCTTTTCTTCTTCTTTTCCTTAAGCAAACGGGCCATCTACCTGCTCCCCCTTTACCCTGCCCTGGCGCTTCTCGCGGCGGCGTACCTGCGCGATAGAGGCCCGGCGCTCCTCGAAAGGAAGGCGGTCAGGTGCCTCATCCTCCTCTTCGCGTCCATCCTCGCCCTTCTGCCGCCGGCCTTTCTGGCGGCAGGAAAGGCCTTGGCTGCCCGGTCGCACGTCGTTGCCATCGTGCAGATGCACACACCATTCCTAACCCTCTACCTGGTCGCCTTCGGCCTCCTCGGTGCAGCGTTCTTTGCGCTCATCCTCAAGAAGCGGCCCCGCGAGGCCCTGGCCGTCTTTTTCGTCTACCTTGTTCTGGGAGGCTATGCCCACCACGCCGTTTACCTCTCGGCCATGGACAAGGGGTTCAAGTCGCCGCGCCTCGTCACCGATGCCTTGGCCGATATAAAGGCAGGCAAAGAGATCTATACGTATGCGTTCATGTCCCCGGGCTTTGTCTACTATGTGCACAGGCCCGTTCACTACCTTCAGAAACGTTTGGAGGAGATTAAACACGACAAACATGATATACTGATCGTTGTAGAAGAGCATCCGTGGTCGAAACGGATGAGGGACGAGATAGAGACCACGTTCACGCCCGTACGGCGCGTCGGCTACGAGAAAGAGCATTACGTAATCTACCAGTATGTGGAGAACTATGGACGGTAAGCCTTACGTTTCGGTGCTTATCCCGGTGCTCAACGAAGAGGAATCCCTTCCGGAGCTTGAGGAGCGGCTGGAGCGGAGCCTGGAGGGCATGGGAAAGCCCTACGAGATCATCTACATCAACGACGGCAGCACCGACGCCACTCCTGCCATCCTGGAGCAGTTTCACAACGCCAACGACAAAGTCAGGGTCATAGAGTTCAACCGGAACTACGGTCAGCACATGGCCCTTTTTGCAGGCATGGAAAAGGCCCAGGGGGAGATCGTCATCACCATCGACGCAGACCTCCAGAATCCGCCCGAGGAGATTCCCCGGCTCGTGGCGAAGATGGAGGAGGGCTTCGAGGTCGTGGGAACATACAGGAAGAATCGGCGCGATTCCTACTTCAGGAAGATCCCGTCGCTCATCGTCAACAAGATCACGGCCCGCATCCTCGGCGTCCGGCTGAGGGACTACGGGTGCATGCTCCGCGCCTACCGTCGCAACGTGGTCAACTACATGAATATGTGCTCCGAATCGTCGAGCTTCATCCCCGCCCTTGCCACCATGTTCTCGAAAAAGATCGCCGAGATCGAGGTGGGCCACGAGGAGCGGAAGAAGGGGCTTTCCAAGTACAGCCTTTTCAAGCTCTTGCGGCTCAACTTCGACCTCATGACGAACTTTTCCCTTATGCCCATCCAGTTCATCGGCGTTCTCGGCGTCATTATTGCCTTTCTCGGCGTAGCCTTCGCCCTTTTCCTTCTCATTCGGAGGTTCATCGTCGGTCCCGAGGGTGAGGGGGCCTTTACCCTCTTCGCCATCCTCTTTGTCTTCATCGGCGTGCAGATTTTCGCCCTCGGCATCATCGGCGAATACATCGGCAGGATCTACCAGGAGGTGAGGAGGCGGCCCAGGTTTATCATCAAGCGGGAGCTTTTTTGAAGGCGGCCGTCTTCGCCTACCACGAGATAGGTTACGTCTGCCTCCGGGAGCTTCTCGACTCGGGCGTCGAGGTGGTCTGCCTGTTCACCCATGACGATGACCCAGGGGAGGAGATCTGGTTCCGGCGGCCCGCCGGACTGGCGAGAGAGCGGGGCATTCCCGTCTATACCCCCGAAAGCCTTCAAGTAGGGCAATGGGCGGACCTCGTCGAGTCGCTGCGCCCGGACGTCATCTTTTCCTTCTACTACCGCCTTATCATTCCGAAAAGCATTCTCACGGCGGCCGCGGTGGGTGCCTTCAACCTCCACGGCTCCCTCCTCCCCAGGTTCCGGGGAAGGTGTCCCGTCAACTGGGTGCTCATCGAGGGTGAGCGGGAGACGGGGCTGACCCTGCACGTCATGGAGGAGAAGGTCGATGCCGGCGATATCGTGGCCCAGCAGGCCATCCCCATAGCCTATGATGATACGGCCCACAGCCTCTTTCTGAAAATGGTGGCCGCGGCCCCGGCCGTGCTGCGCCGGGTGCTGCCGGAGCTGAAGACGGGGCGGTTTCCGCGAAGGCCCCAGGAAGGGCCTCCATCCTACTTCGGAGGCAGGCGGCCCGAGGACGGCCTCATCGACTGGCGACGGACGGCCGACAGCATCTACAACCTCGTCCGGGCGACGACGCACCCCTATCCGGGGGCGTTCACCTTTTTCAATGAAAAGAAGCTTCATGTCTGGCGGGCCCGCCCAATGGACGGAGGCGGGGGCGAGGCGCCGGGGACGGTGACATCCGCCGCTCCCCTCACGGTGGCCGCGGGCCGGGGGCGCCTGGAGCTTCTTTCCGTCCAGCTCGAGGGGGAGGAGGAGACAGACGGGCCCGGCTTCTCTCGAACGCACAATCCGGAAGGGTCTATTCTTGGAGGAAATCTATGAAAATTCTCATACTCGGGGTGAACGGATTTATCGGCAACAGCCTGGCGGCACGGATTCTTGCCGAAACGGACTGGGAGATTTACGGCATGGACATCCGGGACGACAAACTCGAAGGCTGTCTCGGCCACGAGAGGTTCCATTTCGTGGAAGGGGACATCTCCATCAACAAGGAGTGGATCGAGTACCACGTAAAGAAGTGCAACGTCGTCATTCCGCTCGTGGCTATTGCCACCCCTGCCACGTACGTGAAGGCGCCGCTCAGGGTCTTTGAGCTCGACTTCGAGGAAAACCTGAAAATAGTCAGGCTCTGCGTCAAGTACGGCAGAAGGCTCGTCTTCCCCTCCACATCGGAGGTCTACGGCATGAGCCCCGACGGCGAGTTCCGGGAGGACGAGAGCTCTCTCGTTGTGGGCCCCATACGGATGCAGCGATGGATCTACAGCTCGTCGAAGCAGCTCCTGGACCGCGTCATTTGGGCCCACGGCTTCGAGAAGGGGCTTAAGTTCACCCTCTTTCGCCCGTTTAACTGGATCGGACCCAAGCTTGACGAGCTGATGCTGGAGCCGGAAAAGGAAGGCAGCTCGCGGGTGGTAACACAGTTCATCAGCAGTCTCTTCCTTGCCGAGCCTATCCGGCTCGTCGACGGCGGGTCTCAGCGGCGCTGCTTCACCTATGTCGATGACGGCATCGACTGCCTCATGCGGATCATACGGAACGAGGGCGGGCGCTGCGACGGCCAGATATTCAACATAGGCAACCCCCGCAACGAGGCGACGGTGAAAGAGCTGGCCCGGAAGCTGAAGGACCTCTTTGTGGCCCATCCCGCCACGGCCCACTACGGCACCCATTCAGAGATTGTGGAGGTCAATTCCGTAGACTACTACGGCGAGGGATACCAGGACATACAGGCCCGAAAGCCCTCCATAGAAAAGGCGCGGGCAATCCTCGGCTGGGAGCCCGTGACGGACCTCGACGGGGCACTGAAAAAGACCCTCGACTATTATCTGGACTCCCTGCCGCAGCCCAGATGAACCGGAAGACTATCGGCATCAAGGTGGACGTGGACACCTTCCGGGGCATGAGGGAGGGCGTGCCGGTCCTTCTCGACCTTTTTGCGCGCCACCACATCAGGGCGAGCTTTTTCGTGCCCATGGGCAAGGACCACACGGGAAGAACGGTGAAACGGGTTTTCCGGAAGGGGTTCCTGCAAAAGGCCGGCCGCGTCGGCGTTCTCGACACCTACGGTTTCAAGACGCTCATGCTGGGCCTGCTCCTGCCCGGTCCGGAGATCGCCGCGAAAAACAGCGCCCTGCTCATGAGAACGAAGGCTGAAGGGCACGAGGTGGGCATACACGGTCTGGACCACGTTTACTGGCACGACCGCATCAAGCACCTGTCCCCCGAAAGGACGGAGCGGGAGCTCAACGATGCCTCGGCCGTCTACCGCCGGATAATGGGCGAAGACCCATTGTCCTTCGCCGCGCCGGGCTGGATGATCAATGGCCACGCCCTTGCCTTTTTCGAGAGAGAAGGCTTTACCCACACAAGTAACACGCGAGGTCTCTTTCCCTTTTTTCCACGACTGGGCGGAAGGTCTTACGGTGTCCTCGAGATTCCGTCCACCCTTCCCACCCTTGATGAGGCCGTGGGCCGCGCCGGCATTGACGCGGAGGCGCTTGCCGCCCACTTTTGCAGCCTCCTGACCGGAGGGCTGAACGTGCTGACCGTTCACACGGAGCTGGAGGGAAGAAAGTGGACGGGCTTTCTGGAGCGGTTTATCGCCTCGGCGAAAGAGAGCGGTTATTGCTTCGAGCGGCTCGGGGAGGTGGCGGGCCGGCTGCTTGCCGACGGCTCTTCGATCCCTCTCTGCCCCATCCGTTTCGGCTCCATCGAGGGCCGCGCCGGCGAGGTCTGCCGCCAGGAGGAAGGTGCCGTTCCTTGACAGACCCATCTTCTGTGCTATAACTGGACATATAGACGTTGCGCGACAGGGGTCGCGCCGACAAAAATTTCACGAAGGGAGGGCGCAATGTCGGTCTACAAGATCATCGAACTCGTCGGAACAAGCTCAAAATCATGGGAGGACGCGGCCAAGACCGCCTGCGAGACGGCGGCCAAGACCCTCGAAGATCTGCGGATCGCCGAGGTGATCAAGCAAGATGTGACACTGGAGAACGGCAAGGTGACGGCATACCGCATCAGGCTCAACGTCTCCTTTAAGTACCATTCGGCAGGGTAAAGACGAGACGCCATAATGCAAAAAAAAGAGGGGACCTGCGTCCCCTCTTTTCGTTTTCCCTGTAAACCTTCTCTTAGTACATGTCGCCCATTCCGCCCATTCCGCCGCCGGGCATGGGGGGCATCTGAGCTTTGTCTTTGGGCTTCTCTGCAACCATGGCATCGGTCGTGAGCAGAAGCGAGGCAACGGATGCCGCATTCTGCAGTGCCGTTCTTGCCACCTTCGTGGGATCGATGATACCTTCGTCCATCATGTCGTCGACATAGCGCTCCCGCGCTGCATCAAAACCGAAGGGGCCGGAGCCGTTCTTGACCTTCTCAATGACGATGGATCCGTCGTAGCCGGCATTGTTGGCGATCCAGCGGAGAGGCTCCTCCAGTGCTTTCTTGATGATCTTGACGCCGGACTGACGCTCGCCTTCCAAGGTCAGTGCGTCGAGCTGGGGGACGCACCTGATAAAGGCCACGCCGCCGCCGGGGATGATGCCCTCTTCTACGGCAGCCTTCGTCGCATTCAGAGCATCCTCGACGCGGGCTTTTCTTTCCTTCATCTCCGTTTCCGTAGCCGCACCGACGTTGATGACTGCCACGCCGCCGACGAGCTTCGCCAGCCGCTCCTGAAGCTTCTCGCGGTCGTAGTCGGAGGTGGTCTCCTCAATCTGGGTCCTGATCTGTTTTACGCGCCCTTCTATATCCTTCTTGTCGCCGGAGCCGTCGACTATGGTCGTATTGTCTTTGTCGATGACAACGCGCTTGGCCTGGCCGAGATCCTTGAAGTTCATGTTTTCGAGCTTGATGCCCAGCTCTTCCGATATCATCTGTCCGCCCGTCAGGATGGCGATATCTTCGAGCATTGCCTTTCTGCGGTCGCCGAAACCGGGTGCCTTTACAGCGGCGACCTTCAGGGTGCCTCTCAGCTTGTTTACAACGAGGGTTGCCAGGGCTTCGCCTTCAACATCCTCGGAGACGATAAGCAGGGAACGGCCCATCTTGGCGACCTGTTCCAGGACGGGGAGGAGGTCCTTCATATTGCTGATCTTCTTCTCGTTGATAAGGATAAGGGGCTCATCAAGGACACATTCCATCTTTTCGGGGTTTGTGACAAAGTAGGGGGAGATGTAACCCTTGTCAAACTGCATACCTTCAACGATGTCGAGGGTTGTCTCCATGCCTTTGGCCTCTTCAACGGTAATGACGCCCTCTTTGCCTACCTTGGCCATGGCTTCCGCGATGATGTTGCCGATCGTTTCATCGTTGTTTGCCGAAATGGTGCCGACCTGGGCAATCTCTTTCTGATCCTTCGTAGGTTTTGACTGCTTCTTCAGCTCGGAAATGACGGTTTCAACGGCCTTGTCGATGCCCCTTTTGAGCTCCATCGGACTGTGGCCTGCTGCCACCAGCTTTGCGCCTTCCCTGAAGATAGCCTGGGCAAGCACTGTGGCCGTCGTTGTGCCGTCGCCCGCCACATCGCTCGTCTTGCTGGCCACTTCTTTCACCATCTGGGCGCCCATGTTCTCAAACTTGTCCTCGAGCTCGATCTCTTTCGCCACGGTAACGCCGTCTTTGGTGACCGTCGGCGAGCCGAATGATTTTTCCAGAATCACGTTTCTGCCTTTGGGGCCCAGTGTGACCCGTACAGCATCGGCCAGGGTGTTGATGCCTTTCAGCATCGCCTCCCGGGCAGCCTGATCATACTTTATCTCCTTAGCCATGCTTGTATTCCTCCTTAGAATTAATCTTCAACGATAGCCAGAACGTCATCCTCTCTCAGGATCAGGTGTTCTTCGCCTTCGATTTTAATCTCTGTGCCCGAGTACTTACCGAAAAGGATCTTGTCCCCCGCTTTTACGGAGGGAGCAACCCTGGTGCCGCTGTCCAGCATTTTGCCTTCGCCGACTGCCACAACCCGGCCTTCCTGCGGCTTCTCCTTTGCTGCGTCCGGAATGATGATACCACCCTTCGTCTTCTCTTCTTCCTCGATCCTCTTGACCAAAATCCTGTCCTGCAACGGTTTGATCTTCATCCTATCACGCTCCTTCCTCAAAAATTAAACTTGTGTTTTGTTAGCAATCAGCATTTGTGATTGCTAAGCGCAATATAAGTAACAGACGCTTTTTTGTCAAGGGGGTATGTTAAATTTTTAGCAAGTAGCCGACGCCTTCCTTGTACCACCGGGAGAAAAGTTCGTTTTCAGCCTTGTTCTCTTCTCTTCCGTTGCGGATCTGAGAAAAGACCTTTTCCCGGTTGACCTCTATCTCCAGGTCCCGGGCGGCCTGCTGGGCGAGGCGCTCCACCACCCTTTCCAGAAAGAGGTCCCTGTCCCCGTTGACGTCCCAAAGGTTCCACCACTTGTCGAAGATGTCGGTGATCGACTTGCCTTTGCGGTCATAGTAGTTTGCCAGGGATGGAAGCCAATCCTTGAGACGCTTCCGTGTCTCCACGAATATCTCTTCCACAAAGGGGTACCGGTCCACGATGTCCATCTCGACCCGTATCTTTCTGATGAAACCGGCGACGATGTCGGCGGCCCCGTGCTTCTTCTGATAGACCTTTTCCTTCAGGTCGTTCCAGACCTCCACGACGGGATAGATCTCGATGTTTTTCTCCGAGTAGTTGATCGTCTCGATATTTTCCAGCACGTTCTTGCTCTTTTTCGGCACACCGTAGAGGAGCAGGCCGAGGAGGTCCGAGACGACGTGAAAGAGCAGGGACCTGTTCTTGGGCCGCATGGCCGGATACATGTAACAGATGAACTCGTTGAGCTCCAGCGCCTGAACGAGGTGATCCTTCTTCGCCTTTGGGTCGACGTGCTTGATGGCGTCGATGGCAACACTGAGCGTGGCCATGGGCACAGCGACCTTCTCATCTTTGATGAATTCCCAGACGTCGAGTATGTGCCTCCGCGGAAGCATCAGAGCCCCTCTCTCTTCAGTTCGTCGATGATGGCCCTCTGCCTGTCGGAGAGCTTCTTCGGGAGGTTGACGTCCACCTCCACGTAGAGGTCGCCGACCGTCCCCTTCTCCAGCGATGGGACCCCGAGCCCGCGGAGCCGCAGCTTCTTGACGCCCGCCGGTATCTTGATACGCTTCGGGCCCTCGGGCGTCGGCACCTCCGTTGTCGCGCCCAGGAGCGCGTCCGATAGCCCCACCTCCGTCTTCACGTGGAGGTCGTTGCCTTCCCTGCGGAAGACGGGGTGGTCTCCCACCTTTACGGTGATGTACAAATCGCCGGCCCCGCCGGTGTACGGATTCCTGTTTCCCTTTCCCTGGAGGCGCAGCTTCTTTCCGGAGCTTATGCCCTTGGGAATCTTGACGCTTACCTCTTCGACACCCTGGTGCGTGGAAAAGGTTATCTTCTTTTCTCCGCCCTTGATGGCGTCCATAAAGGGGATCTCAAGCTCGTAATGAAGATCCAGGTTGCCCTCGGCGCGCTGCCTCTGCTCCCGCGTAATGTAGTCGCCGAAATCGGGAGGCTGGGTGCGCTGCCTCCCTTTTCGGCCCACGTCCTGGCCGAAGAACATGCCGAAAATATCGCGGCCGCCGAAGCCGAGGTCTTTAAAAAGGTCTCCAACGTTAAACCCTCTGAAGATATCCTCCTGCGAGTACCTCTGCTGGAACCCGCCCATGCCGTAGGTATCATACTCCTTCCGCTTGGCCTGATCGGAAAGAACGGCATAGGCCTCGTTGATGAGCTTGAATTTCTCCTCCGCCTCCTTGTTGCCCGGATTCCTGTCCGGATGATGCTTCAAGGCAAGCTTCCGGTAGGACTTCTTTATCTCATCCTCCGATGCCGTCTTGGAAACACCGAGAATCTCATAGTAATCCTTTTTTTGCGCCATCCTGTTCACCACCCCTTCGTGCTTCAAGAAAACCGGCCGCGGCCTATCCCACCGGCCACCGCCCAACGTAGAGTCTCCCTTTTTTACTCTTTAGTATTATAAATCTCCTTCCAAATTTTATCCACCCCGGCCGCCGGCCTCATCCCTGCGGCCTGCGGCCCCACGTGGTATGCCCTGTCCGCATGGGGCGCGGGGCGTCGTACGCCCTTCCCCCTCCACGGCGGGACGGCGAGGTAGACAACGGGTGCCGTTCTGCTATAATGTTCCTATATGATTGCAGCGGGTTACGACAGAGGGGGCGCCGCCGGAGGGGCGGCTCCGGCAGGTCGGCGTGCAAAGCCGTAGAGGGCTCCACCCCCAGGCATACCTGGCCTTCGACGCCCTCCTCGCGCTGGTGGGACAGGGGCCGGCGGGGCCCGGGGAGGCAGGGGAGCATTGCTCTCTCGAGCGCCTCTGGAGCGCCTATCAGGAGGGCCGCCTAAGCCTCGTCGCCGAGGGCGGTGAAACGGAGATCGATATTATCCTGTGGCTGAATCGCCGGGGGTGCTGCGTCTTCGACACCCTCATGGTCATGGAGGCCCTCGAGGAATTCGAACGATGGGGCAGGGCGGACCCCGGCGAGACGGACCGATTCAAGCGCCTCTATGACGTTTATGAGCAGCTCGAGCTCTTCTTTTCCCGGAAGCCGGCCGCCGGACGGGCCGGAGGCCTCCGGGCGGCGGAGATGGTCCGATCGGGGCTCTTCGACGGGCCTGACGGCGTGCCGGCTGTAGACGGCCAAGGGAGCTGGGCCGGCCTCCTTCGCCGCTGCCTCATGACCCTTCATGAGCGTTACTCTGCCGAGCAATGGAGCGATCTGCGCTCCGTCGACTATGCCCTCAACTGGGAAATTATTGGGCCCCATCTGGCCGGGGAGGGCCTGATGCCCGCCCTTGGAGGGGCAACGCACCGGGAGGTCAGGGAGGTCTTCGGGCTTTTCTGCCGGGCCGTGGCATTAAGCAAGAAGAGCTGCCCGACGCCGCGCATGACCGAGAGCCACGTGGACTTCGTCATCGCTACGGTGCTGAAAAAGTACCGTTACAATAAAGGAGAGAGGTACGCCCTTCACTTGCTCCTGTGCGCAGAGCAGGGCATCCCCTACTTCGTTACCGTTGACGCGGACCTCCTGGCGGCGGCAGCGGCAAACCCCCACGTCCCGGCAAAGCAGGACGGCCCGATGCCCCATATCATCCGGCCCTCAGCCTTCGAATCCCTCCTCTAACCGGGGTCACATCTTCAATTGTCAATTTACTTACCCTGCCGTGCCCGGTAAGCGGCTCCGCCGGCCCCTTCCGACTATTCCTCTTCCCCCGTTCCCCTTCTGTCCTCGGGGATCAAGTATCCAGTATCTTTCACATTTACTCAATTCCTCA
>CAZYVU010000029.1:25618-39465 GCA_964651435.1 uncultured Pseudomonadota bacterium
TTCCTCAATTCCTTCTCAGTTACTTACTCGCTCTTCCGGCGCTGCAGGTCCCCCCGGATGCCGACGATGGCCACCTCAAGCGGTATCTGCCTCCCCGCCAGCTCCATGGCCCGGACCACAATGGGCGGCAGCTTGGAGCAGCAGGGCACCTCCATGATGGCCACGGTGACGGCAGCGATGTCGGCAACCTTGAAAATGTCGGCAAACTTCTGTATGTACTGGTCTGTGTCGTCGAACTTGGGGCAGCCCACCATCAGTACCTTGCCCTTTAAAAGGTCGCTGTGGAAACCGGCGTAGGCGTAGGCCGTGCAGTCGGCGGCGACGAGCAGGTGAGCGCCCTTCAGGAAGGGTGCCGTCGGCGGCACAAGGCGTATTTGAACGGGCCAGTGTGTGAGGGCCGATCCGGCCTGTTCCTGCGACAGAGGCCGATTAAAGTCTTCGCACGTCCGGCCGAAGGACTGAAGCCGCGCCGACGGACAACCACCGGCACCTGTGAACGGAATTTCGGATTTCGGATTTCGGATTTCGGACTCAAGAGTTCGGGGTTCGGAGTGGCCCGCTCCATTGCCCACTTTCGGTGTCCCATTTCCGATGTCCCCTTTCCCATGAGCCCCCTGGTGCCGTGCCGCCGCCTCCTCGTCGAAGGCCTCCGCCTCCCTTTCGATGATGGTCAGGGCGCCACGGGGGCACTCCCCGATACAGGCTCCAAGGCCGTCACAATAGCTGTCCTTTACGAGGCACGCCTTGCCCTTGACGATCTCGATGGCCCCTTCGGCGCAGGCACTTGCGCAGAGACCGCAGCCGTCGCACTTCTCTTCATCGATCGTAATAATGTTTCGTATTGCTGCCACCATGACCTCCCGTCTTGAGGGTTTGTCGGCCACCGGCGCTTTCCGGAGGGGGGTAGGGTGGGGCGCCGGCAGCCGATCATGTTGTCCGTTAACCGAGTATTGCCTTTATATCCTCATCGGCACTGGTGATGGGCTTGATACCGTAGTTCTTCACGAGGACGTCCAGGACGTTGGGGGTCACGAAGGCCGGTAGCGAAGGTCCGAGTCGGATATCCTTCACGCCCAGGTAGAGCAGGGTCAGAAGGATGGCTACGGCCTTCTGTTCATACCAAGAAAGGATCATGGAAAGGGGCAGATCGTTGACGCCGACATTGAACGCCTTTGCCAAGGCCACGGCGATCTGAATGGCCGAATAGGCGTCGTTGCACTGGCCTATGTCGAGGAGCCTCGGAATGCCGCCAATGTCGCCCAGGTCCTTGTCGAAGAAGCGGAACTTGCCGCAGGCCAAGGTCAGCACCACCGTGTCCTTGGGCAGCTTTTCCACGAACTCCGTGTAGTAATTCCTGCCGGGCTTGGCCCCGTCGCACCCTGCCACGAGGAAGAACCGGCGGATGCTGCCTGCTTTGACGGCCTCTATCACCTTGTCTGCAACGCCGAGGACGGTGTTGCGCGCAAAGCCGACGGTGACCGAGCGGCCATTGCTATCGGCGTCGAAGCCGGGCAGGGCGATGGCCCTTTCGATGACGGGGCCGTAGTCGTCGCCGGAAATGTGGCGCACGCCCGGCCAGCCCACGGGGCCGGTAGTGAAGATGTTGTCCTTATAAGAGTCGAGGGGCTTCTGGATGCAGTTGGTCGTCATCAGGATGGCGCCGGGGAATTCGGCAAACTCCTTGTGCTGGTTCTGCCAGGCCGTCCCGTAGTGACCGTAAAAATGGGCGTACTTCTTCAGCCCGGGGTATCCGTGGCAGGGGAGCATCTCGCCGTGGGTGTAGACGTAGATGCCCTTGCCCTCCGTCTGCCGGAGGAGTTCGTCGAGGTCCTTCAGGTCGTGTCCCGATACGAGGATGGCCTTGCCTTTCTTGGCGCCCAGGGGGACCTTTGTGGGGACAGGATGTCCGTAGGCGCCCGTGTTGCCGGCGTCCAGAAGCTCCATGGCCTTCAGATTGACCTCACCGCATTTGAGGACGAGGCCGAGCCAACCCGTCAGGTCCAGTTCATTCTTAAGGAGGGCCGCCATGGCCTCATGGACGAACGCATAGAGTCCATCGTCCTCTTTTCCCAAAAGCTGGGCATGATAGGCGTAGGCCGCCACACCCTTGAGGCCGAAGAGCAGCACATGTTGGAGGGAAAGGATGTCGGGGTTTGCAGAGGCGTCAGACTTGAGACTCACCGTTTCGCCCTGCTGCGCAAGGCCCTCCACCGTCTTCTCCGGATTGAAGCTCTTGTACGCTCCGGGGAAATCGGCTGTTCCGCCGGCCGCCTTTACCGCCGCCCTGAGGCCATCCCGGAGTGCTACTGTTTTGTCGATCAGAGCGACAAACCGCTGGGGATCAAAGTCTACGTTCGTCAGCGTCGAAAAGAGCCCTTCGTTCGTGAACCGATCCGCCTCCGCCTGAACCACGCCCACCTTCCGTCCCTCTGCCGCAAAGTAGGAAAGCTCGGCAAGAAAATGGACCAACAGGTCCTGGAGGGCAGCCACATCGGGCTGCTTTCCGCAAACCCCAACCTTCGTGCAACCTTCGCCTTTTGCAGTCTGTTCACACTGGTAACAAAACATACGATCCTCCTTTAAAGTTTATTTTGTGATGTCTTGCTGCAGTGTAATGCAACTTTGCCGGTTTGTCCTTGACTTAAGTCAAAAAGAATCCGGCGACCCCGTAAAAAGGCCGCCGGAAGAGGAATGCTGGTGAACGGAGGCTGAGAAAAAGGACGCCTACACTGAAAAGTTGGAAAGCTGATAGGGAACCTCCGCCTTCTCCACGGCAGGTTTCTTCTCAAAGACCACAAGATTGTCGGCGATCTCCCGGAGCGACGTGACGACCTCCCGGTTCGACGACTTGACCAGGGCCCTTTCTCCCTTAATAAGCTGCTTCGCCCTGCGCGCGCAGAGATGAACAAGCTCGAAGCGGTTCTCAACCTTGTCCATGCAGTCCTCAACCGTTATGCGTGCCATGCCCTGTCCTCCTCGCCTGGACGATAAGGCTCCGAAACTCCCGGAGAGCGTG
Organism: uncultured Pseudomonadota bacterium; assembly: GCA_964651435.1. Lineage (GTDB taxonomy): Bacteria > Desulfobacterota > Syntrophorhabdia > Syntrophorhabdales > CAYQXL01 > CAZYVU01. Next base: position 28,635 of record CAZYVU010000029.1, read on the forward strand.
GTCCAGATCGTAATTTTTGATAGTATACTGAAAATGGCTCTGTTTTGCTATCTCTTGTTCAACTATCTTCATGCGCCGCCCGATCTCTTTTTCTCCCCTTCGGGAGAGCCTCCGGACGAGCTCCTCCGTTGAGGGCGGCTCAACGAAGATGAGAAAGGCTTGGGGGCAGGCCTTCTTCACCTTCAGTGCCCCTTTAACGTCGATATCGAGAATGACGTCAGTGCCCTTGCCAAGCAGTTCACTCAGGCCCTGCCGGGGTGTGCCGTAGTAGTTGCCGTGGACCTGCTCCCATTCGAGAAACTGATCGCCCTCGATCATCTCCCGAAAGGTCTGCTCGTCGATAAAGTGATAATCCTTGCCGTCAACCTCGTTGCCCCGGCTGGCCCTGGTCGTGCAGGACACCCAAAAAACACTATCCTTGTCCGCCGCTAAAAAACGGTGAATGAGCGACGACTTGCCCGCCCCTGACGGTCCGGATACGACGAAGACGATCCCCCTTCGTTGAGCAGCCTGCCCGGCCATCATTGCTGCCCCATGCCAGACAAACCAGACAAACCAGACAAACCAAACAAACCGTCCCTCTCACTCCACATTCTGTGTCTGCTCCCTCAGCTTCTCGATCTCCACCTTGATCTCGACGACCCTCTCGCCCGTGAAGAGGTCCTGAGACTTGCTGCCTATGGTGTTTGTCTCTCTCACCATCTCCTGAATCAGGAAGTCGAGCTTTCTCCCTACGGCATCGGTGTGCCCGATAATCTCCCGGAAGTGGTCCGTATGGCCCTTGAGGCGCACCACCTCCTCCGCAATATCGCTCCGCTCCATGTAGAGGGCCAGCTCCTGCAGCAGGCGGGACTCGTCGACGCCCATGCCGCCCGTCACTTCCGTCAGCCGTGCCCTGAGCCTTTGCTCGTGAGCCTTCATAATGTCGGGCCACCGGGTTTCAATGACGGCAATGTTGTCCATGACCCTATCGAGGCGCGTCTGAAAATCGCCTGCGATAAGTGCCCCCTCCCTGGCCCTGTCGGCCGTTAGGGCCTCCATGAGCTCCTCGCAGCAGGCCATGAGGCCATCCTCGGGGCTCACATTGTTCTCCTCCGCGACGAACAGATCCTTCAGCGATAGGGCATGCTCGAGGGATATCTCTCCGGCCAGGCCGTACGTTTCCTTCAGGGTCCCGGCGGCGGTGAGGTACTGCCTCAGCACCCCGTCGTTGATCCGCACCTCCGAGGTACCTTGAAGGGGCTTCTCCCAACGAAGGGTGACATCCACCTTCCCCCGGCGCAGGTACCGTTTCACCAGCTCCCTTAGCCGCTGCTCAAGGATATAGTCCGTCCTGGGAAGCTTTACGGCCACCTCCAGGTACCGGTTGTTGAGGCTTCGGGCCTCACCGGTGATCTTTGCGCCTTCCCAATCCTTCTCGATCTTGGCGAAGCCCGTCATGCTCCTGATCATCGCTTCTCCTCCTTGTAGCGGGAGCGCCATCCGTTGAGAAGGGTGATGATCTGTGGCTCGGCGTAGTCGGGATAGGTCCATTCCAGGGCCCTGTAGGTGCCCGACTGGTAGACAAGGGTGAGATCGGCATAGATCCCTTTTGCCAGATAGACGCGGTGCGAGTAGGCCTTCGTGGTTGCAAGAACGACATTCTCCAGCGATATGTAGCCCGGATCGATGTTGACCGTCCTGCGATTGTTCACCGACAGGCTCTCCTCCATGGCGTTCGTCTTGAGCTTTATATCAACAAGGAGGTCGCGCTCGAGGTGGGGCTCGAACAGCAGGAACTGGCGCATGATCCCCGGGCTCATTTCCCTCAGGTAGTAGTCGGTGTGGTGAAACTCGGCGATGGGCGTCTTCTCCTGAATCCTGCCCACGACGTACTGCAGCTCTCCGAAGGCGCGGTGAAGCATCTTTTCGTCGGTGAAAAGAATGCTGGCAAAGAATTTTACTGGTCTTGGTGTGCGTGCGTGGCCCATAGAATAAAATACTCCCTGTTTTTGCGTTCCCGGTCCCTCGGGGCTTCCACCGTTGCCAGGGGAAAGAGGCCTAAGCCCGTGCCGAAGGAGCGGATTTCTTCCATCACCGCGTCAATCTTTTCGAGGCTCCGGACAATGCCGCCCTTTCCCACCTCGCGCCTGCCCACCTCGAACTGGGGCTTGACGAGAGAAAGGAGGCACCCGCCTTCCTTGAGGAGGGGCACCAGGGCCGGAAGCACCTTCCGGAGAGAGATGAACGAAACATCCACAGTAATCATGTCGGCCTTCTCGCCGATCATGTCCAAGGTAAGGTATCGCGCGTTGGCGTGTTCAACGAGAACGATGCGGTCGTTCAGCCGAAGCCGCTCGTGAAGCCGGCTTCGCCCTACGTCGACGGCGTAGACCCTCTCGGCGCCGAAGGTGAGGAGGCAGTCGCAGAACCCGCCCGTCGACGACCCCACGTCTATGGCGATCTTTCCCTTCACGTCGAGGCTCAGCTCCTTTATGGCCTTTTCGAGCTTCATTCCGCCGAAGCTCACGTAGGGCAGCGGGTCTGACCGCACCTCGATGGGCGTGTCGCCGGAAACCCTGGTGTCAGGCTTGGCAACGCGCTGACCGGACACAAAGACCACCCCGGCCATAACGAGGACCTTTGCCCTCTCCCGCGACGGCGCCAGCCCCTTCTCCGTCAGCACCACGTCTATTCGCTCCTTAGCCATCGGTACACGCCTTCGGCGATGCCCGCCGCGTCGAGCCCCAGGGCCCGCCGCAGTGCGGTCTGCGACCCGTGGGGGAGGAAGGTGTCGGGCATGCCCATCGTCCGGACGGGTACGCAGAGGGAAAGCTGCGAAAGCCCCTCCAGGACGGCTGCCCCAAAACCTCCGATGAGGCTGTTCTCCTCTACGGTGACAATTCTTGGCGTCCTTGATGCCACCTGCCCCAGTGTCTTGAGGTCAAGGGGCTTTACAAACCTTCCGTTGACGACCGTACACCGGATGTCCCGCCTTTCCAGCTCCGACGCGGCGGCGAGGGCGGGATAGACGGTGTTGCCGCAGGCAATGATGGCAACGTCGCCGCCTTCTCTCAGGATCTCCCAGGTCCCGAAAGGGATTTCGCGGAGCGGGCCGTCCATGGGGACGCCCTGGGCCTTCCCGCGCGGGTACCGGATCGCCGCCGTTTTCTCCCAAAGGTAGGCCGAGTAGAGCATGTGGCGCAGCTCGTCCTCGTCCTTCGGCGCCATGACGATCATGTTCGGCATGTGCCGGAAGTAGGTGAGGTCGAAGGCGCCGTTATGCGTCGGGCCGTCCTGGCCGACGATGCCGCTGCGGTCCACGGCGAAGACGACGGGCAGCTCCTGCAGGCAGACGTCGAGGAGGAGCTGGTCGTAGGCCCTCTGGAGGAAGGTGGAATAGATGGCCACGAAGGGCCTCAGCCCCGATAGGGCGAGGGCGGCCGAGAAGGTGACGCCGTGCTGCTCCGCTATGCCGATGTCGTAGAAGCGGTCGGGGAAGAGCGAGGAGAACCTGTCGAGCCCTGTGCCGAGGCCCATTGCAGCCGTCACCGCTATGATCCGCTCGTCCTTCGTTGCCAGCTCCACGATGGTGTCGCCGAAAACGTCGGTGTAGGAGGTACCTCGGCTCTCCGGTGCGCCCGTCTCCAGGTCGAAGGTGGAGACGCCATGGTAGAACGCCGGATCGTTTTCCGCGTGGCTGTAACCCATGCCCTTCGTCGTCACGACGTGAATGAGCGTCGGCCCCTTGAGGCGCTTGATGTTTCTCAGGTTGTCGATGAGGTGGCTGAGGTTGTGGCCGTCCACGGGCCCCACGTACTGGAAGCCCAGCTCTTCGAAGAGCATGCCCGGCGTGATAAAGCCCTTCACCGCCTCCTCCAGGCGTCGGGCCGTCTTGTAGACCCGGTCGCCCAGCGCCGGCAGGCCCTTCAGCACGGACTTTATCTCCTCCCGCACGTTGCTCACAAACTCTCCGGTCATGATCCTGTTGAGGTACGACGAGAGGGCGCCGATATTCTTCGATATGGACATCTCGTTGTCGTTCAGGACTACGATGAGGTCGCTCTTCAGGGCCCCGGCGTGGTTCAGCGCCTCGAAGGACATGCCTCCCGTTAAGGACCCGTCGCCCACGATGGCGATGACCTTGTTCTTCCTGTTGAGCTTCCTGTTGGCCTCGGCGAGGCCCAAGGCGATGGAGATGGCGTTCGACGCGTGGCCCGTGTTGAACACATCGTAGGGGCTCTCCTGCCGCGATGGGAATCCGCTCAGGCCCTCGTCCTGGCGGAGGCTGGAAAACTTCTCCTGCCTGCCCGTAAGGAGCTTGTGGGCGTAACACTGGTGACCCACATCCCAGATGAGCTTGTCCTCGGGCGTGTCGAAGATGTAGTGAAGCCCTATGGTCAGCTCAACGACGCCGAGGTTGGACGAGAGGTGGCCGCCTGTCCGGGAAACGGTCTCGATGACCCTTTCGCGGATCTCTCCGGCGATGGTTGTCAGTTGGGCCGGCGTCAATTTCTTCAGGTCGGCCGGTGAGGCGATGGTTTCAAGAAGCATCAAAAGACCCTGCTGCCGAGAAAGCGGGCGATCTCCGAAAGCGCCTCGGCCTTGGGGCCCAGCGGCTCGACAGCGCCAAGCGCCTCAGCAACGAGCTCATCGGCCCGCACCCTCGACGCCTCGAGGCCGTAATGGCGGATGTAGGTCTGCTTGTTCACATCCTTCCTGAGCTTCTTGCCTACCTTTTTTTCATCTCCCACCGCGTCCAGGATGTCATCAACGACCTGGAAGGCTAGGCCGACCGACTCGCCGTACGCCGTAAGCATGGCAAGCGTTTCTTCCCCGGCTTCGGCGGCCAGGGCGCCCACGCGGACAGAGGCGCGAATGAGGGCCGCAGTCTTACGGGTGTGGATGTACCGGAGAACGGACCTGTTGCCCCGCTTTCCGTCGAAGCGCACGTCCATTACCTGCCCTCCGACCATGCCGTTTGCCCCGGCGGCAGAGGCCACCTCGAAGATGATGCGGCAGACGAGCCCGCCGTCCAGGGGACCCGCCGATGCCCCGTCGGACATAAGGCGGAAGGCCTCCGTCAGAAGGCTGTCGCCGGCCAGAAGGGCGTAGGCCTCGCCGAACTTCCGGTGCGACGTCAATCTTCCCCGCCGGAAGTCGTCGTTGTCCAGGCTTGGCAGGTCGTCGTGGATGAGGGAGTAGGTGTGGATCATCTCGATGGCGGCGGCGAAGGGGAGCACCCTCGCGCTGTCGCCGCCGGCAGCCTCGCAGGCCGTTATGGCGAGGATGGGTCGTATGCGCTTTCCGGGCGAAAAGAGGCTGTACTCCATGGCCTTCCGCAGCACCGGCGGCGCCGCGTCAAAGGGGCGACAGGCCTGCCGTAGCGCATCATCGACGATCCTGCCCTTCTCCTTAAAATAGGCGTCCAGGTTCACTCGTCCCCGGCCTCGGCAAAGGCTTTCCGCTCCATGGTGCCGTCATCCTTCCTTAATAAGATTTCCACCTTTTTTTCTGTCTCGTCGAGCCGCCGTGAGAGCTCTTTTGTCAGCGATAGGCCCTCCTTAAAGAGGTTGAGCGCCTCGTCAAGGGGTATCCTTCCCCCCTCAAGCATAGCCACAATCTCTTCGAGCCTTGTTAAGCCTTCCTCGAATTTCATAATAATCTGCCATAGTATACGACGCCGCACCGTGCCTTTTCAAGTGTGCAACAGCTCGAATGTCTTGATAATATCGTCAAAACGGTGTATTACATAGCCTTATGAGTTCCTGGGAGGTCCTATGAAGTACCCCATCACCCGGCAGGGATATGACAGCCTGAAGAAAGAACGGGAGTATCTCCTCAACACAAAGCGTCCCCAAATCCTGACGGCTATCGAGGAGGCCCGCGCCCACGGGGACCTTTCGGAAAACGCAGAGTACGATGCGGCGAAAGAGGCCTACCAGTTTTTCCAGAAGAAGGTAGCCGAAATAGAGGAGATGCTCGCCAATTCGGAAATCGTCGACGTCAGGAAGACGGAGGGGGATACGGTGGTCTTTGGGAGCACCATTGTGCTGAGAAACGTGGACACCGACGAGGAGGTCTCGTACATGCTCGTGGGCCCCTATGAATCGGACATCGACAGGGGCCGCATATCCTTGAGCTCCCCGCTCGGGCGGGCCCTGCTCGGAAAGTCGGTCGGCGACGAGGCCACCTTTGCCGCCCCCGGCGGCCGCCGCACCTACGAGATCATCGAGGTCGCCTAACCCGGGGTCACATCTTCAATTGTCAATTTTCTCATCCGGACCCCTCCAGGGTCACATTCCCGCCCCCCGAAAGCCGTTGCCGGATGTATCAGGTTCATGAGGTTTGTTCGCTTCACAACCAAACAAACCAAACAAACCATTAGTCTCTGCTGATTGTCTTTTGGCAGGACGAGACTTATACTCTTCTGCAACATACCCATGAGGTGGTTATGGCCGAGAGGATAGAGATACCGATTACCGGCATGAGCTGTGCCGCCTGTGCGGCCCGAATCGAAAAGGCCCTGAACGCCCACGCCGGCATCCGGCAGGCCCGGGTGAACTTCCCCCTCAAAAAGGCCGAGATCCTGCCTAAGGATGACCTGGAGCTGAAGGGCGTCATCGACATCATCCGCGACATCGGCTACGACGTGGACCTGGAGGCTGACGTGACGGTTCGGGCGCTCAAAGAGGAGGGGGAGCTGAAGCAGTCCTTCATCTGGTCGGCAGTCTTAAGCGGCGCCGTTATGGTCGCCATGTGGATGGCACTGCCGAACTGGCTGCTCCTCATCCTCACCATTCCTGTCCAGTTCTACTTCGGCCTTCGGTTTCACCGGGCCGCCATCTCCGGGTTCAGGCATTTTTCCGCCGATATGAATACGCTCATATCCGTGGGCACGTCGGCCGCCTTTTTCTACAGCGCCTTCGTAACGTTCTTCCCTCACGTCATCTCGTCGGCCGGCGTGAAGGCGCACCACACCTACTTCGATTCCAGTGCCATGATCATCAGCCTTATCCTCCTCGGCAGGTTCCTTGAGTCGAAGGCGAAGACGAAGACATACCGGGCCATCAAAATGCTCTATGAGCTCTCGCCCAAAGACTGCGTCGTGCTGCGGAACGGGAAAGAGGAGCGGGTTCCCACGGACATGCTCGAGGTCGACGACATCGTCATCGTCAGGCCCGGTGAAAAGATACCTGTCGACGGTGTTGTCGTCGGCGGCGGGAGCTACGTCGACGAATCGATGATTACCGGTGAAAGCCTCCCCGTCCACAAGGGCGAGGGGGCCGAAGTGATCGGCGGCACCCTGAACGGCAAAGGCTCCATAACGGTGAAGGTGACGCGTGTGGGCAAGGAGACTGTGCTCGCCAAGGTCATCCGCCTCGTCGAAGAGGCCCAGTTTACGAAGGCGCCTGTTCAGCGTCTGGCCGACAGGGTCTCGGGCGTCTTCGTCCCCGTTGTCATCCTTATCAGCCTTGCAGCCTTCGGCGTCTGGTTCCTCTTCGGGCCCGACCCCAAGATGACCAACTCCATGCTCGCCTTTGTAACAGTCCTTATCATTGCCTGCCCCTGCGCCCTGGGCCTTGCCACGCCCACGGCCATTATGGTGGCCTCCGGCGTCGGGGCGAAAAAGGGCATCCTCATCAAGAACGCCGGTGCCCTGGAGCTTTCAAGCAAGGCCCGCTACGTGCTCTTCGACAAGACGGGCACCCTCACCGAGGGCACAATCGTCCTCGCCCACGTGGCGGCGGCGCCGGGATTCCCGGAGCGGGAGCTCATCTCTGTGGCCTTCAGCCTTGAGCGGCTGTCGGAGCACCCCTTTGCCGAGGCGCTGCGAAAGCGCTCTGACGAGGAAGACGTAGATGTGCTGCCCGTAGAGGCCTTTGAGGCGGTCACCGGAAAGGGCATCAGGGGGACGATCGGCGGCGTCACCCATTACGTCGGCAATCTCGGCCTCTACGAGGAGGCGGGAACACCGCTGCCCGAGGGGCTGAGGGAGCTCTACCACTCGCTGGAGCGGCAGGGCGCCTCGCCCGTCCTGGTCTGGAACGAAAACGCCGTCATGGGGCTCCTTGCCTTCAGCGACAAGGTCCGGGACGAGTCCCGGGGGGTTGTGGCAGACCTGAAGGCGCTGGGCATCGGCTCCGTTATGATAACGGGCGACAGCGAGGCCGGCGCGCGCTCCATCAGCGAGAAGGTGGGTATCGGGCAGTACCACTTTCGCATTCTCCCCGATAAAAAGGCGGCCGTTGTGGAGGAGTTCAAGGGCAAAGGCGTCACGCTCATGGTCGGCGACGGCATCAACGATGCCCCGTCCCTGGCCGCGGCCGACGTCGGTGTGGCCATGGGCAAGGGGACCGACATAGCCATCGAGTCTGCCGACATCGTGCTGGTGAAGGGGCAGATTTCCCGGCTTGTGACCCTCGTCAGGCTTGCCCGGAAGACGCTGCGGGTAATCCGCCAGAATCTCTTCTGGGCCTTTATATACAACGTTTTGGGCATACCGATCGCCTTCGGCGTCCTCTATCCCTTCTTCGGCATCCGCTTGGAGCCCGTCTACGGGGCGGTGGCCATGATGATCAGCTCTTTGTCGGTGGTGACAAACTCCCTGAGGCTGAGGGGGTTCCGGTGAGCGGGCGGGTATGGTATAGTGAACGACAAAATCCAAGGAGGTCCTCATGAGCAGCGCTTTAGCGGTAAAGGATAGTGAATTTGCAAAGGACGTTCTCGAGTCGGCGGCACCGGTCCTGGTCGATTTTTGGGCCGCCTGGTGCGGTCCCTGTCAGGCCATGGGGCCCATCATCGACGCCCTGGCCGTCGAATATGCCGGCAAGGTGAAGATCTTCAAAATGAATGTGGACGAGAACCCGCAGACCCCGGCCAAGTATGGGATCCGCGGTATCCCGACAATGATCCTCTTTAAGGGGGGCGAGGTCGTCGACCGCGTCGTCGGGTCCCAGCCCAGACAGAACATAGAAAACCTCATCAAGAAGGGGCTGTAAGGTCGCGCGGAAGGCCTCTCGTAAGGCCTGCGGCGCCGTTGGAGTTGGAGCCGGTGCAAGGAGGAGGCCCGGACTGCGGCCTGCTATCGGGGTGTTATGGTGACGCGGGCCTTCTTGTTCTTCTCGCCCTCGACGACCACGCGTTCCTGGTCTACGTAGTAGGTCACGGCCTCTCCCGTAACCCGGTCGGTGCCTGAGAAGACAATCACATTACCCTTGAGGCCCACAGTGCGGTTCTTGTTATCGAAGACGCCTTCGTTTGCCGTTGCCGTCCGCTCGTTCTTTACGATCCTGACGCCGCCCCGCGCCACGACGCGCTCGATCTCGTTTGTCTGCTCGTTGGTAAAGGCCTCCATGGTGTCGGCGAAAATATAGAGGTCTTCCTGCCGCGCCACGACACTTCCCTTGAAGACAACCCGCCGGTCCTTTTCAAAACCCTCGACGGCATCGGCCACGATGTCGACGGGCTTGGACTCGTCGAAGAAGGAAAGGTCGTCGCGCTCCTTGGGCCGCTCGGCTACCACCATGTTTGGGTTAAGGCCGATGTCCCGTTTCGTGACGGCCTCGCCTGAGGACGGCGCCTTGGCGAGCTGAAGGGACTTCCGCTCCCGTATCCTCGCTCTGGCATAGACGCTCTTAGGGTGTTCCCGCTTCAAGAGGTCGGCATAGTAGTCGCTCCTCGTGAGGTTGCCCAGCTCCTTGTGGCACAGGCTAAGGTAGAAGAGCGCACTGTCGGCGCCTTTGGCGCCGGGATACTTGGCGAGGAAATAGTCGTAGCGGAGGATGGCTGCGTTGTACTGATAGCTCCGGTAATAAAAGGTAGCGACATAGAGCTCACGGTCCGAAAGCTTCTCCGTCATCTTCTTGATGCGCTCGCCCACGTCGGCGGCATAGGTGCTCTTGCCGTAGCGGTTTTGAAGGTATGTATACCGCTCGATGGCCTTAACGGTATATCCCTGGTCCCGGTCAATGGAAAGGGACAGCTTCTCGTAGCATTGACCGAGTTGCAGGAGGACGTAGGGTATGTTCTCGTCCTCGGGGTGGGACTTGAAAAACTCCTCGTAGACGCCGGAGGCGAGGATATATTCCTTTTTCTCAAAGTAGGTGTCGCCCAGCTTTACGGTGGCAAGCATGGCCAACGAGTCGAAGGGGTAGTTGTCCCGTATCTCTGTAAAGGCCTGGATCGCCTTCTCATACTTCTTCTGCTTCATAAGGTTTACGCCCTCTACGTAGAGGTCCCCGGGGCTTCCCGGCTTCTTCGCCGTCTTGGGCGCACAGCAGACGAGAAGGAGGAGGGCGAGGAGGAGAACGACGACCTTCTGCATAGCCTTATCATAACAGAAACGGGATAGTTATGCTATGTTTATTGCCATGTCCCCCGACGAAGCTCTACGCTTGGGCCTTGCCCATTTCGACCTTGTCTGGAACTCCCGGCAGCTCGACGGCCTCCTCGCTTTTGTTGCCGAGCTGGAGCGCTGGAACGGCAAGATGAACCTCACGGCCATTGCCGGCAGGGAGCGTATCATCACGGAGCTTCTGTACGACGCCTTTCATCTCGCCCGTGCGGCCCACGGTGCCCGGAGGCTTCTCGACATGGGCTCGGGCTCCGGCATCCTGGCCGTCCCCTTTGCCATCCTCGCAGGTGACATGGAGGTCTTTTCCGTCGACAGCAGTGAAAAGAAGGTCCGCTTTCAGCGGCACATCAAGAGAACGGTGAACCTCGGGAACCTCTTCCCCGTCCACGGCCGCGTAGAGGCCATTGATCCCCTCAACGTGGACTGTGTTGTGGCCAAGGCCTTCGGGGCCGTCGGCGACATCCTCCCGATGGCCGCCCGTCATCTCGTACCTGA
>CAZYVU010000030.1:0-38452 GCA_964651435.1 uncultured Pseudomonadota bacterium
GCCACGTGGAGGGGGTGTCGATGTCGGGGCGGCGGTAGTCGGGGCCAAGGGCGCATCCCGTGAGACAAAATATAAGGACTGCGATCGCGCCTTTGCTACGCATGGTTACCTCCCATATGTTGGCCTTCCCCTGCGTCCGGCAGGGTCCCCGGCGGGGCACCGGCCCCGGGTTTTCTGCGGCCTATCTTCTCTACGACATAGAACGTGACGGGAATGAGGAATATGGCAATGCACGTTGCCGTCATCATCCCACCGATGACAGCGGTTCCCATGACTTGCCTGGACATCGCCCCGGCCCCTCCGGCCACCGCCAGAGGCACGCAGCCCAGGATGAAGGCAAAGGAGGTCATGAGGATGGGCCTTAGTCGCAGGCGGGCACCGAAGAGCGCCGCGTCGATGAGCGGGGTACCCTTTTCGTACTCCATCTTGGCAAACTCCACGATGAGTATGGCGTTTTTCGCCGCCAGACCGATGAGCATGATGAGGCCGATCTGGGCATAAATATTGTTCTCCTGGCCCCGCACCAAAAGTCCCAGAAAAGCCCCCATGACGGCGATAGGGGTCCCGAGCAGCACGCTGAAGGGCAGGGACCAGCTCTCGTACTGCGCTGCGAGGATGAGGAAGACGCAGAGGACGGAAAAGGCGAAAATGGCCGAGACCGGTATGCCTTCCTGGGCCTTCTTTTCCTGGTATGACATGCCGAGGTAGTCGAAGCCCATTTCCCGAGGCATGGTCTGCGCAAAGGTTTCTTCCAGGGCCTTCATGGCCTGGCCCGAGCTGTACCCCGGTGCCGCGCTCCCATAGATCATGGCACTGCGGTATTGGTTGTACCTCACCGTAAACTCCGGTCCCGATGTATCTCTGGTAGACGCCACAGCGGCGAGGGGGACCATGTCGCCTGTCTTGTTGCGGACATAGAACTGGCCAAGGCTTTCCGTCCTGGTGCGGTACTCCCCCTCGGCCTGGACATAGACCTGCCACTGCCGTCCGAACCGGTTGAAGTAGTTGACGAAGTAGCCGCCCATAAAGGCTTGCAGCGTCTGGTACACATCGTCAAGCTCTACGCCCTGCTTCAGCACCTTGTCCCGGTCCACGTTGACGAAGACCTGAGGCACGGCTGGGCTGAAGGTCGTTGCAAGGGCGCTCAGCTCCGGCCGCTTGTGGGCAGCCTCGATGAACGTTTTTACATTCTTTGCGAGAAATGCAATATCCTTTCCGGAACGGTCCTCGAGCACAAAGGTAAATCCGCCGGACGTGCCTATGCCCGGGATGGCCGGAGGGGAAATGGGAAATCCGATGCCTTCGGGCAGTTGGGACATCTCCATATAGATCCGCTCCATAATGGCCTCATACTGTTCCTCCGGTTTCTTTCTCTTGGACCACTCCTCGAGGGTGATGAAGAAGAAACCGCTGTAGGTGTTGGCCACCTGGCTCAGGAGGTTGTATCCGGCCACAGACGTGCAGTGCTGAACGCCCGGCGTGCTGCGAACGATCTCCTCGACCTTTTTCACCACCTCGTCGGTCCGCTGCAGCGATGCCGCAAAGGGAAGCTGAATGGCGGCGAACTGGTAGCCCTGGTCCTCTTCGGGCAGAAAACTGCCCGGAACGTGCTTACCCAACACGATGGCCAAGGCAGCCACAGCCCCGAGGATGATGAGGCTGATAACACTCTTCCGGATTGCAACGGCACAGAGGCCCACGTACCCATCCGTAGAACGCTTAAAGAGGCGATTGAATCCGTCGTAAAAGCGCTGAAGCGGCCCCGTCTTCTGCGTCTTCGGCCGAAGCAGCAGGGCTGCCAAGGCAGGGCTGAGCGTCAGGGCGTTAAACGCAGAGATGAGGACCGAGATGGCGATAGTCACGGCAAACTGCTGGTAAAGCCGGCCGGTAATGCCCGGGATAAAAGCGGTCGGAATGAAAACGGCGGCGAGAATGAGAGCAATGGCCACAACGGGCCCCGACACCTCTTCCATTGCTTTCACCGTCGCCTCCTTGGGCGACAGCCCGCGCTCCATGTGGCCTTCAACGGCCTCAACCACCACAATCGCGTCATCGACGACGAGGCCTATGGCAAGCACGAGGCCGAAGAGCGAGAGGGTGTTGATCGAAAAGCCGAAGAGGGGGAAAAGGGCGAAGGTGCCCACAAGCGAGACCGGCACGGCACATAGGGGAATAAGCGTTGCCCTCCAGCCCTGGAGAAAGAGAAAGACAACGATGATGACCAGCAGCAGGGCTTCCAGGAGCGTCTCGACTATCTCCCTGATGCCCTCCTTGACGGCAAGCGTCGTGTCGAGACAGACCGTATACTCGAGATCTTTAGGAAAGCGCTGTTTCCATTCTTCCATAAGCTTGGTTGCACGGTTCGCCGTATCGATGGCGTTCGAACCGGGAAGCTGATAGACGGCAATGACGGCGGCAGGCTTACCGTTAAAGCGGCCCGTAATATTGTACGACTGGGCACCCAGTTCCACGCGGGCCACATCCTTCACCCTCAGGAGCTTGCCGTCAGGCAGGGCCCGGATCACGATCTCTCCGAATTCTTTTTCATGGACCAGCCTGCCAGGCGCTATGACGGTGTAGGTGAATTCCTGACCGGGAGGCGCGGGCTCCGCACCTATCTGACCCGAGGGGTTGACGGTGTTCTGGCTGTTTATGGCGTCGACTATCTCGGTCACCGTGACGCCGAGCTTGGCAAGCTGGTCCGGCTTCACCCAGAGCCGCATGGCGTACTGGCCGGCGCCAAAGATCTGCACCTGCCCAACGCCCTTGACGCGGGCAAGGGGATCATTGATATTGATGTAGGCGTAGTTGGACAGAAAAACTTGATCGTAGGTGCCCTGGGGTGAATAGATGGCAAAAACGATGAGCGGGCTGCTCTCCGATTTCTTCACCGTCACGCCCATGGCATTCACTTCCTCGGGCAACTGTGACGATGCCTGCCCGAACCGCATCTGCGTAAGGACCTCGTCGGTGTTCGGATCGGTACCCACATCAAAATCCACCCGCAACTGCGTCTGGCCGTTGTTGGCGTTGATGGAATACATATAGATCATGTTGTCCACGCCGCTCATCTGCTGCTCGATGGGCGTTGCCACCGATTGTTCGAGAGTCAGGGCGTCTGCACCCGTATACGTGGCTTCGATAAGGATCTCAGGGGGAACGATATCGGGAAACTGGGCGACGGGCAGCCGGGCCATGGTCACGACACCGACGATGACCGTGATAATGGCGATGACCATGGCCACAATGGGCCGGTTTATAAAAAACTTGGACATCGTCTGGTTACGTACCCCCCGACCTTCTCGTCGTGCCCGTCACTGCGCCGGCCTCCCCTCGGAAGAGGCAGGTTCGACATTGGCTAAGGCCCCCGCATCCCGAGCCTCCTTCCTATGGGCAAGCTTCTCTACCACATAAAACGTAACGGGGATGAGGAATACGGCAATAAGTGTAGCCGCCAGCATCCCCCCAATGACAACAGTGCCGAGGATTTGTCGTGAGCTGGCCCCGGAACCGGAGGCGATGGCCAGGGGGACGGTGCCGAGGATAAATGCGAAAGCCGTCATAAGGATAGGTCTCAGCCTGATCCTCGCTCCTTCCAGGGCGGCCTCGACGATGGGCCTGCCCTCTTCGTACTTCGCCTTGGCAAATTCCACGATGAGAATGGCATTCTTCGCCGCCAGACCGATGAGCATAACAAGACCGATCTGCGCATAGACGTTATTTTCCATGGATCTCACCCAAAGACCGGCAAAGGCACCGAAGACGGCGATCGGCGTCCCGAGGAGGACGCTGAAGGGCAGGGACCAGCTCTCGTACTGCGCCGCGAGAATAAGAAAGACAAAGAGAAGCGAAAGCCCGAAGATGGCCGAAGCGGGCACCCCTTCCGCCGCCACTTTCTGCTGATAGGACATGCCCATGTAGTCGAACCCCATCTCGGAGGGCATGGTGTCCTTAAAGATCTCTTCGAGGGCCCCCATAGCCTGGCTGCTGCTGAACCCCGGTGCCGGTATAACATTTATCTGAGAAGCGCGGTACTCGTTGTACCGAAGCGTAAACTCCGGCCCCGTAGTCCGTTGAATCGTAACGAGTGAGGACAGGGGGACCATCTGATCGTACTTGTTGCGCACATAAAACTGGCCCATGTTCTCCGCCCGGGTCCGGTATTCACCATCAGCCAGGATGTAGACCTGCCATTGGCGCCCGAAACGGTTGAAATAGTTGACGAAAGGGCCGCCCATGAAGGATTGGAGCGTCTGGAAGAGGTCGGAAAGGTTGATCCCTTGCTTAACGGCCTTATCCCGGTCCACACTGGCATACATCTGCGGCACCGACGGATAGAACGAGGTCGTTGCTGAGGCGAATTCAGGCCTTTTTCTCGCTGCGTCGAGAAACTTTTTCGTGTTTTCGGCCAGAAAGTCAATTCCTTTGCCGCCCCGGTCCTCGAGCATAAAGGTGATGCCGCCGGAGGTGCCGATGCCGGGAATGGCGGGCGGAGAAAAGGCAAAGGCCTCTGTCGAGGGAAGCTTCGCCAGCTCCCTGTTAACGTTCGCCATAATGGCCGCATACTTTTCCTCCGCCTTTCTCCTCTCATGCCATGGCTTGAGGGTAACGGAGAAGTACGCATTATAGGTCGTGTTGACCTGACTCAGAATGCTGTACCCGACGATCGTGTTGAACACTTCCACGCCCGGTGTCTTTCGCAGAATGTCTTCAATCTGCTTGCATGTCGCGTCGAGGCGCTGAAGCGATGATGCTTCGGGAAGCTGAACATCGAGATAAAAGTAACCCTGGTCCTCCTCCGGCAGAAAGCCGCTGGGCAACTTGGCGCCGAAGAGGCCCACCGCCACGACGACCACGGCCAGGAACACCAGCGCCCGGCCCGACTTCTTGATCAGGTGGCCGCAGATACCGACGTATCCATCCGTTGCACGGGCAAACCACCGGTTAAACCCTCCGAAAAACTTGCCCAGAATGCCCCGAGACTCCTTCCTGGGTCTCAGCAGCATGGCCGCAAGGGCCGGGCTCAGCGTCAGGGCGTTGAAGGCCGAGATGAGCATGGATATTGCAATCGTGACCGCAAACTGCTGGTAAAGCCTGCCGGTGATGCCGGGAATGAAGGCAGTCGGGATGAAGACGGCGGCGAGAATGAGGGCGATGGCCACAACGGGCCCCGAGACCTCCTCCATCGCTTTGAGCGTGGCCTCCTTGGGGGACATGCCCTCTTCAATATGTTTTTCCACGGCCTCGACGACGACAATGGCATCGTCGACGACAAGACCAATGGCCAGAACGAGGCCGAAGAGCGACAGCGTGTTGATGGAAAATCCCAGGAGGGGAAAGACGGCAAAGGTACCTATCAGAGAGACGGGTACGGCCACCAGGGGGATAAGGGTCGCCCGCCAGCCCTGGAGGAAGAGGAAGACAACGAGGATGACAAGTATGACCGCTTCCCAGAGGGTATCGACGATCTCGTTGATGCCTTCTGTGACTGCCAGCGTCGTGTCCAGCGACACGCGGTAGTCGAGGTCCTCCGGAAACCGCTGTTTCATTTCCTCCAACAGTTTTTTTACGCCCTTGGCCGCTTCAATGGCGTTGGAGCCGGGAAGCTGGTAAACAGCCAGAATGGCCCCCGGGGCCCCATTCATCCTGCCGATGATATTGTACATCTGGGCTCCCAGCTCAACGCGGGCCACGTCTTTAACGCGGACGATGGAACCGTCAGGCTTGGCACGCACCACGATATCGCCGAATTCCTTCTCCGTTACCAGTCTGCCCTGGGTTCTCAGGGTATACGTGAATTCCTGCCCCTTGGGAACCGGCTCGGCCCCCACCTGGCCGATGGGATTCACCCTGTTCTGAGAATTGAGCGCCGCCCAGATCTCCGGAGCCGTTATCTGGAGCTTGGCAAGCTGATCGGGTTTAAGCCAGAGACGCATGGCATACTGCCCGGCACCGAAGATCTGCACCTGCCCAACGCCTGTGCTGCGCGACAGAGGGTCGTTGATGTTGATGTACGCGTAGTTGGCAAGAAAGGTTGCGTCATAGGTGCCCTTGGGGGAGTAAAGGGTGATGAGCATGAGCGGACTGGAGAGAGATTTGGGGTTGGTAATGCCGTAGCTCCTGACGCTCTGCGGCAACTGGCTTTGGGCCTGCTGCTGGCGCATCTGTGTAAGCACCTGATCGATGTTGGGGTCCGTTGCCACGTCAAAGGCCACCCTCAAGGTCATCTGGCCGTTGTTGGCGTTTATCGAATACATGTAAAGCATGTTGTCGACGCCGTTGATCTGCTGCTCAAGCGGCGTTGCCACGGACTGCTCCACCGTCAGCGCATCGGCCCCGAGGAATGTAGTCTGGACTTGGATTTCAGGCGGTACGATGTTGGGAAACTGGGCGACAGGGAGCCTGAACATTGCCACTATACCTATGATGACCATAAGAATGGCGATGACCATGGCCACGATAGGACGCCTGATAAAAAACTTGGACATGCGGCCTACCTCTTGGCCGGTGCTGCTTGGGCGGCAGGCTCTGCCGGCTTGGCCTCGGCCTTGGAGGGCGCCTCGGGTTTGGCCCCGGCCTTAGGGTCGAAGGGCTTGACCTTCACGGTCATGCCTTGCCTCGCCTTCTGAACACCCTCGGCAACGACCCGCTCACCGGGCTTAAGCCCCTGTTCGATGACCCAAAGGCTATCGACGCGCTCGGCGACTTTCACGGGCCTGATGTCCACCTTGCTATCCGGCCCCACCACGGCTACCTGGTAGCTTCCCTGGAGCTCCGTTACTGCACGCTGGGGCACAAGGAGGGCGCCCTTTTTCGTCTTAATGAGGGCCCTCACTTTTCCAAACTGACCGGGGCGGAGGAGGTTTCCGGGGTTTTTGAAGAGTGCGGCCACCTTTATCGTGCCGGTCTTGACGTCCACTTGGCGGTCGGCTATAGCAAGCCTCCCTGCGTGCGGAAAGGTGGTGCCGTCGGTGAGGATGAGGTAAAGGGGCATCTTTTCGAAATCTTCATCCTTCACCTCTTTCGCCTGCAGATACTCCTGCTCGCTGACGTTGATATACACCTTAATGGGGTTGACCGTCGATACGGCCGTCAGCTCCTCCAGGGCACCGGGGCCTACCAGATCTCCGACCTGGGCCTTGGCAATACCCGCGATGCCGTCAATGAGAGAGACGACCTTGGTAAAACCAAGGTTGAGCTGGGCCTTCTCCACCGATGCCTGTGACGCCTCCACCTGGGCCCTGGCCGACAGCTCCGAGCCCACATGGTCGTCGAGGTCTTTCTTGCTTACCGCGTTCTGCTCTGCCAAAGGTTTGATGCGGGCCAGGTTTGCCTTGGCCGTCTGCCACAAGGCCTCGCTTCGGGCCAGATCAGCCTTGGCCTGATTGAGGGCGGCCTGGAAGGGCCTTGGATCGATTTCAAAGAGCGCCTGGCCCTTCTTGACGAAATCGCCCTCGTGATAATTCTGCTTGATCAGGTAACCCTGGACCTGCGCCCGAATAGTTGCATTGACCAGACCGTCTGTTGTGCCCACCCACTCCGCATAGACAGGAACGTCCTTCTGGATCACGTCGAGCACCTCGACTATGGGCGGTCCCTCTTTGGGCTGTTCGCTCGTTCCACAACCTGCGAGAACAAGGGCCAGCAGAAGCACCGGAAGCAAAAGGCAGATCTTCGAGAGGGCAAGGTTCGATTCCTGCAAAGATGGATGCTTTCCCTTTCTCTTCACGTTATCCCCTTCTCAGTCAAAAAAGATTGATGCGTCCGCAAAGCAACGTTTCGGCAGGACGATCGGCGGTGTGTACCCTCCCGCCCTTCGCATCGCGTTCAGTATACAATAGAGCGGCCCGTTCGCAAAAGACTTCTCTTGAGCTAAATACACTTAATATGCAAATTGTATCCGGACTGGGCGGTATTTGTGCTGGACGAGGCTACCGGGTATCGTACAGATTGACATTTCGAAAGCTTTTCCATATCATTGTCATTTATTCGACGACTTGACCGGGGGTCAGCGATTCGGACGGTTGCGGACGACACAAACGGTTCCCCACGCCCTGCGTACACCATCAACCCATCGGAAGCGGGCACAGTGGTGCTGCGCCTTGAGGGCGATTGGCAACTCGGACCCTCGTTGCCGGCCCCGGATGATCTCAAGAAGCAACTTGCCGATTCGACGGGCATAGCCCGCCTGCTTTTTGAGACAGAGCGGCTCGGTGCCTGGGACAGCGGTCTTCTTGCCTTTCTTCTCAGAGTCAGCGAACAATGCAGCGCAAGCGGCATAGCCGTCGACCCTGCGGGCCTGCCGGCGGGCATGCAAAGGCTGCTTAGCCTGGCCACAGCAGTGCCGGAGAGGCAGGACGCCCGGCGAGACCGGAAAAGGGTAGGTATCGCCGAGCGGGTTGGTGAGGGCACCCTCAGGTGGTGGCAGGCCAACGTGGAGGCCTTTGCCTTCCTGGGCGAGCTGTTTCTTGCCTTTCTCAGGGTCCTTCGGGGCAGGATTCGGTTCCGGCTGTCCGATCTTATGCTCATCCTGCAGGATTGCAGCGCCAACGCCCTCCCCATAGTTTCGCTCATAAGCCTTCTCGTCGGCCTCATTCTTGCCTTTGTAGGTGCTATACAGCTCCGTCTTTTCGGAGCCCAAATCTATGTTGCCGACCTTGTGGGAATCGCCATGACCCGGGCCATGGGGGCAATCATGACGGGCATCATTATGGCCGGCCGTACGGGGGCATCCTTTGCCGCCCGTATCGGCACAATGCAGGTCAACGAGGAGATAGACGCCCTGAAGACAACGGGCATTCCGCCCATGGATTTTCTTGTGGTGCCTCGCGTCATAGCCATGTCGATCATGATGCCCCTGCTTACCCTCTACGCGGATTTCATGGGCATCCTGGGAGGCCTCATCGTCGGCACACTCGGCCTCGGCGTAAATCCACTGGAATTCCTCAACCGCCTTACTGAGGCCGTCACGTTGACCCATATCTCAATCGGCATTGTCAGCGGTTTTATTTTTGGCATCATCATTTCGGTGGCAGGCTGCCTCAGGGGGGTCCAATGCGGACGAAGCGCCTCGGCCGTGGGCGACGCGACCACGTCGGCCGTCGTAACAAGCATCGTCTGCATTGTCATCGCCACGGCCGCCATCGTGGTGGTGTGCGACATTCTGGGGATATAGACGGAAACAGGTGAGCCGTGAGCAACGAGACCGATAGAGTGCATGGGGGGGCTGACGGTGGCCCGCAGCTTCAGCAGGGCTTGGAGCCTCAGATCGTCGTTGAAGACCTGACCATGGCCTACGGAAGCTTCGTCCTCCAGCGGGACTTGGGCTTCACCATCAACAGGGGAGATATATTTGTCATCATGGGCGGAAGCGGCTGCGGTAAAAGCACGCTCATGAAGCATCTTATCGGGCTGCAGCGGCCGGCAAAAGGCCACATATATTACGGCGACGTTAGCTTCTGGGATGCCGACGACGTGGTGCGCGAAAAGATTATGGAAAACCTGGGGATCATGTATCAGAGCGGCGCCCTCTGGAGCTCGATGACTCTGGCAGAGAACATAGCCATCGTCATCGAGGAATATCGGGATCTCAGCAAGGACCAGGTCCGGGAGCTCGCGTCTCTCAAGCTGGCGTTGGTAGGCCTATCGGGTTTTGAGGATTATTACCCGTCGGAAATAAGCGGCGGCATGAGAAAAAGGGCTGCCATCGCCCGCGCCATGGCCTTGGATCCCGAAATCCTTTTTCTCGACGAGCCGTCGGCGGGGCTGGACCCCATAAGTGCACACCTCCTCGACGATCTTATCCTTGAGCTGAAAGCAAGCCTCGGCACAACGGTCGTTGTTGTAACCCACGAGCTTGCGAGCATTTTTGCCGTGGGAAACAACTCTGTTTTTCTCGATGCCGACGCCAAGACAATGATCGCTTCAGGGGATCCGAAGAGGCTTCTCAAGGAATGCGCCAACCCCACAGTCCGCAGCTTTTTGACGAGGGGCAAGTCCGGGGTTGCGATACCCGCAGAATCCGGCGGGGGGTCCTGTTTCCTTGCCCCGACGGTTTCCGACACCCGGCAGCAGGTGGGAAGAGCAAAAAAAGGAGAAATAACATGAGTAAACCTGCAAATAAGGCGCTCATCGGTCTCTTTGTCATGGGTGCACTGGCCCTTGTCGTAGTAGCCGTTGTCGTTTTTGCCTCCGGCAAGTTCTTCACCGACCAGGGGACCTTTGTCATGTATTTTGAGGGCTCCGTCTCGGGCCTGAACGTGGGGGCTCCGGTCGTCTTGCGCGGCGTCAAGGTGGGCACGGTGAAACGGATAGAGCTTGATTTC
This sequence comes from uncultured Pseudomonadota bacterium, assembly GCA_964651435.1. GTDB lineage: Bacteria > Desulfobacterota > Syntrophorhabdia > Syntrophorhabdales > CAYQXL01 > CAZYVU01. The sequence goes on from CAZYVU010000030.1 coordinate 10,326, forward strand.
GACCGCAAGGACCTCTCCTTCGTTATCCCCGTCTACGTGGAGCTAGATATGGACAGCATCAAGACGGCACGGGGCAGCAGGCGCACATCCCTGGAGGAACGGGAGAATCTGGCCGCCGCTCTCATTGAGAAGGGTTTAAGGGCCCAACTGGAGCTCCAGAGTATGGTAACGGGCCAGCTCATGATCAACCTCGACTTCCTGCCGGACAAACCGATAAAGCTGTTGGGATACGATAAGAGGTACGCCGAGATCCCCACCGTGCCGTCAGGCCTCGAAGAACTATTGAAAACGGCCCAGGAGTTACCCCTGAAGGAACTGTTCAACAAGCTCCTCGCCGCCATCGAGGGTATCGACAAGGCAATAAACTCTCCCAATCTCAGCTCATCGTTGGAATCCCTCTCGGAGGGCCTTAAGGATGCCCGCAAAATCCTCAAGTCCGTCGATGACCAAATCGACCCAATCGTGGCCAACGTGAAGGAGAGCAGTGAATCTGTGACGCAATTGCTCAGGAGCGGACAGCAGGTGCCTGCACGCGTTGAAGAAGCCCTCGTTGCGGCACGAAACGCTTTGCAGCAGGCAGAAAGGACACTCCACTCCGTCGACGAGCTGACAGCGGGCAATTCCAGCCTCATCCTGCAGGCTGAGAACACCATGCTCGAGATCGAGAACGCGGCCCGGTCCATGCGCTTCCTCACCGATTACCTGGAGCGCAACCCCGAGGCCCTTCTCACAGGAAAAAAACCCGCAAAAGGAGAATGGGAATGAAAACGTACGCCATCGGGTCTCTGATCCTTCTTCCGCTTATGGCGGCGGCCCTCCTTGTGGCCGGTTGCGCCGGATCCTCCCCTCCATCGCGATTCTATACGCTTGGAAGCCAGACGGACGCCCACGCCGGAGCGGCCTCCTCACCAAGTGAAATTAGGGATCTTTTTAGTATTGGGCCGGTGGACATTGCCGACTACCTCGACCGGCCCCAGATAGTGACCCGCACATCGGAAAACCGTATCCAGTTCAGCGAATTCGATCGCTGGGGCGGATCGCTGAAGGGTGAGATTAACAGGGTGCTTGTAAACAACCTTTCTGCCCTTTTAGCAACAGACGGATTCATGGCCTTGCCCTGGAGAACCACCTACCGGGGAACGATCATCTCAGTGCCCGTGTCGATTCAGCGTCTTGACGGCGTGCCGGGCGGTTCCCTTACACTTCAGGCGCGCTGGGCCGTTTTAGCGAAAGATACGAAGACCGTCGAGGTGGTACGAGAGTCTACCATTGTGCTGCCCCTGTCAGGGTCCGGCTACGATTCCATGGTACACACCATGAGTGAGGCCCTGGACAAGCTGAGCAGCGAGATAGCGCCCGCCGTCCGGTCGGTACTTTTGAAGTCTGCTCAGAAGACCGCCGAGCCGGCGGCGAAAAATTGATCTGTTCCCAGTAGCGGAGATCCCATGAGGAAAGGCGTTCTCGCCGCCCTTCTGTTCTGTATGACCTGTCTCCCGGTCATTGGTCTGCCGCAGGCCTTTTCACAACGGGGCCCGGCGGAGGCAATAGGCCTCCCTTCGGTCAATCTCACCTTTGGCAGGGTCAACGAAAAAATCAAGGAAATTGAGGGCGCAAAAGATCTCGATGAGGCCGTTCGGACCAGACTCCTCGGCTACTACCGCGATGCGAGAAACCTTCTGGAGACGGCCGCCGCCTACGATGCAGCGGGATCCGGCTTTTTGGAGGCGCTCAAGACGGCACCCGCAGAAGAAGAGAGGATCAGCAAGACCCTGCGCGCGCGGGAAGCGAAACGTCAGGCGGCTCCGGAAGCCGGCAATCTTCTCCAGCTCCCCATGGGAGAACTGGAGAAACGAAATGCCATCGCTCAGGCCGAACTCACCTCGCTGAAGGAGGACCTAACGGCCCTCGACGATCTCATTCGGGAACAGAGGGGGCGGCCCTCCCAGATCAAGGACGAGCTCGCGTCAGCCCGGAAGGGGCTGCAGGATATCGAAGCGGGCCTCAAGGCATCAAGGCTCTCCGGAGACAACATGCTGATCCTCGATGCCCGCCAGACATCGCTCCAGGCCGCCCGCACGGCCCGTCTGAGAGAAATCGCCATGCTCAAAAAGGAGCTTGCAAGCTATGGTGCCAGGACTCAGCTCCTTTCGGCCCAGCGGGAACTGCTGGCGCAGAACCTGGCGCGCGCGCAGCTTCGCGCCAAGCCCATTGAAGAGGCCCTTCAAAGGAAAATCAAGGATGAAGCTGAAAGGGCGCGCGCATCGTCGGACCAGTCTCTTACAGAGCTGGAGGCCAAGAATCCACTGATACGGCAGACGACGAGGGAGAGCATGCGACTGGCTGGGCGGATTACCGCCATAGGCGAGGCGACGAGGGAGACAACGGTGTTGCGGGATGGCCTCCAGGCCCAGCTAAAAAGCATGGAGCAGGAGTTCAGCGACGCCAGGCAGCGGGTTCACGTTGCCGGGTTCAGCAAATCGCTGGGCCACATACTGCTGGAGCGCCTGAGAAAACTCGATGACTGGCGCCGGTTTGACAGAGAAAGCAGAAAGCTCACCCGGCGTATCGGCGATGTCTGGCTTGAGCACATCAACGTGGAGGAGGCACTCCGTCCACTCAGTAACATAGACGCCGAAGTGGAGCGGCTAAAAGCCGACGGAATGGGAGACAAGGGTCTTCCGGCCACAGGGGCGGAGGTCGAGGGCGAGCTACGCGATCTCTTGAAAGACCAGAAGTCCCTCCTTTCCAAGCTCTCCGATGCCTACGTGGGCTATATCGGGGCCCTGGGTGACCTGGAGGTGACCCAGCGGCAGTTAGGCGACACAGCACGGGAGTACAGAAAGTTTCTGGAAAGCAGGGTTCTCTGGATTCCCAGCACCCAGTCCCTGGGCAGAGGTGAACCAAGGGAACTTTTTCTCGCCGTCCGAGCACTCGTATCGCCCTCCCGCCTCATGGAAGTGCCAAAGACCCTGGGGGCCGATATCGTATCAAACTACTGGCTCTACGCTCTTTTTCTGGCTTCAGCGTTTATACTCATACGATACAGAAGGCCGCTCCGCACCTATGTGGAGGCAACAAGCGACCAGGTCTGGGGGCCCAACGACGAGGGTTTCCGGCTTACGGCGAAGGCCTTCGTCGCCACCGCCCTCATGGCATCCCTCATACCACTCTGCCTCGGTTTCTGTGCCTGGAGATTCCAGGATTCCACGGGGGCCACAGAATTCACGCGGTCCGTGGGCAAGGCCCTGAGCACCATCGCCATGCCCTACTATTTCTTGTCAATGCTCCGTCTGCTCTGCATTGAAAAGGGGGTGGGGCAGGCCCACTTCCGCTGGGACGATGCTGTGGTAGGCCTATTGAGGCGCGAACTCCGCTGGTTTGTCCCCATCTTTCTCCCCATTGCCTTTGTCGTGTCGGTCACGTGGTTCGGAGCCGACGTCGAGCGCGGAAGGGAGGGCCGGCTTTTCTTTGTCGGCGCCATGGCCGCCGTAGCCGTCATCGCCGGTCGGGTCCTGCAGCCCACACGTGGCGTCCCGGCCGGATACCTAACCGACCATCCGAACGGTTGGGCCGATCGGCTCCGCTACGCCTGGTACTTGGCCGTCATCGCCATACCGCTTCTCCTCGCCGCCCTCTCCCTGACAGGATACAGCTACACTGCCATCCAGATCGCCGACGACGTCTTCAAGTCGCTCTGGCTTATCATCGGCACCATCGTTGCCCACGATCTGGTACTGCGGGCGCTCGGCCTCATGCGCCGCCCTTTGCCGGAGATGGAGGGGGCCAAGGAGGTCCTTGCGGCCGAGAGCCGACAGACGAAGAAACTGCTCCACGCGTTCATAGGCATAGCGCTCATAATCGGGCTTCTGGCCATCTGGGCGGAGGTCTTTCCGGCCCTGACGGCCCTCGACCAAGTCTCCTTATGGCAGCGCACGATAACGATAGGCGGCAAGGAGATCCAGCAGCCCGTCACGCTCTCGATCCTCGCCGTCATAGCCGTCCTGGCGGCGCTCACCATAGTGCTCGCCCGCAACCTGCCCGGCGCCCTCGAAACCCTCCTCTTCAAGCACCTCCCCATAACACCGGGGAGCCGCTACGCCATCAGCCAGCTCCTCCGCTACACCATTGTCTTTACCGGTATTGTCATTATTTTTCATACCTTCGGGGGTAGCTGGTCCCAGATCCAGTGGCTCGTGGCAGCCTTGGGCGTCGGCCTCGGCTTTGGACTTCAGGAGATATTCGGCAATCTTATCTCAGGCGTCATCCTCCTCTTTGAGCGACCGATCCGGGTCGGCGACACCGTTACCATCGGGAATGTGACGGGAAGGGTTTCCCAGATCCGTATGCGTGCCACCACCATCACCGACTGGGATAACAAGGAGCTGGTTATTCCGAACAAGTCCTTTATCACGGGACAGCTTGTCAACTGGACTTTGTCCAACCCCATTACGCGCATTTCCTTCGGCGTCGGCATTGCCTATGGGTCCGACGCAACAGCAGCCCGGCAGATTATGCTCGATATGGTGCGCTCAAACCCGCTGGTCATGGAGACGCCCGAGCCTGCGGTATATTTCACGGGATTCGGCGAAAGCTCCATGGATTTCACCGTCTACGCCTACGCCAAGGAGCTGTCCGACCGCCTCGCCATCACCCACGGACTCCACGTGGCCATCGAGGCGGCCCTTCGGCAGCATGGCATTGCCATCCCCTTTCCTCAGCGGGACGTTTACATCAAGGCTGAACCTTTTCAGGGCGGGGAGACAATTTCTCATCCGGACAGACCGGAATCGGGACAGTAGGTCGAAATAATTGTTTTGCCGGCCCCGGGCAGGGGAACCGCGCAATACTTGGAAGGAGCACCGCTATGAGTAAGAAAGAGAGGCTCGCGAGGGCACTAAAGGCCAGGACGGCGAAACAGTTCTTCTTAGGCTCCATCTTTATCGTTCTCGTCGTGGCGGGGTGGTTTCTTCCTGTCATCGGCTATTTTATTCCACTGTGCATGGTTGCCGGCGTGGGCGTTGCTGCCGTTAAGGGCAGGAAGTGGTGCGACTGGTATTGCCCGCGGGGCGCCTTCGCCGATACTTTTCTCAAGGCCATAAGCCCCAAGAAAAGGATTCCCCGCTGGATTCGGGGCCCCGCTGTCCGCATAGGCCTTCTTCTTTTCCTCATGGCCATGCTTACGGTGCAGATCGTGAGGCTCTGGCCCGATTTCCTCGCCATCGGCGGTTTTTTCATCATCCTCCTGACGGTAACAACGGTGATCGGAATCGTCCTAGCCCTTACCCTTCATCAGAGATCGTGGTGTTACGTCTGCCCTATCGGAACGCTCTCGAGCTGGGTGGGCGGGAATAGGTATGGGCTTATCATGAGTGAGGCGGCCTGCATCAATTGCAAGCTCTGCTCCAAGGCCTGCCCCATGCAGCTCTCGCCGTGGGAAATGAAAGAGGCCCCTGCCATGGCCTATGGTGCCGACTGCCTTAAATGCGGGCTCTGCATTGCGTCCTGCCCCAAGGACGCCCTCTCTTTCCCGGGCAAATAGAAGGGCTTTTGTGTTGACATGATGCCTGGCCGCCCTTAAGCTATCTGACGGTTCAGATGAGAGAGGACAAGCGAAAAAATGGCTGAAGAAGACCTTTCCCGGCTCAAAATAGACAAGTCAGCCCCGGCCCGTCGAGGACGGACCAGGAGGACGAAGCTTTGGGTGGCCGTGGGCCTTCTCGGCGCTGCCGTCATTGCCGTGCTCGTTCTGTCGGGCGTCCTCAGGCCATCGGTTAAGGTTGAGGTAGCGACGGTCGTCGACGTCTATCCATCTCAGAGCTTTACGTTGCTGAACGCCAGCGGCTATGTGGTCCCGCAGCGGAAGGCGGCGGTAGCATCAAAAATCACGGGAAGGCTCGTCGCCCTTTCCGTGGAGGAAGGCAGCAGGGTAAAAAAGGGGGATATCATTGCCCGCCTCGAGAGCGACGATCTCGTTGCCCAGCAAAAACAGGCCTCTGCCAATCTCGATGTGGCCAAAGCGAATCTGGAGACAGCCAAGGCTGAGCTGAAAGACGCAACGGCTGTGTACAACCGCGAGAAAAGCCTCATCGCCCAGGAATTTACGACAAAGGCCGCCTACGATGCCGCCGAGGCGAGATACGGAAAGGCCCTTGCGGCCCTGGCCGCAGCCGAGTCCTCCGTTAGGGCCAACGCCGCCGCCCTCCAGGCCGCCGATGTATCCCTCCAATACAGCCTCATCCGGGCGCCCTTCGACGCCGTCGTGTTGACGAAGAGTGCCGACATCGGTGACCTTGTCACCCCCATGAGCGGAGCGGCGCTTGCCAAGGCGGCCGTCGTTACCATAGCAGACATGGATTCCCTACAAGTGGAAGCCGACGTATCTGAATCGAATATACGACAACTTCGCGTAGGGCAGCCCTGCGAGGTACAGTTGGACGCCATCCCACATACGAGGTTTCGCGGCTTCATCCATATGATCGTCCCGACAGCGGACAGAAGCAAGGCGTCGGTGATGGTGAAGGTGCGCTTCGCAGAAAAGGATCTGCGTATCCTTCCTGAGATGAGCGCCAAGGTTGCCTTTCTCTCCAGAGAGGTGGGCAAAGACGAGGAAAAACCACGGACCGCCGTCAATCCACGGGCCCTCACGGAGCGTCAGGACAAGAAATGGGCCTTCGTCGCCAGAGAGGGCATTGCCCATTTGGTAGAGGTCACGACGGGACCGCGGCTGGGTGACTTCATAGAGGTAAAAGCCGGCCTCAAGGCTGGAGAAAAGGTGATCCTCAGCCCGCCGGGCTCGCTCAGGGACGGGTCGTCCATCAAAGTGACCGACAAATAGACCAAGATGGCCGAACCGATCGTCAACATTCAGCATGTCAGCAAGGCCTACCGGCGGGGAAGCCAGATTGTCCCCGTTCTCACAGACATTTCGTTTACCATTCCGGAGGGAGAGTTTCTCGCACTTATGGGCCCCTCGGGGTCGGGAAAGAGTACGCTTCTGAACCTTGTGGCAGGCATCGACAAGGTCGATTCCGGCCGCATCATTGTTGGGGGGGTCGACATCACCGGGCTTTCGGAGACGGCATTGGCCGACTGGCGGGCTACCCACGTGGGGTTCATCTTTCAGTTCTACAACCTCATTCCCGTCCTGACCGCCTTTGAGAATGTGGAGCTGCCATTACTTCTCACGGGGCTCTCGCGGCACGAGCGACGGGATCACGTCGAAATGGCCCTTGGCGTCGTCAGCCTCCTCGACCGCCTGGATCATTACCCCGCCCAGCTCTCCGGTGGCCAGCAGCAGCGGGTGGCCATCGCGAGGGCCATCGTCACCGATCCGACGATCCTCGTGGCCGACGAACCGACGGGCGACCTGGACCGTGTCTCCGCCGAGGACATCATGGAGCTCATGGACCGCCTCAACCACGAATCGAACAAAACCATTATAATGGTTACCCATGACCCAAGGGCGGCAGAGAAGGCCCACCGCATCATGCACCTCGATAAGGGTGCCCTTGACGATGTACTTACTCAAGATATTATTTAGAAACGCATTCAGGCACAGGCTCCGCACGGGTCTCACGATCCTCGGCATCACCATCGCCATCCTTGCCTTCGGACTCCTCCGTACCGTAATCGGGGCCTGGTACGCCGGCGTAGAGTCCTCGTCTGCCAATCGACTCGTGACGCGGAATGCAGTCTCGCTCATCTTTCCCCTACCGCTATCGTATAAAGACAAGATCCGTCAGATAGACGGTGTCAGCGCCGTCTCCTACGGCAACTGGTTCGGCGGGATCTACATCGAAGAGAAGAACTTCTTTGCCAACCTTGCCGTAGAGCCCAGGACCTACCTCGCCCTGTATCCGGAGTACCTGCTACCCCCCGAGGAGCAGTCTGCCTTTTTCAGGGACAGAAAGTCATTCATAGCGGGACGGAAGCTGGCTGAGCGGTTCGGCTGGAAAATCGGGGACATAATAACCCTCAAGGGCACCATCTATCCGGGCAACTGGGAGTTCGCCATGCGCGGCGTCTACCGGGGCCGGGACCCGGGAACGGACGAAAGCCAGTTCTTTTTCCACTGGGATTATCTCAATGAGACCCTCAAGCGGGCCTCCCCCAGCAGGTCCGACAGGGTGGGATTCTATCTTATAGGGATCAGAAACCCCAACGACGCAACGCCCGTGGCCCTTGCCGTGGACGGCACCTTCAAGAACTCCCTGGCCGAGACGCTGACAGAAACGGAAAAGGCCTTTCAGATGAGCTTCGTTTCCATGTCCGATGCCATCATCACAGCCATAAAGATCATCTCCTTTGTGGTCATTGTGATTATTCTGGCTGTTGTTGCCAACACGATGGCCATGACCTCCCGGGAGCGCAGAAGCGAATACGCCGTTTTCAAGACCCTCGGCTTCGGCTCCTTCCGGATCGGCGGCCTCATCTTTGGAGAATCACTTATTATCAGCATGCTGGGCTGTCTTTCAGGAATTCTTCTCACCTTTCCCGCCGCCAAGGTTTTCATCGGGGCTGTGGGCGAATACTTTCCCGTCTTTGCCGTAGAGCCGGAAACGCTGGCGCTGGATGTGGTATTTTCGGCCGTTGTCGGCCTCCTTGCAGCCGTTGTCCCGTCCTACCAGGCCATAAGAACGCCTATTGCGGAAGGGCTGAGGAACATGGGATGACACGTATTCCCTTTGCGTACAGCTTGCGAAATCTCTGGACCAGACGGCTCACAACGATCCTGACGGCATCGGGCATGGCACTCGTCGTTTTTGTCTTCAGCGCCATTCTCATGCTCGCCCAGGGCCTGCAGCAGACGCTTGTCGAAACGGGCAGCTTCGACAATGTGGTGATCATACGAAGGTCATCGGCCTCAGAGGTACAGAGCGGCATCGAGCGCAACCAGGCCGCCATCGTGGAGACAGACCCCGAGGTAGCCACGGGGCCGGGAGGCAAGGGGCTTCTGGCCAAGGAGCTCGTTGTTCTCATCAGTCTCACCAAGAAGGACTCCGGCCAGCCTTCCAACGTAACGATCCGTGGCACCACGGAGCAGTCCCTGGCGCTCCGCCCTCAGGTCAAGTTGGTGGAAGGCCGGGCACCGAGGCCTGGGTCGACGGAGATCATGGTGGGCGCCGGCATTGCGAAGCGCTTTATGAACGCCGGCCTCGGCGACTCGCTTCGGTTCGGCATGCAGGGCTGGACCATCGTCGGTGTCTTCGACGCGGGGAAGACAGGGTTTAACTCCGAGATATGGGGCGACGTGGACCAGCTCATGCAGGCCTTCCGACGCCCCGTCTATTCCTCCGTCCTCTTCAAGCTTCGCGACTCGGGCCGGTTCGCCGACGTAAAGGCGCGCATAGAGGGCGATCCACGGTTGACCCTGGAGGCCAAGAGAGAAACGGGATATTATCTGGAACAATCGGAGATGATGGCCAAATTTCTGCGCATACTGGGCCTTACCGTAACGATCATCTTCTCGTTGGGTGCCATGATCGGTGCCATGATCACGATGTATGCGGCCGTGGCCACGAGAACGGGCGAGATCGGTACCATGAGGGCCCTGGGATTTCAGCGGAGGAGCATTCTCATCGCCTTTCTTCTCGAATCCCTGTTGTTAGGCCTCACCGGGGGTCTGGCGGGGATCATGTTTGCCTCCCTCATGCAGTTCGTATCCATCTCCACCGTCAATTTTCAGACCTTTTCAGAGCTTGCCTTTACCTTCACCCTCGATGCGGCCATTGTCACGCAGGCCCTATTCTTTTCGCTCGTCATGGGCTTCGTGGGAGGGGTTCTTCCCGCAGTGAGGGCGAGCCGGATGAACATCGTCGAATCGCTGCGGACCAACTGACACGGGCACCGGCAAGAAGAAACTTGCCAATTGTCCCCATCTATCGCATAATTGAGTAAAAGCTCTTTGGGAGGCTATCATGACGGATTTGGCCATCTCGCTTGATCGGCTGGTTGCGGTGTATCTCATTCCGGCAGGGTGGAAGATTCTCGGTGCCATCGTCGTCTGGGTCACCGGCAGTTGGGCCATAAATGTCATCAGCAGACTGTCCAGCCAGGGCATGCGGGCTCGCAGACTGGACGCCACGCTCATCAAGTACTTTGAGGCGGCCATCCGGGTCATTCTCCGAATCGTCCTCGTTATCGCCATTTTGGCCATTTTCGGGATTCAGACCACCTCCTTCGTCGCCCTGCTCGCTGCAGCGGGCGTTGCCATCGGCATGGCCTGGGGCGGCCTTCTGGCCAACTTTGCCGCCGGCGCCTTTCTGCTCATCCTGAGACCCTTTCAGGTGGGTGACATGATCAGTGCCGCAGGGGTGACGGGCGACGTCAGGGAGTTAGGCCTTTTCGCAACGACCATTGACACCGTCGACAATCTTAGGGTTGTCGTGGGCAATAATAAGATCCTCTCCGACAACATCGTCAACTACACACATAACCCCTATCGCAGGGTAGACCTGAAAGCGCAGCTCGCTCACGGCGTCGACGTGCAGGACGCCGTCAGGAGGCTCTCCGAAACGCTGAAATTGATCCCCAACGTCGTCGACACCCCTGCGCCGTCCGTGGAGATTCTTGAATTCAATCTTGCAGGGCCCGTTCTCGCTGTACGCCCCTTTTGCCACAACAACAATTATTGGCAGGTCTTCTTTGATACAAACAAGGCCATCCAAGAGGTAGGCGCCGCAGCGGGCTATCCGGTACCCTGGACACAGCAGGTCATCCACTACAGGCAATCGGAGGGAAAATAGCAGGGCTTGGTGCCCGGGATTGCCTTCGAGGCCGCGATACAGCCATCGGGATACAACTGAGAAAGCGGCCGCACTGTCCCGTTGCCCCGCCCCGCCTGTGTTGCCGTTTATGAGATTGATGCCAAGAGGTCTATAGCAATGCGGATTATCATTATCGGCGCCGGAGAGATAGGGTTTTACCTTGCCAAACGGCTCTCCTTCGAAAAACATAACCTCATCATTATTGACGAGGACCCCGAAAAGTGCGCCAAGGCACAGGAGGCCCTCGACATCGTGGCCGTGCAGGGCAGCGGATCGAGCCAGAGCGTCCTGCGTGAGGCGGAGCTGGAGGGTGCCGACATGCTTATCGCTGCCTCTGCCCGGGACGAAGTAAACATCCTTGCCTGCATGTTCGCCTCCAGAGCGGGTGTGGGCCTTAAGGTAGCCAGGGTGCGCGACGCCGATCTCTACAGCCCCTCGTCGCTCCTCAAGCCACAGGATATCGGCGTAGACCTGCTTATTCACCCGGAGGCAGAGGTGGTTGAGGAGGTGATCCGGCTGCTCATGCGGTCCGTGGCGTCGGAGATCATCGAGTTCGAGAGCGGGAAGATACTTTTCGTTGGCCTCAAGCTGGACAAGGAGTGCCCCTACCTCAACTATCAGCTCAAGAGCTTCGGCGCCGAAGAGATCAGGAGAAAGTTCCGCATCGTGGCTATGAAGAAGGGAGAGACCACAATCATCCCTGGCGGCAACGACTATCTGAACAACAACGATCAGCTTTTTGTGGTCACAAAGGCCGATGATCTCCCCGAGCTGCTCGCCATGACGGGCCGCTCAGACCGTGCACTGGAGAAGATCATGGTTCTCGGGGGAGGACGGATAGGCCTGGGCGTAGCCCAAAGCCTCGAGGACAGCGACCTCGACGTAACCCTTGTGGAGGCCGACAAGGAACGGTCCAGAAAGGCTGCGGGCCAACTGAAGAAGTCTATGGTTCTTCAGGCCGATGGCACTGAGTTCGACGTTCTGGCGCGCGAGGGGATACTGGAAATGGATGCCTTCGTGGCCCTAACGAACGATGACGAGACGAACATTATCTCGTGTCTTCTGGCAAGGCACCTGGGGGTCAAGAAGACGATCGCGCTCGTCAACAGATTGGAATACCTGCCTCTCATGTCCGTCATCGGCATCGACTCAACGGTTAACGTCCGTCTTGCAACAGCCAACGCCATTCTTCGCCTCATCCGGAGGGGACAGGTCGTGTCCATGGCGACCTTTCAGGGCATAGACGCAGAAGCCATCGAATATGAGGCCAAAGAGTCGGGGAAGCTGGTAGGAAAGCCCTTGAGCAAGCTCCGCTTTCCTGAAGGTACTGTGGTGGCGCACATCGTCCGGGGCAAGGACGCCTTCGTCCCCCACGGAGAAAGCGTAATCCTGCCCGGGGACCGCGTCATCTTCTTTGCCCTTCCCCAGGCCCTTCCCTCCCTGGAGGCAAAGTTTCTGTAATGACGGTTGCCGGCCCTTGAAAGTCTCGAACATCGTCTATGCCCTGTCGCGCCTCTGGGTGCTCCTGGGGGCCTCCTATGTCCTGCCGCTCGCCTTCTCCATCGCCTTCCGGGACGGCCTACATTTCGTTTTCCTGGCCCATATTGCAGGGCTCCTGGGCCTCAGCCTTCTGTCAAGGGTCTTCAGGATAGCCCCCAGGGAGCTTACCATCAGGGAAGGCTTTCTCATCGTTACCATCTGCTGGGTCTCCTTCACCGTTTTCGGGGCCACACCTTTTATGGTGACCGGGTATATCCCGTCCTTCACGGACGCCTTCTTCGAAACCATGTCCGGCTTCAGCACCACGGGGGCGACAATCCTCACAGACATTGAAAGGTTGCCGAAGAGCCTCCTCCTCTGGCGTAACATGACCCAATGGCTCGGCGGGATGGGGGTCATTGCGCTGGCCGTGGCGGTCTTTCCCTTTCTCGGGGTCGGAGGAACACAGTTGTTTAAGGCTGAGGTGCCGGGCCCCACAAAAGACAAGATTTCCCCGAGAATCAGCGAGACGGCAAAGCTCCTTTGGGCCGTCTATCTTCTGCTCACGGTGGCCCAAACCGCACTGCTCATGGCAGGCGGCCTCTCGCTTTTTGACGCACTCTGCGTCACCTTCGGGACCCTGGCAACGGGGGGTTTCGTGCCGCACAACGCCAGCATCGCAGCCTTTCCCTCCCCTTACGTTCAGTATATCATCACCTTTTTCATGTTCTGTGCCGGCGTCAATTTCAGCCTTCATTTCTGGGCCCTCAAGGGAAAGGTTGACCGTTACTACCGCAACCCCGAGTTTCGGTGTTACGCCGGTATTATTGGAGGCGCCTTCCTCATCATTCTCGCAACACGGTACTTTCATGGAACGCCCTTTTCGGAGAGTGCCGTCAGAGGCTCCCTCTTTCAGGTAGTCTCCATCATCACCACCACCGGATTCATCACAGAGGATTACGAGCACTGGCCCTTTGCCACACAGGTTATTCTCATACTGCTCATGGTCGTCGGCGGATGTGCCGGGTCGACGGGCGGCGCCATGAAAAATGTTCGGATTCTCGTACTTTTCAAGTATTGCGGCGCCGAGCTGAAGAGGCTTTTTTACCCCCACGGCGTCTTCCCTGTCAAGCTTGAGTACCGGCCCGTACCGGAGGGGATCGTTCTCAACATTATGGGTTTCATAGCGATGTATGCCCTCTTCTTCGTTTTCGGAACCCTCGCCATGGCCATCCTGGGCCTCGATATCGACACGTCCATCGGGGCCGTTGCCGCAACCCTCGGGAACGTGGGGCCGGGGCTCGGCACGGTAGGGCCTGTAGACAACTTTGCCCATGTGCCCACCCTGGGCAAGTGGGTTCTCTCATTTCTGATGCTGGCAGGACGGCTCGAGATCTATACGGTGGTGGTAATATTCATGCCCAGATTCTGGAAATGATTACAGCACTGCCGGTTCCACACCCGGGAGGTCGCTCAGGACAAGTCCGCTTTGATCTCTCTCTTCGAGCAGCACCTCATCTGCAAGTACTGTTGTTCTGCTCATAAAGAGTCCTCTTTATGCATGCTGTATGATAGATGACTCTCTGTCAACCGGCAAGGCAATCGTGATCCGCAATATGTGAATGGCAAACGGCCCACAAGGAGAATGAAAATGCCTGGTGCGGCGGAAATAGCGATGGAAACTTTTGACAAGATTAAAGAAACTATATCCAAAAACAAGACTGAGCTTTCAGAGACCTTCAAGACAACATCTATCGGCCTTTTTGGCCCATCCGCACGCGGAGAACAAAAGGCAACCAGCGATATCGACATTCTGGGAGAGTTCCGGGAGGCTGTTAGTCTGCTCGGGTTGGTGAGAGCAGAAAACTACCTTAGCGATATTCTCAAGGCAAAAGTCGATCTTGTGCCGAAGGAAGATATGAGGCCCGAACTCAGAGAGAGGATCCTTGCCGAGGTAATCTATCTATGACAAGAGACATTTCGCTGTATGTCAAGGACATGCTGGAGGCGGTGGAGAAAGCCGAGATGTTCGTGGGCACCACGACATGCGACGAGTTCAATCTCGATGCCCATCCCTATATCGTTGAGATACTCAACGAGCGTGGAGATGCAGGTCCGACAGACGTAAGAGGAATATCTCCTTCTCCGCCGCCTTCTTCGCCCGTTCGACCCTTTTCGGGCTTCCTACCCCTCGCTGATGGTGCGGTTGCGGCCCGCTGCCTTTGCGGCGTAGAGGGCCTGGTCGGCGCGTCCCAAGGCTTCATCCGTAGCCTCGCCGACACCAAGGCCGGCAACACCCAAGCTTATCGTGACCTGGACTCCACCGCCTTCGATGACTATGTTCTCCTCTGCAATGGCCGACCGAATGCCCTCTGCAACAGCGAAGGCCTCAGGGAGGCTGCATTCCCGCAGTATGGCCAGAAACTCGTCACCACCCCAACGGCACAGGATGTCGGACCCCCGCAGCCTCGCCTTTGCAGCTTTTGCCACCTTCACAATTACTTGGTCGCCGGCAATGTGTCCCCGGGTGTCGTTGACCGTCTTCAAGTTGTCGATATCGAACAGAACGAAGGAATAGGGTCTCGATGAACGTTTCTGCTCAAATCTGATTTGCCGGATAAGAATCTCGAACCCTTGCCGGTTGTAGAGCCCCGTGAGCTTGTCCGTTGTCGCCATCTCCTCCAGTCTCGACTGAAACCTGTTGATTGTCATCGTGGAGGCCAGGATGACGAGAATGGTGATGGCCGCGCATATGGCGAGGTTGAGCGCAAGGGTCTTCCTGATTCCCAGGAGGGCCTCGCCTTCGGCTTTCTCCACGAGAAGGTACCAGTTCAGCTCCGGTATGAAGCGGACGTTGAGGAGCTTGGTCTGGCCGCCCGACGCATAGACGAACGATCCTGCTCCCTCCCTGACGATGCGGCTTGCCAAAGCAGACAACCCTTCAAGGTCTCGCAGATGTTTACCTACCAGGTTCGTCCGCCCTGCTGCGACAATAATCTTCCCCTCTTTGTTCACGAAAAAGATGTTCCGGCGGTAACGCTCCTGATACTCATTGATAAGCTTCTTTACGGCATCAACGGTGAGGCTTACCCCCGTGGCGGCTATGAAACGGCCTTCGTAGTCAAAAACCCGGTAATTGATGAAGATGGTCATGGCGTCCTTGTTTGCCAGGTCCGGATCGACGTTGATCTCATAGGGCTCCTTCATCTGTCGGACCCGGAAATACCAGACGTCACGCCATTCCGATTCGCTTACCTTTTTCAGGATACCGTCGCCATAATAGTAGAACCTCGTCTTGTCCGAGACCAGAAAGGCCGTACCGGCATCGTAGCGGGCCTGTATCTCCCCCAGATACCGCGCTATCTTCTTCACGTCCCGCTCTCCCTCCAGAATCCAGTCGCGAACAAAGGTGTCGGTAGCCATCATGGAGGATGCGAAAATGGGCCTGATGAGATCCTTCTGGATCTCCGAATAGATGTTGTCGGCCGTGATGGGAAGCTCGTTTTCAACGATACCTCCCCGAATGGCCGCCTTGGATACGAAATAGCTGGCAAGCGATGTGGCGAGAAAACCGACCGTAAGGAGGATGGAGGTGAATATAATCAATTTCTTTTTTTCGCTGCTGTAGTACAAGATGCCTGCCTTCCTTTCTGTGAAAGGGTAGCACAACAAAGCGTCCTCGTCGAGCAGGCCCGACGTTTCGGTCTCTCGGCGAACCGCTCCACGTGTCCGTTGACATCGGCTGTTCAATTACATAAGCTTTTGTAGGCAGGCGCTTCGAGAAGGAGAACTACCATTTCGTGTGCCCGATAAGGGGAGGTTGAATTGAAGGCTCTGATGGAGAGATGGGCGATTCTTTTCCTGTTGTTTTCCATGGTCCCTGGCTTGCCTCCAGCCCTGGGGGTGGCACATGCCCAGTCCGAAATCAGGCTGTCAAAGGGTCAGACGGTGTACGTGCCCATTTATTCCCACATCTACTTTGGCGACAAGGAAACGCGGTTCTGGCTTGCTGTCACCGTCAGCATCAGGAACACGGACCCGCAGTATCCCATGACGATCCTGGAGGGGGAATACTATGACTCTGCGGGCAAGCTCATTAAGAGGTACGTCGAAAAACCCATAAAAGTAAACGCACGGGCCTCCGAGCGATTCGTCATCAAGGAATCGGACGACACCGGGGGATCAGGGGCCAATTTCATCCTGAAATGGAGGTCTGAACGGCCCATCAGTGCCCCCATCGTAGAATCCGTTATGATCGGCACAAAATCGCAACAGGGTATTTCTTTCACATCGCGCGGACAGGTGATCAGGGAAGAGGACCGCTGAAAAGGTCGGAGTCTCTTACCCTTGCCACCTGCTCCCGGGCCCCGATGACAATCAGCTTGTCTCCTCCCTGAAGACGCTCGTCGGCCCGCGGCATCACAAGCCGGTCTTCGCCCCGGACGATTCCTATGACGGTCAGCTTATAGGTCTTGCGAAAATCAAGCTCGGCGAGAGTCTTGTCGCGCCTTGCACAGGAAGGCCCTATTTCTATCTCTGCCGTCGCGATCCCCCCTGACTCCGTCTCCTCTTCAGGCTCATCGATCTGTTGCAGGAATTCTTCGGCGTGCCGGAGCGTCGACGGTTCTCCCATGAGCACCAGACGGTCGGCGGGAAAAAGCTGAAACGCCGGGTCCGGGTCGAGGTAGACGCGGCCCGCACGGCTCACCGCCAGTATGGAGATACCGGTCACCGCACGAAGGCCGAGGTCCTGGATCAGTTGGCCCGCAAAGACAGAGCTTTTCCGGAGCCGAACCTCCTTCAGCGCCAGCGGCCAGTCGATCTCTGCGGGCAAGAGATGCATGGCCTCCGTTAGAGAGTCGACGGCCTCCTCCGAGGCATCGCTAAAGGGCCTGAGAACGACGTGGGCGCCCGATGAGAGAAAAAGCCTGGCCTCATCCTCATCCTTGGCGGCCACTGCTATCCTACCCTCAAAACGGCGCTCCCGCAGCAGGTGCAGGAGCGTCAGGTTCAGGTCCCTGTCCCGCACCGTGGATACCATCCATTTTGCGCAGTTCAAAGGCAGATTGTCGAGGAACTCCGGGTCGCCCACATCCCCAAAAATAGTGGGCACTCCCTGAGACCTCCAGGCGTCAAGGGCCTGGGGGTCAAAGTCCACGCCGGCTATGCGCTTTCGCCTGTCCAGGAGATGCCTGGCAATACCACTGCCGTAATTGCCCAGCCCCACGATGAGTGTATCTATTTCAGGGGTTAAACATGTCTCAGCGCTCTCTTGCTCGCGGGTGGGGTGTTTCTTCTCGAAGATCTTCAGGGGCCCCGCCAGCCAGCGATAGAGCGTTCCGGAGTATATGATCATGTATGTGGAAAGACAGATGGTAATGACGCCGACGAGCGTGATAAGGCTCAGGGCCTCCTTGCTGATATGTCCGAGGCCCAAGCCCAGGGCTGCCACAATGAGCGAGAACTCGCTTATCTGAGCTACCGCCAGACCTGCGAGGAAGCCTGTGCGCCGCCGGTACCCCATGACACCCATGATCGCCATGACGATGAGGGGGTTACCGATGAGCACAAATATGGAAAGCCAGACGGCGTTGGCCACCTGGGGCCCCACGGTCGTCAGGTCGAGCTGCGCCCCGAGATGGATGAAGAAAAAGAGGAGCAGAAAATCTCTCACGCCGACCAGCCTGGCCCCGATTGTTTCTCTGTACTGCGTAGAGGCCAGAGAAATGCCGGCGAGAAATGCCCCCACCTCCTTGCTGAAACCGAGGTAATCCCCTAAGGCGGCAAGAAAAACGGCCCAGGCTATGGAAAACACAAGGAGGCATTCCTGGTTCCTGGCCAGTTGCCGCGTAAGCCCGGGCAGGACATACCGCATGAGCAGGCCTATGAGCACGAGGAGTCCGACCCCTTTTCCTGCTATGGCGGCTATCCTGACGAACGTCTCGTAGCCCCCGCCTGCTTCCCCACCCAGCGCCGTCAGAAGGATTATGGCAAGGATTGCCGCAATGTCCTGGACGATGAGGAAGCCGACGGCGATTCTTCCGTGAAGTGCGTCTATCTCTTTCTTGTCCGAGAGCAGCTTGACGATGATAATGGTGCTGGAGAAGGTAAGGGCCACGGCGATGTAGAGTGCGGGAACAAAGGAGAAACCCATGAAGTAGGTGATAAGAAACCCGAAGATACTGGTAAAAATGACCTGACCCAAACCCGTTGCAAGGGCGACAGGCCCGGTGGTGCGGATAAGGTGTAAATCGAGCTTCAGCCCCACCACGAAGAGCAGGAGGGCAATACCGATCTGTGCCAGCAGCTCCATCTGGCCATGGCTCTGAATGATAGCAAATCCCGATGGCCCGGCAAGTATGCCCGTTGCCAGAAAGGCGACGATGAGGGGCTGCCTGAACACCATGCCCACGGCGCCCGCTACGGCCGCAATGCCCAGGACTATGGCTACCTCGTAAAAAATCTTTTCATACATACATAGACCCCTCAAAAGGCATTATAGTGTTTCGTCGGACGCAAAGTCAACGAAGGTACCTGCCGACACCTGCTTGAGATATGTGCGCCATCCGTGTAATCTTACTTCAGGAGGATGCGATGAGACGGATAACCCTTTTGCTCTTTGCAGCCGCAGCGCTCGCCCTATCGGGTTGCTGCATCGACAAGGTCATACTCTCGGGGAACGGGAATGTTCAGTCCGGCACCATAGGGGCAACGGTGGAGATCGAGTACTGCAACGCCCTGCAGGCCGAGGTCGTCGATGAGTTGCTTCTGGTCTCGGAAACCTACCGCTCGCACTGGGAAAAATGTGCCCTCACCCAGGACCCTCCCGGATGCCGCAAAGAGGTGACGGAGGTCTACCAGACCCAGATGAAGGAGCTGAACGCCATTCTCGCTTCCATGAAAGGGAGGCCGGAAGAGGAGCAGAGGCTGATTCTGCACAACGCAAAGGTAAGGGGACGGCTTAAAGCCCCCCAATAGGGAGAAAAGGAGCGGGAAAACCGTGAAATACCAGGTAGGTAACATCGGCAAGACCATCATCGTGCGCTTTGAGGACGGCGACGACATCCTTGGGGGCCTGGCCGGGATCGTGAAGGCCGAGGAGATTCGGGCCGCCGTCTTTTACCTTGTCGGCGGCATCAGGGAAGGAAGGATC
Organism: uncultured Pseudomonadota bacterium; assembly: GCA_964651435.1. Taxonomy (GTDB): domain Bacteria; phylum Desulfobacterota; class Syntrophorhabdia; order Syntrophorhabdales; family CAYQXL01; genus CAZYVU01. The sequence continues at coordinate 29,724 of CAZYVU010000030.1, forward strand.
GTCGTCGGCCCTGAAACGGACGACCTGCCACCAAAACCTGTCTGGCGGGAAATCGGCGAGAGCCATGAATCCCTGGGCATCGGGACGATCTTCCCCCATAACGGCGAGCCGCGCATTCACTTCCACGGCGCCTACGGAAAGCATGACACGAGCAAGGTGGGGTGCCTGCGGGAGCTGGCCGAGACCTTCCTCGTCATGGAGGCAATCATTATGGAGCTTCAGGGGGTAACGGCAACACGGGAACTCGACCCCCTGACCAACATGGTGCTCCTCAAGATACCCGGCGAAAATCCCCCTTAGGTTTGCTTCGCCAGCATGATGCGCGCATCCCCTATGACGCACCTTTTCGACGAGCAGAAAAGGGGGTTGAGGTCGATGGAATCGATCATGTCGGCCATATCGACAATGAGGTTCGAAAACCTGACAAGAAACGCCGTAAGCGCCTCCATGTCGATGGGTTCGGCACCCCGAAACCCCTCGAGAAGCGGCCGGGCTTTGAGAGACCTCACCATAGAAGCAACATCGCCGGCCGCGAGCGGCGCCATGCGGATCGCCGTGTCCTTATATATTTCCGTCGACGTCCCCCCCATCCCCATGAGTACAACGGGGCCGAACTGGAAGTCGATCTTGGCGCCGACAATGAGCTCGATGCCCGATGCCGTTTCCTCCACCAGCACACCCTCGCACCCTTTCAGGCTTAAGAGCCGCTCCATGGCCCTCTCAAGGGCAGGGGCATCGGCGATGCCCGTTACGACACCCCCGGCATCCGACTTGTGAATAATCTCGGGAGATACAACCTTTGCCACCACGGGGTATCCGACGCCGTCGGCAAAGGCCTTTGCCGCCTCAACGTCCCTGGTGCTGATAAAACGCGGAACGTCGAGGCCGGCAAGCCCGAAAAGCCTCTTCGCCTCCGGTTCCATAACCCACCCCAATGGCAACGCGCTGGAGATAATGTCTTTCATCGCATCCGTTAACATGGTTTGTTCCTCCTAAGCGCCTCGGCCATGTGGATCGCATCCTCGACGGAGTGGGCTACCGGGATGCCGTTCAAGGCAAAGCCCTCGACAAGCATCCGATATTTTTCCAGGTGAGGCACGTAGGCAATAATGGGCTTCCCCTCCTGTGCGTGAACGAAGCTAAGCCGCGCACCGAGGTCAAGGGTGACGTAAGGGAGGTACGGCAGGAGGAGCACGACGATGCAGTCCACATCCTCTCGCTTGCTCATCCATCGAGCCGCCGCGAGAAAATCGTCATCATTTGAGCTGCCTGTCAGGTCTACGGGGTTGGACAGGGCCGCGATATCCCGTATGGCAGGCCCCAGAACCGCTTTCAGCCCCTCCTGGTCCTCCGGTGAAAAGGCCGGTAGCTCAAGCCCGTGCTCGAAACAGATGTCCGTTGCCAGGGCCCCGTGGCCGCCGCTGCCGGTGATGATCCCCACCTTTCCCTCGACGGAGGACTTGTAGCAGCTCAGCGCCTCAGCGAAGGAGACGATTTCGAACTCGTCGAAGGCCTCAACTATGCCGTACTGGCTCATGACCGCCGAAAAGACGGCGTAGTCTCCTGCCATCGAGGCGGTGTGGCTGCTCACGGCCTTCATACCGCGGGCGGTCTTGCCCGATTTCAGGACAATAATGGGCTTGCTGCAGGGAAGGGCGGCCTCGACAAACCTGCGCCCCTCGCCATGCCCGAAGCCTTCCAGGTAGAACGCCATGACATGCGTCTCGGGGTCGCTGCTGAAGTACGCTAAAAGGTCGAGCTCCCGGATAAGGGCCTTGTTTCCGATACTGACGCAGAGCGACAGGCCCACCCCCTCAGAAACGCATTTCACCATGTGATCCACCAGAATACCCCCGCTCTGGCTTACAAGGGCGACTCTCCCCTTCTCCGGCTTTACCATCCTCTCACCGGGAATGAAGAAGGTATCCATAAAGTCCGGCGAGTAGACACCGAGACAGTTGGGGCCGATAAAGGGGAAATCGGCACTCCGGGCGATGTCGACAAGGCGGTCCTGGAGGCGCCCCTCACCGGTCTCGGCGAAACCGCCCGATATGACAATGGCCGCCTTAACCCCCACCGAGATGCAGTCCTCGACAAGGGAGGGCACCCTGTCCGCCTTTACGGCGATGACGGCCAGGTCGATCTGTTCCGGAAGCTCCGAGATGCGGGGATAGACGTTCTCCCCTCTCAGCGTCCCGCCTTTCGGGTTTACCGCGTAAACCCGAGTCTGGTACCGAAGGTGGTTCTTGTTATAAATCACGTTGGCAGGATGTGCGTCGTCGGAAAGGGAGACGCCGATGACGGCCATCGTTTGGGGCCTAAAGAGCGGGGCCAGATTCATTTGCCCTCCCTCGACGCCCGGGCAATGCGCCTCCTCACCTTGGCCCAGCTTGCACCGGAGAGAAAGCTCTCCTCCATGTTGTCGATCATCTTGGCAAATTTCTTCATCGGAACGGCCAGCGAGAAGGTCGTCGCCGACACACAGGGTCTCGCCGACACGTCGAACATGCCGATAAAGGATTTGGGCCGCTCCGCGTCCCTCTCAAGGTAGGGGTACTGAAGGATGGTCGCACACCCTGCGCCGAAGGGGGAAAGGACACCCCACCGATCCGGTTCGTCAAAGTTTGCAAGCGTGAAAACCCCGGCAATAACGTCGGGAGAATCGAAGAAAATGACCACTTCCGGGTCGTCCGCCCCGTCAAGGTGGTCCCACCTCTTGAAGACGGCGTGTGGTGCCGGGGCGGGATACCAGGGCATGGTATCCATCAGTGATTTTACAAGCTCCGGCGTCTTCTTGTACCGCTCGCCTTCCATTTGCCCCGGGATGCCGCAGGAGAGGAAAAATTCAAAGCCGGGCATGAGGTCCTTGGAAAAACCGAGGTACCTTCTCCCCCCGAAGCAGCCGACCGTTTCCACGCTGAGGCAGATAGACCTACCCGTCAAGACCCGTGCTATATCAGCCAGTATGCACCGGTGCTCCTTCGGCACCTTGGGAGGCTTCCCGCCGGCCGCACTGTCGGCATAGAAAAAAGTGACGGGCAGGTTCGCCCCGGCAAAGTATTTGGTCCAAAGGCTCGCAAACCGCTCCCTCATCTCCCGTTCCATCTCCGCCTCCGTTTTGTCGATGTCTGTTCTTTATCTTCTTTCGTCACTGTCGTATCCGCACCTTGTAGGTCAGCTTCACCTCCTGATCCTTCTTCACCGGCACGTCAAATGAAATTGTATACGCGTCGTCCTTCTTGTGTGTGTGGGAGGATTCCAGCACGCGCCAATCGCCATAGAGCGGCTCCACCACCTTTACCACGACGTCTTCCCGCTTGTGGTTTCTTAACGATACCTCGAAGGCCGTTTCGATGGTGTCCTTGGCGATCTTTTCCCAGGTCATCTGCTTCCGCATTGCCGCGATGTCGAACGCATTGCCCAGCTTAATGCGGATCTTTTCGTCCTTCGGCGTGTGATCGATTGCGTCCTCGCCGATGAACTGAAGGCTCCCGTCGCCGTCCTGCTTGTAGACACGGATCACTCCCTTTGGCAGCGGCATGCCGAGATTATGCTCCTTCTTGTTCTGCAACTCCACAAAAACGGCCACTTTCTGCGTCGTCAGCCGCTCCGGATAACGATTCTGGTAGTAGTTTGTAAGACCGCGGTAGATGAATTCCTTCCTGACCGGTATATTCTCGGCGTCAAGAAGGCTTATCTGCTTGGTCTGGTTCTCCTTTATTGTGGCCTTCCTCTCAAGCGTGTACATATGGTATTCAAACAGCCCTTCCTCCCGGAACTGGGGGGCCGGGGCAGCCGCCACATCGGCGGCCATCATGGCCTTCTCCCTTCTCACCCCCTCGGCCTTCACCCGATGGATATCGCCGGCCACAAGCTTCAATTTTGCGTCCCTGTAGGCTGCCCCGCTCTTGTTGTCGATGGTCACCCAACCCTCCAGGGCAGACCTCTCATCCTTTGCGTCGAGCACAACAACGTAGTCCGCCCGCCAGGTAATGCCGTTTGTAAGGTAGAGGGCCTCGATGGTACGGCTACCGCCGCTTGGGCTGTTGAGAAGCCAGACCAGGGTCGGCTTTGAGATAAGGTTCTCCGGCAGTTCCGGAAATATGACCCTTCCGGGGTGGTTAAACGTAATGTCGTTACCTATTCTGAACACGGGGATGCCCTCGTTGTTCGAAAGAAGGCGGGCTGCGACTACTTCCTCTTTGTCGGTGTAGGGATTGCGCGTCAGGAGCTTGACCTCCTTGCCCACGTACTTATCCAGCAGCTTTCGGGGACTCAACAGGTCATACTCGTAGTTCTGCTCCAGAACCAAAAACCCTTTCGGCCCCGAAAGGGACCGAATGCTGACGCTGGACGGCATGATCTGCGCCGCTACGTCCATGAATTTCAGCTCCTGAATGCCCGGGCCCAGCGAGACCTGCCGCACATCCTTCACGAGCCCCACATTGACGTTGTAGACCGTAACCTCCAGCCCCCGCTGGTCCTCAACTGTGGAGACAGCCCCCCGGGCGGCCCCTGTCTGAGCCAGAAGGCCCCCCGTCAAAAGGGCGGCCAATGTTAGCATGAGTAACTTCTTCATATATCCCCCTGGCGTTAAGCTTTTACCCATTATAGACCAATGCAAGGACCTCGGCAACGGGGAACAAGCTTTTCCCTTGACCGGTCTTGTCCGGTCAACGTAAAATAGACCTCCAATACGGAAGGAAAGGAGCCATTATGCCGCAGATCGTCGAAGGCGTCTACTTTATCCCGGGACGGGACGAGTTTCTTCCCGATTCACACACCTACATTATAGGAGAACCGGCCTCCGAGGATCTTTCCATCATCGACATCGGCCTCACGGGGAAGGGAGGATACAAGATTCTTTCCGCCGAAAAGATGGGCATTAAACCTTCATGGATCAAGCGGATCATCATGACCCATACCCATCTCGATCACATCGGCTGCCTCAGGGAGGTGAAGGAACATCTACCCTGGGCCGAACTCTGGGTCCACGAGGCCGAAGCCGAACTGTTGGAAAAAGGTGACGAACGCGGCGTCTACGGCATGGAGGAGTTCAAATCCATGTGCCAGATGCAGTTTCGCCTTAAGACGGGCGATTTCCAGACGACGGTAGAAAAGAAGTTGAAGGGCGGCGAGACGCTGGAGATCGGCAATATGGTCTGGGATGTCGTTCACATTCCCGGCCACTCCATGGGCGGCATCGGCCTTTACAGCCCGGTCCACGAGATTCTCATTCCCGGCGACGTCGTATATGCCGATTTTGCAATCGGCCGCTTTGATCTTTTTGGGGCCGACGCCAGCGCGCTGAAGAACTCCCTGTACTCCCTGGCCGAGTTAAAGGTCGACACGATTTTGCCGGGACACAATCAGACGGTTCGCAATCTGCAGCCCGACTACATCAGGCAGGTCGTCAAAATGTGGGAGCCTTACTTACAGTAAAACGGACGCGCACCTGGGTGATTCAGCGCACAGGATGCCCTCCACCGACTCAGCATCTTTGTCGGCAAAGCATGTGAGAAAATCGTCCCTCGTAAAGCTGCCGTACATACTGAAACGACTGCCCATTGTCTCTGGCATGACACCCCTACTCAGCCCCCTCATCTGCCCGCTTCGTCAATTTGTCCAATCTCTCAATAATCCGCCCCCTCACATCATGTACCGAATTTCTCATTCGACCGGATTGTCCGCATTGCCTCAATTCTGCAGCCCCTGCCCGTAAAAAACCCGTTTTAGCAATTATGAAAAACGGCCGAGCCGGCAGTGAACGGTCTTAAGTTTCATTTCATTCAGTGCCGTTCCCGCCTCTTCGCGTGAGGCGGTAAGCTCTCGAGCTATCTTGATCGCCTCCATACAGGCAACCCTTTCCTTCTCCTCGATAGCATTAATTTGCTCTTTTATTGATGACTTGGCAGCAGCAACAGCACCCCTCTCAAATCCCCTCATTATATAATATACCGTCTTTTGTGGGCCAACGCAAGGCCGGTATGGGGCCCTATGCTATTGAAACTATTGTATTAATTTTTAACCAAAATATTGTTGCTATTGCAGTACCGTTAGTATAATAATTAAGCCAATTATTATGTGAACGCTTTCACATAGTATCTTTTTTATCAACTCAAACCAAATATGCAAGGGGGTTCTATGAAAAGGTGCAAGTTGATTTTCTGTCTCGGGGTTCTGGTGACAATCCTTTGTTCTGCCTCGCCGGCGTTTTCGGCCAACCTGGAGCCGACATACCAGGAGACAAAGGACCTGATGGTTCTGGTACGAGACGCAGCAGGGTTGGTGCAGAACGTTGGGGCACCGGCCTTTTCCGACTTTCGGAAGCAGGGAAGCCGGTGGCTCGGCGGCGAGAGGTATATTTTTGTCATAGACACCAAGGGTAATGTGTACGTCAATCCGAGCCGGCCCGAGCTCGAGGGAAAAAACCAGCTAAACCTGAGAGATCTTGTGGGGAGGCCCTTCATCAAGTCCTTCATCAACGAGACAACGGCCTATCCTCAGAAGAGCGAAGGGTGGACACACTACGTCTGGATCAAGCCGGGCCAGGATCAGGCGCAGTGGAAAACCTCCTATGTCAAGCTTGTCAAGGCGCAGGACGGCAAAGAGTATATTGTGGGGAGCGGGCTTTATAACATGAAGATGGAGAGGGTCTTTGTGGTGGACGTCGTCGACGAGGCCGCAGAGCTCGTAAAGAAACAGGGCAAGGCGGCCTTTCCGAGGCTTCGCGATCCCTTAGGCGACTTCAACTACCTATCGACATACGTGTTCGTCATAGACGCAAAGGGGCATGACCTGGTCAACCCGGCCTTTCCCGGCTTTGAGGGCCAGGCAGTGCTGAACCTCAAGGACAGCACGGGCAAGCCGTTCATCAGGGATATGTTAAAGTCCCTCGAAACGGCGGACACCGTCTGGATCGAATATATGTGGCCCAAGCCGAGGCAGGCAGCGCCATCCAAAAAGAGCAGCTACGTCAGGAAGGTTACAACGGGGAGCGAAGTATTTTACGTCGGCTCGGGGTCCTATCTTGACTGATTTGAAATACACAAAACTTTAAGGGGAGGGATTTATGCAACCTGACACCGCAACATTGATGTATCCTTGGTACGTCTGGTGGGTCATGATCATCGGACTCTTTCTCATGACCTTCATCGGTACATGGCTCATCACGAGGAGGTGGGACGAATGAACCCGAGCTACATTCCCGTTCCGGAAATCACCGTCACGATGGCGGTAGCGTCGTCGGCCGGCATCGCCGTTCTCCTCGGCATTTCGATCCTGCTGGGCATCCTGGGGAAAAAGCAGTGGAAGTCTTTTGACGAATACCTCGTGGGAAAGCGCGATATGGGGCCCGTCGTCACGGGCTGTGCGCTTTCTGCCTCATACCTCTCGGGCTGGGCATTCTGCGGCAGCACCGGCATCACCTATTCGGTGGGTTTTTCAGGCATGTGGTTCGCCGGCATGTGGAGCCTCATCGGCGTTATCCCATGCATATGGGTGGCTTCGTCAAAGACACGGGAGTTCGCCGTCAAACTGGGTGCGGCCACCGTGCCGGAGCTGATGGGCAGACGGTATGAGTCGAAGATGCTCCAGACCGTCATAAGCTTCTGCATGCTCTTCTTTCTCTTCATCTACTCTGTTGGACAGCTAAAGGCGGCAGGCGGCGTCTGGTACGCCGTGACAGGCTTTCCCCCTGTCCTTTGCCTGCTCCTGGGCGTTTTTATCGCCTGGATCTACATGGTCCTCGGCGGATACGTGGGGACAAACTGGTCCATGGCCTTTCAGGGCGGCTTTCTCGGCATTATCGGCATGATATTCGGCATATGGGCACTGGTGGGATCCGGCGGGTTCGAGGAGATTTCCCGGAACGTCTGGGCTCAAGACCCCAAGCTTCTCCAGCTCGTCCGCCCCGACCTTCCGAAGGTTGGGCCGACCGAGTTTTTCTCAAACTGGGTGGGGCTCTTGGCGGCTCCCGTCATCTTTTTCACCATGGCCATCGGTTTTCCCCATAACCTGGGCAGGTTCCTGGGCATGAAGAAGATGAACAAGAAGGAATACTGGCTGCTCATTTTGATCGTCTGGTTCATCACCGGCATTCCCGTCATGCTGGCCGCATCAACGAACGGCCTCATCACCAGGGCGCTCTTCGGTCCCCAACTATTCAAGATCGAACCATGGAAGGCAGACCTTGCTGCGCCCCTGCTCTCCTATGCCGTCGGCGGCATTCCGCTGCAGACGCTCTATGTCATGGGCCTTTTTGCAGCAACGCTCTCTACGCTCGCCGGAATGGTCATGATCATGAGCGCCAACGTGACACGGGACATCATAACCCTCTGGCGGCCCCAGACGAAGGATAAGACACTTATTCGCATCAGCTACTTCCTCATCGCCCTCTTTCTCTTCCTGCCCTTCTACTGGACATGGAAGCGGCCGCCGGAACTGCTCTCCATGTTCATGGGGCTCGCAGCCATGGGCCTCGGGGCCATATTCTTCTTCGTCACGGCCATGTCTTTCTACTGGAAGCGCGCCACAAAATGGGGTGCCTTCTGGACCGTTGTCTACGGCACCTTAGCGTCATTGGCAGGCGGCTACTTTGTGTTCACTGAAAAGGTCATCGGCATGGGCACTATGGAGTGGATACTGCTGGGAGGCTGCTTTGTACTCTTTTTTGGCGTAAGCCTCGTAACAAAACCGCCCTCAGACAAACTCATCAAGGAGCTCTTCTC
>CAZYVU010000031.1:0-37602 GCA_964651435.1 uncultured Pseudomonadota bacterium
CTATTTCCGGCGGCAGACCGTGAGCGTCATGAGTGGTGCGCTGCCGTAGCGGGTGTCTGCATCGGCATAGATGCCGTTTATCTCAAGGGATGCATCGGCATAGCGGCGCTCGTGTCCTATGCCTTCTGCGGTTCCGTTGAGGGAGTACCTGTCCAGAATTGCGTGGGTCGTGCCCACCCACATTGCAGCCCCATCCTTTCCTGAGTCTATGAGGGTCACATAGAGGTTGTTCCCATCGAGCACGGCGGTGCCGTGAACGGCGCTGTAGAAGGCCCCGTCGTAGGAGATCCGCCCGCTCAGGGCGTAATGGCCATTGCGCACGTGGGTGACCTCCAGCCTCATGATGGCCGGTTCGGAGCCTATGATCCAGCAGAGCTCGCCCTCAAAGCGCGGCAGCGGGTTCGTATCAGCCGTTCCATAGAGGGTGACGGCATACTCCGATTTGAAACACTTCCCCGGTTCGGAGACGATCCGCACCTGGCCGTTCGTCTTCCTGGCGCAGCCGTAAAGCACTTCGGCGCCGGACGGTGACGCAGGCAAGAGGGACCAGGCAACGAGGAACAGAAGGGCAACGATGGCTGCTGCTAAGGGTCTTCGATTCATGGCACGCCCCGCATCTGTATTCATTTGCCCTGTGCGGCGACCTTCGCCCAGGAATCTCGAAGCTGGACAATGCGATTGAAGACGGGCCGGCCGGGCGCAGAGTCCTTCGGGTCAAGCGAGAAATAGCCGATCCTTTCAAACTGGTACCTGCTGCCAAGGGCAGCCCCTTTAAGGCCAGGCTCCACATAACACGTGGTGACGGCCTCCAGGGATGCCGCGTTGAGGTACCGCGTGAACTCCCCTTCAGCACCTGACGGATCGGGCATGGTGAAAAGACGATCGTACAACCGGGCCTCGGCAGGTATGGCATGTGTGGCCGAGACCCAATGGATAACACCTTCCACCTTCCGGCCGTCCGCCGGGGGACCGCTTCTTGTTGTGGGGTCGTAGGTACAGTGGATTTCCACTATCTCGCCTGTGCCCTCTGCCCTTACAAGGCCTGTGTACTTGATGACGTAGGCATTGCGGAGCCGTACCTCCCGGCCCGGGCCCAGACGTTTATATTTCTTGGGCGGATCCTCGTGAAAGTCCTCGCGTTCCACATAGAGGACCTTAGAGAAGGGTACCTTTCTCGTGCCCATCTCCGGCTTCTGGGGGTGGTGGGCACAATCGAACTCCTCAACCTGCCCCTCGGGGTAGTTGTCGATGACGACCTTGAGGGGTCTCAAGACGGCCATGGCACGAGGCGCCTGCTCGTTCAGGTTCTCCCGCACGCAGTGCTCCAGCAGCGAGATATCGACAAGGTTGTCGTTCTTGGCAACGCCGATGCGGGTGCAGAAATCGCGGATTGCCTCGGGGGGATAGCCTCGCCTTCTCATGCCCGCGATCGTGGGCATGCGGGGGTCATCCCATCCTGAGACGTAGTGTTTTTCCACCAGCTCAATGAGCTTCCGCTTGCTTAAAATGGTGTAGCTGACATTGAGCCGCGCAAACTCCGTCTGGTAGGGTCGCTTCCCCTCGATGAGGCGGTCTACTATCCAGTCGTACAGCGGGCGGTTGTTCTCAAATTCGAGGGTACATATGGAATGGGTGATACGCTCTATCGAGTCGGAGAGGCAGTGCGCAAAATCGTACATCGGATAGACTACCCATTGGTCGCCGGTGCGGTAATGGGGGGACCGTTTGATGCGGTAAAGAATGGGATCACGCATGACGACGTTCGGGGATGTCATGTCGATCTTTGCGCGGAGGACGTGCTCGCCGTCCTGAAACTCCCCCGCTCTCATGCGCCGGAAAAGATCAAGATTCTCCTCAACGGACCGGTTTCTGTAGGGACTCTCTTTGCCCGGTTCTGTCAGTGTGCCCCGATAATCGCGTATCTGGTCGGCGTTCAGGCTGCACACGTAGGCGTTGCCATCCCTGATGAGCTGGACGGCAAACTGATAGAGTTGTTCAAAGTAGTCCGAGGCATAGAAGAGGCGGTCGTTCCAGTCGAATCCGAGCCAGTGGACGTCATCGATGATCGATTGCACGAATTCAAGGGATTCTCCGGCCGGGTCGGTGTCGTCCATGCGGAGATTGCACGTTCCTCCGTACTGAAGGGCTATGCCGAAGTTGAGACATATGCTCTTCGCATGGCCTATATGCAAATAGCCGTTCGGCTCGGGAGGAAATCGTGTTGCCACGCGGCCTCCGTGCTTGTCTTTCTTGATGTCGTTATCGATGATTTCGCGAATGAAGTCGCTCGGATTGTTACTTTCATTCTCCATAGGTCGTTAAAGCTCCTTTCATTATAATACTCTTACCATGAGCGGCGACGGCTTTCAATGAATAGATGCTCCAGGTACCCGTTTGCCCGTTCTTTCCCTCGCCGAGGTCAGGCCATTAAGCCGGTACGGGTTTACAGCAGAGCCTAAGATACATGTTGTATGAGTAACGGTGCAATTCTTCAAGTCTCTCTCATTGCGCCCCCACCACTGGGGGATCGTCTAACGGCAGGACCGCAGACTCTGGATCTGTTAATCGAGGTTCGAATCCTTGTCCCCCAGCTTGTCTTGCCGGCGCGTCGCACAGTCCTTGCAAGGCATTGACAGTAAGTGCCGATCCCTTGTAGAGTAGGTACGAACGGATCGGCGCGGATTTCGGGCATTAGCCCTGCCGGCCCATGGGGGGGATCGCTGGAATCACGAAGGAGATGTGAATGCAAGTAACGGCAAGGTTTGTCAGACTATTGGGGGCCATCACCTGTGCCTTCCTCATCACATACGGGTGCGCAACCACGAAGCAGGAGGGCGTTGCGGCACCGGACACGCGAATCCTCGAGGGATACCAATATTCGGGGTTCCTCAGTGACTACTCAAAGCTTAGGGCGGACGTGGACAGGAAGGCAATGGTCTATGTGAAGCCGGACGCCGGCCTGAAGCACTACGACAAGGTCATGGTTGACAGGTTGAGATTCTTCTTCAAGGATGACGCAGAATACAAGGGTATAGACCCTACGGAGTTGAAGGCCTTGGCCGACTATTTCCATGACTCGCTGGCCAAGAGCCTTGGTTCCCAATATCCTATGGTCAACGAAGGGGGGCCTCATGTCCTTCGGGTTCGGGCCGCCATAACGGAGGTGGTGCCCAACAAACCGCTTGTAAGCGTGGTGACCCTTGTCGTTCCCTACCTTACGGCCGCAGACCTGGCATCGGGCGTGGCCACCAAGGGTGGAGCAGGCAGCAACTTTTACGTGGGCGAAACGGTAATAGAGGCAGAGTTTCTTGACAGCCCGACGAACGGACAGCTCGCTGCCTACGTGGAGCGCTATATCCCGAAGAAGTATGAGGTTGACTTGAACAAGGGTGTGGTGGGCGCCGTCACGAAAGGGGTAGGGCAGTACGCAAAGGCCTACACCACCTGGCAGTACACGAAAGAGGCCTTCGACTATTGGGCCGCCAAGCTCCGCCAAAAGCTCGACGAGGCACACGGAAAAAAGGCCCCAACCGAGTAAGGGTCTGCCCCCGACCCGTCATTTCTTTTTCATCGGATAGCAGACGGCCCTGTAAAGGTGCTCGTCCATGGAAGCCGGCTCTATGGGCACGAAGGGCATACGGTTCTCGTCTATCGTGAATGTGCTCAGGGGCTCATTATCGGCCGAAAACTCTCTCACTGAAATTGTCGTTATTTCTTTTCTCCGGCAGTCTATTTCCCTTGTCAGCTCGGCGTACTTGACCTTATCGTAGCCGCCCGTGGGAAGGTTGCCTTGAGTCCTGTATTGGAGGTACCGGCGAATCTCTTCCTCCGAGAAAACCATGCGGACCGTAACCTTTACGGCACCGTTGGGCACGCGAACAATACCCGCCTCGTCGTAATAGGCCATGCTTCCGCTCGGTGATGTGCCATAACGGATCCATTCCGACGCCTGGGCGACGGCAGTGGAAAAACACGCCCAAACCCATATCGCCAGGCCAAGGACTGCCTTCGCTCTCACCGGTACCACGCTTTCTTCATTATAGCAGATCGACAAAATTTTTCATGCCATTCTTTGCCTCATGCTGTGCGTCAGCGTGGCGATCATGTGGAAGTGATGAGAGCGTACATCGAGAAGGTGCCTTTGAGCCCAAAAAACCATGACGCCCGAAGGAACGCAATGCCTCGTCCTGCGGGCGCCACCTATGATTCACATCCCCCTTTCCCTTGACGGGTGTATGTATTTAACCACAGAAAGGGCATCATGCATATATTCTTTTTATACTGTCAAAATATGGTGAAAAAAACCATACTATAACAGAGACGCCAGATAGGACTGGAGGTTGACCTTTTGGTTGCTTAGGCCCAGCTTTCTTCTGATGTGGTTCCGATAGCTGTCTACAGCCGTTTTTCCTACGCGCAGGAGCGAGGCTATCTCCTTGGTCGTTTTTCCCGCTTTGATGAGATTGACCACCTCGAGTTCCCTCGCCGTGAAGTGGAAATGGCGGAGCGTCAGTTCCTGGAGGAAGGGCGAAGTGATCTCTTGAAGGTTCGCTTTGAGGACATCAAGGGTCAGCCTCTGGCTTTCCGTAAGCCGTCCTGCTCCGAGCTTCTCGATATAGGGCATGACGAGTCTCCTGGCGTTGGACAGGATCGCCCGCTCCAGGGCGCCCTTGTCTTGTTCCCTCTGCTGAAGGAGGACCTTCAGGGCCGTGTTCAGTTCCTGGAGGCTCGCAGACGTGTTTTCAAGCTCCTCCTTTCTCTGCTTGAGCTCGTCAAAAATCTTTTTTCGCTCCGTAATGTCGCGGTCGCTTCCGCGATAACCCAGCACTTTTCCGTCCTTACCGAAGAAGGGAATACCGTTCGTTTCGCGATAGACCAGATGGCCGTCCTTGTGTCTGCCCGCGCTTTCAAAGGAGGAGATAGCTTTTCTCTGTCGAAAGAACCTTCTGAATAGCCGGTCCGCCCGTTTGGCTTCCTCCGGGGGCATGAAATCGATGGGCTTCTTGCCGAGCAACTCTTCCGGCCTATATCCGAGGATGTCGGTGACCCGTGGGCTGGCGTAGGTGTAGCGGCCGCGATGGTCCGTTTCCCATATCCATTCGGCGATGGTTTCCACCAGTGTCCGGTAGAGCTCTTCCTTCCGGCCAATCTCATCGGTCCTCTCAGCCACCAGCGCCTCCAGATGGCTTCTGTGCTTCTCCAGCTCCTCTTCCAGCCGCTTCCGGTCAGTTATGTCCCGACTCGTTCCTTCGTGATAGAGCAGGTTCCCCTCTTTGTCTCGAACAAGCCGGGCGTTGAAGGAGGTCCAAACGATGCTTCCATCTTTGTGGCGGCATCTCACCTCGAAGTCTTTTATAAAGCCGTTTTCCCTCAGCAGCCTCATGGCCCTCTCGCGGTCCTCCGGATAGGCGTAGATCTGCGAGTCGATGTCCGTTATGCCCTTTATCAGCTCTTCCGGCGACTTGTACCCAAGGATTCTGCCGGCCGCCGGATTAGCCGTTATGAAACGCCCCTCGGGGGCGACCTGGTAAATGCCTTCCATTGAGTTTTCGAAGATATTGCGATACTTTGCCTCGCTTTCGCGAAGGGCCTGCTCGATGCATTTTCGCTCCGTGATGTCCCTCACATATACCAGGAGCGCCGGCCGGCCTTTGTAAGAAATCGGTGCAACGGAAAGCTCGGCGTCGAAGGACGTGCCGTCCTTTCGGAGATGGCGCACCTCGTACCGGGACGGAACAGGTTCGGCCCGGGCCCTCCGGCGATTAATGTCAAACACCCTGTTTCGATCGTCAGGGTCAACCAGCGTGCCGATAGGCCGCCCGATAATCTCGTCGGCACTATCGTAGCGAAACATCTCCACCAGCTTCCTGTTCACGAAGAGATACTTCTCGTCCTGCAGTATCTTAACGCCATCGTTCGACTGCTCTATGGCGATGCGGTACCGCTCCTCGCTTTCGCGGAGCGCCGCCTCGGTCTCCTTCTTCTCCGTTATGTCCGTAACTATTCCCTCTATGGCGATGGGCCGCCCCTTCTCGTCTCTGATCAGGGCGTTACGCTGGTAGAGCCATTTCGCCGCCCCGGACCTGTGGACGATCTGATACTCATAGGAGGCCAACGCGCGGCCCGCCTTGAGTTCTTCCCAATGATGGCTGAAGTAGTCCGCCCAATCAGGATGGATCAGCTTACCTATCAAGAGGGGGTTGTCGTAATGGTCCGCCGGTGCGTATCCCGTGATGTCCCTGCAGGCTGGGCTGATGTACTCGTATTTTCCCTCCGGTATAGACATGCGGTAAATAATATCTTGGGCGTCTTCCACCAGTTGCCGGAACCGGCTCTCGCTTTCGGTGAGCAGCTCCTCTCCCCGTCTCTGCTCCGTGATGTCGCGGACAATGGTGATGACGCCCGTAACAACTCCGTTGTGCCGAACAGGCATCTTTCTGACCTCGGCAAAATACTGCCGATCCTTTATCCGAACGGTGCCTTCTTTGACATGGGGCCTTCCCGACGACAGGACCAGATCGTATTCATCGTGTTCCGAAGGCGAAAGAAATGGGAAGGCCTCGCCGAGCGAAAGCCCGACCACGTTGGGATTTAAGCCGTGCTGCCGCATCCACAGCCTGCAGCCCTCGTTAACAATCCGGACGCGCATGTCCGAATCGACGACATACAGCATGTCGGCCATCGCCTCCAGCGCGGCGCGATACTGGTCCTCCGCCGCAGATCGGCTGTCCACCCCTTTTCGGCACCTCAAGCCCGCCATGGTTTCACCCTTAACCCTTGATTCGACTGCTTACATAGAATATAAAACATTTCCACCGGATTTTCAGGTACGGCCGAGGGACGGCAACGGGTCGCTGGACAAAGACAAAGAATGTGCTATAAAGGATAGAAAGGGCTGTCCTCTGAAGCCAACAACGGAGCGAGCCGCAATGCACCACATCAAGGGCTCGCAGCTCAAAAGAGCCACTTGAGGACAGCCCTCAATCTTTGTATGTACCTCCCTGGGATAGAAAAGACAAGCAATATCCTGTATAATACAAAGCCCACCGCCGGAAAGCGACAGTAAGGTCCCGTAGATGACAACACCTGAAAGCGGAGAAAAACACACCCCCCACATTTTCCTTCTCATTTTCCTATGCTTCGCTGTCGCCATTGCGGCGGCGGGATACGCCTATTACGATAATTACGCGCAGCATTACCGTGCCGACGTGGAGCAGCAGCTCGCGGCCATAGCGGACCTCAAAGCGGACGAACTGGTGTTGTGGAGGAAAGAGCGTTTGGGTGATGCCACCATTTTCCATAACAACAACGCCTTTGCCTCATTAGTCAGGCGGTTTTTCCAGGATACCGGGAATGCGACGCTCCGAAGCCAGATTGAGGCCTGGCTTGGTCAGGTGCAGGCTGCCTATCGGTATGACCGCTTGATGCTCCTTGACACCAGGTACAGAAAGAGGGTCGTCGTGCCCGATGGCCCGGAACGGCCCGTTTCTTATGTCTCCCCAGAAACGGCGAAGATCCTGAGCTCGGGTCAGGTAGCCTTTGAGGACTTCTATTGGAACGATGAGAAGCGGAAGATCTATCTCAAAATGCTCGTTCCTGTCGTGGCCGGCGGCCGGGACGGAGCCTTGGTCGGTGTCCTTGCCCTTCGCATTGACCCCGAACACTATCTCTACCCTTTCCTTGTCCGCTGGCCGACACCGAGTCCTACGGCCGAGACGCTGCTTGTGCGCCGGGAAGGCGACGAGGTGGTCTTTCTCAATGAGCCGAGGTTTCAAAAGAACTTAGCCCTCAGGCTGAGGATGCCGCTCACGATAATGGGATCTCCGTTCGTGAAGGGGGTGCTGGGCCAGGAAGGGGTGATGGAGGGCACCGACCATCGGGGCACACAGGTCGTTGCCGCCATTCGGGGTGTTCCCGATTCTCCGTGGGTGCTGGTGGCCCGCATAGACCGTTCCGAGGTATACGGACCGCTAAGGGAGCGTCTTTGCCTGACGATTGCCCTCGCCGCGGCACTGCTTATCGGTGCCGGGGGCGTCATGGGTTTCATCCGGCGCCACCAGCGTGCCCGCTTCTATAGGGCACGATACGAGGCGGCAAAGGAGCTCAGGGAAAGCGAGGAGCGCTACAGGATCGCCATCGAGGGGTCCAATGACGGGGTGGCGATCGTACAGGACCTCGTGCACGTTTACGTCAATAAACGGTTCCTTGCCATGTTCGGCTATGACCGCTTTGAAGAGCTCGTGGGAAAGCCGGTCTCCTTTATTGTCCACCCCGATGAGCGTGAACGGGTACTAAGCTTCGCCCTTGCAAGAATAAGAGGGGAGGCGGTGCCCGGGCAATATGAGTTTGAAGGAATAAGAAAAGACGGGACGGGGCTCCATATAGAGGTTTCGGCCAACACCATCTCCTATCAGGGAAAACCGGCTATACTCGCCTACTTCAGAGATATTACGCCCAAAAAGCAATATGACGAATGGGTTCTTAATGCGCAAAGAAGGCTGGCGGACATCATGGACAGTTCTCCCTTCGGTATAGCCCTGATCACCCCGGAGGGGCGCTTTTCCTACGTTAATGCAAAGTTTCAGGAGCTCTTCGGTTACAGCCTGGTCGATGTGCCCGACGGCAAGGCGTGGTTCAGAAAGGCCTATCCTGACAAGACCTATCGCAGGAAGGTCATCGGCGCCTGGGTTGAAGATACGGCGAATGTGGTGCCGGGAGAGAGAATCCCGAGGCTCTTTGCCGTCACCTGCAAGGATGGAGCGGAGAAGATGGTCAACATTATTACCGTGAGGCTCGAGACGGGAGAGCACCTGATAACCTTTGAAGACAGGACGGAGTTGCACACCTACCAGCAGAACCTTGAATATTTGGCCGTTCACGACACACTCACGGGGCTGCCCAACAGGCGTGCCCTTGGCGACATGCTGAACCGGGCCATCGCAAAAGCGAAGCGGGGGACAATGAGCTCTCTCCTTTACATGGACCTGGACAACTTCAAGGACATCAACGATACCGTCGGCCACAGTGCCGGAGATGAGGTTCTGATCACCCTCACCGGCATTCTCAGAAATGCCTTTAGAACGGAGGATGTGTTGTTTCGGCTGGGCGGGGACGAGTTCGCCGCCCTTCTGGAAGGGATCGGCACCGGGGACGCACTCTCGGCCGCCGAGCGTCTGCGGAGCATCGTTGCAGCATACGACTTCGAGGTGAGCGGTCAGAGCTTCCGCCTCAGCCTCAGCATCGGTCTCATAGCCATCGATGGCCATCTGGAGAGCAAGGAGCTGCTCTCCAAGGCAGACGCCGCTATGTACCGGGCAAAGGACCAGGGAAAGAACAGAATTGTCGTTGCAGAGGTGTCAGAGTAGAATCACCGCTGCCACAGAGATGGATGGTTAATGGAGCGGGCAACGGGGATCGAACCCGCGGCATCAAGCTTGGGAAGCTTGCACTCTACCAGCTGAGTTATGCCCGCCTGCAACCATTATAGTGGAATGAGGTGTTGAAATCAACGGCAAAGTGGGGCGCGACGCCGTATATCCTGCCCATCAGCTTTTCCGGTTGTAGCCGAAGCGCTCCTCGAACACGGGTGCCACAAGGTTATCCACCGGGGCATAGTCGTCGCGGATGACCACGGCATAGCGCCTGTTGATAAACTCATCCATCAAATCCTCTGGCACCACATGGGCGGTGACGCGGTCCTGCAGCCGCGTCTCAACGAACTGCTTGAAATCGTTCATATCGAGGTCTCCCTTGCCTGCAATGACGATGAACGTGCTGATGCGGGTGTTCCGAAAGTTGGGGTTGACGGAGATAAGATGTACGTTCTTGTCACCGAAAACGGTACGGAGCGTCTTGATGTAGGAGGGCAGGAAGAGGCCACGCTGGAAGTTGTCGATGATGTTCGACATGACGATGCCGTTAGGCGTCATAATGTCCTTGATCTCCTGAAGAAACTCTTTTGTGGTGAGATGGTACGGGATGGAAAGATCGTTGTAGGCATCGGTGAAAATGACGTCGTACTTGGTTGCGCAGTTCATGACGAACCACCTGCCGTCCGTATTGTAGGACTGAATCCTCGTTGTTTTCGGCAGTCCGAGGTTCTCGTAGACGATTTTTGTGACCTCGGGGTCGATCTCCACCACGTCGATCTGTGCGTTGGGATAGTAAAGCTCCATGTACCGTGGAAAGGTGTATCCGCCGCCACCGATGGTCAGCGTCTTGAAGTTGCTGTCCTTCTGCCACATCCATTTCAGCACATCACCGTAGATGCGCTCGTACTCGTACTCGACGTGGTACGGGTCCTTCAAGCTCACATAGGAATGGATGAGGTTGTCGAGGACCATGGCCTCCAGATCGGTGCGCTGGTCTGAAGACTTGGTCTTGAGGAGCTTGATGGTGTAGTAGTCGCTTTCCCTGTAGAGATACATCCCTTCACGCGGGGGTACCTGGTAAAAATAGTGCTGAACGGCCCAGACCGCCGGTATGCAGACGATGATAAAAGCAGCAGCCGCCTTTTTCGAGCGAAAGAGGAAGCCTGCCAGAACAGCGGCGAGGATAAGGATGATGCCCATGGTAAGTATGATGGTCCGGGTACCCATCCACGATATGAGAAGAAAGCCTGTGGCAAAGGTCCCGATAATGGCTCCGAGCGTGGAAAAGGCATAAATCTTACCGATAACGTTCCCTGCCTTGTCAAGATTCTTTAGGGTAAGCCTCACCACGACGGGCGAGATGGTTCCCAGAAGGCAGCCGGGAAGAAAGAAGATGATAGTCGTTACGAGAAAAATCCGCATCATCAACGAAAGCGGAAACCGGTAGGCCGCCACCAGGTTGGTAAGGGGGATGATGGTGAGGGCGGTAACGCCCGACAGCAGGAGCAGCCAACCCAGGGTCTTCCGCGTGGGAAAACGGTCGGCGAGTTTGCCGCCTATGTAGGCTCCTATGCTGATGCCTGCCAGAATGACGCCGATGATGCTTGTCCACGTATAGATGGAGACGCCCACAAAGGGGGCCAGTATTCTCCCTGCAACCATTTCGATGACGAGGGAGCAGAAACTTGCGATGAAGGTAATGATGTAGGCTTCGAGCAAGGTCATTTGTAAGGGAACCTCCGTACCGCAATTTCGCCCGGACGGGCGCCTTTATACTTATAGTATGAGGGGTTCTTTGTCAAACGTTTTTCTTTTCAAGGCCCTGTGCTATATAATATTTACCGTATGCGTGTGCTGATCGTGGAAGACGAGGAAAAGGTAGCCAGCTTTTTGAGTAGGGGCCTTAAGGAGGAGGGTTACTCCGTCGACCTCGCCTATGATGGGCGGAGGGGCCTCGAGCTGATCAACGAGAACCTCTACGACATTATCCTGCTGGACCTCATGCTTCCCGAGATCGATGGGTTGGAGGTGCTTCGGCAGGTGCGGGAGGCGGGGCTCGACACGCCGGTGCTCATTACCACCGCAAAAAACTCGAAGGAGGACGTTGTCCGCGGTCTCGATACGGGAAGCGACGACTACCTGACGAAGCCCTTCTCCTTCGAGGAGCTGCTTGCCCGCATGAGGGCCCTCCTCAGGAGAAGGCGTAAGTCGGAGAGCTTTGTTCTGGAGTATAGCGACATTCTCCTTAACCCCTTCAGCCGAACGCTCAACATTACGGCCCGCGAAGTTGAGCTCACAGACCGGGAGTTCCTGATCATGGAGTGCTTCCTCAAGAACAGCGAGCGGGTGCTTTCACGGAAGGAGATAGCCGAATACGTCTGGCAGAACAAGGCTGATACAACCAACATCATCGACGTTTATATCAATTTTCTCCGAAAGAAGATCGAATCGATAACACCGAAAAAATATATTCACAGCGTGAGGGGGGTCGGCTATATCCTGAAGGAAGAGAATGAGAAGGATTAACCTCCCCATACGTTGGCGTCTCACTCTCTGGTTCAGCGGTATTCTCGCCCTCATGCTTGTTGTCTTTGGGGTTGGCCTCTACAGCTATTTTCGGAACAGCCTCCAGGCAAGCATCGACACGAAGATTCGCTCCATCGGCGATGTGCTCTCGTCGTCCATGACGGAAAGCCAGAACCCGAGTGTTTTTCTCAACTTCGAGCGGTACCTGGAGAATGTTCTGGGTAGGCGGCCCAAGGGAAAATTTATTCAAATCATGGATCGTTCGGGCAAAATCGGGGCAAAGATGAACGACATCGAGGCCGAGGCCCTGCCGGTCAGCTTCGCCACCGTGGAGCGGGCGCTGAGGGGCGAGGTAGTCTATGAGACGGTGGAAAAGGCACGGCCGCGACTGCGGCTCGTTACCATTCCCATAGTCGAAAAGAACAAAACCACAAGCATCGTGCAGGTGGGAACCTCTCTTGAAGACTTCGACGAGACAATGAACAGGCTGCTGATCATCCTCATCATCGGTATTCCGACGGCTATCAGCCTTACCGTTGTGGTGGGATATGTTATGGCCAAAAAGGCCTTGAAGCCTGTCGACAAGATTCGCAAGACGGCGGTCAAGATTACATCGCGGAGCCTCGATGAGCGAATCGACATAGGGCCGCGGAGGGACGAGCTGACGAGGCTGGCCGAGACATTTAACGAGATGATCGGGAGGCTCCAGAACGCCTTTCAAAGGGTCAACCAGTTCAGCAGCGACGTCTCCCACGAGCTCAAGACGCCCCTGACGATTCTGAAAGGCGAAACGGAGGTGACCCTCCGGAAGGAGAGAACGGCAGAGGACTACCGGCAGCTCCTGGGCAGCCACCTCGAGGAAATAGACAGGATGACGAAGATCATCGAAGACTTGCTGCTCCTCTCCAAGGCCGACGCCCGGGAGGTGCAGTTGAACATGGAGGAGATAGACCTTAAGGACCTTGTCGTTGACGTGTGCATGGACATGAAGTTTTTTGCGGCCAAGAAGGGCGTCGATCTCCTGGTTCGGGAGCTGGAGGATGTAAAGCTCACGGGAGACGAGCTGAAACTGAGGAGAATGCTCCTCAATGTCATTGAGAACGGCATCAAGTACACGGCCAAGGGCGGCTGGGTTGAGGTGACCTCATCCCTCAACAACGGGTATGTCCGGATCGACGTGAAGGACAACGGTATAGGAATTGCAGAAAATGACCTCAGATATGTCTTCGACCGCTTCTATCGTGGTGACAAGTCCCGGCGGAGGGAAAGCGGAAGCGGCTTGGGCCTTTCCATAAGCAAATGGATCGCCGAAGCCCATCAGGGGAGCATAGAAGTAGAAAGCGCCCCGTCCCGGGGCAGCATCTTTTCAATACGATTGCCAACGTAACGGGAGGAAAGAATGTCGCAAAAAAGATGGTATGGCCTGATCGTGGTCCTCGTTGCTGTTATAGCTGTCATGGCCTATGCAAAAGGCAAAATCGACAAAAATGACGTTGCATTCGACGCAAGTGTCACCAAGGTGAGGGCCATTGGTGTCGATAAAGGGTTGCCCAGTTTTAGCGAATTGGTGAAATCGGTAAGGCCGGCCGTTGTCAACATTAGTACCACCATGGTCATTAAGGGCTCAGAGGCGGGTGAGCGCTACGGTGTGCCGGGTCCCTTTAAGGATTTTTTTGGAAACGACTTCTTTGAGCGGTTTTTTGGTGATATGCCCCGGAGAGATTTCAAGCAGAGAAGCCTTGGCTCCGGTTTTATCATCGATCGCGAAGGATATATTCTGACGAACAACCATGTTGTTGAAAAGGCGCAGACCATAAAGGTGAAGCTGACGGACGGAGCGGAATATGACGCCACAGTCGTGGGAAGAGATGCCAAAACGGATATCGCCCTTATAAAGATATCGACGAAGCACAATCTGCCCGTGGCCCCCTTCGGTGACTCGGAGGCCCTCGAGGTCGGCGACTGGGTCGTGGCCATCGGCAATCCTTTCGGGCTGGAGCACACCGTCACCGCCGGGATCGTGAGCGCCAAAGGGAGGACCATCGGTGCCGGCCCTTACGACGACTTCATACAGACCGATGCCTCCATCAACCCCGGCAACAGCGGCGGCCCTTTGTTCAACCTGAGGGGAGAGGTGGTAGGTATCAATACGGCCATCATATCGGGGGGCCAGGGCATCGGCTTTGCCACCCCCATCAACGTGGCCAAGGATATGCTTTCCCAGTTGAAGACAAAGGGTAAGGTTACAAGGGGTTGGCTCGGTGTCGTTATCCAGAAGGTGACGCCGGAGATCGCCCGGGACTTTAACCTGAAGGACCAGGAGGGGGCGCTCGTTTCCGACGTCATGGAGGGGAGCCCAGCGGAAAAGGCCGAGATTCGGCGGGGTGATGTGATTGTAGCCTTTGACGGCAAGAAGATTAAGGATATGGATCAGTTGCCGAAGCTTGTCGCCGCAACGGCCGTCGGAAAATCGGTAACGATCGGGTTTATCCGCGATGGAAAGCCCATGGAGGCCGCCGTCGTCATGGGCGAGCTGAAGGAGGAGGCGCTGCGGGCGTCGCGAAAGCCGGTCGTAGAAAAAGACTATGGCCTCGTTGTCCAGGACATCACGCCCGATATTGCACGCCATCTCAATTTGAAGGACAGGCGGGGCGTCATCGTTACCGATGTGCAGCCCGGCAGTCCTGCACAGGACGCCGAAATCCGCTCGGGGGACATCATACTTGAGATCGGAAGAAAGCCTGTTCGGAACGTCGGTGATTTCAAGGAGGCCATGAAGAAGTCCGATATCAAGCAAGGGATCGTGATGCTGCTCAAGCGGGAAAACATGACGTTCTATACCACCCTGCGAGAGTAAGGGGGTACTGCCGGGGATGTGACAAACGTCATTTGCTGTCGGCCGGTACGTGTGCTTTTATATAATAGGTAGTAATATCCCGATACCGGGAAGAGGAGCAATAGGCAAGCATGCCCGTATACGCGTGGGAAGGCAAGACCTTAGGCGGTGTCCCTAAAAAGGGTATCTTGCGGGCCGACTCCGAGGGGGCGTTGCGCGCCCGCCTGCGGCGCGAGAACGTAGTCCTTCTGAGGGCCCGCGTCGAAAAGAGGGCGGTAAAGGAAGGGCCCAACCCCAAAAGGCGCATCAAGCCTCAGCAGGTGATGCTTTTCACGCGACAACTGGCAACGATGATCGCTTCGGGGCTCCCACTGGTCCAGTCCCTCGGTGTTCTCTCTGCCCAGGTTGAAGACAAGGGCCTGAAAGCGATCGTTGCCGATATAAAGGAGAGAATCGAAGGGGGTTCGCGGTTTGCCGACGCCCTGAAGGAGTACCCCAAATGTTTTGATGCCCTGTACATCAACCTTGTCGTGGCAGGGGAGGAAGGGGGGACGCTCGACACGGTACTTCTGCGGCTGGCCTCCTACATGGAGAAGATCCAGAAGTTAAAGAAGCGTGTCAAATCGGCCCTCATCTATCCCATCAGCATTGTGTTTGTGGCCATAGCGGTCATTATGGTCCTTCTGATTTTCGTCATCCCTGTCTTTGACAATATGTTCCGCGACATGGGTGCGGCGTTGCCGGCGCCCACGCAATTCGTCATTTCCGCCAGCCGCTTGGTGAAATCGACGGTCCACTACATCGTCGGCCTTCTCATCTTGGCCGCCTTTCTCTCTCGCCGCTACTACCATACAAACGCGGGGCGGACTCAAATCGACAGGGGCCTCCTCAAAATGCCCATCTTCGGCATACTGATCTTGAAGGCATCCATCGCACGGGTGACGCGGACGCTGGCGACCCTCCTTTCCAGCGGCGTTGCCATTCTCGAGAGCCTTCTCATCGTTTCGCGCATAGCGGGCAACAAGATTATTGAGGACGCCTTCATCGTCGCCAGAGCCCGTATCAGCGAGGGAAAGAGCATGTCGGAACCCTTAGCCGAGAGCAAGGTTTTTCCGCCCATGGTTATTCAGATGGTTCAGGTCGGTGAATCGACGGGATCCTTAGACGGCATGCTGAACAAGATCGCCGACTTCTACGAAGATGACGTGGACAACATGATAACAAACATGACGGCTCTCATGGAGCCCGCCATTATGATCTTTCTCGGCGTCGTGCTCGGCGGCCTGCTCATTGCCATGTACATGCCTATATTCAGGCTGGGAAGCGTCGTCGGCTGAGAAGGCTTCCTCAGCTACTCAAGCTCCGGGGCGAGCCCGAGGTCCCGTATCATCTGCAGATCGTGCGACGAATCCCGCCCGAGAGTGGTGAGGTAGTCGCCCGTCATAAGGGAGTTTGCCCCCGCTACGATGGACATGGGAAGGAGCTGCCTCAGGTTGCGCTCCTTTCCTCCGCAGAGCTTGATGTCCTTGTCGGGAAGGATGAACCGGAACAGGGATACGGTCAGCAGGATTTCCATGGGGGAGAGCGGCGCTGCGCCCATCATGGGGGTTCCCGGAATGGGGTTGAGGATATTGATGGGAACCGAATCGGCCTTAAGCTCCCTCACCGTCAGGGCCAACTCGATCCGCTGTTCCATCGTCTCTCCAAGGCCGATAATCCCTCCGCAACAAACGGAGAGGCCAACCTCTTTGGCTATCAGGACGGTAGCAATGTCTTCGTCGTATTCATGGGTGGAGCAAATGTTGTCAAAATTGCTCCGCGCCGTTTCCAGGTTATGGTGGTACCGGAAGAGGCCTGCCTGCTTCATGGCTAATGCCTCCTCCTTTGTGATGAGGCCGAGAGACGCGCAAGGCTTCATCCCGAGGCCCTTGATGCGGGCAACTGCGTCGTTGATGATGCCCCACTCCTCGGGCGTGGACACGCTTGTGCCGCTCGTGACGATGCTGAAATAACGGGCTCCGCCGGCGAAGGCCTCCCTTGCCTTCCCGATGATTTCTTCCGGCGGAAGAAGCGGATAGACAGGGGCTTCGGTGTGGTAGTGGGCAGACTGGGCGCAGAAGCGGCAGTTCTCGGGGCAAATGCCCGACTTGGCATTGATGATGCCGCAGAGGCTGATGGTGCCGTTCTTGAAATACTCCCTCAACCGGTTGGCGTGGGCCATAAGAAAAAAGGGTTCCTTGGCTCCTGCCTCATAGAGGCGCTGTGCATCGGATGCCCCGATGCCTTTTTGGTCGATCGATTTTTTGTAGAGCTCTTCAAAGATTTTGTTCATTCTTTCCTCTCAAGTATGGCCCTTCAGTATCTCCTTCACTGCTACGGCCGGTCCGCCGCCTCCGGTTCCGTCGCGGCAGCCCAGTGCGCCAGGGAAGCGAGAGCATTATCGATTGCTCTCTGCTTCTCCTTCTTGCGATAGTTTGTCAGGAGTCCGAAGTTCATGTTCATTGGCTGGAAGTTCTCCCTCGCTGTCGTGATGTAGGTGATGAGCGAGCCCAGGCATGTCCCCTCCGGCGGGGGCGAGAACGCCCTGCCGGCGACGTAGCTCCATGCCGATATGCCTGCGACAAGGCCCATGGCCGCTGATTCCATATATCCTTCGACCCCTGTGAGCTGGCCTGCGAAAAAGATCCTCCCGTCGTCCTTCAACTGAAGGCTCCTGTCGAGAACGGCCGGGGCATTGATATACGTGTTTCGATGAATGGTTCCGTGACGCAGGAAGGTGGCGTGTTGCAGGGCGGGCACGATTCTGAAGGCCCGTTCCTGGGCGGGGAAGGTTAGCCTGGTTTGGAATCCCACGAGGTTGAACATCCTCCCTTCCTGGTCCTCTCTGCGAAGCTGCAGCACGGCGTAGGGCCTCTTTCCCGTCACGGGATCAATGATGCCGACGGGCTTCATGGGGCCGTACAGAAGCGTTTCCCTTCCTCTGTCCGCCATCACCTCCACGGGCAGACATCCCTCAAAAAAAGGGATCTTCTCGAAGGGGTGGAGCGCAACCCGCTCGCCCGTGGTGAGCCCCTCAAAAAAGGCGCCGTACTCCTCTTCCGATAGGGGGCAGTTCAGATAGTCGTCAGCGCTGTCGCTGTAGCGGGAGCCGAAAAAGGCCTTTGACATGTCTATGGAGGAGCCTTCGACGATGGGCGATATTGCGTCGTAAAAGTACAGGTTTCCCGCCCCCGTGCGGGCCGCTATGAGATCGGCCAGGGGTCGGCTGGTCAGGGGGCCCGTGGCGACGATGACGGCTCCGCCGGGAATCTCGGTCACCTCTTCTCGCACGACGGTGACGCAAGGATGCGCATCCAGGCGACCCGTGACCTCCCGGGCGAACCGCTCCCTATCCACGACCAGGGCCTTTCCTCCGGGAATAGCCGTCCGGTCTGCCGCCTCCACGACAAGCGACTTGAGGATGCGCATTTCCTCCTTAAGAAGCCCGTGGGCATTGCCAAGCTCCTTGGACTTGAAGGAGTTGCTGCACACGAGCTCGGCCAGGTATTCGGAGCGGTGCGCCGGCGAAAAGGATTGGGGCCTCATTTCGTAGAGCACGACCTTTGTGCCGCGCCTCGCTAACTGGTAGGCCGCCTCGCTCCCCGCGAGGCCGCCGCCGATTACGGAGATTTCCATCCGCAGTCCTTACGGAGGCAGATAGTTCTTTTTCTGAAGGTGAAAAGCGAAGGCGCCGAGCACTGGGGGCAGGGGCCCTCGACAGGTGTCCCGCTGGTTGCAAAGGTGCAGGAAGGATAGCGGGAGCAGCTTACGAACCGCTTCTTCTTTTTTGAGGTCTTTTCAACCAGCTTTCCGCTGCAGCCCTCAACGGGGCAGTTCAGCCCAAGCGAATAAGGCTCCGTATGCTTGCAGGCAGGATAGTTGCTGCAGGCCAAAAACCTGCCGAACTTGCCCGTTTTCTCGATCAGGTTGCCGCCGCAGGCAGGGCAGAGCCCTCTGACGTCGGCCTCGGCAATGGTTATGTTGCCGTCGGGGTCGCGGGTAATATTCTTCTTGTTTTTGCATGAGGCCTTGTTCTCGCACACAAGGTATTCGCCGTTCTTGCCCCACCTGAGGAGCATGGTCCCGCCGCACCTGTCGCAGACGATATCGGTCCGTCGCTCCTCCTTTTTCAGGTCCTTCATCCGCTCCTTAGCCTGGTCCAGCTCCTCGTCAAGGAAGTGGTTGAATTTCTGAAGCGACTTGATCCAGTTCTTCTTGCCCTCCTCTATGAGGTCGAGGCGTTCCTCCATCTGTGCCGTAAAATGGACATCCACAATGATGGGAAAGAATTCGACCATGAGGCTGTTGACGGTCTTGCCGAGGGGCGTAGGCGCAAGGCGGCCGCCCTCCTTGGTAACATAGGAACGGTCCTGGATGGTGCTGACGATGTTGGCGTACGTCGAGGGCCTTCCTATGCCCTTTGTTTCCAGTACCTTGATCAGGGATGCCTCCGTATACCGAGGCGGAGGATTGGTAAAGCGCTGGCTCAACGTCGTTTCCGCCAGGGATGGCCGTTCTCCCTCCGAAACGGCGGGCAGCGTTGCCACCTCGTCGGTGTCCTCCTCCGTTTCCTCGTAGATGCGGGTGAAGCCGTCAAAGAGGACCCGCCTTCCCCTGGCCACGAACACGTAATCCCCGGCGCCGATCTCTATGGTCTTCGATTCGACCCTTTCCTTCACCATCTGTGACGCTATAAAGCGCTTCCAGATAAGGTCGTACAGGGCAAAAAGGTCCTTGTCGAGGTGGGGTTTCACGGTCTCAGGCGTCAGATTTACGTAGGTCGGCCGGATAGCCTCGTGTGCGTCCTGCGCCTTCTTGTTCTTGAAGACGTTTGGGGTTTTCGGCAGGTAGGCCTTACCGTAGGACCCCTCTATTAGCTTTCTGGCCTCTCCGACGGCCTCGCTCGAAACGCGCACAGAGTCGGTTCGCATGTAGGTGATGAGACCTGTTCTTTCTTCGTCGCCGATCTCGATACCTTCGTACAGTCGCTGGGCCAGCATCATCGTCTTCTTTGGTGCAAACCTGAGTCTCCGCGCGGCCTCCTGCTGGAGGCGGCTGGTAATAAAGGGGGGTTGGGGCGTAATCGATTTTTCTTTCACATCCTGGGAGAGGACCAGGAACACCTTGTTCGCTATGTCCGCCTTAATCGCTTCTGCCTGATCTCCCGAACCAACGCGGATCTTGTCGCCCCCCTTTCTGTCCAGGACGGCCCTCAGCACCTCACCGCTTTCGAGCGTGAGGGCGACCTCGACAATCCAGAACTCCTCGCGAACGAACCGGCCGATCTCGTCCTCCCGCTCACAGACGATGCGCAGGGCAACGGACTGTACCCTGCCTGCGGAAAGGCCGTACTTTACCTTTTCCCACAGAAGGGGGCTGATACGGTATCCCACGAGCCTGTCGAGAATCCTTCGGGCGCGCTGGGCGTCATACTTTTGTACGTCCAGGTCCGTCGGCGACTTGATGGCCTGCACAACGCCGTTGCGGGTGATTTCGTGGAAGAGAACGCGTTTGACGGGCGTGACGTTTCCTACCGCCTCAGCAACATGAAAGGCGATGGCCTCTCCCTCTCTGTCGGGGTCTGACCCTATGTAGATGCATTCTACCTGAGAGCCTGCCTTGCGGATTTCTTCGACCGTCTTCGCCTTCCCCTTCAAAACCTCGAACTGGGGGGTGAAACTATTCTCGATGTCTACGCCGATCTTGCTCTTGGGGAGGTCCTTGATGTGGCCGTTCGTCGCCTTGATGATGAAATCGTTGCCGAGGAATTTTGATATAGTTCTCATCTTTGTCGGCGATTCAACGACCAGCAGCGATTTAGCCATAAGCTTCTCCTTCCCTTTCGCGGTCTTTATTTTCTCACGTAGAAACCGCCCGGCAACTCTGAAACGGCATCCTTGAGCTGCAGCCTGGTGAGTATCACCAAGACGTCCTGTGCCTTTCGCCGGCTCTTCTCGATGAGCTCCTCAACGTGTGTTCTCTCGTGGCTCACGAACCCATAAATATAGCGCTCATCGGCGTCCATATCAATCCCCTTTTTCTTCGCCACCTTAAGCCCGGGAAAGGTGCCCTCGATAATGTCCTCGGCGCAGTCGATCAGCCTGGCCCCTTCCTTGATGAGCGCATTCGTGCCCCGATGGGGATCGAAAAAGATGTTGCCCGGTATGGCCATGACCTCGCGGCCGTAGTCACTGCTCAGCCTGGCGGTGATGAGGGAGCCGCTCCGCGCTGAGGCCTCCACGACGAGCACCCCTTTCGTCATGCCGGCGATAATGCGGTTTCGCTCAGGAAAGTGGTGCTTCAGGGGCCGTTCGCCCAGGCCGTATTCTGTGAGCAGGGCGCCCTCCTCTCCGATGCGGCGGAAAAGGGACCGGTTTTCAGCGGGATAGCAAATATCAAGGCCGCAGCCGAGAACGGCAACGGTCTTTCCCTGTTCCTTGAGGGCGCCCCTGTGGGCCGACGCATCTATTCCCCGTGCAAACCCGCTCACCACAGCTATGCCCACCGACGAGAGGGTGCACGATATCTGTTCAGCCAAATGCATCCCCTCCAGGGTGGCGCTCCTGGACCCGACGATGGCGATGGTATGGGAGGGGTCGGCCAGAGGTCCCTTCTGAAAAAGGACCAGCGGGGGGTCGGGGATGTGCCGCAGCAGCCCGGGGTACTCGGGGCTCCGTATGGTAACGACCCTGGCATTCATCTTGTCCAGCCTTTCCAGCTCCCGGTCAATGGCGGCCCAATCGGTGAACCGGGCTGCAACCTTCGGCACATGGCCCCAGTGCCTCGCACCGCCTTCGAACAGTCCGGCTATGTTTTCGGACCCTTCGAAGACCGCCTTCTTCAGTGCGTAATCTATGCCCTTCAAGCGGGCAAGGGCAATGGCGGCTGCGGTCTCTCTCATGGGGCACGCGGGCGTCATCGTTCGTGCGGCTGCAGGTGGCGGCAACCGACCCTCTGCGACGCGTTCCCAGGGTGCGATGGGGCCCTGACCGTCACTTCCCCGGGTCGCCGTACTTGAACCGGTCGATGTAAATGCCCCCAAGGGCTGAAAATTCCCTCAATACGAGGGCCCTCGAGACCGTATCCTTCCACCATGCCTCCTTCAAAAAATAGGATACCTTCACGGGGCGAACGAGAAAGACCGTCTTTCCCTCCCCGTCCAGCGGCGCCAGACACGCATGATAGGTCCGTGACGCATACTCCGGGACGACGACGATGACCTTCTTGACCTGCTGGCCCGAGGCGAGTTCACTTAGCCTGCGCATCTTTTCGGGGGACGATCCCTTGAGGTGTACGCCCTTGATGAGGTCGCCCCTGACGCCCTGATTCTTGGCCATCCTTTGTACAGGGTCCAGAATGCTCGTGCCCAGGATCGTGTCCTCCTCTATCCAGATAGCCTTGCCGTTACCTGCCTTGAGCTCGCCGAACGCCGCCGTATAGGTTTCACCCTGACGATCCTCGGCAAAGCGCGGGACAAAAATTGCATCGGAGGGGAAGACCTTGTCCTCGTAGCGGAGCTGGTTGAACACAAAACGGAGCGAGAGGGGATGGAGAAAGAGGCCGACGGCAACGAGAGCGATGACGAGACAAAAGAGAAAGCAGCCGCACCCCGCCTTTCCCCTTTGGCCGATGCCGGGGAAGGCATCTCCCCGCGAAGGCTTCCATCTCATCTTTTGGCGCACTCGTAGTTGATGATCGAAAGGACCACGAGGGGTGTCGTTTCCGTTCGATAAATCGTTTCTCCCAGGGTGCACGCCGAGAAGCCCCTTTCGCGAAGCCACGAGATCTCCGTCTCTTCGATGCCGCCTTCGGGGCCGATCACTATACTGATCCCCCCCTCGCAGTAGGAGGCGACAAAGGCGTTCAGCGGCGCCTCCTTTTCCCGTTCATAAAAAACCCAGCGATGATTGGAGGACTCGACAAGGGGCATGATGGCGCGAAGCGGCATGGGCTCGGCCACCTCGGGTATGGTAAACCGTCCACACTGCCGCGATGCCTCCACGGCGATCCGACGCCACCGATCGGCCTTGGCCTTCTCCTTTTCATCAACCTTGATGATCGTTCTCTTGAAGAGGGTCGGGGCAATCGTGTCCACACCCAGCTCCGTTACCTTTTCAACAAGCCAGTCCATGCGCGGACCTTTGATAGGGCTCACAAAGAGCGTTACTTTGGGCCTTTTTTCCTCGGGGTTGTGGATCACGTCCACGACCTGAAGAAATATCTCCTTGCTCCGTATGGAGTTGATATTGCAGCGATAGAGGTAGCCTTTGCCATCCAGTAGGTCGATGCGGTCGCCGACGCCTCTTCGCAACACCTGCGTGACGTACTTGTGAGGAGGACCGGTGAGAAGTGCCAGGCCGTTCCTCATTTTCAGCTTGTCAACGAATATCCGTCTCACTTCCATATGGGCCTTCCGGTAATTTAAAAAATCGTGATTCGTAGAGGCGGTGATAGTCGGTCCACCGCTTGTCCGCCATGTTTTCCCGCATGTATTCCCTGACGCCCATGACCTTTGCGTCCAGGTTGTCGACATAGTGGACGATGAGGGCCTCTATGCTCATCGGCTTGCGGGGTGAGCCCCACTCCTCCATGCCGTGGTGGCTCACGATGATGTGTGACAGCATGTCGGCAAGGACAGGGGGAAAGTTGCCGACGTCCCTGAGAAGGTCCTCCAGAATCATGACCCCCAGGGTTATGTGGCCCAGCAGTCTGCCCCTGTCGGAATAGGCGAAGCCATCGCGCATCTCTATTTCCTCGACCTTGCCGATGTCGTGCAGGAGGCTGCCCGCCACCACAATCTCCCTGTTGCCCCCGATAACGGACGAAACCTTTTCGGCCAGGTCGGCGACAGTCAGGGAGTGTTCGAGAAGTCCCCCGGGGTAAACGTGATGCACGCCTACAGAGGCGGGGACAAGAAAGAATTTGTCCAGAAGCCCCGGCCGCCCGTCGATGACGGCGAAGAGCGACCGAAGGTGGGCGTCTGTGAAGCGAGCCACGCGACCCCTGTAGCCTTCGACCAGCTCCTGGGTGTCTTTCTCCGGCCCGGAATAAAAATTCTTCAGTTCTCCCGGCGCCATCTTTTCGTCCACCTTGACCGCATCGCGCACCCTGAGCTGCACCTTTCCCTGGAAGAGGCTTGTCTTGGCGGCGATGCGCACGATGTCCCCTGTCTCGAATCCCCCGGCCAGCCTCCGGACGTCCTCTTCCTCCCAGACCCTGCCTTCAATAGAGCCGCTGCTGTCCCTCAGGGTCAGTGCAAGATACTTCTTGTTCTCTTTGGTCAGTGACTGGGTCTTGGCCGCCACAAGGAAGTAGTCCTTCACTGCCATGTCGGGGCCTACGATATCCTTCACGAAGATTTGCTTTTTCATTTTGGTATCCCGAAGTGCTCGTATCCTTTGTTTGAAACCGGTACTTTCCTGCCCTTGTCGAAAACGGTCACGCCGTGGCCGTCGACCACCTCACCGATGATGGCCACGTCCGGGTGGGACTTCCGCAACTGGAGAACATCATCCTTCTTGCCGGGGCGAAACGTGAAAAGAAGCTGGTAGTCTTCACCGCCGGCAAGCCCGAGAGGAATCTTGTCGGGGCCTTCAATGGCCCGCGGAACAGGTACGTCTTCCAGCACTATGAAGGCACCCGTACGGCTTTCCTCCATCATGCGTTCCAGGTCCAGAAGCAACCCGTCGCTGATATCCATCATGGCATTAGGTATACCACGTTTCATCAGTTCCTGCCAGACGGGGTAGGGGGGTTCGGGGCTCCGGTACCGGTTGATGAACCGCCTCGCTCCCCTCGGTCGGAGGCCCGACCGGAGCAGGCTGAGCCCGTAGGCGCTTTCCCCGAGCGGTCCCGTGACGGCCACGAGGTCGCCCCGTTTCGCCGTGTTCCTGCCCAGATGGTGTTCCCCAACGACCCTTCCCGTCATGGACACGTCTATGAAAAAGGATCCTTCCGTTGCCACCGTGTCCCCTCCGAGAAGAGACAGGCCAAAGGCCGAAGAGACCGCTGCCATGCCCTCATAGAGGGCCCGGACGGTTCGGTACGCTGTGCCGGCCGGCAGTCCGAGCGTCACCAGGTAGTAGAGGGGTTTGGCCCCCATGGAAAGGATGTCCGAAATGTTGACGTAGAGCGCCTTCTTCCCGACGGCGCGAGGCGGGCACATGGCGAAGGTGAAATGAACGTTCTCCACCATTGCGTCCTGCGTGAAAACGTACCTTCCCGCCGGCATGTCTACGACCGCGCAGTCGTCGCCTATGCCCCGCACAATCGCTGGGTCTGACCCCGAAAAGGCCCTCAGCTTCTTGATCAAACGGTTCTCGCCGAATTCCATAGATAGACCAAAATCATATCAGGGCCGGGGGCCTCTTGCAAGGCGGCTTTCGCTGTATTTTTTCGTCCGTTTGATTTAAAATGCGTTGCACAACGATGTATCCCAATGAGTGAAGGAGGTTGTCATGAGACGTTGGTTCTTTTTGCCGGTCATTGCTATGGTGCTCCTCTGTGCTTCGGGGGTCTCTGCCGACACGGCCGATTCCAAGGAGTTCGTAAAGAATGTCCACTGGCTCGGCCACGACACGTTTAGGATCGACGCGGAAAAAGTCATCTATACCGATCCGTTTCGGCTCAAGGCCAAGGACACGCTGCCCAAGGCCGACATCATTCTCGTCACCCACGACCACTACGACCACTGCTCTCCGGAAGACGTGCGGAAGATCATGAAGCCGACGACGGTGGTAGTGACATCGCTATCGTGCGCCCTCCGGCTTCGGGGTGAGGTCAGTGCCAGGATCGTAAGGCGGGGCCAGACCACACAAATCGATAGCATAGGGATTGAGGCAGTGCCCGCCTACAACATTGGAAAGCAGTATCACCCACTGGAAAAGGACGGCGTCGGCTATGTCATCACCGTGCAGGGCAAGCGGCTCTATTTTGCCGGCGACACGGACCATATACCGGAGATGCGGGATCTCAAGAACATCAACATCGCCTTTCTGCCCGTTTCGGGCACCTATGTCATGACGGCCGAAGAGGCTGCGCACGCTGCCCTCGAGATCAAGCCTGACGTTGCCATACCCATGCACTACGGCGCCGTCATCGGGACCCGCATGGAGGCCGAGCTCTTTGCCGAAAAACTCCGGGGCAAGATCGACGTCATAATGCTGAAAGAAGAATAGAGAAGCGCTCCGGGAGGAGAAATGGGGAGGGATCAAATGGACCATTACTTTGCAAGGGTTGCCGGAAGCAAGTTTCTCGTTCTCGCGGCCACGGTGCTCTGCTGCTTCTTGTGGGCCCCGTCAGGCTCCGTTGCCGACGATTTGGCGGCCAGGGCGGCAGGCCCGGAGGCCCATGCATCACTCCTTTCCAAGGTTGACAGTGAGGGCGCCGTTCGCGTCATCGTCAGGGTAAACAATGCCTTCGCGCCCGAGCCCACGCTGACGGAAAAGGGTATTCAGGAGCAGCGTTCCGCCATTGCCCTGGCCCAGGAAGCCCTCCTCGCGAGCCTTTTTGTTCGGGGAAAGGTGCCCCATTCCTTCTACCAATACCAGTACACCCCATACGTCGCCATGACCGTCGACAAGGATGTGCTTGAGGCCCTTGCCGCATCGCCGTCCGTGGTTCGCATCGAGGAGGACCTTGCACTGCCTCCCTCGGCCGTCAACTACAGCCTGGGTCTCATCGGGGCCACAACCCTGCACTCCCAAGGCAAGACGGGAAAGGGTTATGTCGTTGCGGTCCTCGATACGGGCGTGGACAAGAGTCACCCCTATCTGGTCGGCAGTGTTGTGTCGGAGGCCTGCTATTCGACCAACGATGCGACGACGCGGTATTCGTCCCTCTGCCCCGGCCAGGTCGAGGAGTCGACGGCCACCGACTCGGCCCTTCCGTACATCAGCGGCAACTGCCCCAGGGGCCAGTGCAGCCATGGCACCCACGTGGCGGGTATCGTAGCGGGGCGGCGAGGTATCGCCGGTAGCCCCGGACCCGGGGTCGCCCCGGAGGCGCAACTCATCGCCATGCAGGTGTTCAGCCGTACCGATGACCAGCTTCAGTGCAGGGATCAGGGCGGTCCGCCGTGCGTCAAAGTCTTGATATCGGACCTGAAGAAGGCCCTTGAAAGGGTCTACTCTTTGCGGGGTAGCTTTAAGATAGCCGCCGTCAACATGAGCCTCGGCGGCGGCGGGTATGACACCAACTGCGATGATCAGTATGGGTCGCTGAAGGCCGACATCGACAACCTTCGGGCCGCCGACATCGTGAGCATTATCTCCAGCGGAAACGCCCGTTTGTGTGGGCAGATCGGGGTGCCCGCCTGCATCTCCACGGCCGTCAGCGTCGGCGCAACGGACAAGGACGACAGCGTGGCGGACTATTCCAACAGTGCCGGCTTCATGACCCTCCTTGCGCCCGGCTCGGATATTCTGTCGTCCATTCCCAACGAAGACGGCGGAGGGTACAGGAGCTACGACGGCACCTCCATGGCCGCACCCCAGGTCTCGGGTGCCTGGGCAGTCATGCGGCAGGTGAAGCCAAACGCATCCCTGGACGATATCCTTGCCGCGTTTACGACGACCGGTAAGCTCATCAACGATCTGACCAAGTGCCCTGCCGTTTCCAAGCAGCGGATCAGCGTGCTCGAGGCCTCGAAGGATATGGCCAACCTGACGGTCCAGAAGTCCGGTGCCGGCACGGTGACAAGCGTTCCCGAGGGCATAGACTGCGGATCGAAATGTACCGACACGTACCATATGGGGACGAAGGTTACCCTCAAGGCCACACCGGGCGACGGGGCCGTTTTCCACGGGTGGTCAGGCGCCTGCTCCGGCACGGAGGACTGCCTGCTCACGATGGACAAGTCGTACACGGTAAAGGCCCTATTTAAGGCCATGCGGAATTATACGGTGAGGGTGGCCAGAATGCCGGCCTGGATAGACGCAGGTACCATTACGAGTGACCCGCCAGGTATCGCCTGCGGCAGCGACTGCTCGGGCGACTTCCCCGCGCAGACCTCCGTAACCCTTACGGCAACACCACAGGAGGGCTACAGGTTTATCGGTTGGGGAGGGTTCGGCTCTCCGTGTGCAGGGTCGGAACCGACCTGCACTTTCACGGTGGACGGTGACGCAACGGTCCGTGCCACCTTCAGGAGGTAGTGCGTCTTTCGAAACGTGGCGGGAGCTGTTTTTAACAAAAGAGGCGGAAATAGCGGTTTTCGGAAACCCGCTCAATCCCGACCCAGGAATGCTTCCGAACCCGAACTTTTGGCTGGGGACGAACAAGCGGCTGACGGCCCTCCCGGAGGCGAGACGCAACAGGAGAGCATCCATGGCCCACCTTTTTGAGGTATCATCCATCAGGCATCTTGAGCTAAAAAACCGCTGTGTCCGCTCGGCCACGTGGGAGGGGCTCGCAGGCGCCGACGGCTCGGTAACCCCCAGGCTGATTGGCGTGATGGCGGATCTCGCGAGGGGCGGCATTGGCCTCATTATTACGGGTCACGCATACGTGAGCAGGGAGGGCCAGGCTACCCCCCGGCAGCTTGGGGCCTATTCGGACGCCCTGATTCCGGGACTGTCCCGGATGGCCGAGGCCGTTCACACTTCGGGCGGCAAGGTTGTCATGCAGCTTGCCCACGCAGGTTCTCGCGCCGATTACCGTCTTACGGGCGTCGAGGCCATGGGGCCCTCGGCAGCAGAGGCAAAGTCCGGCCCTGCCGGAAGGGAGATGGGCCGGGAGGACATCGCAACGGTCGTCGAGGCATTTGCCGCCGCTGCGACCCGTGCCAGGATAGCGGGCTTCGATGGGGTACAGCTCCACGGGGCGCATGGGTATCTGTTGAGCCAGTTTCTTTCCCCCCGGTTCAACGCGAGACGCGACGACTACGGCGGAGGTCTCCCAAACCGGACCCGGTTTGTTGTGGAGGTGTTGAATGCCGTCCGGGGTGCCGTCGGTGCGGAATTTTACGTCTCCATCAAGATCAACTGCCAGGATTTTCTGCCCGGAGGGTTCTCCGTCGAGGAGATGGTCGAGACCTCCCTGATGCTCCAGGGGGCCGGCATTGATGCCATCGAGATGAGCGGCGGAACCCCTTTTTCAGGCACGAACGTTCCTTCCCGCAGGCAGGGGGTTGGGGTTGGCCGAGAGGGGCCCGAGGCATACTATGAGGATGGGGCCCGTATGTACAGGCAGTCCGTGCGCGTCCCCCTGACGATCGTCGGGGGGATACGGTCCTTCGAGACCGCAGAGCGGCTGGTTCGGGACGGGCTGGTGGACTATGTTGCCTTTTCCCGGCCGCTGATTCGCGAGCCCGATCTGGTGAATCGTTGGCAGTCGGGCGACAGAAGGCCTGCATTCTGTGTCTCAGACAATAGCTGCTTCAGACCGGGCTTCGATGGAAAAGGTATCTCCTGTGTTTTGAAGGAGCGGGGAGGACCGGGGCTGTGAGCGGACCGCCCGTAGAAAGGATCGCGCGGGAGCTGGGCCTGCTGCCAAAGCAGGTGGAGGCCGTTGCCCTCCTCCTCGACGAGGGCGCCACCATCCCCTTCATAGCCCGCTACCGCAAGGAGGCAACACTTTCCCTGGACGAAGTGGCCGTTGCGGCCATCCGGGACCGCCTCAAGCAGCTTGCCGAGCTTACAGCTCGAAGGGCTGCCATTCTCCGCTCGCTGGAGGAGCGGGGGCTCCTGACGGACGAACTGCGGGAGAGCCTCAACGGGGCAGAGACGATGGCCGCCCTGGAGGACCTTTACTTTCCCTTCCGGCCCAAGCGGCGGACACGGGCAGCCATCGCCCGGGAAAGGGGGTTGGAGCCGCTGGCGCAGCGCCTCTTTGCCCAGGACGAAGCCGATCCCGTCACGGCGGAACCTTCGGCCGAGGCGCGGGCCTTCATCAGCGAGGAGCTTGGCGTTCCGAGGGCCGACGATGCTTTGGCAGGGGCGCGGGACATCATGGCCGAGTGGATGGCCGAGGATGCAGGGGCGAGGGCCAAGCTCCGCCAATTCTTTCTCACAAAGGCCCGGTTCCGCACGACTGTCATGCCGGGCAAGGAAGAGGAGGGTATCAAGTACCGCGACTACTACGGCTGGGAGGAGCCCGTCGGCAAGGCCCCGTCCCACCGGGTGCTGGCCATGCGAAGGGGCGAGGCGGAGGGGATGCTGGCCCTCCGTGTTGCTGTGCCGGAGGAGGAGGCGCTGGGCCTGCTCGCCGGTCTCTTCGTCAAGGGCGCAAGCCCCGGTGCAGCGCAGGTGAAGGCGGCCCTTGAGGACGGGTGGAAGCGCCTCCTGTTCCCCTCTATGGAAACGGAGGTGCGGGCCGTGACCAAGGTGCGGTCCGACGGCGAGGCAATCAGGGTCTTTGCGGAGAATCTCCGCCAGCTTCTCCTGGCGCCGCCCCTGGGGCGCAAGCGGGTGCTCGCCATCGATCCGGGATTCCGGACGGGCTGCAAGGTCGTCTGCCTCGACGCCCAGGGAAAACTTCTCCACGCCCAGACCATCTTTCCGCACCGGTCGGAAGGGGAGGCCGCTGCTGCGGGAAATGCGGTCCTCGAACTCTGCGGCCGCTTTCAGGTCGAGGCGGTTGCCGTGGGGAACGGCACTGCAGGCCGTGAGACGGAGGCCTTTCTGAAGCGCATCAAGCTTCCGAAGGGCATACCGGTTATTATGGTCAACGAGAGCGGTGCCTCGGTCTACTCGGCGTCGGAGGCTGCCCGGGAGGAATTTCCGGACCGGGACGTAACGGTTCGAGGCGCTGTTTCAATCGGCAGGAGGCTCATGGACCCCCTCGCGGAACTGGTAAAGATCGATCCAAAAGCCATCGGCGTGGGCCAATACCAGCACGACGTGGACCAGCAGGCCTTGCAGCAAAGCCTCGACGACGTCGTCGTGAGCTGCGTCAACGGTGTGGGCGTCGAGGTCAACACGGCAAGCAAGGAGCTTCTGACCTATGTTTCGGGCCTGGGCCCCGGGCTGGCAAAGGCTATCATCGCTTACCGGAACGAGACGGGCCCGTTCCGCTCCCGGAGGGAGCTGCGGAAGGTGCCGCGGCTCGGTCCCAAGGCCTTCGAGCAGGCAGCGGGGTTCCTCCGCATCGCCGGCGGCGAGAACCCCCTCGACGGGAGCGCCGTCCACCCGGAGAGCTATCCTGTCGTGGAGGCCATGGCAAGGGACCTCGGGGCGTCTGTTGGCGACCTCATGGCAAAAGAGGCCCTGAGAGGCCGTATCGATCTCAGAAGATATGCGTCCGAGACCGTGGGGCTTCCGACGCTCCGTGATATCATGGACGAGCTTGCCAAGCCGGGGCGGGACCCAAGGGAGCAGTTCGAGACGGTGGCCTTTATGGAAGGTGTCGAGAAGATGGAGGATGTGAAGGCGGGCATGCGTCTTCCGGGCATCGTCACCAACGTCACCGCCTTCGGCGCCTTTGTTGACATCGGCGTCCACCAGGACGGCCTCGTCCACGTGAGCCGGCTCTCGGACCGCTACGTCAAGAACCCGGGCGACGTCGTCAAGGTCCACCAAAAGGTCACCGTTACCGTCCTCGATGTGGACCTCGCCCGCAGACGTATCTCGCTGACGATGAAGGGTAACGACTAACGGTAACCCCTTTACCTGTTCGGCCTGGTCGTACAGCATTCCTTTGTGGACAATTTCAGAAAAGCCCTGTGTTCCTTGCGACCCGTAGGTCCTTGTGCGTTCATCTGAACGATAGCCCGCAGATTGCTCAGGGGCAAACCTTATCCGTCTCCCCCGCCCTGCTGCTGGACCTTGCGCACCCGCTCCATGAACTCGCGGAGCCGTCTCTCGACACCCCGGTTCGTTGGGTTGTAGTAGTGCTTGCCCTTCATTTCCGTCGGAAGGTGCTCCTGCTTGACGATGGCGCCGGGGAAGTCGTGGGCATAAAGGTAGCCCTTGCCGTAGCCGAGCTCATCCATCAGCTTTGTGGGGGCGTTCCGGATGTGCATGGGCACCGGGTATTCGGGGAGGTTTTTGGCGTCTCTGCTCACGGCGCCGTAGGCCTTGTAGATGGCGTTGCTTTTCTCCGAGAGGGCGAGATAGACGGCGGCCTGGGCGAGCGCCAGGTACCCCTCCGGCGGCCCGAGGAACTGGAAGGCCTGCATGGCCGAGATGGAGAGCGTCAGCGCAGAGGGGTCGGCGTTGCCGATATCTTCGGAGGCGGCCCGGACCATGCGCCGCGCTATGTAGAGAGGGTCTTCGCCGCCCTCGATCATCCGTGCCATCCAGTAGAGCGCAGCGTCCACATCGGAGCCCCGTATGCTCTTGTGAAAGGCGCTGATGAGGTCGTAGTGATACTCTCCCGTCTTGTCGTAGACGGCTACGTTCCGCTGGTAGGCCTCCCTGACGATGGCATGATCGATGATGCCCCCCTTGCCGCCGGACTGCCGCACCATCTTGCAGGAGATCTCCAGGAGGTTGAGGGCCCGCCGCGCGTCGCCGTTGGCCAGTGCGGCCATCTCATCGACGGTCTCATCGTCCACCGTCAGCCCCGCATCTTTGAGTTCCGCGTCGTCCACCAGCGCCCTCTTTAGAATAAGGGCAAGGTGGTCCTTCGTAAGGGGCGCGAGCGTCAGGACGCGGAGCCGGGACAGAAGCGGGGAGATGATCTCGAAGGACGGGTTTTCCGTCGTGGCGCCGATGAGGATAATGTCCCCGTTCTCGACGTGGGGCAGAAAGGTGTCCTGCTGCAGCTTGTTGAACCGGTGAAACTCGTCGACGAAGAGCACGATCTTCTGCGCCTTCGACTTCTGGACGACCTCCTTGACCTCCTTGACGCCTATGGAAACGGCGCTTAAGGAGATGAAGGGAAGACGCATGGCCTTGCCGATGAGCCAGCCGATGGTCGTCTTTCCCACGCCGCTGGGCCCCCAGAGGACGATGGAGGGGACATCCTTTTTATCAAGAAGAACCTTGAGGATCTTGCCCGGCCCGAGCAGGTGCTCCTGGCCCACAAAGTCCTCCATCGTTCGCGGCCGCATCCTGTCGGCCAGGGGCTTGCGCGAAACGTCGTCCTGGCGCGTCTCGTTGCCGAAAAGGTCCATAATCTTCAGAATAGTAGCAGGTTCCTTCCCCTCTTTCAATCTCAATGATTCCTGACAGCCTGCTGAGGGGGGGTTCATTTTTTCGGCGATCCTTGCTTGCGATGTGGCGACCGTGCGAGTAGAATTGAAAGAGCAGGGCGAAGCAACCACAACGATTTTTTTGGACGCAAGGGGGAGGGAAATAATGGCACCGAACGATGGCAATAGGGGGGCAGCGGGAATCCACTGGGCGTGGATCATACTGGCAGTCTGTTTTGTCGATCTCTTTATCAACTACGGGATACGGCTCGGATACAGCGTCTTGCTGCCCGAAATGATACGGACCCTGGGGTTCACCCGTCGCCAGGGCGGGGACATCTTCAACTCCTATTTCATCGTCTACATCCTTTTCTCGCTTTTTACCGGCTACCTAACGGATCGCCTCGGCGCCAGGAGAGTCATCGCGTCCTTCTGTGTCATTCTCGGCCTCGGCACCGTGCTCATGGGGACGGCCCAGAGCTTCTGGCAGGCCTGTCTTTTCTACGGCATCGTGGGTATGGGGGGCGCCGCCATGTGGACGCCCATCATAACGCTGGTTCAGCGCTGGTTCTTCATAAAGAAGAAAGGCATGGCCCTCGGCATCCTGTCGACGGGCTTCGGGCTCGGCTTTGCCACCATGGGGAAATTCTATCCCTTTGTTGTGGCGAACTGGAGCTGGCGGTACTGCTGGTATATCCTGGGTGCCGCAGCCTTTCTCATGGTCATCGTCAACGCCCTTCTCATACGAAGCAAACCGGAGGACAAAGGTCTTGAGGCGTGGGGAACCCCGGCGGAGGCCGCGGGGCCTTCGGGGCCGGCCGCTGCAGGCGAGAAACCGAAAACGCAATACGTCGAAATCCTCGGCATGCCCAATTTTTGGCTCATCGGCCTGTCCTATCTGCTTGTGGCTGCCGCACTCTACATGACGCTCACCTTCATGGTCGACTATGCCCGCTATGAGCTTGGCCTTGCCTACGGACGGGCGTCCCTCCTCGCCACCATCCATGGGATGGGACAGATTGCCGGGGTTCTCACCATACCCATGGCATCGGACTATATCGGCAGGCGCCTCACCATTCTCCTGTCCAACCTGTGCATCGCCATCAGCATCCTCTGCATCGTTCTTGCCGGCGCCAACGAGACGGCCCTTTTTGTCAGCATCGGTTTCCTCGGGGCCTTTTTCGGCGCCACCTTTCCCATGTATGGCGCAAGCGGGGGAGACTATTTCCGCAAAGAGGTGATGGGGACCGTCATAGGGGGGCTCACCATATTTTACGGCTCCGGCGCCATCATCGCCAATCGCCTCGGCGGCCACGTCAGGGACCTGACAGGCTCCTTTTTCGTTCCCTTCGTTGCCGCCATCGTCGTTGCCTTTTTTGCGGCGGTCCTCATGTTTTTCGTCAAGTATCCGAAGGCGAAGGCATAGGGCTGAGGGGATAGGGCCCATGGAGAGAATCGCCTGCATAGGGCTGTGTCTGCCCGCGAAGGCAAAGGTCGTAAAGGCAGCAAGAAAGACGGTGCAATAAAGGGAAGGCGCTATCATCCCTTGTCAGCGAAGAAAGGCGCCTGATCCTCCCGTGTAGAAAAGGCCCGCCACCGCACCGGTGATAAGGCAGGCCACGTTGGCGGCAAGGAGCGCCCAGAGCCCCAGGCCTGCGATGTCCTTTGTTCGTTCCGGAACGAGGCTCGACGTTCCGCCCACAAAAATGGCCAGCGACGGGATGTGGGCAAATCCGCAGAGGGCATAAGTGGCGATGACGACGCTCCGCTCATAGGCAATCTTTCCCTCCTTTACGAGCATCGCCAGGTCCTGATAGGACTTCACCTCCGTTTCGATGATCCGCTCTCCGAGCACCTTGGCGATGGCAAGGGCATCCTGCGGAGGAACTCCCATGGCGATGGTGAAGGGGTAGAAAAGGTAGGAGAGAAGGGTGTGAAAGCTGAGGTCAAGGCTGAGCCCCGTGACATAGGCGAGCCCCTTTCCCAGTTGCGAGAGGCCCAGGTCGGCGAGGTTGATGAGCCCGATGAAGGCGAGCAGCAGCGCTGCAATGCCGACGACCATTCTTACGCCCGACATGGCGCCGTTGATGATCGCCTCGACGGGGCCCGAGGCCTTCATGTACTCCACCGTGACGGCCTTGCCCAGCGTGAGCGGACTCTCCGTCTCGGGGAAGAGCACCTTGGCGGCCAAAA
The DNA here is from genome assembly GCA_964651435.1 of uncultured Pseudomonadota bacterium. Classification (GTDB taxonomy): domain Bacteria; phylum Desulfobacterota; class Syntrophorhabdia; order Syntrophorhabdales; family CAYQXL01; genus CAZYVU01. Next base: position 35,039 of record CAZYVU010000031.1, read on the forward strand.
TGGCAGACGGTGCCAGAAGAATGGAGGCCGAAACGAGATGTCCGGCGACGGCAGGAAAGCTTGACGAAAGGATGATAACGTAGAGGGCAAGGACGCTGGTCGCGATGGTGGCCATACCCGTTGTGAGAACGACCATCAGCTCCGACCGGGTCATCTTCGTGAGGTAGGGGCGCACCGTCAGGTTTGATTCGATGCCGAGGAAGATCTGGGCCGAGGCGCAGAGCGCTTCGGCGCCGCTGATGCCCATGGTTCGTGTGAAGACGCGGGCGAAGAGGCCGATCATCCTTTCCATAAAGCCGACATAGTACAGAAGCTCCATCAGTGCGGCGAAAAAGACGATGGAAGGCAGTGCCTGGAAGGCCAGGATGAACCCGAGGGACCCCGGCTCCCCCGGCGGTATGGCCAGGAGGCCGAAGAGGAACTTTGTACCGGCAAAGGAGCTGCCGATGACCCCGGTGGTGACATCGTTGACGAAGAGTATGACGCGGCGACCGGGAGGGAAGAGAAAGATAAAGAGGGCCACGGCGGCCTGGAGTGCCATGCCCCAGGCGACGACGCGGAGGCTGATCCTTCTCCTGCTCCGGGATAGGAGGGCGAGAAAGGCGACGAAGGCGAAGATGCCGAAAAAAGAAACGACGTTGTAGATTTCCATGCGTGCCCCGGCGCCCATGTTTGCCCACGGGCGATACATATAGTAAACGGGATTGCCTCAAGAGTAAAGGACGGGCTCCCATTTGCCGTGGATCAAGCGGGAATGTGAGGTGTGGCCGGTCCCGGAGGGTCGTCAGGTGGTAAAGAGATTTTTTGTTGCAAAATCGGGATCGCTCGTCAGGTTTACCCCAAGGCGTCTTAGCCCTGCCTCGTCCCCCGGCGTGGGTATGTGGGTCATGTGGACCTCGCAGCCGCGGAGCTCCTTCAGCGTTTCCAGGGCCAGTTGGGCAGCCGGATTGGTAACGGCGCTGATGCTGAGGGCAATGAGGGCCTCTTCGAGATCGAGGCTTACTGACTTTTCGTTCAGGATTTCCGTTTTCAGCTTCCGCACCGAGTCCGTTATGTGGTCGGGCAGAAGCGTGAGCTTGTCGGGGATGCCGGCGAGGTGTTTGATGGCCCGTATGATGAGGCTTGTGGCGGCGTGCATGAGCGGGGAGTTGTTTCCCGTAACGATGGTCCCGTCCTTGAGCTCGATGGCGGCGCCGCAGTAGATGCCGTTGTTGCCCTTATCCTTGTTGCGGGCCGCCGAAGCGGCTGCGCGGGCGGGCCCTACGACGCTGCGGTGCCCCGGTTCAAGGTTGCAGTTCTCCACAAAGAGCTCCGCCCTCTGGACCGTCTCCTTGTCTGTAAAACCCATGGCGTACTCGCACCGGTAGCGGAAGTAACGGCGGATCACCTCCTGAAGGGCCGCCCGTCTCGTCACTTCATCATCGATTATGGCAAATCCGGCCCGGTTGACGCCCATGTCCGTCGGTGACTTGTAGAACGACTCGCCCCCGGTGATTTTTTCCATGATCCTCCGCAGCACGGGAAAAATTTCCACGTCCCTGTTGTAGTTCACAGCCACCTTTCCGTAGGCCTCCAGGTGAAAGGGGTCGATAAGGTTGAAATCCTTTATATCCGCCGTTGCAGCCTCATAGGCCACGTTGACGGGGTGATTGAGAGGCAGGTTCCAGATGGGGAAGGTTTCGAACTTGGCATAACCCGACCTTATGCCGCGGTGGTAGTCGTGGTAAAGCTGCGACAGGCAGGTGGCCAGCTTTCCGCTTCCCGGCCCGGGGCCCGTGACGACGACAAGGGGCTTCCGCGTCTCGATATATTCGTTGGCGCCGTATCCCTCGTCGCTTACGATACGCTCCACGTCCGTGGGGTAACCCTTTGTGTACCGGTGGGTGTAGACCCGTATGCCACGCCTCTCCAGCATGTTCTTGAAGACTGTGGCGGCAGGCTGGTCATCGAAGCGGGTGATGTTGACGCCGAGCACGTTGATGCCCCAGTGCCGAAGGTCGTCGATGAGCTTGAGGGCGTCCGAATCGTAGGTGATGCCGAAATCGGCCCGTATCTTCTTGCGCTCGATGTCCCCGGCGAATATACAGAGGAGGATGTCCGCCTGATCCTTTAGCTCCGACAGGAGCCGCATCTTTATGTTCGGGTCATATCCGGGCAGCACCCGGGCGGCGTGGTAGTCATACAGGAGCTTGCCGCCGAACTCAAGGTACAGCTTGTTATCAAACATCCTGGCCCGTTCAAGGATCTCCGCCGTCTGCTCCTTGATATACCCGGCGTTGTCGAATCCGGCCGTAGAGTTCATGAGACTATACCGATCCTGCCGAGTGCCCGATGCATCCGCCCATCCTCCCTTCGTTTCGAGGCTTCCAAAATGACCAGAGGATCCATCTTTGAGATCCTCATTCGTGCGAGTGCAACCATTTTCCACTCAAGCGGATAGAAAATGCAAGTTTTCTTTTTGTCCAGCGGCAGAGCCTTGCCGGAGTCGCCCCGGGACGGCAGACCTGTACAAAGAAAACCCCCCGGGGAGGCGGTCTTCGTGCCTCCCCGGGGGGTAAGGGTCT
>CAZYVU010000032.1:0-37363 GCA_964651435.1 uncultured Pseudomonadota bacterium
TCCTCAGATACCCCGCAGGTTGCCACCACGAGGCTCGTTGTTGAGCGGACATGCCACGCGGAACTATGGAGCCTGCGGAACTGATATTTTAAGAGCTGAGCCCAGGGTTCCCTAAGTGTTCTTTGAAAACTTTGTCAGCTCGCCTTCGACTAGGTGCCAATAGTCTCCCTGCTTGTCTACGCGGAGAATCCATGAGGGTATCGTTTGACTTAGCTTTTCCGCTAGCGTGAACATACGCCTCTTCTTAATAATTGCACCTTTATCGCGAGGTATAAAGACAAGGAGGGCTGCATAAAGTCTTAGAAAGAGTTGCGCTTTTGAAATTGGTTCTAAGGCGGGCGAAGGTCCTTTTTCAAGAAAAAATAATGCCTTGAGTGGAGCCGAAAGGCTTAGCCTCCATGGCGTTGTGCCAGATACTGCATGTTTACTCCCAATGAGAACGCTCCGAGTTGGAAGCGGGCTTGCGTAAGGGGTGCCAGTTGCGTCGCGCCAGACCAGTGCGGCATCATCTGCGAGCCTAAGCCACGAGTCGGGCAGGTGGGACAGCACCGTGCTCTTTCCCCCTCCTGAGGGGGCCATAAATGCAACGGCGACATCATTTTTGGCCGCTATCGCAGCATGGATGATTGCCCCGCCGTGCTCCACAATATCATGGGAAACGCATAGCCAGGGAAGCTGAAGGTTGCACGCGAAGTGGTTGCTCGCGGTAAAGGCGGTCCACAGCGACTGATTGGTCTGGCTGTTGAGCCAGGACACCCAGCCACAATCATCATCTTGATGGCTCCAGCCGCTCCGTGGCAGATCGAGCCCAACCGCATCTCGGAGTCGGGCGGATAGGCGACCTGTACGCATGTCTGCAGCATCGCCCTCGTTCGGTATGAAGGCAAGAGCGTGGATAAGCCGATCAGAGCATTGGTCGCGGCTCTCGCAGGCGGCGGCGTCTCGTAAAGCCATCAAAGCAATGCGACCATGCGCGTCATGGGCGACGAGCTTGTATCTGAGTGGACCGAGGGTGGCGTGAAGTTCGGAAGATACTTGGGTAAAAGGCCGCCTTGCCTTGTTGAGTATGTTGGTCAATTCACTGAACCCTCTTCCCGTCGACACGGAATGAAAACGGCCCTCGACACATCCCACAAAACAGGTTAGGAGGGCCAATTGCAGAACCAGTTCGATTCGCGCTTTGCAGATAGTAAGGGCACTAATAAGCTGAATAGTGCCAGCCCACTGCTGTAGTAAACTAGTGGGCGAGCCACAAAAAAGCATCCTGAGTTTGTGGTCGCTTCGCCCCATCTTAGCGCAGGTGCAATAGGTTATGCCGTAGCCGCCGCACCGTGGCCTTCCTAAGTTGGCTTTGTACCATTGCCGCATGCACCGCTGACTTCGGTGCCGCTATCGCATCCTATGAGCAGCTTCGTATCCCCACCGTTTACGCAAGCATGTGCAGTTGCATTTGCCCCAGAGTCGCAACTATTATTGGCGCCCGTGTCGCTCCCCGGGTTGCAGCGATGCTGGTTCGCCGTCCTTTCTCCTGTGGTGCAAATCTGTGGGTCAGTCGATGCGACAGTGCCCGTGACGCAATGGCCCATGGCCTCCGGCTGTGGTGATAGACCCGTCAGTGTTGGAATTTCGTAACTCAATCTTTCTTGTGCTTTCATGGACTCCCCTCCTAATTGGCACTGAATGTTACCCAACACGAAGTACTACTATATTATGGGTTCCCATGGGAGCGAACAGCATGCTCTTAACTGTAACCATTTGCAACGCACCGCCGCTCATAAAGCCCCCTCGGGGGCGCTCCTCAAGGAAGCCCCGCTTCCGCTCTTCAAGGGCGCCTTGCGCCCGCTCATCAAGCGCAGCGCTCATTTTTCCTCCCTTCCCTACTCTCCGGAAACCTGTTGAGCCGTTTCGCCTCTTCGCAGTACCAGAAAGGCGCGAAGAGGTTCCTATCGCGATAGTAGTTCTGTGCCACGCAACTGCCGAGACACATGCCCTTGAGCACGCAGTCGCCGCATATGCCTTCGAGACGGGTAGGGAGCCCCTCCCTGATCTCGTTCAAAATGGGGGTTTCCTTCCAGACCTTCTCCAGGGGATCGGCAGCGGCATGGCCGAAGATGAGTTCCGGCACACTCTCACCGATGCCGCAGAGCGCATAGGAGCCGTCGCCGAGGACGCCGAGGATCGTCATGATGCTGCAGCGGCCGCACCCGTCGCCGTTCTGGCCGAACATGTGGCTCAAGGGCTGGAAGGCGTGGGGGTGCGAGTAGATGAGGCGCACCTTGGCCTTTGCCTCCAGCTCCCGCTCAAAGCGCTCACCCAGATCGAGGAGTTCCTCGATCGTCAGCGTCTCACCCTGCTCGTGCATGCGCTCACCCCTGGCCGTGGGCTGGACGATGTTGAACTTGACGGAGCCTGCACCGATCTCCTCGGCCAGGGCTACCAATTCCTCTATTTCGTTGAGGTTGCGCCGCATGATGCTCATGATGATCTGGGGCTTGAAGCCGGCGGCGACGAGGTTCCGAATACCCGTCAATGCCATCTCAAAGGAGCCCTCGACGCCGCGGACCCACTCATGGGTCTCGGCGCACGCACCATCCACGCTGACAGACACAAAAGGATTCTTGCACTGCCTGATCTCTTCAACGATCTCCGGGGTACAGAGGAGCCCGTTCGTTTCGATGGTCAGCCCCAGCTCTTCGGCCCGTATGAACCGCAGAATCTCCACAATGTTCGGGTGGAGGAGCGGCTCGCCGCCCGTGAGCTTGACGGAGCCGAGACCCAGGGGCTTCGCCTGCTTGACGATGCTGACGAAGAGCTCGTAGGGCACCGACGGATAGACGGTGCTTCCCGCCTGGTACTTCGGCGCGATCCAGCAATGCCGGCAGGCGAGGTTGCACCCTTCCGTCAAATAGAAATAAATGGTCCCGAGCGGTGGAATGGAACGCTCCGCTTGAGGAGCGGGCGCTGCGCGCCCTTGACGAGCGTCCCGCTTTCGCGGGACTTGACGAGCGCTTCGCTTGACGAGCGCTTCGCTTGACGACGTACTCTTGGACTTCTTGCTTTTCATTCTTGGCGGCCTCGGAGAAACTTTATGAGAGCGAGAATCTTTCCATCGATTAACGTTGCCTTCTCGCGAATTTGTTGAACAGCCTCTGTGGCCAACAAATTTCTTTTCGCGAAAATCTCTGTTAATGTCACAACCTCGAAGAGAGATCCCTGCGCGATGTACAGAAACTGGATAAACTCTTTTTTGTGCTGCCTTCCTTTGCCTTCAGCGATGTTCTGTGACACACTTGCTGCTGCGGCCTGCATCTGCCCCACAAGCCTTAGGTAGTGATTCTCCGGAATGTGCTCCAGAAGCTCTATAATAAAATCTGCTAGGGCAACAGCCTCCTGCCAGACCTCCAATCTCTCAAACCCGAACCTAAATGCTTGTCCCAAGACTTTGCCTGTTCCTTCTTTTCCCTTCAAGCCCGCTTGCGGGCGCTCATCAAACGAAGTGCTCTTCAAGGAGGCTCTGCCTCCGCTCTTCAAGCCCCCTCGAGGGCGCTCTTCTACCACTCCGCTCATCACGGCAACTCCCCTCCCGCCTCCAGGAATCTCTTCAGGCACGCATCGGGACTGGGGTGTTCGTCCTTCCCTGTGAGCGTGTAGGCCAGGCCAGGACAGTTGCCCGTACAGTAGGGGATGTAGTCGCAGCCGGCGCAGAACTCAAACTCGCTGAGCGCAATGTCCCGGCGGTTACGGACGCGCCACAGGGCTTCGTGGTTCTGCCACACATCCGCCATATCGTCACGGTTGATGGTGCCGAGAGGGATGTGGCTCATCATGTTGCACGGCACCATGACGCCGTCTGCGCGCACGGCGAGCTTGCTCCACATGCCGCCGCAGGCCCTCAGGTATCCCCGGTTCGAAATCTCGCCGCCTTCGCGCCGCGCGCGCTCCATCTCCGTCCACATGCGCGCCTCGGCCAAGGGCCCGGCGGCGGCGCTGATGCGGCCGTTATATCTTTCCGCGAGGTCGAGGAGTGCCCTCATGGCGTGGCTTCGCTCCCCCGGCGTGAGGCTCACGTGCTCGTTATTTTTTCGGCAGAGCCCCATATAGCCGGCCGAGTTTGTGGAAAAGCCCGGCAGGCCGACCTCTTCAAGGAGAAATCGGGCGATGTTATCGAGGTCGTACACGTTGTGCCGGTGAATGGTTACCCTGACGGCCACGGAAATACCATGACGCCTGAGAATATTGATGGCGCCCACAGCCTTCATAAAGGTGCCCTCGCCGCGGCAGGCATCGTGGGAGGAGGGTGTGGCGCCGTCGATGGAGACCTGGACGGAGTTGCAGCGCTTTGTTGCCGACAGGTAGGCGGCCATGTCGTCGGTGAGGAGCGTCCCGTTGCTCAGGATCTGGAACCGCATGTGGTTCGTTACGATGCCGTCGATGAGCTGCTTCAGGTCCTTGCGCACGAAGGGCTCTCCGCCGGCAAGGCAAACCTCCATAACGGCACACCGCCCCAACTCCTCAAAAAAACGGAGCCACTGATCGGTGCTCAGGTCGCTGTCCACGTCTCCCGGGCTGTCGAAATGGTAGCAGTAGGCGCACCGGAGGTTGCACCTGTTGGTGATGTCGATATCGACGGACTTGGGCGTGCGCATGAGGCGCGTCATGGCCGGCCCTATCCCTTTACCTCTTGCCCGGCCAAGCCCCTCTCAACGAGCTCGCCGATGAAGGTGCTCACATGCTCCGGCGCGTCCTCGGGCACGTCCTCGCACTCGGCCTTGAGCTCGTCCACTATCTTCTCCACGGTGTAGTTGCCGTCGAGCCTCTTCCAAACGAAGACGCTCACCGGGTTTAGTCCGAAGGCGTCGCCGGTGTCGGGATCGAAAAGAATGGCCCAGTCGTCGAACTCCTCCCTCAGGACAACCTCAGGATTGGCTATGGGAACGGTTATCTTCTGCATAAATACCCTCAATTTTCCAAATTTTTGTAAGTATTGCACGCACTTGCCATCCTGTCAAGGGGCTATTAGGTGCAAAAACTCGCTGCGGTAAGTTTTTTCATTTGTGAAGTTTTTCTCTTGACCTCTTTCTTCAATATGTTGTAATTTCTTTCCCAGATGTAAAAGGGTTCGCTGGGAATGTTTATCAATAGCCAATCATTTTATAGCCTTCAAAGAACGACGGAAGGGTCCGCGGGCCCGGCTGATGCCGGCGTCGGACACATGGCGACAGGTGGGGCCGACATCCTGATATGACCACACTTAGTGAATTTTTTCATGTACTCGTCTTTTTTGTCGTTGCCGTGCTCTTCACAGTTGTCCCTATCGTCGTTGCCTACCTGCTCGCGCCCCGGACTTTGGGAAAAAAGACACATGCCACCTATGAATGCGGCATAGACCCCTACGGCAGCGCTTGGGTACGGTACAGTATCCATTATTACGTGTATGCACTTATTTTCATCGCCTTCGATGTCGACGTGCTCTACCTCTTTCCGGCCGCCTTGAGCTATGCCAAGGGCGCCAAAACCTATGAATTTTATTCCCTTCTGGTCTTTATACTGATTCTTGGCCTTGCCATTCTCTATGCCTGGGGAAAAGGAGTCTTCACCTGGAAACGCAAAATGCAATAATCAAATTTGCCGTTCTCGATAAGGTGCTCGACCTGGCCAGGGCAAACTCCCTGTGGCCGGTCACCTTCGGACTTGCGTGCTGCGCCCTGGAGATGATGGCTGTCGCCATGGCCCGATTTGACCTTGCCCGCTTCGGCGCCGAGGTATTTAGGCCCAGCCCGAGACAGGCAGACCTGATGATGGTGACGGGCACGGTGACGAAGAAGATGGCACCATCGCTTGTAACCCTCTATGAGCAAATGCCCTCGCCCAAATGGGTCATTGCCATGGGTAACTGTGCCATATCAGGCGGCCCCTTCGTGTTCGAGGGCCAGTACAACGTCGTTGAGGGTGTCGACAAGCTTATACCTGTCGACGTCTACGTTCCGGGCTGCCCCCCGAGGCCGGAGGGATTTCTCGAAGGGCTCATGAAGCTGGAAGAAAAGATTACAGGAACCAGAAGGTTCCCGGGGCCGGCGCAGAAATGGTAGCAGCGATCCTGGAAGACCTCAAGGCGAAAGTCGCGGGTATCGAAGCGTCCGAGACGTCGTACGCGCAGAGCGGATACCACGCCGCCGTGGAGGCGCAGAAGAAGAACCTCGTAAGCGTGGTGGAATTCTTCGACGGCAAGGGCTTCTACCTCGTCGATCTCTGCTGCGTCGACTATGTCGACTATCTGGAGCTGGTCTATTTCTTCAATACACATAGACAATTGTGCCGCGTCAAGGTGACGCTTAAGGTCGATCCTGAGACCCCTTCGGCGCCGACGATTTCCCGCATCTACACCATGGCAAACTGGTACGAGCGGGAGATCCATGAGTTTTACGGTGTCTACTTTGAGGGCCACCGGAACATGACCTATTTCTTCCTTCATGATGGGATCGATTATTATCCCTTGCGGAAAAAACCGGTTCCCGTGCCCGAAAAGGCGAAAAAGCTGCTCAACTCCTTCAAGCCCGAGGAGGAGGAAGATGCCTTCTTTGTGAACCTGGGCCCCCAGCATCCGAGCACCCATGGCGTTCTCAGGGTTGTGCTCAAGATGGACGGCGAGTATGTGCTCCATGCCGAGCCGGTCATGGGCTATCTCCACAGGATGCATGAGAAGATGGCGGAGAACAGGAGCTACCAGCAGTTTCTCCCCAACCCGGGGCGCATGGACTACCCCGGCGCGCTCATGTTCAACCTGGCCCACGTCATGGCGGTCGAGAAACTCTGCGGTATCGAAGTGCCGGAGCGGGCGCAGTACGTGCGGACCATTACCTGCGAGCTGAACAGGATCGCAAGCCACCTCCTCTGGTTCGGCGCCTTTCCCGCCGACCTCGGTGCGTTGACCCCCTTCCTGTACGCCTTCGATGACAGGGAGCAGATCCTCGACATACTGGAAAGCATCACAGGCTCACGCCTCACCTACTGTTATTTCCGGTTCGGCGGACTCTACAAGGACATTGACGACACCTTCGTAGAGATGACGAAGAAATTCATCAAGCGGATGCGCGAGCGGTTCGACGTCTATGACAAGCTGATCACCGGAAACGTTATCTTCGTAAACCGGGTCAAGAACATCGGTATTTTCAAACAAAGCGACGTGGCCAAGTACGGATGCTCGGGGCCCTTTACCAGGAGCACGGGCATACCGTTCGATATACGGAAGACGGAGCCGTACGCGGCCTACGACCAGGTGAACTTCGAGGTGCCGACGGGGACCATAGGCGATAACATGGACCGCTACATCGTCCGGATGACGGAGATGGAAATGAGCCTCCGCATTGTCGAACAGGCCCTCGCCAAGCTTCCCTCGGGACCGTACAAGGCCGAAAAGGTGCCGAAAAAGCTCAAGCCGCCCAAGGGCGACCTCTACCACGCCGTTGAGTCGTCGCGCGGCGAGACGGGCGTGTACGTTGTGAGCGATGAGACCGATAAGCCCTACCGGATGAGATGGCGCGTGCCGTCCTTCTCCAACCTGATGACGTTCCCCGCCCTTGCCAAGGGAGAGCTCATTGCCGACGCCATTGCGATTCTCGGCAGTTACGATATCGTTGTGCCGGAGATAGACAGGTGATGAGAACAGTTCGGAGTGGCGAGTTCGGAGTTCGGAGCCTAAAAAAGGAACAGACTCTGCACGGGACGAGATAAGTGATGATGGATATTGTTAACCAGATAGCGGCGGTAGTGGGATGGGAAACGATACGGGCTGTCGTGGGTCTCGTGGGTGTTCTCGTTGTCGTTGTCGTCAACGCCCTTGTCATGACGTGGGCCGAACGTAAGGTGAGCGGACGTATCCAGAGAAGGATAGGTCCCAAGGAAGTGGGTCCCTCGGGGCTGCTTCAGCCTATCGCCGACACCATCAAGCTTATATCGAAAGAGATTCTGACACCTAAGGATGTGGAAAAGCCACTCTACTTCCTCGCCCCGGCGCTGATTTTCGTACCCGTCCTCGTTTCCTTTGTCGTCATCCCCTTCGACGGCTTCCTTCAGGTAAAAGATATCAACGTGGGCATACTCGTTGTGCTCGCCTTCTCGTCCCTGTCGGTTCTCTCGCTGCTCCTGGCCGGATGGGGTTCCAACAACAAGTACTCCCTCATCGGTTCCGTCCGGAGCGTGGCCCAGAACATCGCCTACGAGATACCCCTTCTTCTTTCGCTGCTGGCAGTCGTCTTCATGGTAGGCTCCCTGTCGCTCAAGGACATCGTGGAGGCCCAGCGAGGGATGTGGAACGTAATCTATCAGCCCATCGCCTTTCTCGTCTTCTTTGTAGCAGGTGTTGCCGAGACGAACAGGACCCCTTTTGACCTGCCCGAGGCGGAGAGCGAGCTTGTGGCCGGGTTCCATACCGAGTATTCGGGCATGCGTTTCGCCCTCTTCTTCCTCGCCGAATACACGAGCATGTTTATCATCTGCGCCATCACGACGACCTTCTTCCTCGGCGGCTACCTCGGTCCCATCCTGCCGGGTTTTGTATGGTTCTTCGTCAAGACCTACGTGCTCATGTTCGTCATACTCTGGTTCAGGTGGACCTTCCCAAGGGTTCGGTTCGACCAGCTTCTCAACTTTGCCTGGAAGCTCCTGATTCCCGTTTCGCTCCTCAACCTCATCGCCACGGGGGGCATACTGAAACTATGAGACGGAATCTCGAATTGCGAATTGCGACTCGCGAACCGCAGAATGCCTGCCGGGACTGTGGAACGTGGCCTGCGTCAAGTCGGCTGGGCACTCCGAACTCCGAACTGAACACTCCGAACTCGTTTCGAGGGGTGCCGCTGATATGACCAATCCTGTTGCCGTCATCAAGGGTGCCGTGTCGCTCATCATTGGGCTCGGAGTGACCATAAAGGCCTTTTTCCGGCCCGTCATAACAGTCCAGTATCCCAGGCAGCTCGTAGAGATCACCCCTGCCTTCAGGGGTCACACCAAGCTTGTGGGTGATGAAGAAAACCCGGAAAAAACGCGGTGCATCGTATGCGGCATGTGCGAGAAGAGCTGTCCCTCCGGTGCCATAAGGAGTGTCGTGGGCGAGAAGAAAGAGGGCGAGAAGAAGAAGACCCTCACAGCCTATCTGCTTGACTTCAGTGCGTGCAGCCAATGCGGCATCTGCGTGGAGGTATGTCCCACCGACGCCCTGGCCTTTTCGGCCGACTTCAACCCGGCAGGCTTCCGTCGCGAAGATTTCGTCTACGATCTGCTGAAAGAGTACGAGAAGAGGATCCCGCGATGATAGAAAAGCTCTTCGCCGATTTTGTCTTCGCCGTTCTTGTCGTCATCACCGTGGCCGGGGCCCTTACCACGGCGCTCGTGCGGCGGCCCATCTACCCGTTCCTCGGTCTCGTCACGACCATGTTCGGTGTTGCAGGCTTCTACATCTACCTGAACGCCCCCTTTGTCGCCATGATGCAGATACTTATTTACGTCGGCGCCGTATCTATCCTCATCGCCTTCGGCATCATGCTCACCGGTCCCTACCCGAAGGGAGAGAAAGACAAGCTGAGGCCCGTTAAGCTTGTCGGCGCCGTCATCGCCGCTGTGGCAGCCTTCTTCGTGACCACGAAGATCGTTGCGGCCGTTCTCCCTCCGAGAGCCACCGTTCCGGCCTTCAACCTCACCGTTAAAGATGCGGGAAAGATCTTCTTTGACCGTATGATCTTTCCCTTCGAGCTGATCTCCCTTCTTATCGTCGTCAGCATCATGGGCGCCGTCATGCTGGCCCTCATGGCCAGGAGGCAGAAATGATGGTAGGCACCCTCCATACCACATTCAGCATCTACATCTTCGTGTCGCTCATCCTTTTGGCGTCGGGCATTCTCGGCGTCGTATACCGGAGACACCTCATCGGGATGCTCATTTCGCTGGAGCTGATCATGAATGGTGCGGGGCTCAACCTCGTTGCCATCAACCGGTTCCTCTATCCCGAGAGTCCCTATGGGATCGTGTTCACGCTTTTCATCATGGGTATCGCGGCCGCTGAGTCGGCCATAGCCCTGGCAATCATCATCCTCCTCTTCAGGAAGGGCCAGTGGAGTGATGCCGCCAAGATCAAGGAGTTGAAGGACTAACCGTGGATATCGTCAGCGCACAACCGCTCATCCCAATCGTCATCGTTCTTGTGACCTCCGTTCTCATCATGGTCTCAGGAAAGAAGCCGAACGTGCGGGAGTTCTGGTCCATTGCGGGGGCGATCCTCACCTTCCTTAGCGTCGCGGCCATGGTCCCCACCATATTCGCGGGCAACAAATTCGTCTACACGCTATCGAGCCTTGCCCCGGGGATAAACCTGAACTTCCGGGTCGATGCACTCTCCCTTGTATTCGGCATCATCTCGTCGTTCCTGTGGATATTCGCCAGCATATACAACATCGGCTACATGCGGTCTCTCAACGAGCACGCGCAGACGCGCTACTATACCTGCTTCGCCATAGCCATTTTGGGCGCCCAGGGTGTTTCCTACTCGGGAAGCCTCTTTTCGCTGTACCTTTTCTACGAGATTATTACCATCTTCACATACCCCCTTGTTGCGCATCACCAGGATCAGGATGGGTATGCGGGGGCGAAGAAGTATATCGTGTACCTCATGGGTACGTCGAAGGGGTTACTTCTTCCTGCCACGGTCCTGACCTATGTGCTGACGGGAACGCTTGACTTTGCCGACAACATCGTAGGCGGCGTCTTCGGAAATACGACGGACAACCTCTGGATCACCGTAACCTATGTACTCTTCATCGGCGGCTTCGCAAAGGCGGCCATCATGCCGCTCCACAACTGGCTGCCCTCGGCTATGGTGGCGCCGACACCGGTTAGCGCGCTGCTCCACGCAGTGGCCGTCGTGAAGGCCGGCGTCTTCTGCATTGCCAGGGTCATGCTGTTCACCTTTGGGACGGACCTGCTGAACGGGCTGAACCTGGGCATCTACACCGCCTACGCCGTTTCATTTACCATTCTTGTAGCCTCGATCATCGCGCTGACGAAGGACGACCTGAAGGCGCGGCTTGCCTACTCGACGGTGAGCCAGCTCTCCTATATCGTCTTGGGTGTAGCGCTCCTGGACAATGCCGGCGTCATGGGAGGCATTATCCATATCGCCAACCACGGCTTCAGCAAGATTACGCTCTTCTTCTGTGCCGGCGCCGTATACGTGGCCACGCATAAGAAGAAGATCAGCGACATGGCGGGCATCGGATACGCAATGCCCTTCACCATGGGCGCCTTCGCGGTGGCATCGTTGAGTATGATCGGCGTGCCGCCGGTGGCGGGCTTCGTCTCCAAGTGGTACCTGCTCAACGGCGCCCTGGAGATACAGAACATACCGATCCTGATCGTGCTTCTGGCAAGCACGATCCTGAACGCAGGTTATTTCGCGCCCATTACCATCCAGGCATTTTTCCGGGGCCGGCGCGGTTCGTGGAAGAGGAGCGACGTGAAGGAGGCGCCTTGGACAATGGTGGCACCCATCGTTGCGGCGGCCACCATCTCGATTATCATCGGTATTTTCCCGCAATTCTTCGTCGGACTAATCGGGAGGATTTTACCGTGAGCGCGTTGAGCCGCCAGGAACGGAGGACCATACTGTGATTGTTCGTTGGATTGATGGACTTCGAAGCAACATGAAGACGCTCAAGCGCGTTCTGATCGCCTTCCTGGTTTTGATAGGAGTTTTCGATGCCGTTTTGCCGCGCGATGCGGCGCACGCCCACTACTGGATCGACAAGGTGCCCGTGTACTGGGCCGCCTTCGGGTTTGTGGGTTGCTTTATTCTTATAAAGGTCGGTAAGGGCATCGCCCACATGTTCTTGTCCAAAGATGAGGACTACTATGGATAGCTGGATCCATCCTGCCATATTCTTCTTCGTTGGGAGCCTTCTGCTGCCTCTGCTGAAGGGCAATGCAAAGAAGGTGATGCTGCTCTTCATCCCCGTGCTCGCTATTGCCGATGTGGCCATTATGCAGACCGGCACCTACGGGGCCTATCAATTCCTGACAACAACGGTCGTGTTCGGCCGCGTCGACAAGCTGAGCCTCATCTTTGCCTGGGTATTCGCCATCATGTCCTTTCTCGGGGCGCTCTATGCCCTACACCGGGAGGACGATGGCCACCACATAGCGGGCAACTTCTACATCGGAAGCTCCATGGGTGCCATCTTCGCCGGCGATTACGTGACGCTCTTCATCTTCTGGGAGATCATGGCCTTCTCCTCCGTGTTTCTCGTTTGGTACCGGCGGGAGCAAAGGTCCGTTGAGGCGGGATACCGCTACCTGTTGATGCACGTCTTTGGGGGCCTCCTGTTTCTGGCGGGCATGATGCTCTATTACTTCAAGACGGGAAGCATGGCCTTCGATAGGATACTTCCGGCCAACGCAGGCGTTGCCGAGTACCTGATTCTGGCAGGTTTCGCGCTCAACGCCGCGGTGCTGCCTTTACACGCATGGCTCCCCGATGCGTACCCGGAATCAACGGTGGAGGGCGCGGTGTTTATGTGCGCCTTTACGACGAAGACGGCCGTGTACGTGCTCGCGCGGGGCTTTCCCGGATACGAGGTGCTTGCCATTCTGGGTACGGCCATGACGGTCTACGGCGTCTTCTACGCCGTCATCGAAAACGATATGCGGCGGGTGCTGGCCTACCATATTATTAGCCAGGTCGGTTACATGGTGGCCGGCGTCGGTATCGGGACGGAGCTTGCGCTCAACGGGGCCTGCGCCCACGCCTTTGCGCACATCCTCTACAAGGCGCTGCTCTTCATGGGTGCGGGCGCCGTGCTGTATATGGCGGGAACGGCCAAACTGTCCCAGCTTGGCGGCCTCTATAAGTTCATGCCCCTGACGATGATATTCTATACCGTGGGAGCCATTTCGATTTCAGGGTTCCCGCTTTTCAGCGGTTTTGTGTCGAAGTCTATGATCGTTGCCTCCGCTCATGAGGGCGGCAGGCTGTGGCTCATGACCTTCATGAACCTTGCCGGTATCGGCACGTTCCTCTCTGTGGGTCTGAAGGTTACGTACTTTGCCTTCTTTGGTAAGGAAGCGCCCATACAACCCAAAGAGCCGCCTAAAAACATGCTCTGGGCCATGGGCCTGACGTCGGCCCTCTGCTTCATCATAGGTGTATGGCCTCACGGACTCTATGTGCTGTTGCCGTACCAGGCAGAGTATCACCCTTACACGCTGTCGCATATCTCGGAAATGATGCAGATACTCTGCTTCACGGGCCTCGTGTTCTTCCTTCTTGTGAAGAAACTGACGCCTGAGGCAAAGCTGAACCTTGACATGGACTGGTTCTACCGAAAAGGAACGAGCGTGTTCATGTGGGTCGATAACCGCATCATCGCCGTTATCGATTCCTTCTGGGGTGAGCTTTACAGGACGGCGGCCCTGCGTTTCATGTTCGGGAACGCCAGGCTGTCCAACGGGATCGACAGAAAGGTGATCGACGGTATCGTGGACGGCTCGGCAGAGACGGTCCGGGGAATCGGGTCGATTGCAAAGAAACTGCAGACGGGAAAGATTCAGGCCTACATCGGGCTTTCGATATTCATCTTTTTCCTCGTCATATGGCTTGTGCTTAAGGGGGCGTGAGGGTATCCATGGAACGTTTTCTCATCATGAATCACCTTGACTTTCCGATCCTCTCGACGGCCATTTTTATCCCCCTTGCCGGCGCACTGCTGCTTCTGTGCATGCGCGGCGACAGGGCAGTCAAAGTTACGGCCTTTATCACGGGGATGGTCAATTTCATCCTTTCGCTTGTACTCTACGCCAACTTCAATCCGGCGACGCACCTCTTTCAGTTTGCCGAGCTCAGGTCCTGGATACCGACCTATCACATCAACTATGCGCTGGGTATAGATGGCATCACAATCTTTCTCATCGTGCTTACGACGTTCCTGACACCCATATGTGTCATGTCCGCCTGGAAGGCCATCGTAGATCGGGTGAAGGAGTTCATGTTCTGCATGCTCATCATGGAGGCGGCCATGATCGGCGTCTTCTGTGCACTCGACTTCATCCTGTTCTACATCTTCTGGGAGGCCATGCTCATCCCCATGTACCTGCTCATAGCGATTTGGGGCGGGCCGAGAAAAGACTACGCATCCATCAAGTTCTTTATATATACCCTTTTCGGCAGCGTCTTCCTGCTTGTGGCGATTATCGCCGTGTACCTTGCCACAGGGTCATTCAGCATACCCGAGGCGATGTTCCGGGGCTACAGCTTCAGCTTCCAGGTATGGGTCTTCCTGGCCTTTGCGCTCGCCTTCGCCATCAAGGTGCCGATGTTCCCCTTCCATACATGGTTGCCGGCCGCGCACACGGAGGCCCCCACGGTGGGTAGTGTGTTCCTTGCGTCGGTGCTTCTCAAGATGGGAAGCTATGGGTTCATGCGGTTCTGTCTGCCGATAACTCCTGAGGCAAGCGTCTATTTTGCGCCCTTTATGATCGTTCTCTCAATCATCGGCATAATCTACGGTGGTTTTGTGTGTCTTAGCCAGAGCGACATGAAGAAGCTTATCGCTTACTCCAGTGTTGCACACATGGGCTTCGTGACGCTGGGTATTTTTACGTTTTCGGTGTTCGGATTTGAAGGCGCGGTCTTGCAGATGCTGAACCATGGCGTGACCACGGGCGCACTCTTCCTGTCCGTGGGAATCGTCTACGAGAGGACGCACAGCAGGGAGATTTACGACAACGCGGGACTGGGAAAGATCATGCCGCGGTACGTAGGCTTCTTCGGTCTTTTTGCCATATCGTCCTTCGCATTTCCGGCGACGAACAACTTCGTCGGTGAAATATACGTGCTTGTGGCTACCTTCGCAAGGAGCAAGCCCGCCGGGTTCTTCGCCATTGTTGGGGCGATGCTGGCAGCGGCCTACATGCTGAGATTGCTGAAGCAGATCATTTGGGGCAGGGTTGAGAGGCCCCGGTTGGCGGACATGGATGTGCGGGAGATGGTGTATATCATCCCCCTGGCGATTCTGGTCCTTTGGATGGGCATTTTTCCCCGGCCCTTTGTGGCGGCCATAGAGCCGACATTGGCTCATCTGCAGCGGCAGATGGAAATATTTGTGCGGTAAAGGGATTTTCATGATGGTAATGCTTCCTGAGCTTTCCGTATTGTTGTTTGCCGTTGTGATGCTCTGTCTTTCCCTCGGACGGAAGAAAGACCTGGCGGGCCCGGTATCGCAGGTCCTTTCCTTGCTCGTGTTTATAGCCTCCGTTGTTGCAATCGGCGCCGAGGGCAGCCTGTTCTTTGGTGCATTCCGGGTCGATCTCTTCTCGCAGCTCTTCAAGATATTCATCGCCTTCGGCCTCTGTCTGGTTACCTGTATGGTCAAGTCGGGTGACGAGATAGAGGGTGAGTATAGACCGGAATTCTTCATGTTTCTCGGCTTCTCGGCTGCCGGCCTTATGATGCTTGTGAGCTGCGTTGAGATGGTATCGATCGTCATAGCCTTGGAGATTTCCTCGTACAGCCTCTATGCTGCCGTGCCGTTGCGCAGGGAGCAGGAAGGGCGGCACCTTGAAGCGGCGATGAAGTACCTCTTCTTCGGCGCTGTAGCTACTGGTGTCATGCTCTACGGGATGGGATACCTTTACGGCATCGCGGGCTCCACATTCCTCGACGTGATTGCGCAGGCGCTACCCAGGATCATCAGTGAGCCGGTAGGCATCCTGGCGCTGGTTCTCACGCTGGCCGGATTCTTTTTCAAGCTTTCGCTCTTTCCTATCCATTTCTGGGCGCCGGACGTCTACGAGGGCGCGTCGAACGGTACGACGGCTTTTATCGCCACGATACCCAAGCTGGCCGGTGCTGCGCTTCTCATCCGAGTAACGATGCTTGCCTTCCCCGGCTCCCCGAAGCTTACGGCGATCCTGGGCGTTCTTGCGGCGCTGTCCATGACCTTCGGGAACCTCGTGGGGCTTGTGCAGAAGGATGTGAAGCGGCTCATGGCCTATTCGGGCATCGCCCACGCCGGGTACCTCATGCTCGGCATCCTGGCCTATACGCAGGAAGGTCACGCGGCGGTCATATTTTACAGCGTCGTCTATCTTTTCATGAATCTGGCTGTCTTCTACGTCGTAATCTTGCTCGCGCGGTCCGGCGCTAACGTTTCCGTTTCCGGACTGGCGGGACTCGCCAAGCGGTCGCCGCTCCTTGCAGCGACGTTGGCGGTGGCCGCCTTCTCACTGGCCGGCATCCCGCCGACGGGCGGATTTACGGGGAAGCTGTTCCTCTTCACAAGCGCCTTTCGCGCCGGGGCGCTGGCGGTTGTCATCATCGGCGCCGTGAACACGGTCATTTCCATCTTCTATTATTTGAACCTCGTACGGATGAGCTACTCACGGGATGTGGGTGCGGGAGAGGCGACGCTGAAGCTCGCGCTGCATGAAAAGATTCTCTGCTGGCTCTTCATCGCCATCATTCTGTACACGGGTATCTACCCCTTCGTTCTTTTCGAGATTTTTAGATTCGCCCTGTAGAATTCGGAGACGGTGTTGTACGGCGAAGAGAGGGTAGCGCCGACCATAGCGGATCTGAATGAGGAGCCTGTGAATCGCAGGGCCAGGGAGGCCCTCGATGAGGCAGGAGAGCGTTCGGACTCGTCATACCTCTATGCGGCGCAACTGGCCCTTTGGGGCATCGAGAGGGCGGGTCTGGAGGCGGATGTGGCCGTGGTGGAGACGGTGCGGGCCATGCTGTCCTGGCGGCCGGTGCGGATCATGAACTTCTTCTGTGGGGGCGTGGAGGGCATCTTTTCCATGGTTGGGTGGGAAGAGGCGGCTACGGCACGGGAGCTCGCGGAGGTGATCCTGAGGGAGATAGACGCGAGGACATTCGGTCATTTCCGGTGTTATCTGTCGGGGGAATAGAGTCCAGTCAGTTTTTCGTTGAAAATCGGCTCCAAATGAACGAGAATTGAGGCATGAAGGGTAAAGACCGGCGGGACGGCCTCGTGAAGGGGTTTAACAGCCCTGATGAGGTAAGGAGTAGGCGGCTCACCGCGTTGGTGGCGGGCATCGTGATAGGTGTGTGCGTGGCCCTTGTGGGGGTCTGGACCTACGATCTGGCCGGCGCTCCGGTGTTTTGCGGAAGCTGCCACAGCATGGGGGGCGTGTACCGGCAGTGGCAGGCATCGAGGCACAAGCAGTTTGGTTGTATCGAGTGCCATATACCGGTGGGTGGTCCTGTTGTGCGGGTGGGGTACAAGGCCTGGGCAGGCTTGCGGGACCTTTACCACGAGACCATGCGGACCTACGGCGCCGCTGCGAGCCCCTCGGCAGGGGCGAGGAAGATTCTGAACGACAATTGCGTGAGATGTCATTTTTCGACCATCGAGGCTGTGTCGCTGGTGAGGGCGGAAGGGGATTGCCTGCGGTGCCATGTGGGTCTTGTTCACGGCCGGATGGCTCAGAGGGGAGGGCTGCCAATTGAAAGTAAAAATTAGCGTTGCCGTCTTGGGAGTGATAGTGCTGCTGGTTCTCTTCGTGTTCGCGCGGGCCATGGTGCTGAAGCCTTCGGATACGGTGGAGGTGGCGAAGATACCGGAAGGGGAGTACGACCCTGCCGTGTGGGGTAAGCAGTACCCGTTGCAGTATAAGGGATATCTGAAGAACAAGGAGATGGCCCCGTCGCCGACAGGGTTCGGGGGTAGCATCAAATACCAGCACTCGACAAAGCAGCCTGAGATACTGATGAATTTTAAAGGTATGGCATTCAGCAAGGACTACACGGAGGAGCGGGGTCACCCTTATGCCCTTGAGGATTTGAAGGAGACGAAGAGGATTACGGCCCAGTCTCCCGGCGCATGCATGACCTGTAAGACGCCCAATCTTATCGATATCTACAAGGATATGGGTTGGAAGTATGCGAAAACACCCATTGGCGAGCTGTATCCGAGAATGAAGCACGCCATTGCCTGCGCCAATTGCCACGATCCGGCTACGATGAACCTGAGGGTTGTCAACGCAGCCTTCATCGAGGCTATGCAGAGAAAGGGCATCGACGTGAAGAAGGCAAAGAGGGACGAGATGCGAAGCTACGTCTGCGGGCAGTGCCACGTTGAATACTATTTCGAGCCGGAGACGACGCGGGTAGTCTTTCCGTGGGATAAGGGGTTTCATCCCGAGCAGATCTATGCGTACTACCAGGACAGGCCGTCGGGATTCGGCCAGGACTGGATCCACCCGGACTCTCAAGGGAGGATGCTGAAGGCGCAGCACCCCGAGTTCGAGACGTGGAGCGGCGGCACCCATGCCAAGGCGGGCGTTTCCTGTGCCGACTGCCATATGCCTTACATGAGGGAGCAGGGTAGAAAATACACCTCCCATTGGGTGACAAGCCCGATGCGCCACACCAAGGAGGCCTGTGGCGCCTGCCACGAGCAATCCGGCGAGTGGTTCCTTGAGCGCGTCAAGGCCATTCAGGGCAACGTGTGGCAATTGCAGAGATTGGCCGGCAATACGGTTGCGCGGGCACACGAGGTGATCGGAAAGGCGGGCGCCGTGCCGAAGGCCAACCAGGCGGAGCTTGATAAGGCCAGGGAACTGGTGCGCAAGGCGCAGTGGTACTGGGACATCGTGGCGGCCGAAAACAGCATGGGATTTCACAACCCCGTGCAGTGCTCGAACGTCCTTGGCCAGTCCATCGATCTGGCCTATCAGGCCATTCTGACGGCAAACAAGGCGGCCGGTACGACCTTCTAAAAGGGGGGCCATGAAACGCTGGTATAAGATTGGCGGGGCAGTCCTCTGCCTCTTCATAATCTTTTCCCTTTTCGGTTACTTTCTTGCCCCGCCGCTGCTCAAGAACTACCTTCTCGGGACCCTGTCGGAATACCTGGGGCGCAAGGTCACCATTGCGTCCATCACCATCAACCCCTACCTCCTGAGCGCCTCCATCAGGGGAATACAGGTTACGGAAAAGGGAAGACCCGATGCACTCTTCTCTGCCGATGAGCTCTTCCTCGATTTCGCCGGCATTTCGTCGGACCGGAAGCATCTCGTGTTCGAGCAGGTGCGCCTGACGCGGCCCTACCTGTCCATCGTACGGGAGGACAATAACAGCTACAATATCTCCGACATCATTACGAAACGGGCCGAGGGGGGTGTCGAGGCGCAGGCCTTTCCTTTCCACTGGATACTGACGGGCCTGTCGATTGTCGACGGCGCCATAGATTTCCTCGATGGGCCCAACAGGACCAAACACAGCATCGCGGAACTCAATGTCAACCTCCCGTTCTTTTCCACGGCACCGCGTCACCAGGCCACAGATATCAACCCTTCTCTGACCATGAAGGTGGACGGGGCGCCCTACAAGGTGTCGGGAACGACAAAACCGTTTACGGACACGATGGAAACGACCCTGGATGTGGAGATCAGAGACCTGGCCCTGCCGCACTACCTCGCCTATGTGCCGCTCGGCCCCCGATTCAAGGTGGAAAAGGGGGTTGCAGATGCAACCATCCGCGTCACCTATGCACGCTACAAGGATCAACCCCCGGCCTTGGCCATAGCGGGCGACGTGGAGGTGAGAAATCTGGTCATCCGGGAAGGCGCAGGGGGGCCCGTGTTGCAGCTCGCCGGCCTCGAGCTTGCAGTCAGGTCTGCCGAGCCCTTTGCCGACCTCTTCCGCATCGAGCGGGTCACAGTCCGGTCTCCGTCCCTGAACATGGTCCGCGACGAGAGCGGAGCGATGAATGTAGATGCGCTGTTCGGCAATGCCACAACAGAGGGGAGGGCCGCCGGGGGACAGCCGAAGGCTTCCGCTACCCCGGCGACGGCCCGCGCAATCGATCTTGTGGTGGAAAAGGTTGAGCTCGACGATGGTTCGTTCTCCTTTGTCGACGCATTGCCCCTGGAAGAGGCCAGGTTTGTTGCCGAGAAGGTGGAGCTGAGGGCGGAGAATGTCTCGCTCGGCAAAAACCAAAAAGGGGCCTTCTCTCTGGCCTGTCTTGTGAACCGGGGCGGGCAGATACGCATCAAAGGAGAGGGTGGCCTTGATCCGACCACTGTTACGGCGACCGTTGACGTGGAAAACGTCGATATCGTTCCCTTCCAGCCCTACTTTTTCGAGGTCCTCAACATGGACGTGACGGGGGGTAGCATCTCTCTGGCCGGCGACGCCGTAGTCTCAAGCGCCGGGAGCGGTAAACCGGCAGGGAGATTTGCCGGGACCGCATCGCTGAACGGATTTGCCTCTATTGACCAGGTGAATGGCGACGATCTTCTCAAGTGGGGCTCGCTTTTTCTGCGAAAGGTAAGCATGAACCTCCATCCCTTGCAGGTAGCCGTTGAGGGCGTGGCGTTGAGCGATTTTTACGCACGCATCATCGTCCATCCGGACCGCACGCTCAACGTGCAGCAGCTTTTCGCAACGGGCGGGGACGGGGGCGCCCCGGGTCCGGAGCCGGCGACGCCGCAGCCGCCTGAACGCCGCGAGTCCGCGCAGCAGGAGCAGGAGGCGAAGCCGGTCATAAAAGTCGACGCCATTACGCTGCAGGATGGGACCATAGATTTTGAGGACCGGTCCATCAAGCCCAAGGTCTATCTTCACATGGATGAGCTTGCCGGACGGCTGTCCGGACTGTCGTCGGAAACAGGCGAGGCGGCTGAGGTCGATGTAAAAGGAAGGGTGGGGGAGGTGGCGCCCCTTGAGATTACCGGAAAGATAAACCCCTTCTCGCCGGACCTCTACATGGATCTCAAAGGCAAGGTCCAGGGGGTTGAGCTTACGGCGGCGTCCCCATACTCGGGCAAGTATCTCGGCTATGGCATAGAGAAAGGGAAGCTGTCCCTCGATATCGAATACCTCATTAACAAGAAGAAGCTCGATTCCCAGAACAGGGTGTTCCTGGATCAGTTGACGCTGGGCGACCGGGTCGAGAGCCCCGACGCCACGAAGCTTCCCGTCAAACTGGCCATAACGTTGCTCACGGATCGCAGCGGCCGTATAGAGCTGGACATTCCCGTTCAGGGCAACCTCGATGACCCTCAGTTCAGCGTCTGGAAAATAGTCTGGAAGATTGTAGGGAATCTGCTCGTCAAGGCGGCCACCTCGCCCTTCGCCCTCCTGGGGAGCCTCTTTGGGGGAGGCGAGGAGCTGGGCTATGTGGAGTTCGACTACGGCAGCGACGCTGTGGGGCCGGCGGACGCAGAGAAGCTGAAGAAGCTTGCCGGGGCCCTGAAGGAGAGGCCAGGTCTGAGGCTGGACATAGAGGGGCACGTGGACCCGGAAAGAGACCGGAGCGGGCTGAAGGAGCGCATTTTCACCCGAAAGGTGGCGGCCCAGAAGCTTAAAGACCTCGCCAAAGCGGGCGGGACGACACCGAAGCTGGAAAACGTTACGGTAGAGCAGGGAGAGTATGAAAAATACCTCCGGCTGGCCTACAAGGCCGAAAAGTTCACCAAGCCCAGAAATTTTATCGGCCTCGAGAAGACGCTGCCCGCAGGGGAGATGGAAAAGCTGATGATGACGCACATCGAGGTCACGGACGGAGACCTGCGCCTCCTGGCCTCGGCCCGGTCGAGCGAGGTGCGGGAGGAGATCGTCGCAGCGGGGGGAGTTGAGCCGCAAAGGATCTTTATTGTAGAGCCCAAGTCCCTTGTCGCCGAGCCTAAAGAGAATGTCAAGGCGAGCCGCGTCGACTTCCGGCTCCAATAGGGCCGGTCGCCGCAACGCCGGAGGCAACTTCTATGGTGGGGGCCCCCGTGAGGTGATATGCCCAAGAAGATAGCGCAAAGCATCATCTCGTTCTTTACCGACGGCATGTGGCAGATTAGGCTCGACGGGCTGTCCGGAGCCAAAGCCTTTCTCGTTCGCACCCTTCGTATAGTCACCCTTGCCATGCGCGGTTTCATCAGGGACGGATGCCAGGCCAGGGCGGCCGTGCTGACGTACTATTCCCTGCTAAGCGTTGTGCCTCTCGTTGCGGTGGTTTTCGGCATTGCCAAGGGGTTCGGCCTCCAGGACCTTGTGGAGACGGAAGTTCGCAAGGTTGCCGAACATTCCAACTGGCAGACGGAGGTGACGGACCAGATCATCATCTTTTCACAATCGCTTCTTGACACTACCCGCGGAGGCCTCATTGCCGGGGTGGGCGTGCTCCTGCTGTTTTGGACGGTCGTAAATATCCTGGGGAGAATTGAGGAGTCCTTCGATGCCATTTGGGAGGTCGGCCGGTCCCGGACCCTCGTCCGAAAGTTTACCGATTACATGGCCATCCTTATCCTGGCGCCCATACTGTTTATCGTGGCGAGCAGCGCCACGATCATCGTAACGAGCAAGATAGAGGTCATTCTGCGGGGGATTTCCTTCGCCGGCTCTGCCACCTCCCTTATCATGGCGGCTCTCCGATTCCTCCCGTACCTTTCCATCTGGGCCCTTCTTGCCATGCTCTACATCATCATGCCCAACACGAGGGTTTCCCTCAAAAGAGGGGTGGTGGGGGCTATTGTGGCGGGAACGATCTTTCAGATATCGCAGTTGGTCTATATACGGTTCCAGATCGGCGCGGCCCGGTACGGCGCCATCTACGGCAGTTTTGCAGCCCTTCCCCTTTTTCTGGTCTGGCTCCAGATGAGCTGGATGATCATCCTTTTCGGGGCCGAGGTGGCAAGCGCCATGGCCCACTGCGAGACCTACGGGTTCAGCCCCGACCATTCCCGCCTCAGCGCTCAGGCGAAGAAGATACTGGCGCTCAAGGTGTTTCACCTGTTGGCCCAGCGGTTTGCCCGGGGGGAGCGAGCCCTCACGGGGCCCGAAATAGCAGAGGCCTTGGCGATCCCTCTTCGGCTGGTGGCGCAGCTTCTCACGGAGCTGGCCCAGTCCGGCCTCGTCGACGAAACCCCGGCGAAAGGCGGAAACACGGCCTATCAGCCGGCCAGAGACATAGAAGACCTTACCGTCAGTTTTGTGATTGAGGCATACGAAAGCAGAGGGGAGACTTTGCCCGCCCACTACCGGCCCCTGGCCGAAGACCTGACGCGAATTCTTGGCGAGATTGCCGAAACGATCAAGTCCTCAAAGGCAAACCGGAGGCTTCACGAAATCGAGAAGCGGCTCTCCAAGGGGTCCTAACGGGTTTTCCTGCTACCGCCCGCCGAGGGTGCGGGAGACGAGCCTCCTTGCCTCCTCCACAACGGCGTTGAGGTGGCCTTCACTCTCCATGCTTTCCGCGTAGAGCTTATAGATATCCTCAGTGCCCGAGGGACGGGCGGCAAACCAGGCCTTTTCGGTGACGACCTTAAGGCCGTCTATGGGGGCGTTGTTGCCCGGGGCCTCTGTCATGGCCGCCACGATGGGGTCGCCGGCAAGGAGCCGGTCCGTAACATCCCCGCCGCTCAGGGACTTCAGCGCCTGCTTCTCCCTCGCGTCGGCCGGCGTATCTATGCGGACGTAGTGCGAGGCGCCGAGTTCCTCAATCAGGCCGTTGTAAATGAGGCCCGGGTCCTTGCCTGTCGTGGCCTCTATTTCGGCTGCGAGAAGACCCATGATGATGCCGTCTTTGTCCGTTGTCCAGACCGTGCCGTCCCGACGCAGGAAGCTTGCCCCGGCGCTTTCCTCTCCGCCAAAGCAGATATGGCCGCCAAAAAGGGCCGGCGCAAACCACTTGAACCCGACGGGTACCTCCCAGAGGTCTCGGCCGAGCCGCCGTACGACCCTGTCGATAAGGCTGCTGCTGACGACTGTCTTCCCCACCGCAACGGACGCGGGCCAGGCAGGCCGGTGCCCCAGGAGGTACCAGATGGCAACGGCAAGGTAGTGATTTGGGTTGAGGAGTCCCGTCGATGGTGAAACGATGCCGTGGCGGTCGGCGTCGGTGTCGCAGCCGAAGGCGATCCCGAAGCGGTCCTTGAGGCCCACAAGCCCTGCCATGGCATATGGGCTGGAACAGTCCATGCGGATCTTGCCGTCGTGGTCGACGGTCATGAAGCTGAAGGTGGGGTCCACCTCCGGGTTGACGACCGTCAGGTCGAGCCCGTACACGTCGGCTATGGGCCGCCAGTACTGTACCGACGATCCCCCCAGAGGATCGACGCCTATGCGTACCCCTGATTCCTTGACGGCGTCGAGGTCGACAACGGACCGCAGGTCCAGAACGTATGGCATAACGAGGTCTTCCTGGCCGATGCAACCGCCGGACAGTGCCCTCTCGTATGGGATCCGTCGAACAGCCCCGTTCCGTTGCGCCATCAGTTCGTTGGCCCTGTTTTGGATCCAAGCCGTTGTCGCGGTGTCGGCGGGCCCCCCGCCGGGGGGGTTGTACTTGAAGCCCCCGTCGCCGGGGGGGTTGTGCGAGGGCGTCACGACGATGCCGTCAGCCGGGCCGCTTCTGCGGCCGCGGTTGTAGGTGAGGATGGCATGGGAAATGACGGGGGTCGGTGTAAAGCCGTCGTTCCGGTGGATGATTGCGGACACGCCGTTTGCCGCCAGGACCTCAAGGGCCGTCCGTTCTGCGGGCCCGGAAACGGCGTGTGTGTCCTTGCCCATGAAGAGCGGCCCGTCGATGCCCTGGCCCTTTCTGAATTCGCAGATAGCCTGCGTTATGGCCAGGATATGGGCCTCCGTGAAGGTGCCGTCGGCGGGGCTGCCGCGGTGACCGCTGGTGCCGAAGCTTACGCGCTGCCTCTGATCTGCCGGATCGGGCCGGCATTCGTAGTATGCCCGCTCCAGAGCGGTTGCGTCGATGAGCATGTCGGCCCCTGCCTTGCGGCCGGCCAGTGGATGGATTGCCATGTGACCTCCTCTATTGCAGGGGCTCACGTTGCCCCATCCACCGGCAAAGCCGTTGGAGCCACCCCCTCTGCTCGCAGAAGCTCGCTTGGTTCGCGCGGGCGACATGAGCCGGCAGAAGACTCTGGGCGTGAGCCCGTGTGAATCTATTCCCCTTTGCCGCCCTTCGGTGGCCTTTCATTCTTTCCTCTCCGCTGCCGCGTATGGCCCGCCGACCGGCGAAGCCCTCATTCCCCCTTTCAGCATCCCGGCTCTCCCGGGTGGCCGCAGCAGCTCTTGAGGGTTATGATCTTCTTCCCGTTGTTTCTTACGATAAGCCAGATCTTCCGCCAGAGGGGCATGGGCCTGCGCAGGTTGCGGAGAAAGTCCTCCGGGTTGGGGTGGCTGTGGTGGCTGCCGCTCACGTTACTCGCCGGTCCCGATAAGGGGGAGCACCTTGTCGATGTGGAAGTAGACGAGAAAGCGTGGCAAGTCTTTCTGGTCCCCGGGAGCGACATAAGACTTGCGCCACCTGATCTTGTCGATCTCCTCGCGGTCGCTCGTTTCTTTGATTTTGGTCAGATAGAGGCGCCTGCCGGTGTACCCGCCCCCCTCTTCCCGGAAAATAAAGGCGGCCCGCGGGTTTGACTGGACGTTCTGGTGTGTCAGGCGGTCCGTCATGATCCAGGCAACCGTTTCTTCGTCCATAAAATGGGGGCGGGAATAGACCGCCGCATCGACGTTGCCCTCTTTGTCTGCCGTTGCCAGGATGCCGAACCCTTTCGCTGCTTCGAAATACTCGCTAAGCTTCACTCGTTCCCTCCTTAGGAATTCTGTATCTAATCCATTATAGCAAGTTCTGCCGCCGAATGTTAAGATGAAAGACATGAATCGGCAACGGGTGCGCATGATAAAGGACGGGACGCCGGGACAGGGGCCCGTCGTCTACTGGATGAGCCGGGACCAGAGGGTGCGCGACAACTGGGCCCTCCTTTGGGCTCAGCAGCGGGCCAGGGAGGCCGGAAGGCCTCTTGCCGTCGCCTTCTGCCTCGCCCCCCTGTTTCTGGGCGCGACGCTCCGGCAGTACGCATTCATGCTCAAAGGGCTCCGGGAGGCGGCCCAGGACCTCGAAAGGCACAACATGGCCTTTGCCCTTCTTGAAGGGGAGCCCCCGGTCGTCCTGCCCCAGTGGCTCAGGGCCGTGGACGCTTGCGAGCTCGTGACCGATTTCGATCCTCTGAGGCCCAAGAGGCGCTGGAAGGATGCCGTTGTGCGGGATGCGGGCGTCTCAGTTTACGAGGTGGATGCACACAACGTTGTGCCCTGCTGGGTGGCATCGCCGAAGCAGGAGTACGGGGCGTACACGATCCGGCCAAAGATCCACCGGCTGTTGCCGGAGTTTCTGGAGCCTTTTCCAGACCTCGAACGACATCCCTTCCGATGGGAGGATGGGCCTGCCGGCCCTATCTCCTGGGAGTCTTTTGCAGCCACGTTGAGGATCGACCGTTCCGTCGGCGAGGTGGGCTGGATCGTCCCCGGAGAGATGGGAGCGCTCAACGCGCTGCGTCGCTTCGTGGCAGAGTGCCTCCAATCGTACGCCGCCGACCGCAACGACCCTTCCTTGCGCGGCCAGTCCGGCCTTTCCCCCTACCTCCATTTCGGCCAGCTCTCGACCCAGCGGGTGGCCCTGGAGGTGGAAGGGGCTACCGGGGGGCGGCAGTCCAAGGATGCCTTTCTGGAGGAGCTGATCGTAAGGAGGGAGCTGTCCGACAACTTCTGCTGGTACAACGAAAGCTACGACACGTTCGATGCGTTCCCGCCCTGGGCCCGGGACACTCTGAACGCCCACCGCTGTGATGCCAGGACCTACGTTTACTCCATCGATGAATTTGAGCGGGGCGTCACCCATGACAGGCTCTGGAACGCGGCACAGCAGGAGATGGTGAAAACCGGCAAGATGCACGGGTACATGCGCATGTACTGGGCCAAGAAGATTCTCGAATGGACGGCCTCCCCCGAAGAGGCGATAGCGTCGGCCGTCTATCTCAACGATCGCTATGAGCTCGACGGCCGCGATCCAAATGGCTATGCGGGTATCGCCTGGAGCTTGGGGGGTGTCCACGACCGGCCATGGGGTGAGCGGCCGATTTTCGGCAAGATCCGGTACATGAGCTACAACGGCGCAAAGTCGAAGTTCGACGTCGAGGCCTATGCCCGTTACGTTCAAAATCTGTAGGCTCAGCGGGGGAAATAGTGTACCCCCTCTTGGGTGAAAGGCGTTAGAATAGCATTCGTACCAATACTATCTTGGAGGGGACGAGTCATGGCGAAGACATTTTCGGAAAAGAATAGCAAGGCGGAGATTCTGGCGGCCTATCAGGACCTTTTGACGACCATGAAAGAACAGAAGGCGCAGGATGTGAAGCAGGTGAAGAGGGAGACGGAGGAAAAAGAGGTAGTTAAAACGGCTGTTGCCAACTCCGTGGAAGGGATTGTCAAGCGCCATGCCGATCTGAAGCTGGAAATTGTAAAAAGCATGGACAGCCTTGAGGAAAAGCTCATTGCCGAATTTAGAAAACTGACGGAGCTCGAGCAGGCCATCGCTATCGAAACGAAACTTCTTGAAGAGCTGCACCAGATAAAAGCGGAGGCGGAGACGCTCGCCGCCCTTGTAGCGACACAGGAACAGAAGAAGGCTTCTTTCTCGGAGGATATGGAGAGAAAAAGAGCCGATTTTGACACAGATATGTCGGAAAAGAAGGCCGTCTGGAAGAGAGAGCAGGAGGAGTATGAGGCGTCGAAGAAGGAACGGGAGGCCCTGCTCAAGAAGGAACGGCAGCGGGAAGAGGAAGATTATACCTACAATCTTCAACTGAAGCGGAAGAAGGAAGCGGACGACTACGAGACGCGGAAGGGCCTCCGGGAGAAAGAGCTGACAGAAAAGAAAGCGGCCTTTGAGAAGGACGTTGCGGAGCGGGAGCAGTATCTTACATCTCGAGAGGATGAGCTGGAGGATCTCAGGACGCGTGTCGAATCTTTTCCCAAAGAGTTGGAAAGGGCTGTGCGGGACACTGAAAAGGCCGTTCTGGAGCGCATTGAAGTCAAATACAAACACCAGGCGGAGCTTGCTGCGAAAGAGATGGAAGGGGAGCGGAAACTGGCTGAGCAGACCATAGCAGCCCTGGATAAGAAGATAGCGGAACAAGAAGAACAGCTTCGCCAGCTTACGCAACGTGCCTCAGAGGCCGGGTTGCAGGTGCAGGAGATCGCAATAAAGGCTATTGAAGGCGCCGCATCGGCGCGGATCATAACCCAGGACCGGCCGCGGGAGTCCTAAGGGTTCTTGAGAAATCGGAAATCTGGCCGGAGTGCTCCTACAGCTTGACGACGGGCAGGCCCTGAGACTTCCACCGGTTGATGTCGCCGTTGATGCGGTAGATGGTGCTGAACCCAAGGCGTACCATGATGCCCACCGTATCGCTCACGCGCCGGCCCGTCCTGCAGTAGACCATATAGGTCTTCGATTTATCGAGCTTGTCGAGGTCGGCGATAAAAGAGTCAGTGTGATAGTTGATGTTGATGGCGCCTGGAATGTGGCCGCTCTCGAACTCCTCAGGCGTCCGGATATCGATGAGGACGAAATCGGGATTTCCTCTGTTTTCGAGGATCACCCGTTGGGCGTCCTTGGGGTCGAAGGCCTTGATGATGGTGGTGCGGCCCGCAACCTCCGTGGCCTTTCCGGCCCGGGCTTGCGCTTCAACGTATGAGGCGCATACAAGGCCAACCAGCATAAGCATCGCGAGATACGTAAATGTCTTCATATGTCATCCTTCCTTTCGTTCGGTCTGAATGATTCCAGCCGGCTTGCTGCCAGATAAACCCTATCCTTTGCCCCTGGCGAAAGAGCACAGGGTGAGGTGAAATAAATAAACTACAAATGTAAGTTGCCAACCGCGACATGTCAAGAGACGGTTTTTTTTCGATCTCGCCTTGGGCTCGGACAGCGAAAATCGGCCAAGAACTGCGGTCTGACCGCATGGCGCATTGCGCCTCATCGACAGGGTACCCGCATTGTGCTCGAAGTCGCGACTCGCAAAAAGTTCCGTCCGGCCATCGTTCTGTTGGTCTGCTAATGCCAATTTGACGAGGGTCGGTATTCCGAGATCGATATGGAAGAATGAAAGAGGCGTATCTACGTTTCCGTCCGTGCAGGAGTAAAGACTGTTTCTTGACTTTCTTCTTGCCATAGGCGGGGAAAAGCTGAACAATATGAGAATACGATCGGGTAGAGGGTCGGAAAGCATGAGGTGACGATGAGAAAGGAAAAGATATTTACGGTGCGGGATATGCCGGCCAGCGAGAGACCACGGGAAAGGCTTCAGGAGGTCGGGGCGGACAACCTCTCGTCGCCCGAACTCCTTGCCCTCGTCATCGGACGGGGCGTGGCGGGTCGCTCCGTCATGACCATAGCGCAGGAGCTCATGAGCACCTTCGGCAGCGTGCAGGCCATCAGCGAGGCCACCATTGAAGAGCTTGGCCGGATAAAGGGCATCGGCACGGCCAAGGCTGTACAGTTGAAGGCCGCCTTTGCCTTGGCCAAGAGGCAGGGTCTGGCCTTGGACAAGCCGGCGATAAGCGTCAACAATCCCGGCGCGTTGGGCAAGGCGGTCTGGAATGAGATCAAGGACAAGAAAAAGGAGCATTTTAAGCTTGTCCTCTTGAACACGAGAAACCTCCTCGTCGGCATTGTCTCCGTCTCCACGGGCACGCTGAGCGCAAGTCTTGTCCATCCGCGGGAGGTATTCAAGGATGCCATCAGGCATAGCGCTGCGTCGGTGGCCATTGCCCACAACCACCCGTCGGGTGATGTGACCCCTTCGGAGGAAGACCTGCAGCTTACGAAGCGCCTTGTCCAGGCGGGCAAGCTGCTGGGCATCGAGGTCCTCGACCACATCATCGTAGGCGACGGCGAGGCGATCTTCAGCTTCAAGGAGCGCGGGCTGATGTAAGCAGCTGTCCGGGCTTGCCGGAGGCTCACAGGGCATGAAGCCGAATGTTGTCCCTGGCTTGGCTAATTTCCCGAGCGGATGGAGAGGATGTCGCCGTCCTGGACCGCGTAGGTCTTGCCTTCGAGCCTCCAGACGCCGGCCTTCTTGCAGCCCGCGAAGCCGCCAAGGCGCATGAAGTCGTCGTAGGAGACCGTCTCGGCGCGGATGAACTTCTGCGACAGGTCCGTGTGGATGACGCCGGCTGCCTCCTGGGCGTTCATACCCCTGCGGATGGGCCAGGCGCGGCATTCATCGTCTCCGACGGTGAGGAATGATATGAGGCCCAGTGTGTCGTAGGCGAGGCGGACGAGCCGTCCCGCAACGGACTGTGCGATGCCGAACTCTGCCATGAAGGACGTCCGGTCGTCAGGCGACATGAGAGCAAGCTCCGCTTCGAGCCGGGCGCAGGCGGCAACGGCAGGAATGTGGGAGGGGATTGCGGCCCTGAGGTCCTCAGGGATGGCGCCGGGACCGTCTGATGCACCCTCCTCGGTGTTAAGGACGACCATGATGGGCTTCTGGGATAGGAAGCGGAAGCCCCTGAGGTTCTTCCCGTCCTGCTCGACAAGGGGGAGGGTCACAAGGGGGTGTCCCGCGTTCAGGTGGTCGAGACACGTTGTCAGAGACGCCTCCTCCTGGGCCAGGGCTGTATTTTCCTTCTTTCCCGCCTGTTTGCGGATCCGCTCAAGGCGCGTTTCTATTTGTATGATGTCGGCGAGCATAAACTCCTGAAAGATGGTCAGGAACTCTGCCCTGGGGTCAGCGGGGCTGCCGTTGTCAAACCCGCGCAGGACCAGCAGAAAGGCATCGCTTTCGCGCATCTCCTGGATCATCTTGGCGCTTACCGCCTCTTTTCTCACGTCGCCTTCCTCAATCCCCGCCGTGTCGGCTACCGTGATGCGGGCGTAGACCTTCTTGCGGGGGTTGAATATGCCGGAGAGCCGGTCGACGCGCTCATCTGCCACATCGATGACTGCCACGGCATCGGCGCCGGGCCTGTTTTCCGGCACCAGAGATGTGAGCGCCGTAAAGAGCGTTGTCTTGCCACAGCCCGGACTGCCTATGACGGAAATATACATCTTCTTCTAATCTCCTTTTCCCGACCTGTCTGTGCGGGTGACGATGCGAACGGAATTGCGAGCTAATAGTATACCGAAAAACCTTGCAAATTCAAGACCTACAATGCGCAACTTCTGTCGCGGAGGGCCGTCGCTCCTTTCGTACCCCTGTTATGGAGGCCTGTGCACAGGCGTCGCAAGCTGTTCGGGCCTTATCCCAAGATGCCCACCGGCACCGCTTTTCAAGGCGTCGTCGGTGAGCGCCTGCAGGGCCCTGCAGGCGTGAGACCCGCAGAGGGACAAAAAGGGGGAAGCGGATGAGGCCCGCCTCCCCCTTTCAGGATATGGCCCGGGAGAAAGGTTGTTACTTTGCCTTTTGTTTCGCAGCCTTTGATGCCTCTTTTTCCTTTTTCTCCTGAATGGCAGCCCTCGCCGCCGCAAGTTTGGCGATGGTAACGCGGTAGGGCGAACAACTGACATAGTCGAGGCCCAGCTTATGACAGAATGCGATGGAGTTCGGTTCGCCGCCGTGCTCGCCGCAGATGCCTATCTTGAGATTCTTCCTGACGGCGCGGCCCAGCTCGACGCCCATCTGCATGACCCTGCCCACGCCCCCCTCATCGATCCTTTGGAAGGGGTCGTAGGGGTAGATGCCCTTTTCCACATAGGCGCGGAGGAACTTGCCCGCATCGTCACGGGACATGCCAAGGGTCGTCTGGGTCAGGTCGTTGGTGCCGAAGGAGAAGAACTCGGCAACGGTGGCAATCTCGTCGGCCGTGACGGCAGCGCGGGGTATCTCGATCATGGTGCCGATCTTATAATCGATCTCCACCTTCTGCTTGTCCATGACCTTCCGGGCCGCCTCAACAACGATGTCGCGTTGAAGCGTGAGTTCCGGCACCGTGCCGACGAGGGGTATCATGATCTCCGGTTTCACCTCGATGCCCTTCTTTTTCACCTCGCATGCGGCCTCAAAGATGGCCTGGGCCTGCATTTCCGTGATTTCGGGGTAGACGATGCCGAGCCGGCATCCCCTGTGCCCTAGCATGGGATTCGCTTCGTGAAGGCTCGCCACCTTCGCCTGAAGCCGCTCAAAGGGTATGCCCATTTTCTGGGCAAGCTCTCTCATCTCTTTCTCCGTGTGCGGCAGAAATTCATGGAGCGGTGGGTCGAGGGTGCGAATGGTGACAGGAAGGCCCTTCATGACCTTGAAGATGCCGGCGAAGTCCTTGCGCTGCATGGGCAGGAGCTTCTTGAGGGCCTTCCTTCGGCCTGCCTCGTCGTCGGCGACGATCATCTCTCGGACGGCGTCTATCCGCGTGCCTTCAAAGAACATGTGCTCGGTCCTGCAAAGCCCGATGCCCTCGGCGCCGAAGGCGACAGCCACGGCCGCCTGATCGGGCTGGTCGGCGTTCGTCCTGATACCGAGCCTCCTCGCCTCGTCGGCCCACTGCATGAGCAGGGCAAAATCCTGATAAATCTCCGATTTCTGGGGCTTCAGCGTCTTGTCGATGAGGACCTGGAGGATTTCCGATGGTATTGTTTTTATCTCGCCGACGAAGACCTCACCCGTTGTTCCGTCGATGGAAACGTAGTCGCCTTCTTTGATCGTCTTGCCCTTTATCTGAATGGTTTTCTTCTTGTAATCGATGTCCAGGTCACCGCACCCGGCGACGCAAACCTTGCCCATCTGCCGTGCCACAAGTGCCGCATGGCTGGTCATACCGCCCCTTGACGTAAGAATGCCCTGCGAGGCGTTCATGCCCCGGATGTCTTCGGGTGACGTTTCGATACGAACCAGGATGAGCTTCTCGCCCTTTTCGGCCCAGGCCTCCGCATCTTCGGCATTGTAAACAACCCTGCCGGTGGCGGCCCCGGGGCCGGCGTTGAGGCCCTTGGTTACCATGGCGCCGGACTTGAGCGCCTTTTCCTTTTCCTTTGGGTCAAAGATGGGCCGCAGGAGCTGGTTGAGCATCTCCGGCTCCACCCTCATCAAGGCCTCTTCCTTGGTGATGAGCCCTTCCTTTACCATGTCGACGGCAACCTTGAATGCGGAAAATGCTGTCCGTTTGCCGTTTCTTGTCTGAAGCATCCAAAGCTTCTTCTTTTGAATGGTAAACTCGACATCCTGCATGTCTCGAAAATGGTTCTCAAGCTTGTTCCGGATGTCGATGAGCTGTCCATAGATGTCGGGCCAGAGCTCCTGAAGGGATTTGACGCCCTTTTCCTTCGCTTTTGACGCGTTGACGGGCAGCGGCGTCCGAATACCGGCGACGACGTCTTCTCCCTGGGCGTTGACCAAATATTCCCCATAGAAGGCGTTTTCGCCCGTCGCCGGGTCCCTCGTAAAAGCGACGCCCGTGCCGCAGTCGTCGCCCATGTTGCCGAAGACCATGGATTGTACGTTGACGGCCGTACCCCAGTTGTCGGGGATATTGTTGAGCTGCCGGTAGGCAATGGCCCTGGGGTTGTTCCAGGAGAGAAAGACGGCGCCTATGGATCCCCAGAGCTGCTCCAGGGGATCTTCGGGGAAGGAGCCCTTGGTGCGCTTCTTGATCAGCGCCTTGAACCGGCCGATAAGATCTTTCAGGTCATCGACGGTCAGTTCGGTATCGAGCTTAATTTTCCGTTCCTTTTTCTTCTCGTCGATAATCTCCTCAAAGGGATCCTGCTCCTCTTTGCTCTGCGGTTTCAATCCCATGACCACGTCTCCGTACATCTGAACGAAGCGGCGATAACAGTCATAGGCAAAGCGCTCGTTTCCCGTAAGTTTGGCGAGCCCTCTGACGGTCTTTTCGTTGAGCCCCAGGTTGAGGACCGTGTCCATCATGCCGGGCATACTGACGCGGGCTCCGGAGCGGACGGAAAAGAGAAGAGGGTTCGCCGGGTCGCCAAAGGTGGCCCCCATAACCTTCTCTACTTTGGGTATGTTTTGGAGAACCTGCTCTTTCAATCCTTCGGGAAAGGCGCCTCCGTTTTCATACGAATAGACGCACGCCTCCGTGGTAATCGTGAACCCCGGGGGTACCGGTATGCCGATGTTCACCATCTCGGCAAGCCCTGCGCCCTTACCGCCGAGGAGGTTCTTCATTTTCTCGCCCCCCTCTGACTTCTTACCGCCGAAGAAATAGACATACTTTTTCATCACAGCCCCCTCACTCTACGTGAATTTTTGAGAAATCTCCAAAGGTCAGAAACATGTCTTTAACGATCTTGAGCAGCGCCAACCGGTTGTTTTTTACCGATTCGTCTTTGTCCATGACGAAGACCTTGTCAAAGAAGCTGTCTACCGTTTCTTTGAACCCGACGAGGATCGCCAGGGCTTCGTCGTATCTCCTCTCGGCCGCAAGTGCGGTAAAGGGTTCGATGCTTGCTTGGTACAGTGCAAAAAGATTCTTTTCTTCGGGAAGAACAAAAAGCGACGGCTCCACTTCCATGGGGCCGGAGAGCTGCTTCGTAATGTTGAACACGCGCTTGAAGCCCACCATGAGGCGGCTGAAGTCCTCCAGGGATTTTTGCAGCTCGAGGGCCCTCAACCGTCGGTACCCGTCGAAGATGTCTTGGGTAACGAAGGGCAGAACGGCCTCTATGAAATCCTGATTGTGGCCGTCATCAAGCATGGCGAACTTGAAGCGGACGGCCACAAAGTCTGCCACGTAGGCCTTTGTTTCTTCCAGGGAGAGGCGGTTTCTGATGGAGGAGCCGCTCTCATAGGAGGCCGCGATGAGCCGGCCCAGAGGCATGTGAATCCCTTTGTCGATGGCGATGCGAATAACGCCGAGTGCCTGCCTGCGAAGGGCGTAGGGGTCAAGATTGCCCGTCGGAGTTATGCCGACGGAGAAAAAGGAGACGAGGGAGTCTATCTTGTCTGCGATACCAATAATGATGCCCACCATTGTCTGCGGAAGGGCGCTCTCGGGACCTGTGGGGAGGTAATGCTCCTCGATGGCTGTGGCCACCTCCTCGTCCTCTCCCTGGTGGCCCGCGTAAATGCGGCCCATGATGCCCTGGAGTTCGGAAAACTCGCCGACCATGTGGGTGAGGAGGTCGGTCTTGGCTATCCTGGCGGCCCTCTCGACCTTTTTCAGGTCTCCATAGCCCAGCATTTCTGCCAGATGGCGGGACAAATGCTCAACGCGGTCGACCTTTCCCTTCAGCGTTCCGAGCTTTACATGGTAGACGATGGTCTCGAGCCTGTCGTAGAGAGCGAGAAGGGGCACTTTTCTGTCCTCTTCGAAGAAGAAACGGGCGTCGGCAAGGCGGGCCCGCAGCACCTTTTCGTTTCCCTTCACCACAAGGGCCGGATCCTTAGGCGCCGTATTGGCAAAGCAGATGAAATAGGGAAGAAGCCCTCCGCCATCGTCTTCCATAGGGATGTACCGCTGGTGGCTCTTCATGACGTTTGTGAGGACCTCTTTCGGGAGGACCAGAAAGCTCGTTTCGAAGGATCCCTTCAATGGATATGGGTACTCGGTGATGTAGAGGATCTCCCTGATCAGTGCCTCGTCGTCGACGGCATGGCCTCCCGTTTCCCCTTCTATGGCGGCGATACCCCTTTTGATGATGGCGAGGCGTTCCTCTTCGTCGACGATGACGGCGTTCTCCCGGAGAAGGTCGGTGTACCGGTTCGGGCTCTCTACGGCGACGGGCCCGGCGGAAAGAAAGCGATGCCCGTAGGTCGTCTTTCCGCTCTCAACATCGGCCACGGCAAACCGGACAGCCTCTTCTCCCAGGAGGGCAACAAGCCACTGGATGGGCCGTGCGTACTCGAAGGTTTCTGTGCCCCAGCGCATCCGCTTCTGAAAAGGGATCTTCGTTACCACATCTTTCAAGAGCGCCTGCAGGACCTCTCCTGTCGGCTTTCCCACCTCAAGCTTCTCGGCCGTCAGGAATTCCACACCGTCCTTTATGCCGCGCTTCAGCTCCTCGACGGCTATGCCCTGCGACTTGGCAAAGCCCAGGGCGGCCTTCGTCGGCGCGCCCGAGTCGTCGTAGGCGCGGTTGGCCGGTGGACCGAACTTGACCGTGACTGTTTCATCCTGCTTTTCGGCAACAGAGGAGACGATGGCGGCAAGCCGGCGCGGTGTCCCTTGAACTGCGATGGCCCCGAATGCGATACGATTATGTGCAAGACCTTCTTCAAGAAGCTTATAAAGGCCTTCCTTGGCAGGCTCTATAAAACGGGCGGGAATCTCTTCCGTACCTATTTCCAGGAGAAAATCTTTCAATTGACATACCTCGGTCGTTTAGAGTTGAAACTCTCAGGTCGCCGGCACAGCGAGGGGAAATCCCATTTCCTCTCTTTTCCGTATGTAAAGCTCCGCACATATCTTTGCCAGGTTTCTCACCCTGCCGATATAGCTTGCCCGCTCGGTGACGCTGATGGCGCCCCGGGCGTCGAGCAGGTTAAAGATGTGGGAGCATTTCAGGCAGTAGTCGTAGGCCGGGAAGACAAGGCCCCTTCCTTTGGCGATACGTTCGCCCTCGGCTTCGTAGACTTCAAAGAGGTTTCTGAGCATGGCTGCGTCGGATTCTTCAAAGTTATAGGTTGAGTATTCGCGCTCCGCCTCGAGGAAGACGTCGCCGTACAGAATCTTGTCGTTCCACTTGACATGGTAAACGTTGTCCACGTCCTGCAGGTACATAGCGATGCGTTCGATGCCATAGGTGATTTCCACCGTGATGGGGGAGAGGTTGATGCCACCACACTGCTGAAAGTAGGTAAACTGGGTGATCTCCATCCCGTCGAGCCAAACTTCCCAACCGAGGCCCCAGGCGCCCAGGGTGGGCGACTCCCAATCGTCCTCCACAAACCGGATGTCGTGGTAGGCGGGGTCGATGCCGAAGCTTCGCAGGCTGTCGATGTAAATATCCTGGATGTTCTTTGGCGATGGCTTCATGATGACTTGAAACTGGTAGTAGTGCTGAAGCCTGTTGGGGTTCTCGCCGTACCGGCCGTCGGCCGGCCGCCGTGAGGGCTGAACGTATGCCGTATTCCAGGGTTCAGGCCCCAGGGAGCGCAGGAATGTGGCCGGGTGGAAGGTGCCGGCCCCGACCTCCACGTCGTAGGGTTGCTGAACAATACACCCGCGGTCAGCCCAGAACTTTTGGAGTGCCAGTATGAGGTCTTGAAAGTACATTCGCCGGAACGACTTGTTATAGCACAAATCACCACGGTTTTGCCATAATAATCAGATACGTACAAGAATAAGTGCGAAGAACAGAGGGAAGAACAGAGGGACGACCGTAAATAAGTAAATAGCTCTTGATAATCTCCCCCTGTTCTGATAGGCATAAGCTATGCCTCGTCATGCCCGTCTCGATGCGGAAGGAGTTCTGCACCACATCATCGTGCGCGGCATTGAACGGCCGTTGATCTTTCGCGATGACATGGATAAAGACGGGTTCGTTGAACAGGCGATACCACCGCCATGGCCAGCTCTTCCAGAATCGGTATAAGTCGATCG
>CAZYVU010000033.1:0-35984 GCA_964651435.1 uncultured Pseudomonadota bacterium
CCGTCGCTCTATCCACCTGAGCTACGGGGGCATAAAAGCGAATCCATTATACCACAAAAAAGCCGGACCGCGGTATGGAATTTTGAGCCTGTGAAACAGCCTCCCGCCTAAAGTTAGGGAATGTTATCAAGAGACGCTCTTGCCGGCGAGAGCGGTGCCGGACCTTACGGTTCGTAATCGGCGTAGGGCTGCAAAACGGCTTCTGCTTCTGTATGGCCATGAAGGGCATCGTTTACCTGCCGGAGCACCACACAGGCGTGTGCCTTTCCGAAGCGGGGCTTCGTCGGGTCTACGGTCACCCAGTTCCGTCGCCACTCCGGCGTTTCTTCCCGCGGACCTTCCCCTCCTGCTGCAACGGCCTCATCTTTATCGTCCGGCGCCACCATCATAGGCCTCCCCTGCGCACCGCTTCAGTGCTCTTCCTCTTTTTTTCCGAGAAAGGGCATCAAGGGCTTGATCATTTCAGCACACTCCTGGCAGAGGTAAACGATCTCCGTACCGAGAAGAAGGCACTCCTTCTGCGCCCTCCTTTTCTTGCACTTCTCACAGATGATCTCCGGGTTGATACCTTCCGCCTTCGTTGCCATGGAAGGGAATTTTACCATAAAGAGGCTCAATTTGACAGGGGTCGGACAGGCGCGACGGGCTCAAGAGTTCTGTGGCCGCTCTGGAAGATGCCTTCCCAACGCGAACGGTGATCCTGCAAGACGGGGCGCAGCGCCGCATCATTCGGATTGATTGATGGCACAGGAACGTTTAATCTATAGACAAAGATTCCCAGAAGGGGGCGCCGTGACAGCCATACCGAAACGATCGCGGAAAACCGGGCTCGAACCGGGAACGCTCGTCCACATAGGAGAGGAACGGCTTCGCGAGGGAAGCATATCTGTCATCCTGTACGACCAAGAGAGCTTTGACGAAAAAGAACATCTGTCGGCGGACCGGCTACCGGCCCCGCACACGTGGAGCGGCGTACTCTGGGTCGACGTTGAGGGCATTCACGACACAGCCCTCGTTGCAGCCGTCGGAAGGGCCTACGACCTCCACGGCCTCCTGCTCGAAGATGTCTGCAACACGCGTCAGCGGCCAAAAATGGAGGATTACTGCACCTACCTCTTTCTCGTACTCAAGACCCCTGAGC
This sequence comes from uncultured Pseudomonadota bacterium, assembly GCA_964651435.1. Classification (GTDB taxonomy): domain Bacteria; phylum Desulfobacterota; class Syntrophorhabdia; order Syntrophorhabdales; family CAYQXL01; genus CAZYVU01. Next base: position 1,142 of record CAZYVU010000033.1, read on the forward strand.
CGAGGGGCACCTTTCGTGCCGACGGATCGGAACAGGTAAGCCTGATACTGGGCCCTGACTATGTCATATCCTTTCGCGAGGGAGACGGGGCGACTTTCCGCTCAATCAAAGAAAGGATAAAGAACAAGGGAAGCCGGCTCAGGGAGGGCGGCGCGGATCACCTTGCCTACTCCATCATCGATGCCGTTGTCGACGGGTATTTTGCTGTCGTCGAATCTGTTGCGGACCGGATAGAAGCTCTGGAGGAACGGGTGCTGGAGGGAACAAAGAACGACGCCCCGCACGACATACACGAGCTGAAAAGGGAGATGATTGCCATTCGAGCCGTCCTCTGGCAAACACGGGAGATGGTCGGCAACCTGGCACAAGCTGGGGGAGGATCTCTTGTCCACCCATCGACGGCAACCTATCTCCGGGACGTCTACGACCACGTCATTCAGCTCACCGATACGAGCGAGGTACTTCGGGACACCCTCTCCGGCCTCCTGGACATCTACCTGTCCAGCGTGAGCAAGCGGCTGAACGAGACGATGAAGGTTCTTGCCATCATTGCAACCATATTTATGCCGCTCACCTTTATTGCGGGCGTCTACGGCATGAATTTCAAGCATATGCCGGAGCTATCGTGGGATGCAGGCTATCCGTTGACGCTCCTTCTCATGCTCGCCGTCGCCGTGGTCATGATCATCTACTTCCGGAAGCGGAAATGGCTCTAACCCCTCCACCGGGATTGGAGGCAGGATAAGGTGCGTTGACGATCCTTTGGGGCATAGCCGAGGATATCGGCCTCCGCGAGAGTCTTGAGGATACCTACGTTGTCATGGATCATGCCTCGGAGGGATTTTTTAGCGCCGAGATCTTCGATGGCCACGGAGGCAAGGCCGCGGCCAACTACGCAGCCGAGATGATGACACCTGCCTTCCGGCTCGCTATGGCCCGCGAACTGGAGAAGCCGGAGCCCGGACGTCGCAAAGACCCGGAGCTGGTCTTTCGCGCCTACGACGAGGTGAACCGGTATATCGTGGGAAAAACCGCTTCAGGAACGACGGCGGCGACCCTTTATTTTCTATCAGACCGCTTTCTGGCCGCAAACGCCGGCGACAGCCGCATCATAATCGGGACGGCCGCGGGTGTCCGGGACCTGTCGGAGGACCACAAACCCTACCTGCCGGCCGAGCGCTCCCGCATAGAATCCCTCGGGGGGCGCGTCCTTTTTCGCGGCGTGCCCCGTGTGCAAGGCATCCTCTCTGTCAGCAGGTCCTTGGGAGACGTGCACCTTAAGCCCTTCGTCGCCGCCGAACCCCGCGTTGTCGAGGGTCTTCTGGGCAACGAAAATGATTACGCCGTGCTTGCGTGCGACGGCGTCTGGGACGTGCTCACCTCGGCACACGTCATGGCCCTCGTCAGGGAGGCCGGCACGGCCAACGAGGCTGCCCGCCGGGTCATGAACACGTCTTTGGACAGCGGGAGCACCGATAATATAACAGTCATCGTCCTCGATCTCAGACCCTTCACCGCGACTCTGCACCGAGCGGCAATGGAGGTCCTGTCCATCACCGATTTCGCCTTCACTTAGCGCTTAACATGGGGCGGGCACGGTGGTATGATTACGCATGCCGCGGCTCGCCGTCATGGTCGAGGACCATCCCATAGAGCACGGGGCCTTTGAGGGCATTATACCAAAGGGGTTTTACAGGGTCGGAGCTTACGGCGGCAAGGCCGGATCTTCTTGAGAAACGGGTGCCGCCTTGCGAGACCGATTAGCGGAGGAACATGAAAACCGGCGTTTTCTTCCATGAAGAATTCAGGAACAAAGACTGGCCCATCATCGGGGACAAATTCAGGAATTTTCCCCAGGTCATGTCGAGGGCGCTTTCCCTGCCCGGCGTGACCTACTTCGATGCGCAGCCTGCTTCGGACGATACACTCCTCTTAACACACACGCCCCAGTATTTGGCCGACGTACGGCGCTCCTGGTATTTCAAAGGCGCCTCTCTCGCCGTCGGTGGATGCGTTGAGGCGGGCGAAATGATAGCCACGGGCCGGCTCAGAAATGCCCTCGCCTTTTCCGTTGGTGCCGGTCACCACTCGGGGCGTGCATCGGGGTGGGGAGGCACCTACCTTAGCTGCAGCGGCCCCACCATAGCCAATATCCGCAGGATGACGGGACTGAGGCGGTTTGCCATTCTCGACACGGACTGCCATCACGGTGACGGGACGCGCTCCATCTTCGAGGACGATGCGGATGTGCTCCATGTGTGCTTCTGCAGCTACAGCAACGTGACGGGCGGCGGCACCAACATTGATGTGGATGTCTCCGGCAGAATAAACGACTTCGACTACCTGAGCCTCGTGCGCTCCGAGTTCATCGGGCGCATGAAGGACTTTGCGCCCGAGCTGGTGCTCCACAACCTCGGCCACGATACGGCGCAGGGAGACTACGGCGACATCGGCCTCACAAAGGACTTTTTCCTGCAGCTCACCCGGGATGTCAAAGAGGCCGTAGAGGCCCTATGTCAAGGGCGATATCTGATAATCACCCACGGCGGGCATCTGCCCGAGGTGGCCGAATATATCTTCCCCAGGATCGTCGAGATCCTTGTGGCAGACTGAATAAAGCGAGGAAAGGGGACAGGTTATGGATCTGCGAATCTTCGAGACGATGGAGAAGGACCAGCTCAAGAACTACATCGAATTTATCCTATGGCATTATAGGGTCGCCGATGCCTTCTGGTTTCTCTATGTTGCGGAACAGTTCGGCCAGCCCACGGCGGAAAAGATCAACGAAAGGGTCTGGGGCCGCGTTCCCCAAATGGCGGCAAAGGATCTCATGAAGCGCTTCGGCGTAAAGGACCGGGGCCTTCAGGGGTTTGTGCAAACCCTACGGTATTTTCCGTGGACCATCCTGGTGGAATATCACATCGAAGAGAACCCGGATGAGGTGATCATTACCGTACCGAGCTGCCCCACCCAGGAGGCAAGGCTCCAGCGGGGCCTCGGCGAATACGTTTGCAAGGACATGCATAAGGCCGAGTTTGTGGCCTTTGCCCGGGAGGTCAATCCGGACATCAAGGTAGAGTGTCTCTTCGCCCCGCCCGACCCCCATCCGCCGGACATGTTCTGCAAGTGGCGGTTCACCCTTTGAGCGCCGGACGGAACGGGGCGGCAGGAATACTGCAGGACGGACAAGAAGAACTGCATTAAAAAAAAATATAAGGATGGAGGGAGGGAGAAAGGCGTGATTATCGGCGTACTCAAAGAAATCAAAGAGGGTGAAAAGCGCGTGGCACTCACCCCGGCAGGCTGCCGGCTTCTCGTGGAAGAAAGGCACCCTGTGCTGGTTGAGGAAGGGGCCGGGGAGGGCAGCGGCCTGACCGATGATGAATTCAGCCGCGAAGGGGCCGAAATAGTGCCATCGCAAACCATTTATGACGAGGCGGAGCTGATCATCAAGGTGAAGGAGCCGCTAAGCGGCGAGTGGGGCCGCTTTCGGAAAGGCCAAATGCTCTTCACCTATCTCCACCTTGCCTCTTCGGAGGCCCTGACGATTGGCGTCCTCCAAAGCGGTGTGACGGGCATTGCCTACGAAACGGTGGAAGATGGTCGTGGCAGGCTTCCGCTCCTCAGGCCCATGAGCGAAGTGGCGGGCCGCATGTCTATTCAGATGGCCATGAGGTTTCTGGAGACGGACTACGGCGGCCGCGGGATCCTCTTAAGCGGCGTTCCCGGTGTACCCCCTGCGGAGGTCGTTATCCTCGGCTGCGGCATCGTAGGCTTCAACGCGGCAAAAATCGCATCAGGCCTTGGAGCCCAGGTAACCATCCTCGACGTCGATGTCGACCGCCTTTCCTATGTCGAGGACATCCTCCACGGGTACGCAATCACGATGTACTCCAATCCATTGAGCATAGAGAAGAGCGTGGCCTTTGCAGACGTGGTAATCGGTGCGATCTTGGTGCCCGGCGCAAGGGCGCCCGTGCTTGTGACCGACGAGATGGTCAGGCACATGAGGCCGGGGTCGGTCGTCATCGATGTTTCTGTAGATCAAGGGGGATCGGTGGCAACGACAAGGCCGACGACGCACGCCGAGCCCACATACCTGGTGCACGACGTTATCCACTGCGCCGTCCCGAACATACCGGCGTCGGTGCCGCGCACGTCCACTTATGCGCTGACCAATGCTACCCTACCCTACGTCCGCGCCATAGCGACGAAGGGCCTGAAACGGGCGGCCGAGGAAGATCCCGGCCTGGCGGCCGGCATCAACGTTGCGAAAGGTGCGCTGACCTATGCTGCTGTGGCTGAAGCGTTCGATATGGAGTGGCAGCCCTGGCACAAAATGCTTTAAGCCTCTCGGCCGAAGACGAAGGAGCACCAGGCGTTCTTGTGGGCGCTGTCAAGCAGCTTAAACCCTTTGAAAAGGGGCGGAATGGACTGTCGTTCCTTCTTGAGGATGCCGGAAACGACAAGTCTACCCCCCTTCTTCACCAGCCGGGCGACGGCAGGGGCCGATTTTTCGAAGATCCCCTTGTCGAGGTTTGCCAAGACGATGTCGAAGTTGCCCCGCAGGTCGTTCAGGTCGGCACATGCAAACTTTACACGACGAAGTCGGTTCAGGGCGGCATTCCTTTTTGCGGAGAAAACGGCGTCGGGGTCGTTATCAACGGCCGTAACCCCTTTGGCGCCCAGCAGGGCGGCGTAGAGCGCCAGAATGCCCGAGCCGCAGCCCAGGTCAAGGACCCTTCTTCCCTTCACATCGAGCGAATGGATCATCCGCAGCATGAGCACCGTAGACTCGTGGCGGCCCGTACCGAAAGCCATGCCCGGCTCGATGACGAGGCGCATGCCCTCGGCCTTTCTTTTTGTCCAGGGGGCAACGATGGTCACGTCACCGATGCTGATGGGCCTGAAATACTTCCGGACCATCTCGGCGTAGTCAACGATGTCTTCCTTCTCTATATGCACTTCCTTGATGCCCAGGCTCGATGCATGAAGAATGCGAAGAAACGATTCGACGTCCTGCGGATAGCATTTGATGAGGACGCCCTCTTCCTTCTCCTCGATCCACAGTCCGCTCCCCGATGACTCGTAGAGTTCGAAGGGAAGCAGTTCGTCGGCACCTCTTCTGATGAGAACCTCGATGCGCGTTGTTGCGGGGGGGGATGTTTTCAATGCCTCGTAGTGTAACAGATGTCCGCACTGGTCCGCCACAAAAAAACCTTCGTGCAGCGGCCATCTTTCGACAAGGCCCCTCGAACAAAAACCTTGATTCACCCCCTGTAATACAGTAACTTTTACCAGGTTCTGCACATTTTGACCATAGCCGGCCGGGCCACGGGTGTAGGCTGCCGTTTATGGTCTCCGCGCACAGCTATTCACTCGGGAGGCCAATATGCGTTTTTCCATTATGTTTGTACCAACCCTGAAGGAAGACCCCAAGGAGGCCGAGGTCATAAGCCACCGGCTCATGCTCCGGGCGGGCTTTATAAAGCGGCTCTCGTCGGGCATCTACACCTGGCTCCCCCTGGGGCTCAAGGCCCTGCGGAAGGTGGAGGCCATCATACGCCAGGAAATGGATGGGAAAGGCGCCCAGGAAATCCTCATGCCCTCCGTTCAGCCCAAGGAGCTGTGGGTGGAAAGCAAGCGCTGGGAAAAGTACGGGAAGGAGCTCCTTCGCTTTGTGGACAGAAACAACAGGGAGCTGTGCCTGGGGCCCACACACGAGGAGGTCGTGACCGACCTGGTGAGGCGCGAGGTGCGGTCCTACAGGGAGCTTCCACTGACCCTCTACCAGATCCAGACAAAGTTTCGCGATGAGATACGGCCCCGGTTTGGTGTCATGCGGGCCCGCGAGTTCTCCATGAAGGACGCCTACAGCTTCGACGCCACGGAGCAGGGTGCCGAAAAAAGCTACATGGCAATGCATGACGCCTACACACGGATCTTTACGCGCTGCGGCCTGCGGTTTAGGGCCGTCGAGGCCGACACGGGACAGATCGGCGGAAGCTTTTCTCATGAGTTCATGGTGCTCGCCGACACAGGCGAAGACGTGATCATCTCCTGCAACAGTTGTGAGTATGCGGCCAACCTCGAAAGGGCTGAGGTCGGTCACACAGCGGCAGAGCCGCCTCTTCGGAAAGGCCTTTTCCGCAAGGTGGAGACGCCCGATCAGAAGAGGATCGAAGAGGTTACGGCGTTTCTCGGTACGGTGCCTGAAAAACTGGTCAAAACAATCATTTACGCTACAGACCGAGGGCCCATAGGCGTCCTCGTCCGGGGCGACAGGGAGATCAACGAGACCAAGCTCCGGAACCTGCTCGCCCTCGACGAGATGGAGCTCGCCGATGCCTACACGATCGAAGAGGTTACGGGAGGTCCGTTAGGGTTTTCAGGGCCCATTGGGCTCACAATACCTCTCTACGCCGATCGGGACATCGCGGCCATGGAGGGTTTCGTCGTCGGCGGGAATGAGAGGGACATCCATATCGTCGACGCCAACCTGGGTGACTTTTCCGTCGAGGGATTCTACGACCTCAAGGTGGCGCTGGACGGCGACCCCTGCCCCCGCTGCGGCGGCAACCTCGTGTCCTACAAAGGGATAGAGGTGGGCCATATCTTCAAGTTAGGGGTGAAATACAGTCAGGCCATGGGAGCCACCTTCCTCGACAGCGAAGGCAAGGACTGTCTTATGGTCATGGGCTGCTACGGTATAGGCGTGGGCCGGACCGTTGCGGCGGCCATCGAGCAGAACCACGACGACAACGGCATGATCTTCCCCATGGCCATCGCGCCCTTCGAGGTGGAGGTGCTCCCCGTGAACACGGCCCATGGAGAGACGATGGAGGTGGCCGAGGCTGTATACCGCGGGCTGTTATCAGCGGGGATCGACGCCGTCATCGACGACAGAAACGAGCGGCCGGGAATCAAGTTCAAAGATTGCGACCTCATGGGCATACCACTGCGGGTGACGGTGGGCGAAAGAAACCTCAAGGACGGCCTCGTGGAGATCAAGTGGAGGCAGAACAAGGATGCCGAGCGGGTCCGCAAAGAAGACGTTATCGATAAGGTGGTAGGCTATGTTAACGAATCTAAGCGTTTGTGATTTTACTCCCAAAGAGGAGATCGATGCCCGCATAGCGCGGTTCAGGGATGCGCTGAGCAGCAAAGGGATCGATTATGCGATCATTCTACAGAACGTGGACCTCTTCTATTTCACCGGATCGCTGCAGAATGCCGTCTTTGTCCTGCCCGTCAGCGGGGAGCCGCTTTTTCTGGTGCAGAAGAGCGTGGAGCGGGCGCTCATCGAATCGCCCCTTGAAGTGACGCCCATACAGAGGGACCGGGACGTTAAGGAGATCCTTGCCGAGCGCGGGATCCTTCGGGGCAGGCCGGGCATGGAGCTCGACGTGATTCCCGTGGCTGTCTACGAGCGCTGGAAGAATACCCTGGGCATCGAGAAGGCCGCCGACCTGTCCGGACCGATCAGAGACCTGAAGATTATCAAGAGTCCCTACGAGCAGGAGCAGATAAGAAAGTCCGGGGCAATATCGGTTCACGTCTTTGACAGGGCCAAGGAGGTCATCAAGGAAGGTATGCGGGAGGTTGACATCGACGCAATCCTCGGTGCCGAGGGCAGGCTTCACGGACACCAGGGATTTTTGAGGATGCGAGGCCTTAACCAGGAGATGATGAGCATCTACATAACCCACGGCCGGTCGAGCACAATCCATTCAGGCGCCGACGTGCCCATTGCGGGGGTCGGCGTTACCCACGCCATAGGCCAGGGTGCATCGCTCAACGTGGTGGAGCGCGACGTCCCCCTTCTCATTGACTACGGCGGCGGATACAACGGGTACATCACAGACGAGACAAGGACGTATGTGGTGGGAAAGCTGAGCGGCAGGTTCTTGAAGGCTTACGAAACGGCCCGCGAGATTGTCGAGGACACGACGGCCTTCGGCAAGGAAGGTGTCAACTGCACCCAAATCTACGAGCGATGCGCCAACATCGCGAAAAAGGCCGGTCTGGAGGAGCATTTCATGGGCCACGGCAAGGGGAAGGTCGGCTTTATCGGCCACGGCCTGGGCCTGGAAATCAATGAGCTGCCCGTCATCACCCCGCGACACAGCACCATTTTGCAGGAGGGGATGGTCTTCGCCTTCGAACCCAAGTTCATCTTCCCCGGAGAGGGTGCGGTGGGCATCGAGGTAGACTACATCGTGAGAAAGGGCCACCTTGACCGGGTAACGGACTACCCTATCGACGTCATCTATCTGTAACAGCGCTTCAGGCCTTTTCGCCTGCCGGCGGCCCGGCTACCGGACCTTAACCGCGCACGGGTATGGCCCACTCGCAGGGTACGCCGACCTGGCAAAGGCCGCAGCTTGGCGTGGATACCTTGTAGGCGTCGTTCACCGACGGCATGACGACCTGCCTGATGTAGTCGTAACATCGGTCCTTGTCGTGTCCCGCTTCGCTGATGGCCCCGGCGGGACAGCGTTTGATGCAGACCCCGCAGGTATCTGAACTATACTTGAGGCAGTAGTCGTAGGTGCCGATGTATGGCCGATTGTCTGCTTCCACGGCCAGTCCGGCGACAACGCTTCCCAGGCGGTGGGCAATGCCCCGGGCCGTGATGAGGCCGTCGCTGAGGCTAAAGGTTCCAAGCCCGGCCGCGTATGCTGCGTGGCGCTCGGACCACCGGGATGCGTGGCCCACCCGCACATCGTGAAGCCGTTCCCACCTGGGGCTGAGGGACGGGGCCAGGGCGCGAAAACCATTCCCGGAAAGAAAATCCACAACGTGTCTGCGCAGCTCGTCGTTGACGATTTCTCCGTAGAACCGGCCGTGGGACCACTCTTTGGCCGGGAGAGACGTCTCGGGCCGGCTCCTGTCCCTTAAGGCCTGCGAGAACGGCAAGACCCACGCGATCACCGTGCCGCCCTCAACGGCACCGGCACCAAAGGCGTCGTCAAAGAATTCCGACGGCGTCAGGTGAAACTCTCCGATGACGGATTTCAGCCCCTGGAAATAGGGGTCCTCCGCATCGGCGAACCCCACCAGGGGCGCATCGTAGTAAAGATGGATCCCATCTTCCGTCCTGTTGAGCGGAGATGTGGCAACAAAACTGCTGATCATTTCCTTTATCTTTGCCTTCATCCCATTTCCTTATCACTCAATCACTTTTCTCTTTCTTCCCATCTACCCAGTCACTCACTCACTCATTTACCCACATTACTAATTTACTTTCTCCCATTTCCCATATTCGGTCCCTTCAGGATCTTTGAAACTTCTCGTTCAGCACCCGTTTGAATCGTGGCGCATAGATAATGTCGAAGGCGTCCTCCTTGCCGGGAAAAAGCTTTAGTGCATGTTTTCGCACGCCCTCGACGATACGCATCGCTTCGTCGTGACTGATTGTCTGGGTCTTAACGTATTGCAGGGCAAAATCTACAATAAATCGGAGCCTTCTCAGCCTCCTCTCCTCTTCCAGAAGTTCCTCGTTCATGACTCCCCAAAAGCCCCTTTCGCCGGCCCTGCGGCTTACGGGCGCGGCTTGACCCGGGCCGGTTCCTTTTTCTCCCTCTGCTCCTTGGGGCCGAAAAACTCCAGCACAAGCCACAACCCTATGCCCACGGTAATGGCACTGTCGGCGACGTTGAAGGCCGGCCAGTGGTGGCGGCCTATGTAAAAGTCGAGAAAATCAACGACGTATCCATATACGAAGCGATCGTACATGTTCCCTACGGCGCCGGCGAGGAGGAGCGTCACGGCAAGCCTTTTTCCTGCGCTGAGCCTGGATCTGAGCAGGATGTAAAGGAGCACGGCCATGACGATGACAGGGAGCACGGTAAAAACGTAGGGTGCCGCCCAATGCTGCGAAAGCATGCCGAAGACACCCCCCGTGTTCCTCGCGTGCACGATGGAAAAGAAGGGCGTTACCTCAAATCCTCCCAGATAGGGTATGTTTGCCGTTATAAGCGCCTTTGTCCACCGGTCCAGGGCAAAGATAACAGGTATTAGAGCGAGGAGAGCGTAGCGCCGCATCGCTTACAGACGTTGGGAAAGGGGCCTTCCGGCGACAGCTCGGCGGCGTACTGCCAGCAGCGTTCGCACTTGGCGCCGACGGCCTTTTCCACCGCGATATCAACGTCGCTTCCCTTCTCGAGCCGAACCTGGGAAACAATGAGCACATCCTTCAGCTCCTCGCCAAGCCTTTCAAGAAGCGCAAAATCCGACTCCGGGACCTTGATGGTCACCTGTGCGTCGAGGGAATGGCCGATGACCTTCTCCACCCGTTTCTCTTCGATCTTCTTGTTGATGACCTCTCTCAGCCGCCATATCCGCTCCCAATCCTCCTCTACCTCGGCGCTTATCCACTCGCGGCGAGCTTCGGGAAAGAGGCCCAGCAAGACACTTTCTTCTTTGTTCGGTTTCTGCAGGTAGCCCCACATTTCCTCTGCCGTAAAGGAGAGTATGGGTGCAATCAGCTTAACGAGGGTGAGCAGGGTTTCATAAATGACGGCCTGAGAGGCCCTTCTCCTGGTCGAATTCCTGCCCTCCACGTACATGCGGTCTTTGACGATGTCGAGGTAAAGAGCACTGAGATCGACGGCACAAAAGTTGTGGATGCTGTGATAGATGACGTGAAAGGCGTATGTCTCATAGGCTTCCCGGACCCGCTCAATGAGCCGCTGCAGACGGGAAAGGGCCCACCTGTCGAGGTATGACATGGCCTCGTAGGGCACGGCGTTCGCTTCAGCGTCAAAGTCGTCGTGAAGGTTGGCATGGAGAAACCGCAGTGTGTTTCTGATGCGGCGGTACGTCTCCACAAGGCGGTTAATGATATCCTTCGATATCTTGATATCGTCGCGGTAATCCTCGTAGGTAACCCAAAGCCTGAGCAGCTCTGCACCCAGCTTCTCCACCACATCCTCGGGGGAGATGATGTTGCCCAGCGACTTGGACATCTTTCTTCCCGTGCCGTCGACGACAAAGCCGTGCGTCAGCACCGCGCCGTAGGGGGCCTTTCCCTCGTTTCCCACAGACGTGAGCAAAGAGCTATGGAACCAACCCCTGTGCTGGTCGCTCCCCTCAAGATAGAGGTCGGCAGGGTATTTCAGCTCCCGGCGCCTCTTGCAGACGGCCGCCCAGCTCACCCCCGAGTCGAACCAGACGTCAAGGATGTCTTGCTCTTTGACAAAGCTTTCGCCGCCGCACCGTCCGCACCGCGCCCCCTCAGGCAGAAAGGCGGTAGCCTCCGCCTCAAACCAGATGTCCGCCCCGTGCGTTCGCACAAGGTCCTCAACCTTGCGAAAGGATTCGGTGGTCCAGAAAGGTTCCCTGCATTTTTCGCAGTAGAAGATGGTAATGGGGACGCCCCATGTGCGCTGCCTCGATATGCACCAGTCCGGTCTCGTCAGCAGCATATTGTATATCCTGTCGTGCCCCCAGACGGGTATCCATTTCGCCTTGTCCACGGCCTCCAGGGCCTTCTGCCTCAACGCCTGCTTTTCCAGCGAGATGAACCATTGTTCCGTGGCCCGGAAAATGACGGGTTTCTTACACCGCCAGCAGTGGGGATAGGAATGTTCGATCTCTTCCTGATGGAGGAGCCTGCCCAATTCCTGCAGCTTTCCTATGACATGGCGATTGCTGTCGAAGACGTTCATCCCACGGAAGAACTCGACTTCATCGAGAAAACGGCCCTGATCGTCAACGGGCGAGTAGACTTCGAGACCGTACTCGATGCCCGTTTCGTAGTCTTCCTCGCCGTGGCCCGGAGCGATGTGAACGGCGCCCGTGCCCGTGTCGTCGGCCACGTAGTCGGCAAAAACGACGACCGACCGCCGGTCTATAAAGGGATGCCGGAAGGCGGCCCCTTTCAGTGTCTCGGGGGACACCTCTTCAAGGATCTGGTACGACGAGATCCCAGCCTTCTTCATCGTCACCTCGAGGAGGTCTTTGAGAATAATGTAGATCTCCTCCCCAACGTCGACCGCCACATAGGTAAAGGTGGGGTTGACGGCTATTGCGAGGTTCCCCGGCAGCGTCCAGGGGGTCGTGGTCCATATCATCATGAAGACCGGCTTGGCCGGAAAATGGGAGAATGGACCGTCGGCCGACGCCTCGTAAGGAAACTTAACATAAATGGACTGAGACCGCTTCGTGTCGTACTCGATCTCTGCCTCGGCCAGGGCCGTTACGCAGTTGACGCACCAATAAACAGGTTTCTTTTTCCGGTAGACCTCACCGCGCTCAAAGAACTTCCGGGCCTCGCCGACGATGGTAGCCTGGTAGTCGAAATTCATGGTGATGTAAGGATTGCCCCAGTCCGCCAGAACGCCCAACCTCCTGAACTCCTTACGCTGGACGTCGATAAATCGTTCGGCATAGGCCCGACAAAGCCGCCTCGTCTCCACCTTTGAATATACGGCGCCCTTCGCCTTCGTCTCCTTTTCGATCTGGTGCTCGATGGGTAGCCCATGGCAGTCCCATCCCGGCACGTAATCGGCCCGGTAGCCCGCCATGAACTTCGACTTGACGATGATGTCCTTCAGTATCTTATTGAGTGCCGTACCAAGGTGTATGTTGCCGTTGGCGTAAGGCGGGCCGTCGTGAAGGATGAAGGCCGGGGCGCCCGACCTGGCCTTGACGAGCTTGTCGTAAAGGCCCACCCCCTCCCAGAAGGCGAGGATCTCTTTTTCTTTGACGGGCAGGTTCCCCTTCATGGGGAAGGTAGTTCGTGGCAGATTGAGGGTAGCTTTATAATCCATAGAGGTCCGATCCTTTGGAAAAATTTATCTAAATTAGCACAAAGGGGATACCCATGCAAGGATAAGGCCGGTTGCCGGAAGTTTTAGAAGGGGAATTGGACTTTTTGTGCAATGAATTCTGCAAGCTCCGCGTCCTTGCCCCCGTAAAAGTGGTCCGTCGGAATTACCTTGAGGTGCTTGTTAATGACCGGCAAGGCCTTGTATACCTTCACCAGCTCCTCCACGGGTCCGATTTCATCGTACGTCCCCCCCACAAAGTAGAAGGGGCCCGGGAGCTCAAAAAGCGGATCGGCAGGGTAGAAACCAAAGGGGTAGGAGACGAGAAAAACCCCTCCGGCGATGTCGGCGGTCGCGGCAGCCCGCGAGCACACCCAGGCGCCGAAGGAATAGCCGGCGAACATGAGGGGCGCTCCCGGTTCCAGCATGGCCTGGAGAAATTTCGCAGCGGCCCGAACGTCCGCCACTTCTCCATCGCCGTTATCATGCTCCCCGCCGCTCGCCCCCACGCCCCTAAAGTTGAAGCGCAGCGTGGCAACGCCCTTTTGGCCGAAGCCGTCCTCCATCGCCTCCACCACATTATTGAACATCGATCCGCCGTACAGGGGGTGGGGATGGCAGATGACGACCCCTCCCGCCCGTGCGTTTTCGTGGACAATCCCCTCCAGGGGGTAATCCGATTCTATGAGGACCCTTTGTGTTGACACAACACCCTTATTTTGGTAGTTTTTCACCTAAATTTCAAGAGAGAAAATGGATGGGATTCTTTAGAAAAAGGGATAAAGAGCAGAAACCTCACAAAGAAATAGATATACAAAAAGAGCTTAAGCATTCGGACAAGGACGAAGCGCTCTGGATTAAGTGCAGCTCTTGCCAGGAGTTGCTTTACAGGCGGGAAGTGGAGCGCAACAGACAGGTCTGCCCCAAGTGCTTCTACCACTTTCCCATAACCGTCGAGAGAAGGGTTGCCCTCACCTTCGACAAAGGGACATTCAAGGAGCTCTACGCCAATATTTCACCCGTTGATTTTCTGAAGTTCAAGGATACGAAGCCCTACAAGACCCGGCTCAGCGAAACGAAAGAGGCAACGAAGCGCAACGATGCCGTGGTCTGTGGAACAGGCAAGATAGACGGCATAGAGGCCTGCGCCGCCATCTTCGATTTTACGTTCATGGGCGGCAGCCTGGGCTCCGTTGTGGGTGAAAAAATCACCCGTATAATGGAGCTTGGCGTCGAGGCGAGGCGGCCCGTCATCCTCTTCTGCTCATCGGGCGGCGCACGGATGCAGGAGGGCATTCTCTCCCTCATGCAGATGTCAAAGGTCTCCGGCGCCATCCACGGGCTCAAGTCACGGGGCATTCCTTACATTACCGTTCTTACCGACCCCACGCTTGGAGGCGTGACGGCAAGCATGGCCATGCTTGGCGATATCATCATAGCCGAGCCCAGGGCCATGATAGGCTTTGCGGGGCCCAGGGTCATTAAGGAGACGATCAAGGCCGAACTCCCCACGGGTTTTCAGCGCGCCGAGTACCTGCTGGAACACGGCATGATAGACATGATCGCGTCGCGAAGCGACCTGAAACAGCGCCTCCACACCATTCTGTCCCTCGTGATATGAGGGCATATGACGAGGCACTTCGGTATCTTTTCAGCCTGGAGCGTTTTGGAACCGTCTTTGGACTTGAGAATATACGGTGGATCTTAGGGCTCCTCGACAACCCCGAGCGGTCCTTTCCCGTTATACACGTGGCGGGGACGAACGGGAAAGGCTCCGTGTCTGCGATGATAAGCGCCATTATCAGGGAGTCGGGCTATTCCGTAGGAATGTACACCTCTCCTCATCTCATCTCCTTCAGAGAGAGGATGGCCGTCAATGGTGAAGCAGCCTCCGAAGAGGACGTGGCGGCAATGACGGACAGGGTTCGCACCGCCGTCGAGACAGCCGACAAAGGGCATTTTTTCACATACTTCGATTTTGCGACGGCCATGGCCTTCCAGCATTTCAAAGAGGCGAAGGTGGATGTAGCGGTGGCAGAGGTGGGCATGGGAGGCAGGTTGGATTCAACGAATGTGGTCCATCCGGTTGCCACGGTGATTGTCAACGTGAGCACAGATCATACAGACTACCTTGGCAGCGGCATAGCCGCCATAGCCGCCGAGAAAGCCGGTATAGTCAAGCATGGGGTGCCGGTGGTGACGGCCGCCCGCGGGGAAGCCCTGGACGTGATAGAGGCGCGGGCGGAAACACTTCAAAGCCCCCTCTATGCGCTGGACAGAGAGTTCCGTTTCGAAAAGACGGCAACCCGGAAGATGTCCTACGACGGACCCCGCTTTCACATACCGGAGCTTTTCGTGAGCCTTGCGGGAGACCACCAGCTCGCGAACGCGGCCGTTGCCCTTTGCGCGGTCGAGGTGCTTCCCGAAGCCGTATTGAGCATCCCCCCGAAATCAGCGTTTTCGGGGCTCGCAAAGGTCACCTGGCCCGGCAGGCTCGAAATGGCGGCGACAAGGCCCCCCATTCTTTTCGACGGGGCGCACAACGTAGAAGGCGTTCGGTCACTCCGGCAGTACCTGGAAACCTACGAGGGAGCGAGGCGCACCATACTTGTATTCGGGTCTATGAAGGACAAAGACTACGCCGCTATGATCAGAGAGATCGCGCCGCAGGTAGACCGGTTCATCTTCACGGCACCTGACATGGATCGGGCGGCAACACCGGAGCTTCTGGCATCCTTCGCCGACGGCGCATCCGTCGCCCCGACCGTGCCGGAGGCCCTGCGACTGGCCAAATCGATGGCATCCGCTGACGATCTCATCGTCATAGCCGGCTCCTTGTTCCTCGTGGGCGAGGCCAAGAGGTATATCGATGAGATTTTTTAGCGTTGCCCTGTGCATCCTTTTAACCGCTCTGGCCTCTCCGGCGCCGGCGAAAGTGCCGGTCTTGCCCACGGCCGTCAAAAACCCCGTGGACATTGCCGCCCTCTCCCTGGAATACGACAGAGACCAGGGCACATATAAGGGCCAGGGGGGCGTCGAGCTCAAAGAGGGGCTGAGGCTCCTGCAGGCCGATTCGGTCGTCTACGACGAGGTCAAAGGCCAGGTCTTCGCCGAGGGGAGGGTGGTCTTCAAGGACGGCGACGACATGGTGGAATGCGAGAAACTGCAGCTCAACCTCGCTACAAAGACCGGCATCATCGAACAGGGAAGGATTTACATAAAACAGGGAGAGTTCTACATTTCCGGTCAGAAGATTGAGAAGGCGGGCGATGAGGTCTATCTCATCGAGAAGGGCGAATTGACGACCTGCGGATGGGAAGATCCGGCCTGGAAGTTCTCCGCCAAGAACGTTGAAGTGACCGTGGAAGGATACGCAAAAACGACGGACGCAAATTTCTACATAGCGGGCAAGAAGGCCTTTTACCTGCCTTGGGGCATGTTCCCGGTAAAGACAGAGCGCCAATCAGGCCTCCTCATCCCTCAGATACTCACCTCCAGCAGAGACGGATTCGTCTTCAGAGACGCCTATTTCTGGGCAATAGCAAAGGACAAGGATGCCACCTTTTACCTCGACTACATCTGGGACAGGGGGCCGAAGATCGGGGCCGACTTCCGCTACGCGCTGAAGGATGACCTAAAGGGCATCCTTTACGGCTCCATCATCAACGACGATTCTTACGGGGGCGTCAGGGGCCAGATACGGGCCCTTCACGAGCAGCAACTCAAGTATGACGTTTCACTGAAGGCAAACATAAACTACGTCTCCGACTATAACTATCTCAGGGATTTTGCATACCTGAAAGAGTTTACGCTGTCGAAGGAGTTCAGCCTGGCGTCGGTAGAACCAGGCACAAGCTTCGTGGAAAAGAGCGAGAACCTCATCAAATCGAATGTCTTTGCCGAGAAGCCCCTCCCCTCGTCACTCCTTACCGCCGAGGCGGCTTACTTCAAGACACTCTTGCAGTCGAGCAACAAGGAGACCTTGCAGTACCTACCCTACCTGACCTTTTTTACCGAATACCTGCCTATGGCCCAAGGCAAGCTGTTCACGGATTTGCCGGCAAGCTTTGTCAATTTCTACCGCACCGAGGGCGAGAGCTTTTCCCGCTTCCGGTTCGAACCTTCGCTAAGGTTGCCCTATGCAAAGAACGGCATGAACTTCCTCTTTTCCGGAAGCATGATGGAAACCGCTTACTTTCCCTACGGAGATTCGGCAACAGAAAATACAACCGAACATCGTGAAATATTCAAATTCTTCGCCGATGCGAACACACAGTTGATGCGAACCTACCGGCTCGAGGTTCCCCGCTTCGATGAGCTTCAGAGTGTCATAAAGCCGAGCCTGAAGTACAGCTATATCTCCAACTCGTCATTCCGTGACATTCCCGTTCTTTACCCCTACGATCCCTACCATCTGGCCGATAGGACCTATGAGACGAACGCCCTCACCTATGCAATCCAACACTACCTCAACACAACAACCTCCGAGGGCTTCCGGGAGGTATCACTCTTTGAGATCGCGCAGACCTACGGCCTGGCGAGCGATCTCAATCCTTCAAACCTCTATCAGGGCTTCGGCAACCGTTTTTCCGACGTCAGCATGCGCCTCACATTCTTCCTCCGCGACTATATCTCTCTTATAAATCAGACCTCTTTCAACACGTACGGGGACGGGGTCACATCGGCAAGGACAACGCTTTACTACGAGCAGCCGAAACTGTTCTACTTCAACGTCGCCCACAACTACACGCAGGGGCTGAGCGACCAGGTCCTCTTCGACGGCGGCCTTAGCGTGAAGGATTTCGATTTTAGATACTTCTTCCAGTACTCTTTCAGGGACTCGATGTACCTGAACACCATGTACCAGCTCGTCTACCACCCCAAGTGCTGGTCCATTGCCCTCGGGCTCGTTCAGAGCAGGAACCCGGATGACACCACGATTCGCCTCTCTGTCGATCTTGCAGGCATATCGAGCTCGAAGTACTGAGTGTAGGTAGGGGAACGTTTTTGACGAAGGGAGCTCATATGATAGAAGGTGTAATGGTAAAAGCGTTGCGGCTCATCCCCGACGAAAGGGGAAGGGTCATGGAGATAATGCGGAACGATGATGAGTGCTTTGAGCGGTTCGGCCAGGTCTATATGACGACGACCTATCCGGGCGTGGTAAAGGCATGGCACTTCCACAAGAAACAGGACGATTTTATCGCTTGCGTGAAGGGCATGCTCAAGCTCGTCCTCTTCGACGACCGCGAGGGCTCACCAACGCGGGGGGAAGTGAACGAGTTTTTCATAGGCGATTTCAACCCGGCCCTGGTCAAAGTGCCCATGAGGGTCTATCACGGCTGGAAGTGCGTCAGCGAGACGGAGGCAGTTGTCGTCAACACGCCCACGGAAGCTTACAACAGGCAGGATCCCGACGAGTACCGGCTTCATCCGCACGTCAATAATATACCGTACAGGTGGGAACGAAAAGATGGCTAACTCGCATATACTCGTCACAGGCGGCTGCGGCTTCATAGGAAGTAATTTCATTCGATACATGCTCGAACGGCATCCATACCACGTCATCAACTTCGACAAGCTTACCTACGCAGGAAACCTCGAGAACCTTAGGGACGTGGAAAAGGAACCCCGGTACAGCTTCGTAAAAGGCGATATCGCAGAAAAAGGCGACGTGGAGAAGGTCTTCGAGCGCCCCATCGAGATGGTTGTCAACTTTGCCGCCGAGTCGCACGTCGACCGGAGCATTCTTGAACCGGACGCCTTCATCAGAACGAATATTACGGGCACATTCAACCTTCTGGAGGCGGCCCGGGCAAAGGGGGTGTCAAGGTTCCTCCAAATCTCTACAGACGAGGTCTATGGCTCCCTGGGCGCCGAGGGCAAGTTTGTGGAGTCGACGCCCCTATCCCCCAACAGCCCCTACTCCGCTTCGAAGACGTCGGCCGACCTTCTTGCCATGGCGTACCACAAGACCTTCGGCATGCCCGTCCTCATCACCCGCTGCTCCAACAACTACGGCCCCTACCAGTTTCCGGAAAAACTGATACCGCTCATGATCACCAACGCCCTGCACGACATGGAGCTGCCCGTTTACGGCGATGGCATGAACGTTCGCGACTGGATTCACGTGGCTGATCACTGCGAAGCCATAAGCACAGTCTTGCACCGGGGATTGGAGGGCTCAATCTACAATGTGGGCGGCGAAAACGAGTGGCCGAACGTGGCCATCGTAAAGCTCGTGCTAAAGATTCTCGGAAAGCCTGAAAGCCTTATCCGGTACGTGAAGGACCGTCCGGGTCACGACAGGCGCTATGCCATAGACCCGACGAAGATACGGCAGGAGTTAGGCTTCTCTCCCCGGATCAGTTTTGAACAGGGCATGGAAGAGACGGTTCGCTGGTATGTTGATAATCGGCCGTGGTGGGATCGCATTAGGAGCGGAGAGTACCTGAAGTACTATGACCGTTGGTACGGTAATCGGTAACGGCGGGGCCGTGCCCGCGGAGAACAGAAGGCCTCTTTTCGCTTCTTAAAGGCCATGCGGATCATATTCTTTTCCGATACGCACCTCCACCGAGATGACGCCCCGAAGACGGCTTACGTTAGAGATTTTGTTCATTCCGTTTGCCGTAGCGCCGACGCCGTAGCTATTCTCGGCGACCTTTTCGAGTTTTTCTTCGGATACAGGAATTATGTTTATGCCTGGTATCGCCCTGTCATCGATTCTCTCAGCGAACTGGTGGCCCAGGGAAAACGGGTCTACTTCATTGAGGGCAATCACGAGTACAACATGAAGGGCATAGAGGAGGCGACCGGTATCCTCTGCGCCCGGGAGCTGTCGCTGGACATCGAGGGGAAAAAAACATACCTCTGCCATGGAGACACCCTCGTAAGCCCCCTGCTGCCCTCCCTCATCAAGTCGCCGCCCATTCTTTTTCTTATGGACCGCTTGGGGCCATCCCTTACGTGGCAGATAGCTATGCTTTTCCGTATCGTCCTCTCGCGAAAAACGAAGCCATACAACGCCAGGGCCAAGAGGGCCCTGCGGGAGCAGGCAAAACAGAGATTCTCCCAGGAATACGATGTGGTCATCTTCGGCCACTCCCACGTACCGGACCGGATCACCTACGGCAGCGGACCGACGAGCCGGATCTACCTGAACACGGGGGACCTGAGCCAGTACGGGAGCTACGTAGAGTACAGCAGCACCGCAGGATTCCGGCTTCGCACCTTCCGGCCACGATAGCGCCGCCGTCCCCGCCCAACAGCCCTGAGAGGCCGACGAAGGGCTTTGCCCACGTTGAATGACGGGTAAATGATGTGCTATAAGAATGACGTGTTTGTCGATTCCCACTGCCACCTGGAACTGGAATCTTTTGACGGCGACCGAGGGGACGTCATTGCCCGCGCCTTGGACCGCGGTATCGCGTATATGCTTACGGTAGCGACGGAACGGCGGTATTTCGAACGGGCCCTCAGCCTCGCCGATGATTACGAGCAGGTCTATGCCTCGCTGGGTGTTCATCCTCACAATGCCGAGGAGCTGACGGGTCCCGTTGTGGCCGCAATGAAATCCTCTTTTCGCCATAGAAAGGTGGTGGCATGCGGCGAAATAGGCCTCGACTTCTACCGCAATTATGCGCCAAGAGAGGCTCAGATGCGGGCCTTCATAGAGCAGATCGAGCTTGCCCGGGAGCACCGGTTGCCCATTGTCGTCCATTCACGAGACGCCAGGGAGGATACGCTCGAGATCCTCGAGAGGCACTACAGACCGCAACCGCCGGGGATCATGCATTGCTATTCATATGATGTGGCCACTGCCCGACGACTCCTCGACATGGGGTTCTACATCTCTATTCCGGGAACCATAACGTACCGGAACAATCAGGACCTTGAGCAAGTCGTACGGTATGCGCCCGAGGACCGCCTTCTCTCGGAGACCGATGCACCCTTCCTGACGCCTAACCCCAACCGCGGCAAGAGGAACGAGCCTTCCTACGTAACCCTCACCGTTCGCAAAATGGCGCAGGTCAGAAGCAGGGCCGTCGACGACATCGCCGAGGCGACGGTCGCCAATTTTCGAAGGGCTTTTCTGTTGGACAAGGAGGACAAGCCATCGTGAGACCTGCCGTTGTCATCGTTGACATGCTGGAAGACAACTATGCGTACGAAAGAACGGGGCGACGCGAAGAAGAAAAGATTATCCCCGCAACGCGGACACTCCTCGAAAAATGCAGGGGCCTGTCCATTCCCGTTATCTTCGCCTGCGACAGCTTCCTGGAAAGGGATTTCATTTTTGAAGGCAGAATGAAGCCGCATTCGATTCGGGGCACGCCGGGCTCAAAGCCCCTCAAGGAGCTGGAACCGCAAGATGGCGACATCATTCTGGAGAAACGGCGATTCAGCGCCTTCTTCAAAACGGACCTGGACCAGACCTTGCGAACGTTGGGAGTCGACACCGTTGCCGTGGGCGGAATCAATACGCATTTTTGCGTCCTCGCCACCGCATTCGATGCCGTATGCAACGATTTTCATACGATCATTCTTGAGGACGTCAGCGCGGCATTCAAGAAGGAGATCCACAACAACTTTGTCGATGCATACAGGAACTCGGCCATATTCCCTATTCTCCGCGTCATGACATCCCAAGAGTTTATTCGCGCTGCCGGGAGCAAAACTGCATGACGACGAAAATCCAGTGACACTGACACCGAACACTAAGGCGCGGATCGCCCTGCTGGCGGCGCTTCTTTGCGTGCTCGGAGCCGTCCTCTGGCTTTTCAGAAAGGAGTGGTTCCCCGAGGCACCTCAGCCGCGCCAGGAGATCCAAAAGGATCTGCTTACCGTTTTCGTTCCTGCTCCGACGGGAAGACTGGAGAAGAGGGCCATCGAAACGGCCAAGAACCTGTCTGACGCGCAGAAGACGCAGGAGACCCTGAGGGAGCTTGTGCGGCAGGGCGTGCTTGCCGACAAGACGGCCCTGCTCGACCTCATTGCAGGGGCGGACGGCACGGTTTACGTCAGCCTGTCGCGGGAAATCCTTGAGAGGACAGTCCCCCCCATGGAGGAGGCAGCCATGGTTTATGCCATAGTCAACTCTCTTCTTTCGAATTTGAGGGACGCCAGAAGGATTCACCTGCTTATCGATGGAAAAGCCGTTTACACACTGCACGGCACGGTGTATACCTATGACGCGCTGGAGTTTAACAAAGACCTACTGGAGGAATAAATGCTCGACCCCAAAATACTACGAGAAAAGCCCGATCTGGTCCGACAAGCCATGTCAAGGAGGGGAACCGCATTTGACATGGAGTCCTTGCTCCGGTGTGATGAACGCAGAAGGAGGCTCATTCAGGAATCGGAGAGGCTGAAGAATCAGCGCAATGAGCTTTCCGACGAAATAGCGAAGCTCAGGCGTTCGGGCGCATCCGCCGAAGACAAGATAGCATCGCAAAGGGAGCTCGGCAGGGCCATCGGCGGGCTGGAACAGGAACTCAGGACCGCCGAAAAGGAGTGGGATGATATGATCATGGTCATCCCCAACATGCCTCATGAAACCGTTCCGGAGGGCTCAGGGGAAGATGATAACAAAATAGTGCGAACATGGGGCGAGAAGCCTGCATTCGATTTCGCGGCGCGGCCCCACTGGGAGATCGGTGAAAGTCTCGATATTCTCGACTTCAAGAGGGCGGCAAAGCTGACCGGTTCGCGGTTCGTCGTCTACAAGGGCTACGGCGCCCTGCTCGAGAGGGCCCTCATAAACTTCATGCTCGATCTGCACACCCTGAAGCACGGATATACCGAGATGCTGCCTCCCTTTATGGTCAACAGGGAAAGCATGACCGGAACGGGGCAGCTCCCCAAGTTCGAGGAGGAGCTGTTCAAGATCCAGGGGTTCGATTGGTTTCTCATTCCCACGGCGGAAGTACCGGTGACCAACGTCTATCGTGACGAAATCCTCAAAGAGAGCGACCTACCCATTAAGTACTGCGCGTACACCCCGTGCTTCCGGGCCGAGGCAGGGGCACACGGCAAAGACACGCGCGGCCTCACCCGACAGCATCAGTTCAACAAGGTGGAGCTCGTTAAGTTTACATCGCCCGAGACGTCCTACGAAGAGCTCGAAGGCCTCCTTTCCGACGCCGAGGATATTCTGAAGGAGCTGGGCATTCACTATCGCGTGTCGGCCCTCTGTACGGGCGACCTTGGCTTCTCGTCGGCAAAAACCTATGACATAGAGGTTTGGCTTCCCGGCCAGAACATCTACCGGGAGATTTCATCGTGCAGCAATTTCGAGGCCTTTCAGGCGCGCAGGGCAGCCATCCGTTTCCGGAAAGGAACGGGCAAGACCGACTTCGTTCACACGCTGAACGGGTCGGGCCTAGCAGTCGGCAGGACCGTCATGGCCGTCATGGAAAACTACCAGACAGCCGATGGCCTCATCCGTGTCCCCGAAAAGCTCATGCCCTATATGCGGGGGCTGGCTACTTTTCCTTGATTTTCAGCAGGATCGCATCAAGTTTCCGGCGAACCGCCGTTGATTCCTCTCCTTGGGTAAGCTCCGCCAGGATTTCCGGGGCATCGGTGGCCAGGGATAACCCGAATGCATCAAGGGCATGCAGGCTAAGCGCAACATCGTCCATCTCGCGAAGTGTCTTCATGAGTGCCAGTATGGCGCCCTTTCCTCTGGTGCTTCCGACGGCATGAACGATCAGCCGCCTGTTTTCCGGTAGCGGTTCACGCTTCAGGTGGAGAAGAAGCGGGTTTATCATAGCCTTGTCGCCAATTTCTCCAAGCGCTGCTATTGCACCGAACCTTTGTACCTCGTCCCCGCTTTCCAGAAGACGTAGCAGGGGGTGGATGTCGATACCTCTGCCGTCGCCATCGACCTTCTCAAAAAAAGGCTTCCAGTCAAGAGAGTGGTGGATCAGGCCGGCGAGAACGATGCCCGACTGTTCAGGCGTAAACATCATGTCATGCTTCCAGCCCATGACGAGGGACAAGGCCTCGGCTTCAGTGAAGACCCCCCCGGAAATAGCCGCCTGAAGAGTCTTTTGCAGCTCCCGCCTTCCGTCAAACTCTTTGAGATCGAGCACCCTGTAGAGAGGCTCTATGAGGTATAGGCTGCTGAGCGCATAGTAGGTTGCGCCCATGGACTCCGTTTGCCTCACGATGTCATAGGTCTGCAGGGTCTTAAGGTGCTGCGCGATTCGATCCCTCGATATGGCCGTGTTGGAACGTATATTCTCGACAGTGTAGCGTCTCAACCGACCGTCCTCCGGCCCCAGTAGGGAGGCGACGAGGCTCCGTATCTCCCGGCGGTCCTCGCCCTCGGTGAGAATGTGTCCAATGAGATCCTCAATCTCCTTGTTCGCCTTGCGCAGCTCAAGCTCCACGGGCATGACAACGCCGGTCCCCGCCTCCAGGGTCTCCCGGCCACCCTCCATCCCCACAAACCTCTGCCTCTCCGGAGCCCTCACTTCGTAGACCGACGCAAGGCTCATGCTACTGAAGAGGTCATACCACCTGAAAAAGCTGTCCATGTCTCCGACGGCGACCACGTATGCGTTCCCCTCGGCCATGCAGAATTCCAAGAAGCGCTTAAGCTTCTCCCGCTCCACCTCGTCCAATCCCGCCGCAAGGCGCTCGCAGCCGTCAAGAATGAAGAAACAGGGTCCCGTTCTCAACAGCTCCCGGCACAGCAGGACGATGTCCAGCGATGCGCCGAACGCCCTCCCCTTTGCCAGGCCTATGGCACTGCGGACCTCATCGATGGGGTGGTCCCACAATTCGACATAGAATACGTTTTCGTTGGTTGCGCGCAACTGAGGTATGAGGAAGGCCTTGAGGACCGTCGTCTTGCCCGTGGCCAGCGAACCGACGACCAGGGCGTGCCCGTGCGTAAAAATACGGTCGAGAATGGCCGACGCCTCCTCGTACCGGCCCAGGGGGGGCTCCTCCGATTCATCGTAGGCTGTAAACCTCGGCAGGTCGAAAAACTTTCGCTTTCCCTCCAGGTTCTCGCTCACCTCCCAGACAATATCCCGGTAACGGAATCCCAGCTTTCCATTGACGCCGTTTTTAAAAGAAGTGAAGCCTGTCTCCACGAAAGGCCTCGCCTGTGCCAGAACGTGAAGGTCGTAGGGGAGCCTCGCCTCGTAGTGAATCGTAATGACCCCCTCCCGACTGTCGATATCTACCTTGGCCGATTGGGGTCGCAGCGCAAAAACGGGCGTCCGAAATCGCTTCAGAACACCATGCTGGATATCCGTGAAGAAAATATCTACGAGAAGATGGGAGAAATTAAAAATCCTATCGATAAGCCGCGTGTTGCGAATGATGGCCCGTCTCGAATCCTCGGTGATGGCCCATTCCATCGGCATCCTTTTCACCAGCCCGGAAAAGGTCAAATAGTTGATGATCTCCATGGCCATTTCCGGTATATCGAGGCTCTTGGCTATCTCATAGTTCAGCAGGAAGGCCGGGCGGGGCCCGTCCGTTGTTCCGATTGCCGGCACCCCGGTGCTCCACCGCGCATTCCTGACCAGCTCAACGTCGTGCATGTACACAGTCCCGAGAAGGGTAAATATCTCCCCCGAAAAGAGCTCCTCGGTGCGATCCCGGGCCTCCGGCACGATGCGCTCGACGATCCGCTTCAGCGTATCTACGTGCTCCCGCAGCGGCAGATTGGTGTACGGAAAAAGCTGTTCTTCGCAGAATGTCTTGAGATCGATAAATCGTTGGTAGAGCTTAAGCTCCTGCTCTTTGCTCCGGAGAATTTCTTCAAGTCTGGCCTGCACGGTCCCCCCCGAGAACCTCCGGCAAAGAAGTTCGAACGCACTCAGCGTCCTTTCTGATCACAACCCCTTATGAGCGAAACCGCGTCTTCCAGACATACAAAATCGGGCTTGCCACAAAAATCGATGAATAGGTGCCGACGATAAGGCCGATAAAAAGTGCGAATGCAAAATCGAAGAGCACGTCACCGCCAAAAACCATAAGGGCGCCCAAGGCGAGGAGGGTACAAATACCCGTCACGATCGTCCTGCTTAGGACCTCGTTGATGCTTCGGTTGATGATCTGACCCAGATCGCCCTTCGACTTTACCATGCCGGCATTCTCCCTGATCCTGTCGAAGACAACGACCGTATCCTGAAGGGAATAACCGGCCACCGTAAGGAGAGCGGTGATAACGAGCAGGTCAAATTCCTTCCCAAGAATGAAAAACACGCCCATGATAGCGACGACGTCATGAAAAGTAGCAATGGTGGCGGCAATACCCGATAGGAAAGTGAACCGCCATGCGATGTATATGATGATGCCCACGAGGGCCAGGCATACGGCTAGGATGGCGTAATTCTTCAATGACTTGCCAACGCCCGGCCCGACCATGTTGCTTCCCAGTATTTCAAACTTTGCGCCCTTAAACTGACCGCTGATAATCTGGGAGATCTTGTCTTGGACGCGAACGGTTGCCGTGTCCGAAAGCTTGGTTTTGATGAAGAAATCCTTCGTACCACTGACCTCCTGGATCTGGGCATCGGCGATGCCGCCGTCGATGAGCGCCTTTCGCAGCGTACTGATGTCCGTACGGTCTGCAAACCTGATCTGAAGGCTCGTTCCACCGGTAAAATCGATGCTCAAATTTGCCTTCCCCATGGATATCATGACAAAGGCGAAGAGACCTACGATGACCATCACAGCGGAAACGATGAAGGCCTTTTTCCGGAATCCGATAAAATCAACGTTTGTGTTTTTCAGCAGTTCCATCATGGCAGCGCGACCTATATGCTCAGCTTTCGCGGTTTGCGGGTGGAAAGCACCCAGTCGAAGATGCTCTTCGAGCCGAAAACCGCCGTGAAAAGGTTAATGATCATGCCGATAATAAGCGTAATAGCAAAGCCTTTGATCGGCCCCGTGCCGAACATGAAGAGCACGCAGGCGGTGATGAGCGTGGTGATGTGGGAATCGAATATGGCAACCCACGCCTTTGCGTAGCCCCCGTCCACGGCAGCTCGCACCGTCTTGCCGAGGCGTAACTCCTCCCGGATGCGCTCAAAGATGAGGACGTTGGAGTCCACGCCCATACCGATCGTAAGAGCGATACCCGCGATGCCGGGCAGGGTCATCGTAGCTTTGAGGGCGCTGAAGGCGCCAAGCAGGTAAATAAGGTTCAGCGCCAGCGCGATGTTGGCAACAACACCGGACCACCGGTAGTAGACGACCATAAAGATGATGACCAAAAGGCCCCCGATGATGGTCGCTGTAATGCCGTTACGGATCGAGTCCTGTCCGAGCGTCGGGCCTATGGTAATGTTCTGGACGACCTTGACCGGTGCCGGCAAAGCACCTGCGCGAAGGACGATGGCAAGGTCCTTTGCCTCATCCATCGTGAACCCGCCCGTGATAGACGCCTTGCCGCCGGAGATGCGCTCCCGAATAACGGGTGCCGAATAAACCGTATTGTCCAGTATGATTGCGAGCCGCTTCCCTACGTTCTCCCCCGTAACTTTGTCAAAAATACGGGCCCCTTCATCGTCGAATTCTATGGCCACATAGGGCTCGTTGCCGAACTCACCGCCGATACGCACCTTGGCGTCCGTTAGCAGCTCTCCCGTAAGAATGGACTGCTTCTTCAGAAGTATGGGTGTTGTCGTGGCAATACCCGTCTCCCGGTTCCGCGTCCTCATGGTAAGCACTTCCGAACCTTCGGGCACGGCACCTGACACCTTTGCAGCGTTCTCCTCGTCGACGAGCTTAAACTCGAGCTGCGCCGTCTTGCCGATGAGCTCGAGGGCACGGTCGGGGTCCTTGATACCAGGAAGCTGGACGAGTATCTGGTTCTCGCCCTGCTTGACAATCAAGGGTTCAGAAACACCGAACTGGTCGATCCGGTTCCGGATGGTCTCGAGGGCCTGCGTCACGGCGTTGTCACGTATGGATGCCGACTCCTTGTCAAGGATCGCAAACTCCATCTGCAGGTTTTCCCCTTCGGCCTTCGTGGCCCCCGCCTTCAGCTCCGAGAATTCCTTGCCCACGAGGTTGTTGAGCTTTTCTTTCTGCTCAGGCCTAATGGTGATTGTAATGGAATTCTCTTTCCTATCGAGGCCGAGAAACCGAATACCGTCGCGAATCATGGAGTCTTTCAGCCGGTCGAACTTCCGATTGACCAGATTGTCCATCATCTTGGACGTGTCCAGCTCCAGCAAGAGGTGCATGCCACCCTTCAAGTCCAGACCAAGATGGATCTTGTCCGACGGTAGGTACTTTTTCAACGCCCCCTTCGGTTCTATCACGTTGGGTAGGCAATAGACGATGGAGACAATGAGAAAGATAAGTATGAGAGCGAATCTTAGTTTGAGCGATTTCAGCACAGCGGGCTCTGCCCCCTCTCCAAAAAAAAGTAATCAAAGTTATATGCATCCGGCTATTTTGTCAAGAGAATTTTCTCACAAAGCCCTTCCTTAACGGCCCCCGGCAAGGCCTCGCAGTTATGCGTTGATTTTCGTCGGTAAACCCGATATAGTACCTTTTAAGAGCGGGGTGAGACCATATATATCCGAGGAGCGGTGCAACCTGTGCAACGAATGCGTCGAGGTGTGCCCATACGATGTTTTTGCCGCCGCGGGAGAACGGGTAGATGTGCTCTACCCGGAGCTGTGCATCGAGTGCCTTGCCTGCATGAAAACCTGCCCGAACAAAGCCATTACGATGGATGACTGAATGAAGACGAAGACGCTTCTCGACAAGAAGTCTTTGGAGCGGACCATCACCAGGATGTCCCACGAGATCATAGAGCGTAACCAGGGCTCTCAGGACCTCATTCTTATCGGTATACGCACCAGGGGCATTCACCTCGCCGAGAGGCTCCGGGACAAGATACGGGGGATCGAAGGCTCCGACGTAGCCTTGGGCATCCTCGACATCACCATGTACCGCGACGACATATTCAAGCTCAAATCTCCGGTGGTAAAGAAAACAGAGATCCCCTTCGATCTCAACAACAGAACTATCGTTCTTATCGACGACGTGCTCCACACCGGCCGGACCATTCGAGCGGCCATCGATGCCATCATGGATCTGGGCCGGCCGCAAAAGATACAGCTTGCCGTTCTCGTCGACAGGGGAGAGCGGGAGCTCCCCATCCACCCCGATTATGCCGGCATTACCTATATCGCCCATGCCGACGAGGAGATCCTGGTTCGGATGCGTGAGGTGGACGGAAAGGACTCCGTCACAATGGAAAAAAGGCGATGAAGTGGGTTAAGAAAGACTTGCTGGGCATTCGCGACCTCTCGAAGGACGAGATTACGCTCATCCTTGACACGGCCGAGTCCTTCAAAGAAGTATCTACGCGGGATGTAAAGAAGGTTCCCACCCTGCGAGGCAAGACGGTCATCACGCTTTTTTATGAGCCTTCCACGAGAACGAGGACCTCTTTCGAAATAGCCGCCAAACGGTTGAGCGCCGATACCATTAACATATCCTCAAGCACCAGTAGCTCGGTGAAGGGGGAGACGCTGAAGGACACCGCCCTCAACCTCGAATCGATGAAGCCCGATGTAACCATTCTGAGGCACAGCATGCCCGGTGCGTCCCACATGCTGGCAAGGGTCCTACAATCTTCCGTCGTCAACGGGGGGGACGGCGCTCACGAACACCCTACCCAGGCCCTCCTTGACCTCTTCACCATGAAGGAACGGAAGGGCTCCATTGACGGCCTCAAGGTCGCAATCGTGGGAGATATCGCCCACAGCAGGGTGGCACGATCCAATATTTTTGCCCTTAAGCATTTCGACACGGAGATTGTTTGTTCCGGCCCTCCAACGATGCTCCCGCCGCATCTGGAGGAGTTGGGGGTCAAGGTCGAATACAGGATGGAAGACGCCGTCCGCGACGCCGACGTGGTCATGATGCTTCGCATACAGAAGGAGCGCGGCGGGCTTTCCGTAATCCCATCCATTAAGGAATACTGCACGCTTTACGGCCTGAAGAACGATCACTTGAGGCTCGCCAAAAGCGACGTCATCGTTATGCATCCCGGGCCCATGAACAGAGGCGTCGAGATTACGGACGAGGTGGCCGACGGACCCTATTCGGTCATCCTTGACCAGGTCGAAAACGGGGTGGCGGTGCGCATGGCCGTTCTCTTTCTCCTGACGGGGAGGGAACCATGAAACTCATGTTGCGAAACGGCCGCGTCATCGATCCAGCCAGTGGCCGCGATGAAATAGCCGATGTGTACATTCGGGACGCCTTCATCGAAAAAATCGATGCCCACCTCCGGGAAAAAGGCTCGGACATACAGACCATCGATGTGGCGGGCCATTGTGTGGCACCCGGCCTCATCGACCTCCACTGCCACCTCAGAGAGCCGGGTTACGAATACAAGGAGACCATAGCAACGGGCAGCAGAGCGGCGACAAAGGGCGGTTTCTCAACCGTCGTTTGCATGGCCAACACTGATCCTGTCAACGACAACGGGAGCATCACCAGCTATATCGTCAGAAAGGCACGGGCAGAGGGTGCGTGCCGGGTATTTCCGTGCGGCGCCATTACCAGGGGCCTAAACGGCGGGGAGCTTTCGGAAATCGGTGAGATGTGCGAGGCAGGCATAGTAGCCCTATCGGACGACGGAAAGTCGGTCCGTAACGCAGGCCTCCTCAGAAAGGCGCTCGAGTACGCCCGGCTCTTCTCGCTCCCGGTCATCTCCCACTGCGAGGATCGGGATCTTGCCACCGGCTACGTCAACGAAGGCAGTGCATCTCTCCTTTCGGGTCTGGAAGCGACCCCCTCTATAGCCGAGGAAGTGATGGTCCTCAGGGATATGGCCGTGGCGAGATACGTCGGTGCTCCCATCCACCTGACCCATATTTCTACTGCAGGAAGCGTTGAGGCGATCAGGGCCGCGAAAGGCTCTTTTTCGAAGATTACGGCTGACACGTGCCCCCACTACTTTCACCTCACCGACGAGGCAACGCTTACCTTCGACACAAACGCCAAGGTGAATCCACCGCTGCGGTCGGCCCATGATGTTCAGGCAATAAGGAACGGCTTGCGGGACGGCACTATCGACATTATCGCCACCGACCACGCACCCCATGAGCTGACGTCGAAGGACGTCGAATTCAACCTCGCCACCTACGGCATTTCGGGCTTCGAGACCGCCCTTGCCCTTGCCCTGGGGCTGGTCCAGGAGGGCATTTTGAGCCTCCCCGATCTTATCGGGAAGATGTCCCTCAATCCCGCCCGACTTCTGGGCCTGCCCTTCGGCGAGATCGGACCGGGCAAGGCGGCGGACCTCATCGTTTTTAATCCCGATGTGCAGTGGGTTGTGGACCGCGCCGACTTTCTTTCAAAGGGCCGGAACACGCCGTTTCACGGGCGGACCGTACGGGGGCGCAACCTCCTCACCATCGTGAACGGCGAGATACGCTACCGGCATCCCAGCCTTCTGCCTTGACCGCTTGAGGCGAAAAGCGATGGGCATGAAAAGTCTGTCATCCTTCTGCGACCTTTCCTGCCGGTACGCCAAGACCCCTGACGAAGAAGGTTTGGACGGGTCCGGAAGCTGCCGGACATTCACGGCAATCTACTGCACGAAAAAGAAGTGTCCGGTGGCGAAGGCCATGCCCTGCACCATGAAACGGGAAAGGCCCACCGGCTGCAACGGCATGCCTGACAAGGCCTGACCCTTCCTCCCTCTTTCACCGTCCTCCCGTAGTTTACTAATTGTTTCCGCCCTCTTCCAGGTCCTTCATGCGTCGCTCAAAGACCTGCGCCTCCCTTTCGTAAAGGACCGACACCTGCTCCAGCTCATCGAAGAGGGTCTCCACCAGCTTTTTCCCGTCGTGGATAGATATGGAAAGCCCGACGATCTTCCGGCCGTCTCCTATCTCGCTTGCCCTTTGGAGTTCTTCCTCCTCCCGCCCGATACGGTCCTCCAGCTCGATAATCTCCCTTTCCACGGTATCGATCTTGCCCTTCAGCGGCTTAAGCACGCGGGACCGCTCGTTGATCAGGCCCGCCTTGAGCCTTTTAGCGTTCTTGCGGCTCCAGGCGTCATTCTCCTTACCCTCCCTGACACTCTGCCCCGCCTCTGGCGCCGCCTCTTCCTCCCAACCCACGCGCCCGAGAAAGTCCCCATAGGTACCCTCGAAGACCGAGACATCCTGTCCGTCGAAAACGATGAGACGCTCGGCGATGGCGTTGAGGATCATTTCGCTGTGCGTGGCTATGATAACGGCCCCGGGGAAGGCGTCGAGGGCCTCGACGAGGGAATCGATGGACTCCATATCAAGGTGGTTCGTGGGCTCGTCCAGGACAAGCAAGTTGCACGGCGTGGCCATCAGTTTGCCCAGAAGCACCCTGCTTCTCTCACCCCCCGAGAGCACACCGATCCTCTTCAGGGCCTTGTCCCCATCAAAGAGCATAATGCCGCAGATGGTTCTCGTCTCCTTCTTGCGACCGGCGGGTACCACCGACGAGACCTCCTCTTCAACGGTGTTGTCCCCGTTGAGGCCGTCGATGCCTGCTTGGCCGAAATAGCCCGTTACGACGTGTTCATGGACCGCTACGGTGCCGGCAACGGGGGCAAGCCCTCCGGTCAGCAGGTTGAGCAAGGTGGTCTTGCCCTTCCCGTTCTTTCCGACGACGCCGATGCGGTCCCTCCTGCCGACGGCGACGGTTAGGTTTCGAATGAGAGGCTTGCCCTCCTCGTATCCGAAAGCGAGCCCTGATGTCTCCAACACCCACTTGCCTTGAAAAGGAAGGGAAGGAAATTCAAATTCGAGAGACCTCTCCGCCTTCATCTTGGACAGCGAACCCCTTCTGGCAAGGGCCTTGATTTTTGACTGCACGGCCTTTGCCCGCGTTGCCTGGGCCCGGAACCGGCTGATAAACTGCTCCAGCTCTTTTCTTCGCCGCTCTTCGTTGACGCGCGTCTTTTCATAGACCTCTTCTTCTTCTAATATCTGACCGTAGAGCTTCTCTGTGGGGCCCGCCACCTTCCGGATTCCCTGTCTCACTATGCCCATGGTATGGGTGGCTACGCTATCCATAAACTGTCGGTCGTGGGTGATAATGATGAGGCTCCTCTTCCAGTTCCTCAGGAAACCTTGGAGCCACCGGATGGAAACGATGTCAAGATAGTTCGTTGGTTCGTCGAGGAGGAGCAGGTCGGGCTCCGAGGCGAGCAGTCGTGCCAGACTGAGGCGGACCTGAAATCCGCTGGAGAGCCGCAGTGGATGCATCGGAAAGTCGGTCGGGGTGAAGCCCAGACCCTGAAGGATGGCCTTGACCCTATAGCTCTGATCGGCACCATCGTCGCTGGGACGAAGGTTGCGACAACCTTCCTCCAGGACCGTGGGAGCCATGAAATCGATCGTCTGCGCAAGATGGCCCATCACTGTCCCCTTGGGAACGGCTATGGTGCCCCAGTCGGCCTCCTCGTAGCCAAGGAGCAGCCTGAAGAGCGTCGTCTTCCCGCTGCCGTTTCGTCCCACAAGCCCCACGC
The DNA here is from genome assembly GCA_964651435.1 of uncultured Pseudomonadota bacterium. Classification (GTDB taxonomy): domain Bacteria; phylum Desulfobacterota; class Syntrophorhabdia; order Syntrophorhabdales; family CAYQXL01; genus CAZYVU01. The sequence goes on from CAZYVU010000033.1 coordinate 34,433, forward strand.
GGTCCCACGAGCCGATGGCAAAGGAAACGTTGTCGAAGAGGATATGGGTCCCGTAGGACTTACTAAGGCCGGTAACAGTGATCATGGGGATTAAAGGCCGGTGAAATGCTCCCGGGCGCGCCGGACGTCAAAATCGATCTGTTCGGCAAGGGCATCGACACAGGAGAACCTAACTTCGTCGCGAAGCCTCTTTTGGAAGTAAACCGCCACGTCCTTGCCGTACAGGTCTCCCTGCCAATCCAGAATATGGGTCTCGATGGAGAGCCTTTCTCCTCCGAATGTCGGATTATATCCTATGTTGGTCACCGCGGGAAGCCGTTGCCCGCCGGCCCCCGACGGCTTCAGGCCGCTCTCCCCCGAAACCTCCACCTCAGTAACATAGACGCCCCTGGCAGGGACCAGCTCGAAATCGGTAGCAAGGTTGATTGTGGGAAACCCGAGGGGGGTTCCCCTTCCGGCACCCTTCACGACCCGGCCCTCAATCACGTAGGGCCTTCCGAGAAAGAGGGCCAACCGTTCCATCTCGCCGCTCTCAATCATGATCCTGATCCGGTGGCTGCTGATTCTCGCGCCGTCAATAGTGACGGCCTCCACGATCTCAAAATCCCAGCCATACCGCTCGGCAAGGACCCTGAGCAGTTGCACATCGCCCTTTCCCCCTTCGCCGAACCGGAAATCATGGCCGATCACAAGAGCCCTGATGCGCAGCCTTTCGACGAGGACGTCCTCGACAAAACGCTCCGGAGCCGTCGACCGGAATGCCTCTGTAAACGGAAGCACCCACAGAACATCGACACCCGCTTCGCCGATAAGGCGCCGCTTCAGGGTAAGAGGTGTAATCGTGCGAATGTGTCGCTCCGGCTTCACGACGGTGCCCGGGTGGGGATCAAAGGTCATGAGCATCGAAGTGCCCGACAAACGTATCGCCCTCTCCTTCACCTTTTCGATAATGTGACGGTGCCCCACGTGAAGGCCGTCATAGTTACCGATGGTAAGCACAGGGTTGGGAAAAAGCCGTGGAGTGTCGAGAGATTCGAAAACTTTCATCTATTGCCCCTTGACATCATTCGTTGATGTGGATATAACTCTTACCTAACATAATGCCGAAGTGGCGGAATTGGTAGACGCGCTAGGTTCAGGGTCTAGTAGGCGCACGTCTGTGCGGGTTCGAGTCCCGCCTTCGGCATTCTTTTGTTATCGATTTAACCAGAAACAGCGACGAAAAATCAAGTAACCGCTAAAGCAACCCGCCCCTGGTTTGGTTTGTCTGGTTTGTCTGGTTTGTTTGGTTTGTCTGGTTTGTCTGGTTTGTCTGGTTTGCAGCGAACCCAGCATCCCTTTCCTCATTCACTCATTTACTCAATCACTGATGAACCCGTAAAAAGTGGAAAATTAAGCTATTTTGTCATTCCCATGAAGATGGGAATCCAGTAGTTTCTATATGTTCTGGACCCCCGCTTCCCTTGCTCTCCGCTTCCCCTCTTCCCCCCATCTCCGTTTCCCCCCTTCCCTTGCTCTCCGCTTCCCCGTTTCCCCCCATCTCCGTTTCCCC
>CAZYVU010000034.1:0-34870 GCA_964651435.1 uncultured Pseudomonadota bacterium
TGGAATGGTCTACGCGCCCCCGCATTGTTTCTGTGCTCGCATCAATATCGGCTGTGCGCTTGAGATAGTCCTGAAACTCGTCGGAATACTTCCCCAGGTCATGCCACAACCCCGCCAGATAGGCCCATTCCCCGGCACCGAAGGGCTCCGCAAAAGACCGCGCCAGCTCCGCAACACTTTTCAGATGATCCTCCAGCCGCTGCCATTCTTCTCGTGGGCGGCCGGGCAGGCTGTGCGCATAGTATTCTTTTGTAGGTGGATGTTTCTGAAATTCTGATCGGGTGATGCCGTCCATATTCCCACCCCCGTAGGCTATCGGACTATGTTGTTTGTGAGGGCTATCTCCTTCGAGCTCCGAAGGAGATTACGTTCTTCCCCCTATTAAATAGGCTACCGAATTTCCATAGGAATTAAAAGATTTTTTCTCATATAAATTTGTAGTTCATAGCCCCTGACAACACTATGTCATCCATGCGGAGCCCGTCGAGAAAATTGTGGAAACAAAGTCTCTTCACGTTTAGGGAAGTTCTGGTATACTTACGTGTAGTGGGGATTGATTTATGAGTGGCGGAAAGAGGAAAGACGACCCGCAGAGGACCATGGAGGAGCGGACGGCTGAGCTTGTGGCCATGAACCGGGCGCTGTCAGAGGAGGTTGCGGTGCGCTCCCTCGTGGAAAGGGAACTGAGGGAGCGCGAGGGGTGGCTGCAGGCCATCATCGAGGCCTTCGACGGGTTTATCTATGTGTGCTCCGAGGACTACCGGGTGGAGTTCATGAACAAACGCTTCATAGAGCGCACGGGGCATGACCCGACGGGAGAGAGGTGTTACGAGGCGCTCCACAACCGCACAGAGGTTTGCCCCTGGTGCGTCAATGAGCGCGTCTTCCGGGGCGAGACGGTGCGGTGGGAGATCAAGAGCCCCAAAGACGACCGGTGGTACTACGTGGTCAATGCACCTATCTTCCATGTGGACGGGACCCTGTCGAAGCAGTCCATGCTTATGGACGTGACGGATCGGAAACGAACGGAAGAGGAGATACGGAGCCTGAACGAGGAGCTGACGCGGAAGGTGCAGGAGTTGCGGCGGGTGAACAGTGAGCTGGAGATGGTGAACTATACGCTTTCCCACGACATCCGGTCACCCCTTGCGGGTATCGAGGGATTGTCGAAGAGGCTTCAGGAGAGGTGTGGCCAGACCCTCGATGACCGGGCGCGGAAGATGGTCCAGGGCATCCAGAGGAGCGCCGGCGATATCAGGGAGCTTGTCGAGGGGCTGCTGGCCTTCTTTTCAGTGGGAAAGAAGGGTCTGGGCACGCAGCGCATCGACATGAACAGGCTTGTCGGCGAGGCCATTGAGCAGCTATCGGTTCTGTGCGAGGGGCGGGCGGTTGATTTCCGGGTGGGCCCCATTCCTCCGGCGAGGGGCGACCGGATCATGGTGCGCCAGGTGCTCTACAATATTCTGAACAATGCCCTGAAGTACTCCAGGCAGAGGGAGCTGGCATTGATCGAGGTGGGGGCGACGCCGGGAGAGGCCCTGCATACCTACTTTGTTCGCGACAATGGAATCGGTTTTCCCATGGAGAATTCGAGCCGCATGTTCAACCTCTTCGAGCGGCTCGACACGCCGGAGGGGTACGAGGGCATCGGCATCGGCCTCGCCATCGTCAAGCGGGCCGTGGAGCGTCACGGCGGGAGGCTCTGGGCCGAGTCGAAGGTCGATGAGGGCTCGACGTTCTTTTTTTCGCTGCCCGCCCACAGCGAGGAAAGAAAATCGTAGATGTACGAGGAGCGTTCTTACCGGGCCGTGTCGCGGCCTTCGGATCTCCTCTGCTACGAGGTCCGGTACAAGGAAACGGACCTGCTCTGCTGCACGACCGTTGATCTCAAGGACCATATCAAAGAAAGAGTGCTTTTTTACCGGAACCAGTTGGAGCAGTACATCGCCCTGCGTCCGGAGTTTCGGGAAAGCCTTGTGCCCGTCGCCTTTGACCGGTTTGCCCCGCAGATAGCACGGGAGATGATGGAGACTACGTCGCCCCTCGGGGTAGGGCCCATGGCATCCGTGGCCGGGGCAGTGGCGGAGTTTGTGGGCCGCGACATTGCCACGCAATCGCCGGAGTTTATCCTCGAGAATGGCGGCGATGTCTTTCTGAGGACCCATTCGGAACGGTTGAGCCTCATTTACGCCAAAGACTCGCCCTACAGCGGCAAGATAGGTGTAAAGCTGAAGCCGGAGCCCGAGCCTTACGGGATATGCACCTCGTCGGCCACCGTCGGTCCGTCCCTGAGCCTGGGAAGGGCGGACGCAGTGGTTGTTCTGGCCGCATCGTCGCTTTTCGCCGATGGGCTTGCAACATATGTGGGGAATGGTGTAAAAAATAAACGAGACATCCCATTTGCCATAGAGCGAGGCAGCAACTTCCCCGGAGTAAAAGGTATTCTCGTCATACTGGGCAACGAGCTTGGTGCGTGGGGCGATATTGAGATCGTCAAGGTTTGAGGTAAACAAGAGATGAAGAAACGTGTTGTTTTGCGATTCAAGAAAAACGCCGTAGACAAGCCGATCGTCTACCGGCTGGCCAAGGATTTTAATCTTGTCTTCAACATCCTGCGGGCAAGCGTGTCGCCCCGGGCAGAATCGATGCTCGTCATGGAGATTGAGGGAAGCGAAGAGGACTTCGAAAAGGGATTTGAGTACCTTAAGGGGTTTCGGGTCGATATTGAATCCATCGAGCAGGACATTACCCGCAACGAGGATAAATGCGTGCATTGCGGCGTCTGCACAAGCGTGTGCGCGCCCGATGCCCTCTCCCTGGATCGCTCCACCATGCGGGTGAGATTCGATTATGAGCTTTGCGTGGGCTGCGAGCTCTGCGTTCGGGTCTGTCCGGTGAAGGCTATGGACGTCTGCTTCGTGTAAGTTCCATGAGACGAATCTATTTCGATTATAACGCTACTACACCCATACACCCGGAAGTTGCGGCCGCTGTAAACCCGTTCTGGCAGGAGTTTTTCGGCAACCCATCAAGCCTTCATTGGGCCGGCAGAGAGGTCCGGGGTATTTATGAGGACGCCCGCGGCAAGGTGGCCGCTGCCCTCAAGGCCGATCCGGAGGAGATCATCTTTACCAGCGGCGGCACGGAGAGTGACAATCACGCCGTCAAGGGTCTTGCCTTCAGCCGCCGGGAGCAGGGTGGGCACATCATCACGTCGAGCGTCGAGCATCCCGGCGTGCTCAACACCTGCCGCTACCTGGAGACGAAGGGCTTTGAGGTCACATACCTGCCCGTGGACGGAGAAGGGCTTCTGAGCCCCGGGGACGTGGAGAAGGCAATCCGGAAGGAGACGATCCTCATTTCCCTTATGTACGCCAACAATGAGACGGGCACGCTCCTGCCCATTGCCGAGGTCGGCGCCATCGCCCGCAGGCACGGCATTGCCATGCACTCCGACATGGTGCAGGCCCTTGGAAAGATAGACATAGATGTGGCGGCCCTGAACGTGGACCTTGCCAGTTTTTCGGGGCACAAGGTGTACGCGCCGAAGGGAACGGGCGTTCTTTACATGCGCCGGGGTCTGGAGATCGATAGCCTTATCCACGGCGGCCACCAGGAGGGCGGCCGGAGGGCGGGCACGGAGAACGTCACGGGCGCCGTGGCCCTGGGTAAGGCCTGCGAGGTCGCACAGAGGGACCTCGCCCAGGAGGAGGCCCGCGTTGAATCCCTTCGAAACAGGCTCCTGGACGGCATTATGAGAAGTATCGATTTGGTTCGTCTGAACGGACACCCGACGCGATGCCTTCCCAACACGCTCAACCTGAGCTTTGAGCATGTGGAGTCCGAATCGCTCCTCGTGTCCCTGGACTTTCACGGAATAGCAATTTCGTCGGGATCGGCCTGCTCATCCGGTTCGGGAGAACCCTCCCATGTGCTCGTCGCCATGGGGGTGCCGCCCGTCGCCTGTCAAAGCGCCACGCGGTTCAGCCTCGGCAGGGACAACACGGAGGATGACGTGGACTACGCCCTTTCCGTCCTGCCGGACGTGGTGAAGCGGCTGCGGGAGATGTCGCCCTTCTACAGAAGGTGACGACAGGCCGGTGATGCCCTCCGGCCTCCGGCGGGCAGGGGGTGTCCCTGGCGGAGCATATGTCCTTGACAAAATTCTTTATTCACACCACGGGCTGCAAGGCCAATCAGTGGGATTCTCATGCAATGGCCGGGAGGCTGATGAAAAAGGGTTACGAGCCTGCTGCAATGGCCCAGGCCGACGTCATCATCGTCAATGCATGCACGGTGACGGAAGGTGCGGTGAGGGACCTGAGGCGGTTCTGCAACCATGCGAGACGCCGCAACCCGGATGCCACCCTGGTTCTGGCCGGATGCCACGCCCAGGTCTACCCCGGAGAGGGCTTTGGCGCCCATCTTGTGCTGGGACAGGCTGAGAAATTTCGCATTGACGAATTTCTCGGGCGCACGGGGGTATACGTCGAGGGAGGCGGGACGCCGGCATGGGACGCAAGCCGGGAAGGGGTGCCCTTGGAGGGTAAGACAAGAGCCTTTCTGAAGATTCAGGACGGTTGCGACAAGTATTGCGCCTACTGCATCGTTCCATATGCCCGGGGTGCCCCCCGGAGCAGGCCCTGGGAGGATATTGCCGCGGCCATGGGGGTGCTGGAGGGCCGCAAGGTCCCGGAGGTTGTGCTGACGGGCATCGAAATCGGCTCTTACAGGGATCCGGCATCGGGGATGGATTTTGTGGACCTTATGGAGCGCCTGGAAGACGAACGGACGCCGCCGCGGATCAGGATCAGCTCCATCGATCCGGCCGTTCTGGACGAGCGCTTTATTGGTGCCATGGCAAGGTCCCGAAAGCTTGCCCGGAGCCTTCACCTGCCTGTTCAAAGCGGGTCGGACAGGATTTTGGAACGAATGGGCCGGCGCCATAGCACCCAACAGATCGCCCGAACGATAGAGATGCTCCGGACCCTCATGGCCGATGTGGGCATAGGGATGGACATCATCACCGGTTTTCCCGGAGAGGGCGAGGAGGAGTTTTCGGAGACGGTGCAGTTCGTAGAGTCGGTGCCTGTCTACTACCTCCATGTCTTTCCCTTTTCCCCCAGGCCGGGGACGGCCGCGGCCTCCTTCGCCGGCGCCGTGGCCGAAGAGGTAAAGAAAAGGCGGGTCAGATATCTGCGCCAGGTGGACGCCGTGAAGAGGCATGCCTTTTACGAACGGTTTCTCGGCACCGATGCCTCCGTCATACCGGAAACGAAGGTCTACGGGGGCAACCTTCTCAGGGGCTATTCGAGCAATTACATCCCCGTTTATGTCCCCATGAGAAAGGATATTGCAAATAAACTCAGCCGCGTTACAATAAAAGAAATCCGGGACGGTATGGTCTTGGGAGAGTGTGCCGGCTAACCCGAACGAAGGGGGTCCAATGCGTGTCATCGCCTCTCTAATCCATTATTTGCTGCAGATTTACCTCTGGATCGTCATTATCCGTGCCGTTCTCTCGTGGGTGCAGCCCAATCCGGGCAATCCTTTGGTCCGTTTTATCTACAACCTCGTGGACCCCGTGACGTATAGGATCTCGAAGGTGATCCCCACGCGCCTTGGCGCCGTGGATATGGCGCCCATGATACTCATCGTCCTCATTGTGCTTCTCAGGTCCCTGGTGGCAAGGGCCCTCGTCGGCGCTTCGGTCCCTTTCTAAGCATGGGTGACGTGCGCTCGGGCCGTGGGTGAGCCGTGGAGATTAACGTGAGGGTGGTCCCCAACGCCAAAAAGAGGGAGATCATTCGGGAGGAGAATGGCCTCAGGGTGAAGCTGACGGCCCCGCCTGTGGAGGGAAAGGCAAACGAGGAACTCATCGTTTGCTTGTCCGAGGCCTTCGGGATAAGAAAATCACAGGTGCGGATTGTGAGGGGGGAGCGGGGCAGAAACAAGGTCGTTTCTCTGCCCGTCGAAGAGGCAACACTGAAGAATTTTCAAGGGACTTAGCGCTATGCAGGGGGTCCGGCACGGCCGTCTCTTGGGGCCTAAATTTGGGAAAACGCAAGAGTTACGGGCAGTTAATTTCCTTGACAAGAAAAGGGCAAAGCAATTATATTATGGGGCTCAAATTTTGGGACCATGATTATACGGCTTTCCGAGATAGATAACGAGGTGCGGGTGCGCGGCGAGATGGAACCGCAGGCCTTTCCGGCCAGCGAAGGAGGCGAGTTCCGCTTTGTAACGCCGGTAAAATATGACGTGACCGTCAAGAAGATAGAGGGGGGCGCCAGGGTTCGCGGTTCCCTGGATTGCGGCCTTTCCCTGGTTTGCTCGCGGTGCCTTGAGGAGTTTCCGTTTACCGTGGCGGCCGAGCTGGATTGCGAGCTGGAACCGAAAACGCTTATGCCCGAGGCGAACGAAATGGAGCTTTCGAGAGACGAAATGGATATCGACTATTTTGAAGGTGACGAGATCGACCTCGCAGCGCTCCTCCACCAGGAGATACTCCTCGCCATTCCCATGATGCCCCTGTGCAAAGAAGAGTGCCTCGGCCTTTGCGGCATCTGTGGAAGGAACAGGAACGCCGAGGAGTGCCGATGCGAGGAGCCGCCCCGCAGCGTCCTGGCCGAGAAGCTGAAATCTTTTCTCAACTGATAACAAGGAGATCAACATGGCTGTTCCAAAACGAAAAACTTCAAAGTCGAGGAGGGATAAGCGCAGGGCGCATGATTTCATCACTCCTCCAAACGTGATCCTCTGCCCGAACTGCAAAGAGCCCAAGCTCCCGCACACCGTTTGCCTCAAGTGCGGCACGTACAGGGGCAAGAAGTTTCTGGATGTAGAGGAAGCCTGATCGCATGGTGACCATAGCGGTCGATGGTATGGGCGGTGATTACGCTCCCCGTGCGATCGTGAAGGGAGCCGAGCTTGCACGAAAGGAGTTGGGCGTAGACATCGTGCTTGTGGGCGATGAGGCCCGAATCGAGCCTTTCCTCACCGTAAGGGACCATATCGAAATCGTCCATACGCCGGTCTGCGTGGAGATGCACGAATCGCCCTCCCATGCCCTGCGCAAGAAGCGGGACTCGTCGGTGAACAGGGCCCTTGAGCTTGTAAAGAAGGGAAGCGCCCAGGCCGTTGTCACGGCGGGCAATTCGGGCGCCGCCATGGCCTTTGCCATTTTTACGCTGGGCCGGGTGGGAAACGTGGAGAGGCCCGCCATCGCAACACTGCACCCCAACATCGGCGGCACCCTCTCGGTCCTTCTCGATGCCGGCGGAAACGTGGACTGCAAGCCCCTCCATCTCGTTCAGTTCGCCATTCTCGGCGATGCCTGCGCGAGAACGGTGCTGGGCATCGAGTCGCCCCGCATCGGCGTGCTGAGCAATGGCCAGGAGGAATCGAAAGGCAATGAGCTGACGCGGGAAGCACATGCGATGATCAAGGAACTGGTAAAGGAGTTGCACCTCAACTATGTGGGATACGTTGAGGGAACGGATATGTATACGGGTAACGTTGATGTGGTGGTGACGGACGGCTTTGTGGGCAACGTGGCCCTGAAAATAAGCGAGGGGACGGCTGAGGTGTTCCTGAACTACTTCAGGGAGGTCATTGGAAAAAGCTGGAGGATGAAGGCGGGTTACCTTCTGTTAAAGGAGGCCTTCGACCAGTTGGCCCGGAGGACGGACTATTCGGAGTACGGGGGCGCCCCGCTGCTCGGCGTGGACGGCACCGTCATCATCTGTCACGGAAAATCGAACGAAAAGGCGATCAAGAACGCCATAGCCCTTGCAAAACGCCTCTCGGAGAACAAGTTTGTGGAAGCCACAAAAGAGAGGATCTATCTATAAATTGCCTCCCATGGCAAAGGAGACACCATAATGGACTACTTCTTCACAGAAGAGCAAAAGCAGATCAAGGCGTTGGCCCGGCGTGTCGCCGAGGAGAAGGCCTTGCCGGTTCGGGCCGAACTGGACGAGTCGGGTGAGTTTCCCTGGGGCGTCATGAAGGCCTGTGCCGAGACGGGACTTTTCGGGGTCAGCATTCCTGAGGAGTACGGCGGCATGGGAGGCGGCAGCCTTGAAAACTGCATCGCCGTCGAGGAGTTGAGCAGGGTCTGCCTGGGTATTTCGGTGAGCTATGCCGCCAGCCTTCTCGGTGCCTACCCGATTCTTATCGGCGGCTCGCATGAGCAGAAGAAGAAATACCTCTCGCAGGTGGCCTCAGGGGAGAAGCTTGCGGCCTTCGGCCTCACGGAAGCGAACGCGGGAAGCGACGCCCAGGGGATACGGACGGAAGCGAAGAAGGTTGGCGACGAGTACATTCTGAATGGGACAAAGCAGTGGATCACAAACGGCGGCGAGGCGGAGATATATAGCGTTGTGGCCATGACGGACCGGACCAAGGGGGGGCGTGGTGCCAGCGCTTTCATTCTCGAAAAGGGAATGGAAGGGTTTTCCTTCGGCAAGAAAGAAAACAAGCTGGGCATCCGGGCCTCGGCGACGCGCGAGCTTGTTTTCCAGGACTGCCGCGTACCTAAGGCAAACCTCATCGGCAGGGAAGGTATGGGATTCATCATTGCTATGAGGACCTTCGACAGAACCCGGCCGGGCATCGGCGCACAGGCCGTGGGCGTGGCCCAGGGGGCATTGGAGGCAGCCGTCGAGTATGCCCGTGAAAGAGAGCAGTTTGAGCGGAAGATTGTCTCCTTTCAGGCCATCCAGCATATGCTGGCCGACATGGCGACGCAGGTCGAGGCGGCACGTGCCCTTGTCTATGCCGTGGCGCGCTACATCGACAGCAACCCCAGGGATTTCTCCAAGGTCTCGGCCATGAGCAAGGTCTTCCCCAGCGACGTGGCCATGAAGGTTGTCGTCGATGCGCTGCAGATCTTCGGAGGTTACGGATACATGAAGGAGTATCCCATAGAAAAGATGATGAGGGATGCAAAGATCCTCCAGATATACGAGGGAACGAACCAGATTCAGCGAAATGTCATTGCCCTGGAGCTGATCAAGGAAGCGGCATCGAGGAAGAAACTGTAAATGAGTAATTGAGTAACTGAGTAAGTGAGTGAGTAAGTAATTGAGTAAGAGGGTGACTGGGTAAGTGAGTAAAGGAGTGAAGGGGCAGTTGAGTGGTTGCGTCGGATCAGAACCTGCAAAAGGGCTGGCACACCTTTTGTCCTATCATGCCGGACTTGATCCGGAATCCGGTGAATCGATGGGCTTCCGGACCCGTGTTTTCACGGGGGTGACGGTTCAGATGGATCTTTTGCCGCTTGTCGCTGATTGCCGATCACGAGTCACGCATTACGGATCACGATTCTCATGGAGCTATAACGAATGAAGAAGATAGGCGTTGTATTTCCGGGACAGGGGTCGCAGTACATAGGCATGGGAAAGAAGCTCTACGACCGTTTCGACGAGGTGAAGGAGCTCTACCACACGGCCGATGATGTCCTGGGTTTCAAGATATCGGAGCTCTGCTTCAACGGACCGGATGACGAACTCCGGCAGACCTTTAACACGCAGCCAAGCCTCCTCCTCGTGAGCTATGCGGCATGGCGAATGCTCGAAAGAGAGACGGGCCTGAAGCCGCTTCTCGCGGCGGGACACAGCCTGGGAGAATACACGGCACTTTTGGCCGGCGGCTACTTCACCTTCGAGGATGCCCTCAGGGTGACCAGGAACAGGGGCCTCTTCATGGAGGAGGCCTGCCCCAAGGGCAAGGGCGGCATGGCGGCCCTTCTGGGTGCCGACATGGCAAAGATAGAGCCCCTGCTGAAGGAGATCTCGAAGGGCGATTATGTGGTGGTTGCTGCCAACCTCAATTCGGCGGAGCAGGTCGTCCTTTCCGGAGACGCGGGCGCCCTGAAGGAGGCAGTGGAGAAGCTGAAGGGCATTGGCTACAAGAAGGCCGTTTTCCTCAACGTCTCAGGCCCGTTCCACAGTCCTCTCATGAAAGACGCTGCCGAGAAGCTGAAAGAGGAGCTCGAAAAGGTGAGGCCGGGGGAGCTCAGGTTCCCCGTCGTGGGCAATGTGGACGCCATGCCGGAGAGCAACAACGGGGCCGTCAAGGATAAGCTGTACCGGCAGATGTTTGCGCCTGTGCGATGGGAGATGACGGTAAAGAAGATGGCTGACGAGGGCGTGGAGGTCTTTCTCGAGGTTGGGCCGCAAAAGGTCCTCAGTAACCTTATCAGAAGGATCCTGCCGGGCGTGGCATGTCATAACGTGGAAGAATATGAGGACATAGAGGCGGCGGTGGCCGCCATTGTCTGAGCACCGGGCGGGAGAGACGGGCACGGGACGAGGACAGGGAAGGATTCGGAGCGATGAAAGATACCGTAACAATCGTTACAGGCGGGGCCCAGGGCATAGGAAAGAGCATTGCCCTTTTTCTTGCTGAAAAAGGTGGTAACGTAGCCGTGTTCGACGTGCAGGACGGCACATCGACGGTCGTCGGCGTCGTCGAAAAGGGGCAAAAGGCAGCCTATTACAGCGTCGACGTTTCGCGTTACGATGCCGTAGAGGGCGCCATAGAGAGCGTTATCAAGGAGTTCGGAAGGATAGACAACCTGGTAAACAACGCCGGGATAACGAGGGACAAGCTCCTTGTTAGAATGAAGGAAGAGGATTGGGACACCGTTCTCAATATAAACCTCAAAAGTGTATTCAACTGCACAAGGGCCGTACTCAGGCACATGCTCAAGAAGGGTGGGGCCATTGTGAACATTTCTTCCGTGGCGGGACTGATGGGCAACCCCGGTCAGTCAAACTACGCGGCCAGTAAGGCCGGCATCGTCGGTTTTACGAAGAGCGTGGCCAAGGAATATGGAGAGCGGGGCATCAGGGTGAATGCCGTTGCCCCGGGCTATATCAAGAGTGCTATGACCGATGCCTTGGATGAACGGGCCAGGGAAGAGATATTTAAAGCCATTCCCCTTAAACGCCTCGGTGAGCCCATAGACGTGGCAGGTGTGGTATATTTCCTGCTTTCGGACCTGGGACGCTACGTTACAGGGGAGGTGGTGAGTGTTAACGGTGGGTTGCATACATGAAGCGGGACGCTGTCCCGAAAGACCAACTAAGGAGGTGGATACATGTCAGTAGCAGAAAAAGTAAAAAAGATGATCGTTGAGCAGCTCGGGGTAAGCGAGGCGGAGGTAACGCCGGAAAAGAAGTTCATAGACGACCTGGGTGCCGACTCCCTCGACATCGTGGAGCTCATTATGGCCTTTGAAGACGAGTACGGGATAGAAATTCCCGATGAGGATGCAGAGAAGATGGAGACTGTTGGAGACGCCATAAAGTATATAGAGGATCGTCTCGCAAGCAAATGACAACGAGGTGATGTGTTGAAAAGAAGGGTTGTAGTTACAGGATCAGGTCTCGTTACGGCGCTGGGGGTCGGTTTGGAGAATGTCTGGAGCCGAATTCTGAATGGCGAGTCAGGTGTGACGCGTATCACGCGGTTTGACCCGTCAGCCCACGAGACCCAGATTGCGGCAGAAGTGAAGGATTTTAACGCAGAGGCATATATACCACCGAAAGAGATCAAGAAGATGGATCTTTTCATTCAGTATGCCTTGGCGGCAACAAGCGTGGCGGTGCGGGATGCCTCCCTGGACATGGCGAAAGAGGATGCAGAGCGCGTCGGCATCGTTGTGGGTACCGGGCTGGGAGGACTACCGACGATAGAAAAGGTCCACAGCATCCTTTTGGAAAGGGGGCCGAGCAGGATAACGCCCTTCTTCATACCGGCGCTGATCGCCAATCTTGCCCCCGGTCAGATTGCAATACAGTACGGCATCAAGGGCCCGAACCTGTGTATCGTGACGGCCTGTGCCACGGGCGCTCACTCCATAGGAGAGGCGTTCCGGATCATCCAGTACGGCGACGCCGATGTCATGGTCGCAGGCGGCACGGAGGCAAATCTGACGCCGCTGACCGTGGGCGGATTTAACGCCATGAGGGCCCTTTGCAGACGCAACGACGAGCCGGAAAAGGCGTCCCGCCCCTTCGACAAGGATAGGAGCGGTTTTGTCATTTCCGAGGGGGCCGGTATCGTTATTCTCGAAGAGCTTGAGCACGCCAGGAAAAGGGGAGCCAAAATCTATGCCGAGCTGGTGGGATACGGCTACAACGGGGACGCCTACCATATCACGGCGCCCTGCTCCGACGGCGACGGTTTCTCGCGGTGCATGAGGCTCGCCATGAAGGACGCGAATATCGGTCCGGGCGATGTAGACTATATTAACGCCCACGGCACGTCGACGGAACTGAATGACTATGTGGAAACGCTGGCCATAAAGCAGGTCTTCGGCGAGAAGGCGAAGTCCGTTCCCGTCAGTTCGACCAAATCCATGATCGGCCACCTCCTCGGAGCGGCGGGGGCCGTGGAGGCTATTTTTTCAGCGCTAAGCATACGCGACGGCATCTGCCCGCCCACGATCAACTATGAAACCGTGGACCCGGAATGCGATCTCGACTACGTGCCCAACGTGGCCCGGAAGCATGACGTCAGGGTTGCCCTCTCCAATTCCTTCGGGTTTGGAGGTACGAATGCAACCCTGATCTTTCGGAGGTTTGAAGAGTGAAGATAGCCCTCGGCTCAGACCACGCAGGCTTCACGCTAAAGGAGTTCATTAAGGGCCGCCTCGCCGGTGAGGGCTATGCCGTGACGGACGTGGGCACGCACAGCGAGGCCTCGGTGGATTACCCCGATTACGCGCTGCCCGTGGCCAAGCTTGTCGCCGGCGGGGAAGCCGACCGGGGCATCCTCGTTTGCGGCACCGGCGTGGGAATGAATATCGCCGCCAACCGTGTTCGCGGCGTCAGGGCGGCCCTGGTGACGGATGTCTATGTTGCCGAACAGAGCAGAAGGCACCTCGATGCCAACGTGCTCGTTCTCGGCGGCAGGGTTACGGGGCAGGGGCTTGCGGAGGCCATCGTTAAGGTGTGGCTTGAAACGCCTTTCGAGGGCGGCAGGCATAAAGGAAGAATCGACAAGATCGACGGGCGCTGACAGGCCCGGAGCGGTCACAGAAAATACAGAACTGGATGGACAATATGGCGAGAGATCAGCAAATACATGATTTGGTCATGAAGGAACTGGAAAGAGAGGAGTACAGCCTCATTCTCATTGCCTCTGAAAATTATGTCGACAAGGAAATCCTCGAAATGCAGGGCTGTGTCCTGACAAACAAGTATGCCGAGGGTTATCCGTCTAAAAGGTACTACAGCGGATGCAGGTATCTTGACGACATTGAGGCCATAGCCATTGACCGGGCAAAGACGGTCTTCAAGGCTGATCACGCCAACGTCCAGCCCCATTCCGGCTCAAACGCCAATATGGCCGTCTATCACGCCGTCCTCAATTACGGCGACACCATGTTGGGCATGAATATCGCCCACGGCGGCCACCTCACCCATGGGGCGAAGGCCAGCTTTTCGGGCAAGTACTACAAAGCCGTCTCCTACGGTGTCTCGAAGGGCGATGAACGGATCGACTACGACGAGGTGAGGGAGGTGGCCGGACGGGAGAAACCCAAGCTGATCATTGCCGGCGCCAGCGCCTACCCCCGCGTTATCGATTTCGGAAAGTTTCGGGAGATCGCCGACGAGGTGGGCGCCTACCTCATGGTGGACATAGCCCACATCGCAGGGCTTATAGCGGCAGGGTGCCACCCCAGTCCGGTGGAGTATGCCCATTTCGTAACGACGACGACCCACAAGACGTTAAGGGGGCCCCGGGGAGGACTCATCCTTTGTAAGGCCGAGTTTGCCAAAGCCATAGACTCTGCCGTTTTTCCCGGCCTTCAGGGAGGGCCGCTTATGCACGTTGTGGCGGCAAAGGCCGTCGCCCTGGGCGACGCAATGACGGAAGGCTTTCGGGAGTACCAGGAGCAGATCATTCGCAACGCTGTTCATTTCAGCGCCTGCATGGAGAAAAAGGGGTACCGCATTGTTTCCGGCGGTACGGACACACATCTTTTTCTCGTGGACCTTACGCCGATAGGCATTACGGGCAAAGAAGCCCAGGAGGCGCTTGAGGACAGCGGCATAATGCTCAACAAAAACCTTATACCCTTTGACGAACGTGGGCCTAATGTGACAAGCGGCGTGCGGATCGGTACGCCTGCCGTCACAACGCGGGGCATGAAAGAGCGGGAAATGGAGACGATGGCCGACCTTATCGACGTTGTTCTTCGCAACCGGGACGATATGGCGGTGCGGGCCCGGGTGAAGGAAGAGGTGCGGACGCTCTGCAAGGCATTTCCCTTTTACTCGAAGATCTATCCAATATGATGATCGGTCTCCGTCCTGACTGGGACGCCTACTTCATGGAGATCGCCACCATCGTCTCCAAGCGGTCGACCTGCAGGCGGAGGAACGTAGGCGCTCTTGTGGTCAAGGAGAAACGGATCCTGGCCACGGGTTACAACGGTGCCCCGAGCGGGCTCCGCCACTGCATCGAAAGCGATTGCCTGCGCGAAACCATGGAGGTCCCCCCGGGGGAGCGCCATGAGCTCTGCCGCGGTCTCCATGCGGAGCAGAACGCCATCATCCAGGCTGCATACCACGGCGTTTCAATCCGCGGGGCCTACATCTATTCCACGCACTTGCCCTGTTCCATCTGTATGAAGATGGTCATCAACGCAGGGATTGTGAAGGTGATATATCTCGATGGTTACCCCGACAGGCTCTCCATGGAGCTCATCGAAGAGGCCTCGCTGGCGCTGACCAAGATAGAAATCTGATTGTTCGGGACATACCGTCTTCTATGGTATAATTACTACTTGCGGCCACTATGAAATGCCCTCATTGCGACTACAACGAGACAAAGGTCCTTGACTCCCGCCTCAGCAAGGAGATGGACACGATCCGGCGGCGGCGGGAGTGCCTTAGCTGCGGCAAAAGGTTCACGACAGCCGAAAGGGTGGAGCTCGGCCTCCCCCTGGTGGTGAAAAAGGATGCCCGAAGGGAGGTCTTCGACGGCGGCAAGATACTGAACGGCCTGAAGAAGGCCTGCGAGAAGCGGCCTATAAGCATCGCCTCCATCGAGAAGGTGGTGTCGCGTATCGAGTACAATATCGCCGAACGAGGCGATCGGGAGATCAAGAGCTCTGAAATCGGCGAGATGATCATGGAGGAGCTGAAAAGCCTTGACGAGGTGGCCTATGTACGGTTTGCCTCGGTCTATCGACAGTTTAAAGATATCAACGAATTTATGGATGAATTGAAGGGGTTGCTACTGCAAAAGGGGGTCTGATGCGGGAAGAAGAATATATGGACAAGGCGCTCAGCCTGGCGAAGCGGGGTCTGGGACTTACTTCGCCGAACCCCATGGTGGGGGCGGTGCTGGTGCGGGGGCGGCAGATCATCGGACAGGGCTACCACAAGAAGGCCGGCCTGCCCCACGCCGAGGTGGTTGCCCTTGAATCGGCGAAGGAGGATGTAACGGGGGCCACCATGTTTGTCAATCTTGAACCCTGCAGCCATTGGGGAAAAACCCCGCCCTGCGTCCAAACCATCATCAAGGCGGGCATCCGAAAAGTGGTTGTGGCGATGACCGATCCCAACCCGCGGGTCAACGGCAAGGGTGTTGATGCCTTGCGAAAAGCGGGCATCGAGGTGAAGGTCGGCCCCAGGGAGGCGGAGGCGAGACGGTTGAACGAGGCCTTTGTCACCTACATGGAAAAGGGTAGGCCATTTTTCATCGCAAAGGCTGCGGTGAGCCTCGACGGCAAGATTGCGACGCGAAACCTTGATTCGAAGTGGATTTCCAATGAGGAATCGCGTACCCATGCCAGCCGGTTGCGTAGCGCTGTTGACGGCATTATGGTGGGCATCAACACGGTGGTGAGCGACAATCCGTTCCTCATCCCCAAGATTCCTCATCCGAAAAAGTACCCCGTCAGGATTATTCTCGATTCGCGGCTTCGCATCCCCCTGACCAGCGAAATCGTGAAGACGGCCGAGAAGTACAAGACGTGGATTTTTGCCGGGGAGAAGGCGCCGCAAGACAAGGAGATGAAGCTGAAAGAGTTCGGCGTAGACGTGGTGAGGGTGGCCGACGGGGACGGCGGCAGGCTTTCGTTGAACCAGATAGGCGGAGAGCTCCACAAAAGGCAGATACTCTCGGTGCTCGTTGAAGGCGGAGGCGAGATTCACAGCGCCTTTCTTACGGCGGGATTGGTCGATAAGGTCATCCTTTTCTTCGCGCCCATCATCATAGGCGGAAAGGCGGCTCTCAACCTTGTGGGCGGCAAGGGTGTCGACTTTCTTAAGAACGCCCATCGCATCAACATTACGACACTGAAGCGGTTCAAAGAAGACATTTATATCGAGGGATATGTTCACAGGAATCATTGAAGATATCGGAACGATCGCAGGGATTGAAAAGGAAAGCGGAAAGTGGACCTTCGCGGTCCGCACTGTTTTTGAACCCGGCGGACTGGCGATCGGTGACAGTGTGGCCGTTGACGGTGTCTGCCTGACGGCGACCAATGTGGGGCCTAACCTTTTCCGTGCCCACGCGTCGCTGGAAACCCTCAACGTGACGACGCTAAAGGAAAAGAGGCCGGGGGCGCGGGTCAACGTTGAGCGGGCCCTGCGGGCCGATGGAAGGCTCGGCGGCCACATCGTCATGGGCCATGTGGACGGCGTCGGTGTCATAGCAGACCTCGGGCAGGCGGGCGACTCGATACGGATCACCGTCCGGGTGCCTGACGAAATATCCAAATATATCGTGAAGAAAGGGTCTGTTGCCATAGACGGAATAAGCTTGACAGTGAACGATCAAAGTGATAATAGATTTTCCGTTAACGTAATTCCCTTTACCGCCTCACAAACCACACTTACCGAAAAAGCCTTACGGGACAGGGTAAACATAGAGACGGACATCATAGGGAGATATATCGAAAGTTTTCTTCGGAATGATGGGAAGAAGGGGATAGACATGGAATTTCTTGCAGCACACGGATACGTGAAGGGAGACTGAGCTTTGCCTATATCAAGCATTGAGGACGTTCTACAGGACGTCCGACAGGGAAAAATGGTGATCCTCATCGACGATGAGGATCGGGAAAATGAAGGCGACGTCATGATCGCCGCGGAGAAGGTGACGCCCGAGGCGATCACGTTTATGGCCCGCTATGCCTGCGGCCTCATCTGCCTGTCCCTTGCGGAGGAGCGCGTAAAGGCGCTTGACCTGCCCCTTATGGTGCAGGACAACACGTCGGCGCACAAGACGGCCTTCACCGTCTCCATAGAGGCGAAAGAGGGTGTCACGACAGGGATTTCGGCCTATGACAGGGCGCGGACGGTGCAGGTGGCCATCGATGACCGTTCGGGACCTCAGGACCTGGCGCGGCCGGGCCACATATTTCCGCTCATGGCCAGAAACGGCGGCGTGCTTTTCAGGGTAGGGCACACGGAGGCATCCCTCGATCTCGCGCGCCTGGCCGGTCTGAAACCGGCCGGCGTTATCTGTGAGATCATGAAGGAGGACGGCACGATGGCGCGGCTGCCCGATCTCGAGGTCTTTGCCGAGCAGCACGGCCTCAAGATAGCCACCATCGCCGACCTGATAAAGTACCGCACAAAGAACGAAAAGCTCGTTCGGCGTGTCGCCGAAACACGCATTCCCTCGCGCTTCGGAGGCGAGTTCCGGCTCATCGGCTACGACAACGATGTGGATAAGAAGACCCATCTTGCATTGGTGAAGGGCGACATTACGGCCGATGATGTGGTCCTTGTGCGTGTTCACTCGGAGTGCTTTACGGGGGATGTGCTCGGGTCGCTCCGGTGCGACTGCGGCGAACAGCTCCGCATGGCCCTCGATATGATCGGCGAGGAAGGGAAGGGCGTGTTCCTCTACATGCGGCAGGAGGGCCGGGGGATAGGGCTCATCAACAAGATCAGGGCCTACAACCTTCAGGATTGCGGTCACGACACCGTAGAGGCCAACCTTGCCTTAGGCTTCTCGCCTGACCTAAGGGATTACGGCATAGGGGCACAGATTCTCCGCGATATCGGCGTCAGAAAAATGCGGCTTCTTACGAACAACCCCCGCAAGATTAAGGGGCTCGAAGGCTACGGGCTGACGATCGTCGAACGGGTTCCCATCGAGATGTCGCCCCGCCAGGAAAATATAGCCTACCTCAAGACCAAGCAAGAGAAGCTTGGCCATATTCTCAACAACCTGTGAGGCCCATCATGGTACACGAAGGTAAACTAATCGGGAAGGGATTCAGGTTCGCAATCGTCGTGAGCAGATTCAACAGCTTCATTACCGAGCGCCTTCTTGAAGGGGCCCTCGACGCCCTGAAGCGCCATGGCGTGGAGGATGGGTCCATAGATATCTACAAGGTGCCGGGTGCCTTCGAGATTCCGCTGGTTGCCAAGCTGGCGGCCGGAAAGAAGGGTGTAGACGGCGTAATCTGCCTGGGCGCCGTGATCAAGGGCGCAACGCCCCATTTTCAGTATGTGGCGGCCGAGGTCTCCAAGGGAATAGCGCAGATGTCCCTGGAGGAGGGGAAGCCCATTGCCTTTGGCGTCATCACCAGCGATTCCCTCGAGCAGGCCATCGAGCGAGCCGGCAGCAAATCGGGCAACAAGGGCTATGATGCCGCCATGTCTGCCATCGAGATGGTCAATCTCTTAAAGGAAAGTGAGCTGTGCGGCGAAGAAAGGCCAGGGAATTAGCTTTACGCATGCTTTACCAGATGGAAACCAACGGTGAGGACCCGGAGCTGGCCCTCCTCGCATACTGTCAATCCTTTCCCTACCAACAGCCCGTCATCGATTACACGAAGGTGCTGCTCGGAGGGGTGAGGCGCTACAAGGAGCAGATTGATGCCTGGGTGGCAGCGGCGAGCGAGCACTGGCGCCCGGGCCGGATCACATACGTGGACAGGAATATCCTTCGCATAGGCGCCTATGAAATGCTTTTTTCCCAGGACGTACCCGTAAAGGTAGCCATCGACGAGGCCATTGAGCTCGGCAAAAAATATGGAAGTGAAGACTCCAGGGAATTTATCAATGGCGTCCTGGACAAGATTATGAGAGACCACTACCAAAAGGAGGCGCAAGGCAACCTATGATAGCTGACAAGATCTGGATGGATGGCAAGTTTGTGCCATGGAACGAGGCAATGATACACGTTACAACGCATACGCTCCATTACGGAGTGGGCGCCTTCGAGGGTATACGGTGCTACAAGTGCCACGACGGGCGCAGCGCCATATTTATGCTCGCCGAGCATATAGACCGGCTCTTTGATTCCTGCCACATCATGCAGCTCGAGATACCCTTCTCAAAAGAAGAGCTCATCGATGTCTGCAAGGAGATCGTGCGGGTCAATAATTTCGAGGAATGCTACATCCGCCCCATCGTCTATATGGGAGACAGCCAGCTCGGCCTTTACGTGAAGGATTTCAAGGTTAAGGTGGCCGTCATAAGCTGGGTGTGGGGCGCCTATCTGGGCGACGAAGGCCTCATGAACGGCATACGGGCCAAGGTCTCGTCATTCATGCGTCATCACGTCGATTCCTGCATGACCAAGGGAAAGATATGCGGCCACTACGTCAACTCCATACTTGCCCGCAGAGAGGCCATGACGGCGGGCTACGATGAGGCTATCATGCTCGATACGGAGGGCTACGTCTCCGAGGCCAGCGGAGAGAACGTCTTTATGGTGCGGAAGGGTAAGATCAAGACGACACCTTTGACCTCCATCCTGCCGGGCATTACACGACACGCAGTGATGCAGCTCGCAACGGATATCGGCTACGAGGTGAAGGAAGAGCGTTTCACCCGGGATGAAATGTACATAGCCGATGAAGTCTTTTTCACCGGCACGGCCGCTGAGGTTACGCCCATACGGGAGATCGACGGACGGCGGATCGGACTGGGAAAGCCCGGCCACATCACGTCGAGGCTCCAGAACACCTTTTTTGACGTGGCACGGGGAGTCTTCCCCGAATACCACCCCTGGCTCACCTACCTGTAAGGCAGCATCACAGACGGCGCCGGGGCGGCCTTTTACCTGCTCCGGCGCGGATACCCCATACATGACACACTTCGTCATCGACGGATACAACTTCATGAAAAGGACCGCAGGGCCGGACCCCGGCCTTGACTCAGACCTGGAAGGTCAGAGGAGGAGGGTCCTCGACAGGCTTGCGCGCCTAAAGGGCGTGGGCGGAGGCAGGATGACCGTTGTCTTCGACGCCTACAACAGCTTTTCTCTGGGCAGGCAGAGGGCGAACCACAGGGGTATCGACGTCCTCTTTTCGAGGGAGAACGAGACGGCCGACGACGTGATCATCGGATGGATCCGGGAGAGAAAGGGAGGCATGGTGGTCGTCACCTCGGACAGGGCCATTCTTGACGAGGCGAAGCGCTGCGGCGTGCCGTTTTTGACGCCATCGGGTTTGGAACAGCGGTTGGCTGCGGCTGCGGGCCGGGAAGGCGTCGAAGAGGAAGAGGAGCGCCGGACGGACAAGCGCGGCAACCCCCGAAAGCTTCCGAAAAAGGTCAGAAGGGCGGTCAGGATACTGAAGAAGGAGCATAGCGGATAGGGACGGGTTCGGACGGGCTGCCGGACAAGGAGCGAGAAGATGCTGGTACGAGACATTATGTCTTCCAATGTTGTAACCATCCCCAGCGATACCTATGTGCTTGATGCGGAGCGGACCATGGAGTCCCACAAGATCAGCCGGCTTCCGGTGGTGGAAGAGGGAAGGCTTGTCGGAATCGTCACGAAGGACGACATCCTGAAGGCAAGTCCTTCGGCCGCGACGCCCTACAATCAGCGCCAGCTTTTCTACCTCATGTCGAAACTTACGGTCAAAGAGATCATGAAGACGAGGGTCCTTACCATATCGCCTGATGAAACGATCGAAAAGGCCGTCACGGTGGCCCAAGAGAATAAAATAGGAAGCATGCCGGTGGTCGTCGAGGGGGACCGCATCGTCGGCATCATTACGACAACGGATGTCTTCTACAAAATTCTGAACCCCCTCCTGGGGATCGGGGAGCCGGGGAGGCGGATCATGATCCACGACGCGGTGAAGGAAGGCCGCATTTCCGAGGTCGTGCAGCAGGTTCAGGGTGCGGGAGCGCGCGTCAAGAGCCTATGGATACCCCAGGACGGAAGGCTTGCCCTTGTGCTTCACCTGGATACGGACGATCTGTCGGCTGTGCTGGCTGCACTGGAACAAAAAGGATTCACGGTGTCGCTGCGCGATCACTCGGCCTTTCCTATCCACTCCCCCACGTTCTGATAGGGCCGGAGGGCGCGAATCGTCTCCCGCTGTTTTTCGAGAAAGGTCTGTTTCATACCCTGAAGCCACTTTTTGTGGAGCATCATATGATCGGGCGTTCCGAATATGGGGCCTGCCGCCACCTTGGTCCGCCGCTTGCCGTCAAACCTGAAGCTCCCGTGACAGTTTGTGCAGATGAGCGTTTCGCCGGCCATTCTGACGATGTCACACCCGCAGTAAGGGCACCCCTGCCCGTCTTTCCGTTCCTTTGTGTCGAAGAGCGCCTCGGCGCACCTGCCCATGATGCGGAGGTTGTCGGGGGTTGAAAGAATCTCTCCCGGAATGGATGCCTTAAGGTAGGCATGCGCTCGAATGCGAAGCCCCCACCAGGATGCCAGGTTCATCATCGTTTGTGAGGCCGTTCCCACCCTATCCTCAATGCCGAAGATCGTGGCCAGCACGCATGGTTTGCCGAAGGTGCGGCTAAGGTAAGGGTAGAAAAGGAAGCCCCTGTCGAGGACGGCCTTGAAGATGCTGTTGGCACCGAGAAAGTAGACGGGCGTGGCCATGATGACGGCGTCGGCCTCTGCAACCTGAGCGAGGAGGAAGTCCACATCATCTTTGTGCGGGCACGTCTGGTCGAGAATACACCGGTAACAGCCCCGGCACGGCATAATGGACAGGGAGGGCATGCGGATGAGGCGAAGCGTGTGCTCCACGTTCACATTTCGCGATACTTCTTTGATGAATACTTCGCAGTTCCCCAGCCTGCGTGGTGAGCCGACGAGGCCCAGGATCTTTTTCGGCGTCATGGTCTATGCTCCTTAGTGTCATATAAGGCAATTCTTTCACAGGTTCTCAAGCGTTACCGATCCGGAAATTTTCCGAAGCGAGAAAGTATACCATGTCCGTTGCTAAAGGGCACCCGTGCTGCTAAGATAAATACTATCCATGTTCGGGAAAGACCTTCTTATCACAATGCTTGACGGCGCCAGCATGCAACGATGGAACGACAAGATCAGGCCCGTTGAACTGCGAGAGCTGGACAAGCAGGCGCACAAGATGATAATTGCTTACGTCCTTGGAAAATTTGAAGAAAACGACGCGCGGTTTTCGTGGATAGATATCATTGAGGGAGGTTTTTTCGAATTCCTTGAAAGGCTGGTCATTACGGACCTGAAGCCGCAGATATTTGATCGCATCAGGGAGGACCGGTCCCGGTACGCCCGGCTGAAGGAGTGGACCTTCATGAGGCTGGAGCCTATACTCGCCACCATGGGCACCCATGTCTGCAGACGTTTCCGTGACTATTTCGGGAGTGATGAAGAGACGCTCGGCAGGAGGATCCTCAGGGCAGCCCACCTCTATGCCACGCGGTGGGAGTTTGACCTTATCGAGCATTTCAACCCGATGGGTCGTGAAATGCTGGAAATACGGACCATCCTGCAGGAAAAGCAGGAGCGTTACTATGACCTGCAGGGCATCCAGCAGCTTGCCCTGTACCAGCGCTACAGAGGCTTCATCGATCTTTGCGGTCAGCTCCGGTTTCAGCTCCGATGGGCGCACATCAACATGGTGCCGCGCATATCCGTTTTGGGCCACATGCTTATGGTGGCCATTCTCTCGTACCTCACGTCGGTGGTCATGAGTGCCTGCCCCCGGCGCGCAGCAAACAACTATTTTACCGGCCTCTTCCACGACCTGCCCGAGGTCCTTACGAGGGACATCATTTCGCCGGTAAAGCGATCCGTTCAGGGCCTTGACGAGGTGATCAAGGCATACGAGAAGGAGCAGATGGAGAAGGAGGTGTACCGGCTTATCCCTGAGGACTGGAAGGACGACATCACCATGTTCGTTGAGGATGAGTTTGCGAGCATCGTAACCATCGACGGCAAAAGGACCGTCAAGACATGGACCGACATATCGGAACACTTTAACGAAGACCGTTTCAACCCCCGGGACGGTGAGCTCGTGAAGGTTATGGATGACCTCGTGGCGCTCACGGAGGCCACGGCTGCGCTGGGTAACGGTATCCAGTCGAGAGCCCTGAGGGAGGCCGAAGACGGTATCAGGCGGAAATATGAAGACTTAAAGGCCTGCGGAATCGACTTCGGCCGGCTCTTTCGGGATCTATCGGCACCGGCGCCGGAGCTCTGAGAGAGACGGCACAAAATGCGTCTATATCGCTTAACTCGGTTGAAAACAAAAGGCTTTTGTGGTAGAACCATTCATGCCGAAAAACATCAACCTGAATCCCGTCAACAGGAACCTCTTTATCTGGCTGCTCGTCGTTCTGCTGGGCCTTTTTGTTTTTAACGTATATTACAAACCGAAAAAACAGTACGACACGGTCATTTTCAGCGATTTTATGAAGGCCGTTCAGGCCAACGAAGTCCAGTCGGTGACCATCCAGGGAAAGAACATCTTCGGGCTCTTTAAGGACGGTAAGGAGTTCAAGAGTTATGCGCCCGACGACCCGGACCTGGTGAAAGGATTGAGGGAGCATAGCGTCAAGATCACGGCCAAACCCGATGAGGAAGGGGGTTTTTGGCAAAATATGATTATCTCCTGGTTGCCCATGCTCTTGCTCATCGGCGTCTGGATCTTTTTTATGCGGCAGATGCAGGCAGGCGGCGGGAAGGCCATGGCCTTCGGGAAAAGCCGGGCCAGGCTGGTGAACGGAAAGGAGAACAAGGTTACCTTCCGCGACGTGGCAGGCATCGATGAGGCCAAGGAGGAGCTGCAGGAAATAATCGATTTTCTCGTCGACCCGAAGAAGTTCACCAAGCTTGGTGGGAGGATCCCCAAGGGTGTTTTGCTGGTTGGGCCGCCGGGTACGGGCAAGACCCTTCTTGCACGGGCCATTGCCGGTGAGGCCGATGTGCCCTTTTTCAGCATCAGCGGCTCCGATTTTGTGGAGATGTTTGTGGGTGTCGGCGCATCACGGGTGCGCGATCTCTTTACTCAGGGCAAAAAGAATGCGCCCTGCATCATCTTTATCGATGAAATCGATGCCGTGGGGCGGCACCGGGGAGCCGGTCTCGGCGGCGGCCACGACGAAAGAGAACAGACACTGAACCAACTGCTTGTGGAGATGGACGGTTTTGAATCGAATGAGGGCGTCATCGTCATGGCCGCAACGAATAGGCCCGATGTCCTCGATCCGGCCCTTCTCAGGCCCGGACGCTTTGACAGGCAGATCATCGTTCACATACCGGACGTGAAAGGGCGCGAGGCCATTCTTGGCGTTCACAGCCGGAAGACAGTCGTTTCCGGCAACATCGATCTCTCCGTCATCGCCCGGGGCACGCCGGGATTCTCCGGTGCGGACCTCGAAAACCTGGTCAACGAAGCGGCCCTCATAGCTGCCAGACGGGGCAAGGCGGAGATCGAGATGGAGGACTTTGAGCACGCGAAGGACAAGGTCCTTATGGGCGTGGAGCGCCGGAGCATGATCATACCCTTTGAGGAGCGCCGGAACGCGGCCTACCACGAGGCCGGTCATGCCCTCGTTGCAAAAATGATCCCAGGTTCGGATCCCATTCATAAGGTGACCATCATACCCCGGGGCCGTGCCCTCGGCATCACGCAGCAGCTTCCCATAGATGAGAGGCATACATATTCGAAGAGCTATCTGCTCGACAACATTACGATCCTCCTCGGAGGCAGGGTGGCGGAGAAGCTCGTCCTCAATCACGAGACGACAGGCGCCGGCAACGACATCGAAAGGGCTACGGAGATTGCCCGAAAGATGGTTTGCGAGTGGGGAATGAGCGAAACCCTGGGTACCCTTTCCTTCGGCAGGAACGAGGAGCCCATTTTTCTCGGCAGAGAGATAGGGCGTCACCGAGATTTCAGCGAGGACACGGCACAGCAGATCGATAAGGAGCTGAGAAAGATCGTAAGCGACTGCTATGAGCGGGCACAGGGCATTGTGCTGCAGGAAATGGAATCCCTGCACGCCATAGCCGGTAAGCTGCTTGAAAAGGAAGCCCTTGACGGCCAGGAAATAGACGCCATCATCGAGGAAACCCATGCCAAGGGAGCTGCCTAAGAGCGGCAGGCCGCTTGTGATGGGGGTGGTCAACGTTACCCCCGACTCCTTTTTTGACGGCGGAAGATATTTTGACCCGGAAAGGGCCGTCGCTCATGCCTTGAACCTCGTCGGCACCGGTGCTGATATGGTAGACATCGGTGGTGAGTCGACGCGGCCCGGCTCCGATCCGGTGCCCCTTCAGGAAGAATTAAACCGCATACGACCTGTTGTCAGGGGGCTGCGCAATGTCAGCGATGTCTTTATCTCCATAGATACGACAAAAGCGGAGGTGGCCCTGGAGGCCATCGACCTGGGCGCCGATATGGTAAACGACGTGAGCGGATTGACCTTTGACAAAGAGATGGCGCCCGTGGTGGGACAGGCGGGTGCCTCCGTGGTTGTTATGCATATGAAGGGAAGGCCCCGAAACATGCAGGAGAACCCCTGTTACGAGGATGTCATCGGAGAGATCACGTCATTTTTTCGGGAGAGGATTTCCTACCTTCAGGATCATGGGGTCGATGTCGGGCGCATCGTGCTGGACCCGGGCATCGGTTTCGGAAAGAGGCTCAAGGACAACCTGGCTATAATTAAGCTCCTCCATCGCTTCAAGGTATTCGGAAGGCCCATTCTCGTCGGAACGTCCATGAAATCTTTTATAGAGATGGCGACGGGCGGATCAATGGAGGACCGGCGCGTCGGCACAGTTGCCAGCGTGGCCGTGGCCCTTTGGAACGGTGCCGATATAGTGAGGGTGCACGACGTTGCAGCGGCGCGGAGGGTTGTCGACCTCGTCTGCGCCATTAAGGAGTCATGACAGGATTTCCGGCAAACCTGCGGTGGCAGGACTGTGTTGACATAGCCGTAGTGGCTTTCGTCATCTATCGGATACTTCTGCTCATCAAGGGGACCCGGGCCCGCCAACTCATTGTGGGCCTTATCGTGGTGCTTTTTACGTTCTACGTTTCGCGGCGCCTCGAGCTCTTTACCTTGAGCTGGTTGCTCAACAACTTCATGGCCTCCATAGTCGTTGTCATCGTGGTTATATTCCAGGACGACATCCGGAGGCTTCTCCTTTCCCTGGGGCGCAACCCTCTCTTTCGAAGGATCACCTACGTGGAGGAAAGCCTTCTCTTCGACGAGATTGTCAATGCCTGCACCGTCATGGCCACAAAGAGGACGGGCGCCCTGATCGTCATGGAGCGGGAGGTAGGCCTCGAAGAGTTTATGGAGATCGGTGTCCGTCTCGATGCGCAGGTTAATGCGGAGCTTATTCTGAGCATTTTTCAGTCGACCTCCCCCCTTCACGACGGGGCGATCATTATTCGGGAGGGGAGGATTCGGGCTGCAGGGTGCATACTGCCACTGACGATGAAGGAGGGCATTGGAAAGGATTTCGGGACGCGGCACAGGGCGGCCATCGGCATCACGGAGGTGACCGATGCCATTGCCATCGTCGTTTCCGAGGAGAGAGGGATAGTCTCTTACGCATATCGCGGGAGCATCTTTACGGGCATAGACGGTGACGCCCTTATTGCGGTGCTTCAAGATCTGACAGCCTGAGGGCGATGGAACCATGAAGGGATTTCGCTACCTCATTACGGATAACATGAAGCTGAAGCTGGTGGCTGTGCTGATGGCCGTCATGCTCTGGTTTGCAATTGCCCAGATGGGAGAGTCGAAGCTGAGCATTTCCGTCCGCGTGGTGCCGCAAGGCCTCCCTCGCCACATGATCCTCAAGACCATCGATCCCGACTACGTGCTGGTAACGGTCAACGGGCCGGTGTCGGCCTTGAAAAACCTGAAGGCGAAAGACCTCGCCGTTACCGTCAACCTCTTTTCGGCCAAGGAAGGCAGCCTGCAGTACACGCTCAGCAACGCCAACGTGACGGTGCCCGGGGGAATCAAGATAGAAGAGATCAAGCCGGAGCAGATCCTGCTGGACATCGACAGGGTCCTGGAGAAAAGGCTCAAAGTTGTTGTAAAATTAGATCAACGGTGGGAGCACATTTACCGTGTGCGCTCATTTACGCCTACGCACGTCACCGTCGAGGGCGCCGCTGATGCGCTGAGGCACGTGACGACCATCGAAACCGCCCCCATTGATGTATCATTCGAAGGGGAGGAGGAGGTGCAGGAAGTGGGGCTGCAGACGGAAGGCCTATCGCTCCGAGCGGTAAGGCCCGAAACGGTGCGGGTGACCCTGAGGCGTCAGTGAAAGGAATGCGGACCCGCCCCGCGTTGTCGGCACGTCGTGAGCAGGTAAGACTATTGCATGGAGGAAGGGTATGCCGGAACTGATGGTGAATATAGATCACGTAGCCACGTTGCGACAGGCGAGAGGAACCTCTTTTCCCGACCCCGTATACGCCGCGGGAATCGCTGAAATGGCCGGCGCATCGGGCATCATTGTGCATCTTCGGGAGGATCGCCGCCACATCAACGACAGAGACGTGCGGATCTTAAAGGATGTGGTGCGGACGAAGCTCAACCTGGAGATGGCGGCCACGCCGGAAATGGTTGAGATCGCCAGAGCGGCGAAACCTTACATGGTGACATTGGTGCCCGAAAAGCGACAGGAGTTGACGACGGAAGGCGGGCTTGACGTGGTCGGGCTGAAGGGCCGTCTTGGGTTGGTCGTAGCGGGGCTGCGCGAAGCCGGTATTAAGGTGAGCCTCTTTGTCGACCCCGAGGCCGGCCAGGTCAATGCGTCGAAGGCTGTAGGGGCAGACATGATCGAGATTCACACGGGCGCTTTTGCCGACGCTCCCTCCGATGAGGACCGGGTGAAAGAGTTGGAGAAGGTGATAGATGCGGCCAGAAGGGGAAAGGGCCTGGGCATGGGAGTGAATGCCGGGCATGGGCTCCACTACCACAACGTGCGACCGGTGGCGGCCATCCCGGAGGTGGACGAGCTGAGTATCGGCCACAGCATTATAGCCAGGGCCGTTTTCGTAGGACTCGACAGGGCGATCAGGGACATGGTTGCGTTGATAAAACGGTAGAGAGTACATAGGAAACGGTGGACGGCGAACGATAAGAAGTAAACGCTGATGAGTGATGAGTGCGGGAAACGGACAGTGACTGACGACTGGGATAAAGATATGTGTTGCGGCTACGGGGCGGCCATGAAGTGGTTGCACGAGAACCGTGCACTTCTTGAGGAAGACGGAGATATGAACATGGACAAAGAGCGCGGAATAGGCGCCGGCGGCTCGGAAGGTTGTTCTCCGAACCCCGAACTCTTCGGCCACTCCGAACCCCAAACCCCGAGCAAGGATCATGACTGCCCCGTATCGGGTTTGCCACATCAAGGCCACGCAGTGGCCGCTCGTCAAACGAAGTGCTCCTCAAGCGTCAGCGCTCCTCCAATCTTTCTTTCCGTCGGTATCGACATCGTCGAGGTGGCAAGGATAGAGTCAGCCATAGCGAGGCACGGCCAGCGGTTTCTGGAACGGGTTTTCACGGCCCGAGAGCTCGGTTACGCATTGGCCAAACGACGGTACGCCGAAACGCTGGCAGGTAGGTTTGCGGCCAAAGAGGCGTTCATGAAAGCCTTAGGCCGCCGCATCCCCTGGCGGGCAGTGGAGGTGGGCAGCTCCGGCGGCATTCCTTTCGTCACGTTCGGAGGAGAGGTGTTTCCGGGTGTCAGCATTTCCCACGAGCGGTCTCACGCCGTGGCCGTTTTCGTGGCGGGCGGGGCCATCTTCTCTGGTGACGGCGGGCCGCAAGGGGAGGGTGCGTTGTGAAGGTGCTATCGCCGGGCCGAATGGCCCGTTACGACCGCTACGCCATAGAAACGTGGGGCATACCCTCTGCTGTACTTATGGAAAATGCGGGCAGAAGCCTCTACCGGCTCATGAAGGACCGGTATCTGAACGACAGAAGGAGCGTGGCGATAGTCTGTGGAAAGGGGAACAACGGCGGCGACGGATTCGTCGTAGCCCGTTACGCCCTGAGGGACGGCTATCGTACGAGGGCTCTTCTGCTTGGCAGGCGGGAAGACCTTCAGGGCGATGCAGCCCTGAACATGGGGCTCTTTGCCTCCCTGGGAGGCGAGATCGTCGAGGTGGGGGAAGGGGGGGGCGGCGTGTCCGTTGCCCTCGCCCACTCCGACATTGTTGTCGATGCCATCTTCGGGACGGGGCTCTCGAAAGAGGTTGCAGGGAGGGAACGGGATGCCATCGAACACATCAACGCCTGCGGGAAAGCGGTCATTGCCGTCGACATTCCGTCGGGCATCGACGGGCGCTCGGGCAGACCCCTCGGGGCTGCCGTCAAGGCTGACCACACCTACACCTTTGCCTACCCCAAGCCGGGCCATTTTCTGCATCCCGGTGCCTTTAACCGGGGCAGGCTCACAGTCGTCGACATCTCCCTTCCCCCGGAGGCGGAATCGCTTCTGGGCCATGACGGAGAGGTTGTCGACGGGGGCCTGCTGAGGTCCTTCCTCAAGGCCCGGGTCCCGTGGGCGCACAAAGGAACCTATGGTCATGTGGCCGTTCTGGCCGGTTCCCCCGGAAAGACGGGGGCGGCACATATGGCCTCCATGGCCGCGCTCAAGATAGGCGCCGGCCTTGTAACGCTCCTTACGCCGGCATCGCTGAACCCCATCATGGAGGTAAAGCTGACGGAGGTGATGACGCAGCCCGTTGAGGACGAGGGCAGCGGGTATTTCCTCCTTTCCGGGGCGGACGAGATCCTGAGGCTTCTGGCCGACAAAGATGTGCTCATCGTGGGCCCCGGCCTCTCGCAGCATCGCGAGACCATGGAGTTGGTGCGAAAGGTATACCGGTCCTGGGAAAAGCCCATTGTCGTGGATGCCGACGGCATCAATGCCTTTGGCGGACACAGGGAGGATATCAATGCCGCCGGCGACAGGGCGATTTTCACACCCCATCCGGGAGAGCTGGCTCGGCTCATCGGATCTTCGCCGGCTCATATCAACGCAGATAGAGTGGCGACTGCAGAGCAATGCGTGAAGGAGCTCGGTGTGAACGTGGTGCTGAAGGGGTCCCCGACCGTGATAGCAAGCCCCGACGGTGACATATTTTTCAACCCCACGGGCAACCCCGCCCTCGCCAAGGGAGGAAGCGGCGATATTCTGACGGGGTTTTTGGGAGGCCTTGTTTCCCAGGGATACAGCCCTGTTCAATCGGCCATTTTTGCCGCCTACCTGCACGGTTATATTGCCGACAGATGGGTCGGGGAAGAAGGGACGGATATGGACCTCGTTGCGGGAGACCTCCTTATGGGAACCGGGCGTGCGCTGCGAGAGGTGCGTGATGGAACGGAACGACTATATTTCGAAAAGTCCCTCTGATACCTGGGAGATTGGTGACGCCATCGGGCGTCGGGCCCGGACAGGAGAGATCTATGCCCTGTACGGCGAACTGGGGGCCGGCAAGACGCAGTTGGTCAAGGGCATTGCCAGGGGCCTCGGTATCGAGGATTGGGAGTATGTCGTCAGCCCGTCCTTTACCCTCATGAACCTTTACGAGGGGCGGCTCCGTCTCTGTCATGTCGATCTCTACAGGATCGACGAAGGCGAGGCAGAGCTGCTCGATGTGGCGGAATTTCTTGATGATGGCATTGTTGTCGTGGAGTGGGCCGAACGGGGCAACTGGGACGAAAAGATTACACGGATCTTCCTGGAGGTCCTTGATGAAGACAAGAGGAAAATAGTCGTTCAGCGACAGTCTCCTTTAGAATAGTGTAAGGATGGAGGTATAGAATGCTGGTTGTGCAAAAGTATGGAGGAACTTCTGTAAGAGACTTGGAGCGGATAGCAAACGTGGCGCGGAAGGCCATCGTCTACAAAGAGCGCGGCTGGGATGTGGTCGTTGTTGTCTCGGCCATGTCGGGCGAAACGGACCGGCTGCTGAACATGGCCAATACCATCGGCAAGTTTCCCGATGAAAGGGAAGTCGATGTGCTCATCTCCACAGGCGAGCAGGTGACATCGGCCCTACTTGCCATCACGATCAAGGAGATGGGCGGCGACGCGGTGTCTGTCCTTGGAGACCAGGTGAAGATCGTCACCGATTCGAGCTTCGGCAAGGCAAGAATCCTTGACGTGGAACAGGACAAAATCGCGACAGAGCTCAAGAGGGGTCGCATCGTCGTCGTTCCCGGATTTCAGGGTGTCGACGAAGACGGCAATATCACGACATTGGGAAGGGGCGGCTCGGACACTACGGGTGTGGCCCTGGCGGCGGCCCTCAAGGCGGACCTTTGTGAAATTTACACTGATGTCGACGGTGTCTACACGACGGACCCCAACATCTGCGAAAAGGCACGCAGGCTCGACAGGATATCATATGATGAGATGCTCGAAATGGCGAGCCTGGGCGCCAAGGTGCTCCAGATTCGTTCGGTAGAGCTTGCCAAAAAATATAACGTTCCCATACTCGTCAAGTCTTCTCTTGTTGACGGCAAGGGAACACTTGTCTGCAAGGAGGATGAGATGTCGATGGAAAAAGTCGTAATTTCCGGCGTAACGCACAACAAGAACGAAGCCAAGATCACCGTAAGCAAGGTGCCGGACCAGCCCGGTGTCGCCTCGAACCTTTTTTCGGCCCTTTCGGATGCCAACATCGTCGTCGACATGATTGTGCAGAACGTGAGCCATAACAACTACAACGACATTACGTTCACCACGGCCAAGGCCGATGCCAAGAAGGCCTACAAGATTATGGACGAGGCGGCCCGCCAGGTAGGCGCCGAGAGCGTGGCCATCGATGAGGATATTGCCAAGGTATCCATAGTCGGCTCCGGTATGCGCTCCCACGCGGGAATCGCATCGAAGATGTTTACGCTCCTGGCAGCCGAAGGGATCAATATCGAGCTGATCAGCACCTCTGAAATCAAGATATCTTGCGTCATAGACAGCAAGTACGGCGAGCTGGCCGTTCGGGCCTTGCACAAAGGCTTCGGCCTCGATGCCGAAGACATTGAGGAGGAGCGTTGAGGGTTGAGTTTTACGACACAACCTTGAGGGATGGGGCGCAGTCTGAAGATATCGCCTTTTCCCTGACGGACAAGCTGCGCATAACGGAAAAGCTCGATGAGTTCGGCATTCATTACATCGAGGGGGGATGGCCCGGCTCGAACCCGAGGGACCTTCAGTATTTCCGGGAGGTGAAGAGGCTCAACCTGCGGCACTCTTGCGTGGCTGCCTTTACAAGCACCATCAGGGCCGATGTTCTTCCCCGGGACGACGAGAATATGAAGGCCGTCGAAGAGGCCGATACGGAATGCGTTACCATCGTCGGGAAAAGTTGGGACCTCCATGTTCGTGAAGCCCTTCGGGTGACCCTGGATAAGAACCTCAAGATGGTGGCCGAAACGATCGGCTATCTGAAAAAGGCCGGGAGGACCGTCTTCTTTGACGCCGAACATTTTTTCGACGGCTTTAAGAGCAACAGCGCCTATGCGCTCAAGGTCATACGGGCTGCCGCCAATGCGGGCGCCGACGTGATCGTGCTCTGCGACACGAACGGAGGGACCATGCCGTTCCAGGTGGAGGCCATCGTGAGGAAGGCCCGGGAGAGCGTCGCAACGCCGCTTGGCATTCACACGCATAACGACACGGAGATGGCCGTGGCCAACTCCGTGGTTGCCGTTCACGGCGGCTGTACGCACGTCCAGGGGACTATTAACGGATATGGAGAGCGATGCGGAAATGCCAACCTCTGTTCGATCATCCCGAACGTGATCCTCAAAATGGGCCATGAGGGAATCGAGCCCGACAGGTTGAAGCATCTAAGGGAGCTATCCCTCTTTGTGGACGAGATGGCCAATTTCATCCCCGATAAACACCGCGCCTACGTGGGAGAGAGCGCCTTCGCGCACAAGGGCGGAATACATGTCAGCGCCATACGCAAGAACTCCCAGACCTACGAGCATATCCCTCCCGAGCTTGTGGGAAACACGCAAAGGGTCCTCATATCGGACCTCTCGGGAGAGAGCAACATTCTTTTCAAGGCCAAGGAGTTTAATATCGACATCGAGAAGGACAAGAAGCTCGCCAAAGAGGTGCTGAAAAAGGTAAAGGAGCTGGAGATGTACGGATACCAGTTCGAGGGCGCCGAAGGCTCATTGGAGCTTCTGATGAAGAAGGCCCTGAACATCCACAGGGAGTATTTTCACCTCGTGGGTTTTCGGGTAATTGTGGAAAAACAGCACAAGTCCGAACCCTTCTCCGAGGCAACGATTATGGTCAGGGTCGGCGACAAGGTGGAGCATACGGCCGCCTTCGGCAAGGGCCCGGTAAACGCCCTCGATGCGGCGCTGCGGAAGGCCCTTGACAAGTTTTATCCCGTGCTCAAGGAGACAAACCTGGTGGACTACAAGGTGCGCGTGCTAAGCACCAAGGAGGGGACGGCGGCGCCGACAAGGGTGCTCATCGAGAGCTCCGACGGAAAAAGGGCCTGGGGAACCGTCGGGGTCTCCGACAATATCATCGAGGCCAGTTGGCAGGCCCTTGTGGACGGTATCGATTACAAGCTGCTTCTTGAGGAGGAAAAAAACCGGTGAAGCGCTTTCTGAATATCCGGGACGCCACGAAAGAACTGACGATGCTGAGGTCCCTCAAGACCTATCGCCGTCCTTTCGAAGTGCTTGGCACCTACCGGCTTATCGATGATGGGGTGAGGCCGGAGGCAACGGTCGTCGTCAATAGCGACAACGAAACGATCCATGAGGCGGCAACGGGTGTTGGTCCCGTGGACGCCCTGGCGAATGCGCTGAAGAAATCGCTGGCGAGCATATTTCCGGTTATCGAGGGCATCAAGCTCGTCGATTTTTCGTCGCGCATCTACGATTCCAGATGGGGAACGGCTGCCAAGGTTGAGGTGTCCATCATCTTCACCGACGGCACAGAAATCTGGAGTGTTTCTGCCTTCTCGGAAAATATTAACATGGCGTCCTTCCTGGCGCTGCTGGATGGGTTTGAGTATGCCATCGTAGCTAAAAAAAGTGACCCCCCTCCCGACGCACAGCCGGCCGCGCAGGCTTGACGGTGAGGAAGGGAAGGGCTTATATTATAAGGCAGCGAAGTTTTAGGAGGTAGGAGAACAATGCCCATCTATGAGTATGAGTGTACGGGGTGCGGAAAGACGTTTGAAATCTTTCAGAAGATTGGGGACGAGCCTTTGAAGGAATGCAGGGTCTGCAAGGGCAGGCTTCAGAAGCTCATCTCCAACTGCGCCTTCCATCTGAAAGGTAGCGGATGGTACGTCACCGACTACAAAAAACCCATCGATACGGCGCGCGGCACCGGCAGCGGGGGCAACGGCAAGAAGACGGAGGACAAGCCTTCTACCGAGAGCACGACAACGACCTCGCCTGTCGAAGCAAAGAAGGAGAGCACCGGCGACACTGCGACTGTCTCAGGCACGCCAAGCACATAAAAGAACTATGGGGTCAGGTCTTGCAATATCAGTTTTTGAGTCCGGTCGCAGAAAAACTGATATTGCAAGACCTGACCCCAAAAGTTAAAGGTTTTGGAGGAATAGAATGAATGTAGGGGAAAAGGTAAAATTTACCTTTGCAAA
>CAZYVU010000035.1:0-33357 GCA_964651435.1 uncultured Pseudomonadota bacterium
TCGCTCTTGCCGTCGCCGTTGAAGTCTCCTACCCAGTTGAGCCACCGTAAGGGATAGAGGCCGACGGAGAGGGTCTCGGGGGTGAAGGTATCGGTAGTGCCGTAGGTGCTCAGGCCGATGGAGGGCAGGGACGTTGGAGGGGTGGCGTCATCGGAGCGGGTGACAGTCTGGAGAAGGGAGTGAGGGAAGATGGTCCCCCCGGTGGAATCATAGGTCAGGGTGTATTTCCCTGCGGGAACATCATTCACCTTGACGCCGATCTCCTTAAGACGCTGTGCAGTCTGCACCGGGAAGCCGGTTGTGTACATGATGGGGATCGCTTCGCCGACGGGGCGGGTCTCGAAGGTAAAGTCCACCTGATTGGTCGTTGAGAGGCCGGAGGTGTTCCCCGTGTACTGGATAATGGAGGGATAGAGCTCGCGGGTAGAGTCTTTGGCAAGGTACGTGATGGTCATATAGTTGCCATTGGTATCTTCCACCCGGTCGAGACACCACTTGAATATCCTGTTGCTATCGGCGGGATCGTCCTGCCGGGAGGCAGCCGTGGTGCCATAGTAGTACTTGGTGCCGCCCTTGGCATAGACGATCCAGGCGTTGTTCGCAAAGCAGTATTTGGAGAAGGCGCCCTCGACGACGCTCTCAAAACAGCTCCAGGCGGTATTGTAGACGAGATCGGAGGCGGCGCCGTTGATGGCTGCGACGAAGGGATGGGGGAATGGGCCGTAGTTGTTGGCGTAGTTGAGGCCATACTTGGTGTTCCGTTGGATGGAACCCAGATCGATGGTCCAGCCGATGCCCGCCAGGCCGTTTCTGGCCTGGCTGCTGTATGTCAGGGCAAGATTGGGGGCGATGCCGTTTCTGCCGGGGGGAACGACGATGGGTATCTTGTATCCCAAGGCACCCGTAAAGGGGCTCACTTCCGGTACGGTAGGGACCAACCCGGTGCTTGCCGACTCGTCCCCGCTCTTGACGGAGAGGGTCATGGGGCCGGGACGGTCTCTGTCGTCCACGGGGTCGGGGAGCACTATGGCAATGGCATCCGGTTCCTGCCGGGACTGGGCGGACAACTCTTGGGCAGCGGCGGGGATAGCCTGGAAAGCGATGATGGCACAGACGATGATTAAGACGATGGAAGAGGCAAGATGGCCGGACCTTTTCACTGCTTCCCCCCTTTTAGGAAGTGTCAACGGTAGAACATCTTAGTGAC
Organism: uncultured Pseudomonadota bacterium; assembly: GCA_964651435.1. Lineage (GTDB taxonomy): Bacteria > Desulfobacterota > Syntrophorhabdia > Syntrophorhabdales > CAYQXL01 > CAZYVU01. The sequence continues at coordinate 1,208 of CAZYVU010000035.1, forward strand.
GCAAAAGGTGTTTTTCGGGATTGTAGCGAGGGGGTGAATGGTTGTCAAGGGAAAAGTGGAAGGGGGCAGCACCATCACTCGTGCATGATCCCTTTGAGGATGCGGTATGATTTGCATTCCACTTCCAGATGAAAGGCCACAAAGCCTTCGATAAGGTCAGTGACCTCCCGCCGGAAAGGCACCTCGCCGGACGTGGGCGCTTCTCTGCTGATGGCACTGATGACGGGAATGACGCCATGTGAGTATGTCCTGTAGGGCAGATAGCTTGAGCAAGCCCCGCAGAGAACACCCCCGCGCTCGCGGGAGAAATAGACTTTCTCTTTCTCGGGAATATCCTTGCCGCAATAGACACAGTGGGCAAGATTGGGGAGGTATCCAAGGGTCTCCAACATTTTCATCTGGAAGTGAAGTATCTCTGCGTAGGAAAGCTCATTCTGCTTCAAGCGGCCGAGAATCTCTTTGAGGAGAAGAAAGAGGTTGTCGTGCCGCTCCCTTTCCTTCGTGAGCCGCTCCAAAAACTCCGTGAAAAATCCGGCTGTGCAGGACCGCTTGAGGCTTTTCTCGATGCCCTGGTTTGTCTCTATGATGTCGGCATTGTCGATGCGGACCATCCCCCGCATCTGCTTCTCGAAGTATTCGACGCGGATGTGATTAAAGGGCTCCAAGGTGTTGGCGAACCGCCTCTGGCTCTTGCCGGCGCCTTTGGCAATGGCAGAGATCTTGCCCGTACTGAGCGTAAAGAGGTGGAGGATCCGGTCGGACTCTCCGAATGGCCTCTTGAGCAATACGATGGCTTCGTCCTTGAAGAGTGGCATCAGCGCTCCAGCACTTCCTTGTTTTTCGGTGGCTTGAACACAAACTTGGCGTCCCCTACAGGTTGATTGACCTTTATCGACGAGAATTCGATCGTGTTGACGTTACCCGTAAACTCATCGATCTCTATCTTCCTGAGGATATACCGGCCGTCGATCCAAAGCCTGGCCTTGCTGATCGTCCCCTCCTTCTTGGGGGTGAGTTCCAGCACCTCCAGGTCACCCTCCTTCGTCTGCTTTTTCAGAACGAAGAGAATGTCCATGGCAGCCATGTCTTCGACAAGATCAAGAAAGGTTCCCCCGGTCTTCTCCTTGTTCACCTTGTCCCGCGTCACGAATGATTTGTCAGCCTCGTCCTGCCAGATGAACCTGCCGTCGTACAGGAACTGCTTTTCCTTCGGGGCCGTATAGCCCCAGACAAAGCCTTTTCCGCGTTTGAAAAGGAAGGTGCCTGAGAATTCGCGTTCCTTTTTCAGGCTTGCTATGGAGATTTTTTGGTGAAATCTCGCATCGAGCGTGTTGATCGACGCATAGGTCTTCTTGATGGCATCAAAAGGGCCCGAGTCGGCAGAGGCAGGCCGTGATAAGCAATAAGTGAGGGGCGAGACCTGAAGGCAGAGGCCCAACGCCAGGAGCAACAGCGAAGCCCGAAACCCGCACCGATAATCAGTAAAGCCTTTCCATTTCCGCATGCGCTTCATCCTTTTTGTTTTTACTCATTAGAACTTTTTAAACAAGCTGCTTCTATGCCCGGGACGCTGTTTCCTCCACTCGCTTACCGCCCCCCTTGCCCGGCAACGATTTGTCTCCGTTCAATCCTCGAACTCGCCCTGAACTTCGGATAGTGAGGATTGGCCTAAACGCGGCCAGCGAGATGCGTCCTTATCCCAGGAGGCTTCTAAAATCATGGTTTTTTCAACACTTCCCTCGGTTTGACGCCGTCGCTGGGACCGACGATGCCATCGCGCTCCATCCGCTCCACGATCCGGGCCGCCCGATTGTATCCGATCCTGAATCTTCTCTGCACCATGCTGATGGAAGCCTCGCCGCGCTCCACAACGAACTCCACCGCCTCCCGGTATTTCTCGTCGTCGATCTCCTCCCCGGCAGCCTCTTCGTCGCGTTCCTCCAAGATCTCGTTGTGGTATACCGGCTCCCCCTGCTTTCTCAGGAATTCAACGATCCGTTTGATCTCGCCCTCCGACACGTACGCCCCATGGAGCCTCTGCAGCCTGCCGATGCCGGGGCTCACGAAGAGCATGTCGCCCTGGCCCAGAAGGCTCTCAGCCCCGTTGGTGTCCAGGATCGTGCGGGAGTCAACCTTGGACGAGACCTGAAAGGAGATGCGGGCCGGAAAGTTGGCCTTGATGATCCCCGTCAAAACATCAACGGAGGGGCGTTGCGTGGCGAGAATGAGGTGGATGCCCGATGCCCGGGCCATCTGGGCAAGGCGGGCAATGTATTCCTCCACCTCCTTGGGCGATACCATAATGAGGTCGGCAAGCTCGTCGATAACGACGACGATGTATGGCAGGGGTTCGCCCTCTTCCTTTACCGTCCTCTGGTTGTACCGCTCGATGCTTCGCACGCCTTTTTCCGCCATGACCGTGTATCGCCGCTCCATCTCGTCTACGAGCCAGCGAAGAGCCGCCTTGGCGTTCTTTGCGCTTGTCACCACGGGCAGCAGGAGGTGGGGAATGTTGTCGTAGAAGGAAAGCTCGAGCATCTTGAGGTCGATCATGAGAAAGCGGACGTTGAGGTGGCTGGCCTTGAAAAGGATGCTGCAGATCATGCTGTTGAGTGATACGCTTTTTCCGGAACCGGTCGAGCCGGCCACGAGGAGGTGGGGCATCTTGGCCAGGTCGGCCACGTAGGACTCGCCGGCTATTGTTTTGCCCAGGGCCAGCGTGAGAAAGGAGTGCGCGCCCGCAAAGGTTTCCGACTCAAGGATCTCCCTGAGATAGACGGTTTGCCTGTTGCTGTTCGGTATCTCGATACCGACTACCGATTTACCCGGAATGGGCGCTATGATGCGGATCGAGACGGCGCTCAGCGCCATGGCAAGGTCGTCGGAGAGGTTTGAAATCCTGCTCACCTTGATGCCCGGAGCCGGCTCGAACTCATACATGGTGATGACCGGACCGGGGTGGACCTCCGAAACCTTCCCCTCAATGCCATAGTCCCGAAGCTTTTTTTCGAGAATGGTGGCGTTTAATCGGATGCTCTCTTTGTCAACCTTCACCTCTTTGCGTTCGATAGCATCGAGCAGCGATAGCGGTGGCAGGGGGTGGGGCCCCAGCTCCTTGACGAATTCAAAGGTTTCCTGCACAGGCTTTTTTTCGGGCTTGCCGCCCGGCTCCTTGGTGGGCTCACCGGCGACCCGGATGGACTTCCTTCGCTCCACCAGTCTTTCACGGGAGAGCCGTTTTTCGATAAGAGAGAGCAGCGGTGCCTGAACTATAAGAAAGAGGGAGATGACGAGGATGATGAAGGAAATGAGGACGCCGCCGAAGGTGCTGAAAAGTCCCACGAGCGACCGCTGCAGGACCAGTCCGAGGACCCCGGAAAAGGGTATGACGATGCCCTTGACATGCACCTGTCCGAAGGCGATCTGGAGAAGGGTCGACAGGGCGAGAAAAAAGAGGACGAGGCCGGCCCCAAGAATGATCGGCTGCGGGGGCTCCTTTTTCCGCAGATAGAAGACGGCGAAAACGAGCAGGTAAAGCACGAGTAGGTAGCTCAGGAAACCGAAGACCTGAATAAGAAAATCGGCCGTATAGGAGCCTGCCTTGCCGCAGAGGTTCTTGACCGGACCGGAGGAGAAGGTATTCAGGGAAGGGTCGAAGGGATGGTACGTGAGGAGGCTCACAAGCAGGAAGATGAAGAACCCTGCCAGCGCTACCCCCAGCATCTCCTTTTTCAGTTCCCGCGACATGCGGCCTCGCCTTTCAATGTCGTCCGGCCGCCGCCCCGTGACGGGGCAGGGTCCCCCTCCCGCTTCGATTCCTCTATGAGCCGCTCCATCGTGGACCTTACGGAGGCTATGAGGTGTTCCCTGGCGGAGGGGTTCTTTTCGGCAACGGTAATAGGTTCACCCATGCTGATTCTAATCGTCCCTCCCCGCACGGGCACAACCCTTCCCGGCGGCTGGAGCAGGCCCGACCCCCAGATGCCCAGGGGCACGACGGGCACCCCGGCGCGGAACAGGAGCGAGAAACTTCCCTTCTTGAACGGAAGCAGGCGCCCCGTAGGGCTTCGCGTGCCTTCCGGAAAGATGACGATGCTTGCCCCGCCGCGAATCCTGGCCGCTGCGTCCTCCATGGCCCTCAGGGCCTCACGGGCATTTTCCCTGTCCAGGCTTATGTAGCCCGCCCTTTTGATGGCCCATCCGAAAATGGGTATGCGAAAAAGCTCCCTTTTTGCCACCCACCTCAGGGGGCTGGGTATAGCCACGAGAAGCGCGCAGATATCGAGGGCGCTCTGGTGGTTGCCCATGAATATATACGGTGGCCGCGAAAGGCCTTCCAGCCCGTAGGTGAGAACGTTGATGCCGCATGCCCTCAGATGGGCCCGTGCCCAGGCCTGCGCAACCCGCCAGACCTTGTCGCCGCTTCTGTCGAAAAAGGAGGTGGCAATGGCGGCCAATGAAAAAAACAGCGTGGTGAAAACGAGGCTCAGAAAGGCGACAAATTTCCTCATGGGCTGAGTGCTGCCAATGCGTCGATGATCTGCTCCACTTCCCGCCTCACCTGTGGGTCGAGGTCGAAGGGTGAGACGCCCTTCTTGTCGGCCTCGACTATGGTGCCGTTGAGCGAGATGCTTCCGAGAAGTGGAAAGTCCTGCATACGGTCCCTGATGAGGGCATCATCGCCGTCGCCCTCTACCTTGTTCCCCACCACGTAAACTCGGTCGATGCCGATGTCGGTCGCCAGTCTTTTGACCTGACGGGCCGTCTGAAAGCTTCGCATGCCCGGCTCCACAACCACGATGAGGGCGTCCATGTAAGCCGTTGTGCCCCTCCCCAGGTGTTCGAGCCCCGCTTCCATATCTACGATCACCCATTCGGTCCGCTCAATAAAAACGTGGGCAAGAAGGCTTTTGAGGAGGGCACTCTCGGGGCAGAAGCAGCCGCCGCCGCCCCGGGGGATATTGCCGAGAACGATAAGCGTCACGCCCTCGTGGGTCAGGGAGAAGCGCTCGGGAATGTCGTCGACACGCGGATTGAGCTTAAAGAAGGCCCCATAGGCACCCTTCTTTCTGGCGGTCCTTTCCTCGATGAACGCCTCCATGGTCGCCAGCGGCCTCATGCCGTCAAGACGCTCCGGGGGGATCCCGATGGCGCTTGCAAGGTTCGAATCGGGGTCGGCGTCTATGGCAAGCACCTTCTGCCCCCGAGCCGCAAGGATGCGCGCCATAACGCCTGCCAGCGTCGTCTTTCCCGTACCGCCCTTACCCGATATAGCTATTTTCATTCAGGTCACCTGACAAAAGGTATCACTACCACGTCGGGCAAGTCAACCCGGCTCAAGACACTTAAGTCTCCGGCGCAGAGCAATCCTGTGGTATAGTAATTTCTGTCTTCAACGCTTCGGGAGGGCGGGCCATCGACTTCAGGGAAATACTGACAGAGTACGTAATCGATCCCCTTCGAAAGCCGGCGCCGCTTCCCATCAAGCTCCCGCTCAAGGACATCCTTTTCTACTTTCGCTTTGTCCGGCCCATATGGAAGATGGGCTGCGTGAGCCTCGCCATAACGCTTGTTCTGACAGGCCTCAACGCCTTAAAACCTTTGAGCGGCAAGCTGCTTATCGACGTGGTAATCATGAAGCAGGAACTCGCCAGGGTCGAGGCCCTGCTGAACAGTCTCCATCTATCTTTTCTCTACGGCCCACTGGAACGCATATTGGGCTCGCTCAACGAGGTGGTTCTCTCGGCCGTGGCCGTCAGCCTCTTTCTGGGGTGCCTCGGCATCCTGCAGAACGTAATCAACTTCAAGTTCAACAACGAAATTACCTTTAACGTCCAGACCGAACTCTTTGAGCGGGTGCTGCGTTTTCCCCTGTCTTTTCTTCGGGCCAGGCGGACGGGGTACCTCGTGTCCCGCGTCACCGGCGACGTACACGTGGTGCAGTCACTCTTTTCGCAGTTCGTTACGCAAGTCTTTGCCGGCGTGGTGACGCCGCTTTTAAGCTTTTTCGTTGTGTTCCAGCTCAACGCCACGCTGGCCCTCATTCTGCTCGTCATTCTGCCCGTAAGCGTCCTGTTCCACTATCTCGTCGTCGTGAGGTCCCGGGCCCTGAGCTACTGGCAGGCCGAGGAGACGGCCAACGTGACGGGGCAGATTCAGGAGGCCCTGTCGGGCGTTGAGGTCATCAAGTCTTTCGGCGCCGAGGCGCGGGAGGCGGGCAAGGTCTCGCGGACCCTCCGGAAGATCATCCGCCTGCAGATGAAGGCGCTTTTTCTCTCCTCCTTTGCGGGATACGTGATGAACGCCCTCAGTCTGGGCCTCAAACTCTTCGTGTTCTGGTACACGGCTAAGCAGGCCATCGCCGGTACCATGACTATCGGCGATCTGACCTCCCTGTCGTGGTATGTCGTGAGCCTTTACGGATCTCTGAACGGGTTTTTCGGCCAAATACTCTCCGTTCAGCACCTTTTTGTTTCCCTGGGCAGGCTTCATGAGATGTTTACCGTTGCACCGGAGGCACAGGGAGCCAGGGAACCGGCGGGCCGCCCGGCGCTGGGGCCGGCGAGGGGCGATATCGTCTTTGAGGGGGTATCGTTTGGTTACGAGCCTGATCGCCCCGTAATACGGGATCTTTCTCTTGCCGTGCCGGCGGGCGAGACAGTGGCCATCGTGGGGCCGAGCGGTGCCGGCAAGACAACGCTCATGAGCCTCCTCCTCAAGTTCTATATCGCGCAGAAGGGCAGGATTCTTATTGACGGCATCGATATGGGCCTCATCGACGGCGACTGGCTGAGGCGGCAGGTAGGCATCGTTTCTCAGGAAACCTTTCTTTTTGAAGACACTATAGAGCACAACATCAAGTACGGCAAGCCTGGGGCCACCCTGGCAGAGGTGAAGGCGGCGGCGGCCATGGCACACATCGACAGGGACATCGAACTGCTTCCCCAGGGCTACAAGACGATCATAAGGGAAGGAGGGAAGAGCCTCTCGGTGGGACAGAAACAGCGGATATCGCTGGCCCGTACGTTTCTCACAGACCCCCCCATTCTCATTCTTGACGAGCCTACATCGGCCCTCGACAGCACCACAGAGGCATCCCTCGGCGAGACCCTCAGGGGCATCACGAGGGGCCGGACCACCTTTATCATAAGCCATCGTCCGGCGGTTCTGGGCTTGGCCGACAGGGTGCTCGTTCTCGACGGAGGCACCCTCAGGGAAGGGCCTTCCGGGGAGCACATCAGGTAGAGGGCAGCCCGCGCTTGTCGGAGGCCAGGATCTGCTCGAGCATTTCGCGGCCCTCGGGCGTCGACATAACGATAAGGCTCATGTCCTTCTCGATAACCGCGTCGGGGTAGGGATTGTACAACCATGATCCGGTGTGGGTTCTGACGGCAACGAGGAGAATGTTGCCGATGGACTTGAAATCGATCCTGCCCACGGGGTGGCCCACATAAGGGGAATGGCGGGGCACCTGAACCTCTTCTACGCGCATGGGCGATTCCCGGTCGCGCAACATCTTGTCGAGAAACGTCGTCACGTGGGGTCTTACCATCTCGGAAGCCATCCTCAAGCCGCCTATGTAATCGAGCGCCACGACGGAATCGGCACCGGCCCTGCGGATCTTGTCGAGGTTCCTCGTGTCATTGCAGCGCGAGACGACCCGTAGGGATGGATTGATCTGTTTTGCCGTGAGAACGATGACGATGTTGGCATTGTCCGAATCGGTGGTGGCGAAGAGGCCCTGGGCGTGATCGATCATGGCCTTTTGGAGGATCGTGTTTTCGCTGGCGTCCCCCACGATAATGTCCACATGCATGTTTTCCGAGCGCAGCAGGTCAAGCGCCTGCTCGTCCAGATCGATGGCTATGAGGGGCCGCTTGGTGTGGTACAGCTCATGGACGATGTAGAGGCCTACCATGCCTATGCCGCAGACTATGTAGTGTTTTTTCATCCTTGATATCCTTTTCTCCATGACCCTCTTTCTCAGCACCGCCCTCAGCTCGCCGCCGATCGTGTATGCGGCCAGGTTTGTAAAGAGAAAGGCGATGGTGCCGGCGCCGGCGTAGATGAATGCGATGGCGAATAGCTTACCCCAGGGCTTGTCTTCGAGGCCGATGACGTCGCTGTACCCCACGGTGAAGAGGGTGATGGTTGTCATATAGAGGGCGTCAAGGATGCTGGTCTTGCTGCCCCCGATGATCTTGAAGCCGATGGTGCCGATGAGGGTGATGAGCAGTATGGCGAGGAGAATGTTACGAAGTCTTTTCGGAAGGACCCTCATAGGCTTGCAAAGCTATATCGGTTCATGCGCGAGGCTCTCCTTCGCCGGACCCTGCTGTACGCCTCGCCGCATGCCTCACGACGCCGCCAGCTCCTCGTTTAACAGGTCGGTAATGAACATGTGGCCGGGTGCGTGGGTGATGCAGATATCCGGCTTCACCTCCATGGCAACGGCCTGGGGGGTGACCCCGCAGGCCCAGAACAGGGGCGTTTCGCCGGGCAGGATAGACACAGCATCGCCGAAATCCGGTTTTGCGATATCCCTGATACCGATTGCCTGCGGCTCGCCGATGTGAACCGGTGCGCCGTGGACCTGGGCGTAGCGGCCTGTGATCTGGACGGCGCGGGTTACGAGGCGATGGGGCACGGGCCGCATACTGACCACCATGGGTCCCCGGAAAACCCCTGCCGGCACACAGGGGATGTTGGTAATGTACATGGGCACGTTCCTGCCCTCCTCTATATGCCGGACAGGCACGTTCGCCCTCAGGAGGGCCTCTTCGAAGGAGTAGCTGCAGCCGATGAGGAAGGTGACGAAATGGTCCTGCCACTGCCCCGTGATATCGCCGACCGTGGCCTTCAGCCTTCCCTTTTCGTAGACGTTGTAGGCCGGAAGATCGGTGCGGATATCGGCGCCGCGGGCAGCGATCCTTGTCTCCCAGGTGCCCGGCTCGAGCACCTCGAGGACCGGACAGGGCTTGGGGTTTCGCTGGCAAAAAAGGAGAAAATCAAAGGCCAGCTCCCCGGGAAGAATAGCCAGGTTTGCCTGAGCGTAACCCGGCGCCACACCGGCCGTATTGCCCGTCCATTCCCCGGCCCGGATGAGGGAGCGAGCCTCGGCCGGCGAGACGGGATGCTGAGAGTTCGGAGTTTTTCTTGTCCGCATGGTTCTTTTTCCTCCCTCAGTCAGTCTATGCCCTGCCTTTTGTTTCTTAACCCAAAACTTATAACTTATAATTTATAACTTTCTTCTCACAGTCCCAGGAAGGCCTTCCGGATCTCCTCCGAGGCGAGAAGCTCCTTGCCCGTACCCGAGTGAATGGTTCGCCCTGTCTGTAGCACGTAGCCCCGGTCTGCTATGTCCAGCGACTCGCGCACGTTCTGCTCCACAAGCAGGATCGTCTTACCCATGTCTCTGAGCTTCGCCACGGCCTGAAGCATCTCGTCGACGAGCTTGGGCATAAGCCCAAGGGAGGGCTCATCCAGCATGAGCACCTTGGGGTTGGACATGAGCCCGCGGCCGATGGCCAGCATCTGCTGCTCGCCCCCGGAAAGCGTCCCGCCGAGCTGACTGCGCCGTTCCTTCAGGCGCGGAAAGAGGCCGAAAACGAATTCAAGATTCTTTATCTTTTCCGCCTCGTTGTTGAGGATGAAGGCCCCCAGTTCAAGATTCTCCTCGACGGTCAGGGGCCCGAATATGGATCTGGCTTCGGGGACGTAGGTAATGCCCCTCCGAACCACGTCGGGCGTGGAAAGCCTCTGGATGTCTTCGTCTTCAAACCTGATCGAACCTTTTGTGGGGTGAAGGGCACCCGCTATGGTCTTGAGCAGTGTCGACTTCCCGGCTCCGTTGGAGCCCACGACGGCCACAAGCTCCCCTTGCCGTACCTCGACGGACACATTATGGATGATCGGTATGCCGCTGTAGCGCACCTCGATTTCAGACACTTTGAGCATATTTCTCCCCCAGGTAGGCCTTGATAACATCGGCATTCTTCACGATTTCGGCGGGCGAACCCTCGGCTATCTTGACCCCGCTGTCGAGAACAATAACCCTATGGGAGACGGCCATGACCATTTCCATGATATGTTCGATAAGAAGAAGGGTAATGCCTCTTTCGGCGTTAAGTCTTTTCAGGAGATGCACCATCTCGTCGCTCTCCGAGTGGTTGAGGCCCGAGGCCACCTCGTCGAGCATGAGCAGCTCCGGTTTCGTGGCAAGGGCCCTGGCGAGCCCCACCTTTCTCTGCATGGCTATGGGGAGCTCGTTGAGGTGATAATCCCTGACCTTTTCCAGGCCCAGAGATGCCATGATTTCTAACGCTTCTCCGCGGGCGGCGGCCCGGTCGTCGATGCGGCAGAAGGCGCCGACCATGATGTTTTCCACAACCGTCATACCTTCCGTAACCTTCATGACCTGAAAGGTGCGGGCGATCCCCTCCCTGTTTGTTTGAAAGGGCTTGAAGCCCGTAATGTCCTTGCCCTTGAAGAGCACCCGGCCTTCATCGGGCTTGTGGTAGCCCACGATGCAGTTGAAAAGCGTTGTTTTTCCCGCTCCGTTCGGACCGATAAGGCCCACTATCTCACCCTTGGCGACGGAAAAGGAGACGCGCTGGTTCGCGACCAGCCCCCCGAAATCCTTGGTCATATTCTCTACGTCCAGGAACGCCACGTTATCTTCCCCTTCTGCGCAATTGTTCGATGATGCCCCATATCCCCCGGGGCTGATATGCCGATACAACCATTATGAGCATGGCATAGATCATGAAGTCGACGCCGATCAGACCCCTGTGGCCGCCGAGCCAACTACCGAGAAAGCGATCGAGCGGTACAAGGAAGGCTGCCCCTATGATGGGCCCCCAGAGGGACCCCGCACCGCCCAGCATGGCCATCATAGCTATCTTGATGGAAAGATCGAGGTCCATGACGGACTGGGGGTCGATGTACAGATTGTAGACAGCCATAAACCCGCCGCCGACGGCGACGAAGGCCGAAGCGATTGAGTAGGCCTTGATCTTGCACCAACGGATATCGATGCCGAGGCTCTCGGCGGCCTCCTCATCGTCTTTGATCATCCTGAGCTGGTAGCCCAACTTCGACTTCCTGAACCAGTTCATGTAGAAGATGGCTATGTAGAAGAGCGCCATGATGAAATAGTAGTAGTAGGTGTCCGATTTGAACTGCATGTAGAGAAAATCGGGATGGTCATGGATGGGCAGCTCAATCCCCTTGGCGGCGCCGACGAGCTTCCAGTTCACGAAGATGTCCTGCAGCACCAGGGACGTGCAGATGGTAGCTATGGCGAAGTAGTGCCCTTTGAGCCGGAAGAGGGGGTAGCCGATAATGAAGGAGTAGCCGACGGCAATGAGGACGCCGATAGGCATTGAGACCCAGAAGGGCACGTTCCACCAGACCATGAAAAGGGCCACCGTGTAGGCGCCTATGCCCACGTATTGTGCCTTTCCGAGCTCCACCTGCCCGCCGTAGCCCCCTATGGTATTCCATCCCATACCAAAGAGGGAAAAAAGCATGAACTGAATCAAAACGGATCGCACGAAGGAGCCGATGCCGACCCAAGGCAAGACGAGAAGAAAGACGGTGAAGAGGAGGAAACAGATCCGCTCTGCCTTTGAGAAATCGCTGAAGTCGAGGGCGTCTTTTAGTTTTTCCATCCAAACAATCCCTGTGGTCTGAAAACGACAATAATAAAATAGGCCAGGTAGACAATGGTAAATTTAAAGTGGGGACCCAAAAAGTCGGAGCCGACGAGGTGCCCGAAGACAGGGAAAACAGTCTCAATGACGCCGACGATGACGCCGGCAAAGAAGGCACCCTTGATGCTTCCGAACCCTCCCAGGGCAACGCTGGCGAAGGCAATCATAACGAAGAGCAGGCCCACCATGGGATAGACATAGTAAAAGTTCACGAGCAATCCGCCCGCCACCCCCACCGTCCCTCCTCCGATGACCCACGCAATGGCATTCATCTGATCCGTCTTGATGCCCATGTACGATGCCGCTTCCTTGTTCAGCGACGTGGCCTTCAGCGCCTTTCCCAACCGCGTCTTGTTCAGAAAATAGTAGACGAAGGCAAAGGCTATGAGGCTGAGGATGGCCGCGGCGAGCTTTGTCCAGTCGAGGATGAACGGTCCGACGGAGAGCGTTTGCCCCACAAGGATGCCCTTTTGGATGATGCGGTAGTCCGTCCCGAAGAGGAACATGGCAAGGTACCGGAGGAAAAGCATGAGGCCGAAGGTGCCGAAGAGCTGGGCGATCGCCGGTCCCCGCAGGAGGTATTTGACGAGGCCATAGTAGGATGCGAGCCCGAGCAGCATGCCCACGATGGCCGATGCGGGGAGCGTTACCAGGGGGTCGACGTTGAGGAACAGGCTCGTCCAGTAAACGCTATACATGCCGATCATGAGGAATTCGCCGTGGGCAAAGTTGACCACGTCCATAACGCCCCAGATGATCGTCAACCCCAGGGCGACGAGGGCAAAGAGCAGGCCCATGAGAATTCCTTGAAGAACTGAGTCAATGCAGATGGTCAGCATTCTTTCTCCATCCTGTTATTCCCAATCCGGAGGGACGGCAATCCACCGCCGGAGGGGCACGTCAGACAGGGTAGGGGGCCCGTTTGGGGGCCGCCCATCCCGCCTTTCTTCCAGTCGTTTAAGCGCCGGGCTTACTTCCAGCCCGGGAACGGATAGACTACATTTGCCGTGGCGAGATCGAAGGGGTACACGATCTCGAGGCTGATCTTGCCGTCTCTCGTTTTCTGATACTGTCCGATAAGACCCCGGCCGAGAATGTTCTGTCCCGTCGAGTCGAATTTGACGCCGGCCCAAGGCATAACCAGCTCGTTGGCCGGAATGTTCACTTCGTTACAGGCCTTCTGGATCACCTTTGGCTCTGTCGATGCCGCCTTGTTGAGAACGTAGGCCCATGTCTGGACGCCGACTACGGCCCTCGCCGTGGCGCCCGTCAGGTCGTCGCCGTACTTCTTCTTGTAGATATCGTTGATCTGGCCTGCCACCTTCTTTACCTTTGTGAGCTTATCGATAAAAACGGTCCTGGTGAGTATGCCATTGATTTCCGGACCGAGCGTCTTGGCAAAGTCGGCCATCTCGAAACCTGCATTCTGCCCCCACAGGAGATGGGTCTGGGCCTTCATGCCTTTCAATGTTCGCACCCACAGCAGCGAATCGGAGAGGTAGGCGGCGAAGAGCATGGCATCCGGCTTGGCCGATACGAGGGCCCGCGCCTCCGAAGTAAGATCGGGCGAGTTTGAGTTATACAGTATGCCCTTGGTGATCGTAAAGCCGTATTCCTTAGCATAGGCCTCCAACGACTTTGCAACCCCCGCACCCCACTCTGTATTCTCGCAGGCGTAGGCTATGTTCTGAAGGTCTTTTTTCGGCACAGCCTTTACGCCCTTTGCCTTGCCTTCCGTAAGGCCCTTGAGGAACTCGAAAAGGTCTCTGTTGAAGTACTCGTCATGCGGGGTTGCGCGCCAGAACCACTTGAAGCCTCGCTTGGTGAGGTCGGGAGAGGTGGAGCTGTCATTGATCATGGGGACGCCGTACCGCTCCGCCACGGCGCTTACCGTCTTTGTTACCGAGCTCTGGTAAGCCCCCATGAGCCCTGCCACCTTATCATCGAGGATCAGTTTCTTTGCCAGGTCTGCGCCCCTGTCGGGCTCTCCCCGGTGGTCGGCAAAGATGAGCTTGATCTTCGCCCCGCCAAGACCCGGTATGCCGCCCCACTGAGCCATGGGGAGGTCAACGCCCGGCGTCTTGTTGTTTATGACCTCGGCCATGACCTCGGCCGCCCTCTGGAGATCCCTGCCTATGGTAGCCTGGGCGCCCGAGAGGGGATAGAGCACGCCGATCTTGACCTCCTTCACCTGGGCGAAAAGGGACCCGCTCAAGAGAAGCATGGTCAGACACAAAACGGTAAGAAAAACTGGCACGGTCCTCATTCTCATTGTTCGTTCCTCCTCTGTTCGTTTTCGTCCGGCAGGGCTCCCGGGCCCTCCCGCCGATGCGAATGTTTCCTCAGCGCTGCGACAGTCTTAGGAGATTGTCACGCTTTCTTTCCTCCCGCAACCGTTCTGCGTCGGCAAGGGTGACGACCCGAAAGGCGACGGGATCCTTCGGCTTGAGGTGGGCGAGGCGGTCCCGGTCGGCCTCTGCCACGATCCCCATGCGCGCGTAGCCCCCGATTGTTCTCTCGTAAAGGACGATTATGGGCATGCCGTCCCCGGGGACCTGAACCGTTCCCGGCAGGACTCCCTCCGATATGATGCTCTTTTCAGCAGACTGGCGGAATACAACAGGCTCTCCCTCCATTCGGATCCCTGTTCGGTTGAGCCTCGTCGATACGCTGAACCACCGTGAGGGATTCTCTTCGCCGAAGCGGTCAAGGGACACGTCGGAAAAGAAGCCCCATTCCGGCCCCGGGACAACGCGAAGGACGTGCGGCGGCGCCATCGAAGGGATCAAGGCGCTGTCAATGCGGCCAACCCTTACATCCGGCCGCTTGTGCACAAGGCCCAGTCTGTCTCCCTTCATAAAAGGTCTGCCGAAGTATCCGCCAAACCGGCACTCCACATTCGTTGCATAGCTGCCCATAGGTGCGTCCGCCTCGATGAGACCGGTAAATCCCAGGTAGTAGCGTAAGCCTTCGCTCACCTCCCTGACCTTGAGAAGGTTTCCCTTCCGTACCTGGAAGCTGCTCCAGGGCTCGATGGGCGCGTCGTCGAGGAATGCCGTCACCCTGGCGCCGGTGAGGGCGCAGCCCATGTCTTCGTGAAACAGTATGCGAAAGTCGCTTCCCATGACCTCCACGGCAGGGTAATGAGCTTCGTTGCCAAGGAGGCTGTTAAGGGCTGCAAGGGCATGCCCGTCGAGGGCAGACGAGGGCGGGACGCCAATGTCGGCCAAGCCGTGGCGCCCTCTGTCGACTATGATGGAAAGCCACCCGGGGCTGACGATCTCGATCATACCGCTACGAACCTAACTGTGTCGCCCATGCGCAGCACGCTGTAAGGCGCTTTGCCGGCGTCGAAAAGGGGCATCTCTGTCTTTCCGATGATGCGCCAGCCGCCGGGAGACTCGAAGGTGTAGACACCCGTCTGAAGCTGTGCCAGACCGACGGACCCTTCAGACACCTTGAGCCTCGGCGTCTCAAGCCGGGGCACGAAGAGCCGCTTGTCGAGCGGGCCGAGATAGGGAAAGCCGGGCATAAATCCGATAGCGAAGACGTGGTAGACGGCGGCGGTATGGATTTCAATAATCTCTTCCGCCGTGAGCCCCGAGTATGAACTGACGAACTCCATATCGGGCCCGTAGCTTCCTCCATACTGAACGGGAATGTCAAAGTGATTGGGCTCCGGCGCTTCGTGGGCGTCCCCGTCTTGAGCCCTGTCGAGGAGGATGCTGCTTATGGCCTCGTAGGTGGTCCTGTCGGTATCGAAGCGGATGAGGCAGGACCGGAACGAAGGGATGATGTCGATGATGCCGGGAATGGCGAGTGATCTAAAAAAGAAGAAATGGCTCCGCACCTTTTCGTGGACGGCGGGGTCGATCTTCTCTCCAAAAAGGACCCGTATTCCGTCTTCACCGTAGGGGGAGAGGTCCATGGTTCAGCCGAAAAGCTCAACAAGCGGTTTGATAGAGAGCTTTTCCCGAAGCGCGTACTCCCGGATGAGCCTTGCCGCATCGATGCTTTCCGCGTTGTCGCCATGCACGCAAAGCGTATCTATATCCATCTCGACCCATTGGCCGTTCACACTTTCTATGCCGCCCTCTCTCGCCATCCTCGCGGCCCTCCCGGCGATGAGCTCCGGGTCGTGGAGCACCGCTTCCTTGAACCTTCTCGGCAAAAGCTCGCCCTCGTCCGTGTAGGCCCTGTCGGGAAAGGCTTCGAGGGCAATCCTGATCCCCTCCTGGCGGCACCTCTTCTTGAGCTCGCTGGACCTGCGCGTGCCGAGCGTCAGGAAGATGATGTTGCCGAAGGCCTTCCGCAAAGCCTCAACAATTCGAAGAAAGAGGTCCTCCTCTCTCACCATGTAGTTGTAGAGGGCGCCGTGGAGCTTCACGTGCTGGAGCGGAACGCCGTAATAGTCGGCGAATCCTTTCAGCGCCCCTACCTGATAGAGGATGCCGTCGATCAGTTCGCCCGGCTCCATTTCCATATACCGCCTTCCAAAACCCAAAAGGTCCGGATAGCCGGGATGGGCACCGATCATAACGTTATGCGCCTTGCAGAGGGCGACAGTCTTGGCCATTACGGATGGATCAGAGGCATGAAAGCCGCAGGCGACGTTTGCTGAGGTGACGAAAGCGATGACCTTCGCATCGTTTCCTATGGTATAGGCGCCGAAGGACTCCCCCATGTCGCAATTGAGGTCTACCGTAGCGTTCACAGGTCTATTGTAACAGAAATCCTCAATCTTGTGAATACCTTTCGATAGGCTCATTTTAGTTGCATTGCTCCGGTAGATATTTTATTTTTAGTCATGGATATGCGCCATCTGGAAACGTTGGTGAAGATTACGGAGCTGAAGAGCTTCACCAAGGCGGCAGAGGAGCTCTACTTGACGCAGCCGACGATAAGCAAACAGGTGTCGGACATGGAGCGGTTTTTCGGCATCCGGTTGCTCGACAGGACAAAGGGGGATGTGGCGCCCACAAAGGCGGGCCACATCGTCCTTGGTTACGCCCGCCAGTTTATGGCCCTGCAAAAGGACCTCTTCTCGGCCATGGATGAGTTCAAAGGCCTCCGTCGCGGCAACATCGTTATCGGCGCCAGCAGTATTCCGGGCATTTACATCTTGCCGTCAATACTCAATGTCTATAGAGAGCGGTATGGGGCCGTGGGCCTCAAGCTCGTCATCTCCGACACGAAGCTGACCCTCGATAGGCTCGAAAGGGGCGAATTAGACATCGGGTTTGTGGGTGCCAGGGGGGAAAGCGGGAACATAGAGTATCGGAAGCTTGTCGATGATACGCTTGTATTTATAGCTCCTTCCTCCTATATAGCCGAACCGGTGCCTGTACCAACGTTTCTCAAAAGCGCTTTCGTTGTTCGTGAGGCGGGATCGGGAACGCGCAATGTCTTGGAGAAATACCTGAAGGAGCGGCTGAAGGTCAAAATATCGGACCTCGACGTGGCGGCCGAGCTCTCCGACTCGGAGGCCGTCAAGAATGCCGTCAAGAACGGTTTGGGTATATCGATGGTGTCGCGCATGGCTGTTGAAGGTGACATCGGAAACGGCACCCTCAGGATACTGGCACTTCAAGGATTCTCTGGAATTCGCCGTACTTTTTACACCGTCACCCGGAAAGGAAGGGCATTTTCACCGCAGGTGAAAGCCTTAGTAGATCTGATCAATGAGTGGAGAAATCATGAAAAAGCTTAGCATCATGCTGATGGTCGCGGGCCTGGTCCTTGTCTCTTGGCATGCCCATGCCCGGATCTATCTCGATATTCATGGAAAGGCATACAAGAAGGCGACTATAGCCGTGCCGTCATTCGTCGGCGTCGGCGAGGACAGGACAAGAACGGACATGACCGATCTGCTTCGGAAGGACCTCGATCTTTCCGGATTTTTTATCGTTGCACCCCCTACGCTTATCGATAAGGAGCTTGCCTCCGAGGGCATCGCCAGGGACCAGATCAGGTTCGCAAGCTGGAAATCCATAGGGGTTGAACTTATCTGCAAGGCGCGGATTGAGGTGAGTGATGGGGGCATGACCGTAGAGGCGTACCTCTATGACTCATTTGAGGGCGGAACCATGCTCGCCAAGAGATACCGGGGGAAGCCCGACGACTGGAGGCGGATGACGCACAGGCTTGCCGACGACATCGTGCAAGCAGTGACGGGAGAGAAGGGCATCATGAGTATGCGGGTGCTCTTTATAGCCGGAAGCAAGAGTCAGCGGGAAGTCTACGTATCCGACCTCGATGGAAGCAACGTGCGCAAGATGACGAACCAAAGAAACATAGCCGTGTCCCCCTCTCTGTCTCCCGACGGAAAATACCTTTCCTACACGTCCTATAAGGACGGCCGGCCCAACCTCTACGTGGTTGAGGCCGCCTCGGGACGGGAGGTCTTTGTCGATCGGGACGAAGGGATGAAGCTCGGCACGGGCTGGCTGTCCGGGTCGACCCTCGGCTACTCCCATACTGCGGGCCGGTTTTCCACGATCAGCACCGTTGATGTGGGCGCAAGGCGGAAGCAGACCATCATGCGGGAGGCGGGCATTCTCGCGTCCCCCTCCTTTTCCCCCGACGGGCGGAAAATGGTCTTTGTGTCCGACATGTACGGCAACCCGCAGATTTTTGTCCGGGACGTGGGTGCCGGCGACGCGAAACGGCTGACCTATTCGGGCACCTACAACACCTCCCCCAGCTTTTCTCCGAAAGGCGATTTGATTGCCTTCGTCTGTAGGTTGGAGGGCTCTTTCGAAATCTGCGTTATGAATGCGGACGGCTCGGACCAGCGTATCCTCACCAGCGGAGGGCTGAACGATTCTCCTCACTTCTCGCCCTGTGGCCGGTATATCATATACAGCAGCAAACAGGGCAACAAGGATCAGATCTACCTTATGCTTTACAATGGTGAAAACAAGAGGCTTCTCAAATATACCGACTACAACGAAACTCAACCGCGCCTCACTCCGTGAGCGCACAAGGGGGTACTATGAAACTCATCGGTTTTTGTTGTGTATTGTTGGCACTTCTGTTCTTCTGGGGATGCTCTTCGGCGCCCGTACAGACGGCTCCGGCAGGTCAGCCTTCCAAGACCGAGGGGCAGCCGGGTCGGCTTGCTGGGGACGGCAAGACGGCGCCAGGCCAGATAACTGAGGAAGAGCTCTTGAGGGAGCGCCAGCGTGCGGAACGGGAAAGGGCACTCGCAGAGGCTATCAGGAAGGCTCCCCTCGTAGACATCTTTTTTGATTTCGACAGCTATGCGGTAAGGCAGGACGATGTGCAGACCCTGACGACCATCGGGACCTGGCTGAAGCAGTATCCTCAAGTCCGTATCGTCGTTGAAGGACACACGGACGAGCGGGGCACGACGGAATATAACCTCGCCCTGGGCCAGAAGAGGGCCGAGGGCGTGAAGGATTTCCTCGTACGGATTGGTGTGGGACAGGAGCGCATGCGTACGGTCTCCTTCGGCAAGGAAATGCCGGCCGTTCCGGGACACGACGAAGGGGCGTGGGCAAAGAACAGGCGCGTCCATTTCGTTGTGGATGAAAAGAGGTAGTCATGCGAAGCCATGCAGCTCTGATACTATTGATGGTTGTTTTGGCGGGCTGCGCCACGTCTCAGGAGACGACGCAGCTTCAACACAACATCTCGTCGGTCCAGCAGGAAACGGTAAGGCAACAGGCCGATACAAACCAGCGCATCAACGCCCTTTCCAAGGATGTGGAGAACGTGAGGCAGCAGATCCTCGGCCTGTCGGCAACAACAGACGGTCTGGACGAAAGGCTTCGGGCGCTCACGGGAAAGCTTGATGAGCTTTCCCACCGCGTGAGCCGCGTTCAGGACGAGCTCAAGCAAGGTGCCCAGCCAAAAAAGATGATAGACGCGGCTGCCTCCCCACCGGTGTCGGGGATGCCCTCGGTGATGACGAAGGCGGAGTACGAGGCCAAGTACAAGGAGGCCTTCGAGGCCTTTCAGAAGGCCCAGTTTCAGCAGTCGGCCCGGCTTTTCAAGGACTTCCTGGAGTCGACGCCGGAAACGGAGCTGAGGCCCAAGGCCCTCTACTGGCTTGGGGAGAGCTACATCCATCTCAAAGACTACGATAAGGCGGTTCTCTCCCTTCAGGAGGTGGCCGACCGGTATCCCAAGAGCGACGTTGCCCCCAGGGCGCTCCTTTCGCAGGCGGAGGCCTTTAGCTATGCGCGGGACCCCAAAAGCGCCGAAACGGTTCTGAAGAAGATCGTTGATCGTTATCCTGCAAGCGAGGAGGCGGCCATGGCCGAGCGTCGACTGAGGAACATGGAATTTTCTTCACCGCCCAAGTCCGACAAGGGGCCGGCCCCGGAAAAAGAGAAGGAAAAGGCAAAGGCGCAAAGGACGGCAACGGTTGTGGCCGATGCCATCTATCTTCGGGCAGGGCCTTCATCGAGCGCACGGCAGGTTTTGTGGGTTCTCCGTGGGACGGTGCTTGTCGTCAGTGATGAGGCGACGGATCCATCGGGGGCCAAGTGGCTCAAGGTAAAAACCAAGGCCGGCAAAGAGGGCTGGGTAGGGGAGAAGATGGTAAGGGTGCAGGAAGAAAGAGAAGAGCGATGACATTCCCCGGTTTCGGGGGCGTGCAAAATAAAACGGCAGGCGCAATGCGCCTGCCGTTTCTTTATAGTCTCTGTATGGCTATACGGCTGCGGGCGACGATTCTTCTGGTTCCGGCAGCTCTTCTTCAATACTTTGCTGCGCCGAGGCGCCTTCCACAATCATGTCGTAATTTCTGTAGCGGGGGAAGCCCGTACCGGCCGGGATGATCCGGCCCATGATAACGTTCTCTTTGAGGCCCCGCAAATAGTCGACTCTGCCCTCGATGGAGGCCTGGGTGAGGACCTTGGTGGTGTCCTGAAAGCTCGCCGCCGAGATAAAGCTGTCGGTGATAAGTGAGGCCTTGGTAATGCCGAGGAAGAGCGATTCGGCCTGCGCCGGCCTGCCGCCCAGTTCCTGAACGCGACGATTCTCTTCGCTGAAGACCCACTTCTCAACAAACTCGTCGATGATAAAATTGGTCTCGCCGACGTCTTTTATGCGTACCCGCTTGAGCATCTGGCGCACAATGATTTCGATGTGCTTGTCGTTGATGGTGACGCCCTGAAGGCGGTAGACCTCCTGAATCTCGTCGACGAGGTACCTCGCCAGCGCCTTGTCCCCACTGATGTGGAGTTTGTCGTGGGGATTCACGGGCCCGTCCATGAGGGGCTCGCCTGCCTTCACATAGTCGCCTTCGTGGACGATGATGTGCTTGCCCCTGGGGATGACGTATTTGCGCTGATCCTTGAGCTCCGAGGTGACGATGACCTCCCTCTTGCCCTTGGCCATCTTGCCGAAAGACACGATGCCGTTGACCTCGCTTACGATAGCGCTTTCCTTGGGCTTTCGTGCCTCGAAGAGTTCGGCGACGCGCGGGAGGCCGCCGGTGATATCCTTCGTCTTTGTAGTTTCGCGGGGCATTTTGGCAATAACGGCGCCCGCATGGACCATGTCGCCTTCGTTGACGACTATATGGGCGCCTACGGGAAGGATGTACCGGGCAGGGCTGGCAGCACCTGCTGTGGTACCCAGTGAGCCCGGAACGGTGAGAGTCTTGCCCTTTTCATCTTTGATTGAAATCCTGGGACGTAGGTCCGGATCCCTCGGCTCAATAATGACCTTATAGGAGAGGCCCGTCACTTCATCCTTGCTCTCCTGCATGGTCATGCCCTCGAATATGTCCCCAAACTTGATTCTGCCCGAGACCTCCGAAAGGATGGGTGTTGTATAGGGGTCCCATTCGGCGAGTATGAGCTTATTTTCGTCCAAGCCTTCCTGGAGAACGACCTTCTGGCCGTCCTGAACCTTCAGGCGGGCGCCGTAAGGGACATTGTATCGCTCTTTCTCTCTGCCCGTATCGTCGGCGATGACGATCTCCATGTTGCGGTTCATTACCACGGGAATGTTATCTATGTCCGGGATGATCTTCGGATTTTCAAATTTTATGCTACATCCTTCGTTCTTTGTCTCCAGCGTAGACTGCTCGACCCTCCGCGATGCCGTGCCGCCGATGTGGAAGGTTCTCATGGTGAGCTGCGTGCCCGGCTCGCCGATGGACTGAGCGGCCACTATGCCGACGGCCTCGCCGATACTGACAAGTCTGCCGCGGGCCAGGTCCCTGCCGTAGCAGAGGACACAAACGCCCCGCTTTGAACGGCACGTAAGCACCGACCGGATGTTGACCTTTTCGTAGCCCGCATTCTCGATCTTCCGCAGATGGTCCTCGGTGATCTCTTCATTTTTGTTGACGATTATTCCACCGTCGGGATCGGTGAGGGTCTCGTGGGCCACGCGGCCGAGGATGCGGGCGTCGAGCCGCT
The DNA here is from genome assembly GCA_964651435.1 of uncultured Pseudomonadota bacterium. Lineage (GTDB taxonomy): Bacteria > Desulfobacterota > Syntrophorhabdia > Syntrophorhabdales > CAYQXL01 > CAZYVU01. Next base: position 23,322 of record CAZYVU010000035.1, read on the forward strand.
CGATTACCTCGCCACCCTCGATGAGGGGACCGACCTCGATGCCGTCAAGGGTGCCGCAATCGTGTTCCGACACAATGACGTCTTGGGCGGCGTCGACAAGCCTCCTGGTAAGGTAACCTGAGTTGGCGGTTTTCAGCGCCGTGTCTGCAAGGCCTTTCCTGGCGCCGTGTGTGGAAATAAAGTACTGCATGACGTCGAGCCCTTCCCTGAAGTTGCTCGTGATGGGTGTCTCGATGATTTCGCCCGAGGGCTTAGCCATGAGGCCCCTCATGCCGGCAAGCTGGCGCATCTGTTGCGGGTTGCCCCTGGCGCCGGAGTGGGCCATCATGAAGATGGGGTTGAGGCTGTTCTGCCGTTCGGCCCTGCCGTCGGCAAGCTGTACCGTCTCCGAGCCGAGCTCTGTCATGAGCTCGTCGGCTATCCTCTCCGTCACCGTTGCCCAGATATCGATAACCTTGTTGTAGCGCTCGCCATCCGTAATAAGACCCTCGGCGTGCTGTTTCTGTACGATCTTGACCTCTTCCTGGGCCTGTTCGATGAGCTGTTTCTTCTTCTCGGGGATCTTCATATCGTCGATGCTTATGGAGATGCCCCCCACGGTGGCGTAGAAAAATCCAAGGTCCTTCAGGCGGTCCGATAGAATGACCGTCCCTTTCTCGCCGGCCACGCGGTAGCACTTATCGACGACCTGGCCAATGGTCTTCTTGTCCATAATGCGGTTGACGAGGCCGAACATGTCTTTCAATATCTCTTCGCGCTTTTCCTTGTCGAACTCCACGAAGGCGTTCTCGATGACCTCCCGCAGGATGACCCTGCCCGTCGTTGTTTCGACGAGTTCGCCGTTCAGGCGGACCTTGATCCGCGCATGAAGGTCGACCTGCCCTGAATCGTAGGCTATGCGCACCTCCTCGGGGTCGGCAAACATCTTACCTTCGCCGGGGGCATTCTTTCTGTCGATGGTGAGGTAGTAAAGCCCGAGGACGATGTCCTGGGTAGGTACGATAATGGGCCTCCCGTGAGCAGGAGACAGAATGTTGTTCGTCGACATCATGAGCACGCGCGCCTCTGCCTGCGCCTCTACGGAGAGGGGCACATGTACGGCCATCTGGTCGCCGTCGAAGTCGGCGTTATATGCCGGGCAGACGAGCGGATGAAGCTGGATCGCCTTTCCGTCGATGAGCTGGGGTTCGAAGGCTTGGATCCCCAGGCGGTGAAGGGTGGGGGCCCTGTTCAAGAGGACGGGATGTTCCTTGATCACCTCTTCGAGCACGTCCCAGACCTCAGGCCGCTCTTTTTCCACAATCTTCTTGGCATTCTTGATCGTCGTGGCAAACCCCTTCCTGATGAGCCTGTTATAGACAAAGGGTTTGAAGAGTTCAAGGGCCATGTACTTGGGGAGACCGCACTGGTGAAGCCTCAGCTCGGGCCCGACGACGATGACGGAGCGCCCCGAGTAGTCGACGCGCTTGCCGAGGAGGTTCTGTCGGAAGCGCCCCTGTTTGCCCCGGAGCATGTCACTGAGGGACTTGAGGGGTCTCTTGTTGGCGCCGGTAACGACACGCCCCCTCTTTGAGTTGTCAAAGAGGGCGTCGACGGCCTCCTGGAGCATCCTCTTCTCGTTTCGTATGATGATCTCAGGCGCATTGAGCTCCATGAGCCGCCTTAGCCGGTTGTTTCGGTTAATAACGCGGCGGTAAAGGTCGTTGAGGTCCGACGTGGCAAAGCGGCCGCCGTCCAGGGGCACCAAGGGCCTGAGCTCAGGAGGCAGGACGGGAATGATATCGAGAATCATCCACTCGGGCCGCACCCCCGACATCCTGAAGGCGTCGATAACCTTCAGTCTCCGGGCAAGGCGCTTCTTCTTCGCGTCGCTCGACGTCTCGCGCATGTCCGTTCTCGAGAGTCTCGTCTGTTCCTCGATATTGATGCGCTTGAGGCATTCCCGTATGGCCTCGGCGCCTATGCCGCCTACGAATTGGTCGCCGTACTTGTCTTTGGCCTCAAGATACTTTTCTTCGGAAATGAGCTCGCGCTCCTTGTAGTTGGAGGGCCCCGGGTCGACGACTATATAGGTTTCAAAATAGAGCACGCGCTCGACTTCTTTGATGGTGAGCTCGAGAAAGGTTCCAATCTTGCTGGGCATGCTCTTGAGGAACCAGATGTGCGCCACGGGGCAGGCGAGCTTGATGTGACCCATCCTTTCCCGCCGCACCTTCGACTGAATGACCTCGACGCCGCACTTCTCGCAGACGATGCCCCTGTGTTTCATTCGCTTATATTTCCCGCAGATGCACTCATAGTCCTTGACGGGCCCGAAGATCTTGGCGCAGAAAAGGCCGTCCCGTTCAGGCTTAAAGGTACGATAATTTATGGTTTCAGGTTTTTTTACCTCGCCGAAGGACCATTTTTCGATAAGCTCCGGAGAGGCAAGGGCAATCCGTATTGCCGAATAGTTGACAGGGTCTCTCTGTCTATCGAACATCTTAAAATAGTCTTCCAAAGTTATTCCTCCTTCATGAGGTCCACATTGATACAGAGGCTCTGAAGCTCTTTGACCAACACATTAAAGGATTCAGGAAGATTTGGCTCCAGAACATCCTCACCCTTAACGATCGCCTCATAGGCCCTGATACGGCCGTTTACGTCGTCGGATTTGATGGTAAGGAATTCCTGGAGTGAATAGGCTGCTCCGTAACCTTCAAGGGCCCACACCTCCATTTCACCGAGCCGCTGACCGCCAAACTGTGCCTTGCCCCCCAAGGGCTGCTGGGTAACCAACGAGTAGGGCCCGATGGAGCGAGCATGAATCTTGTCGTCGACAAGGTGGTGAAGCTTGAGAAAATACATGTATCCGATCGTGATCTTGTGATGAAATGATTCCCCTGTGCGGCCGTCGAAGAGGGTTGCCTGCCTCGTGTCTTCCATGCCTGCGAGTTTGAAGAGCTGCCTGATCTCCTCCTCCTTGGCGCCGTCGAAGACGGGCACGGCAATATTGACGCCGTCAGTGAATGTCCTGGCAAATTCTACGAGGTCATCGTCATCGAGCTTCTTGATGAGGTTCTTTGCCTCGCCGTCCCCGAAAACCTTTCGCAGGTACTTGCGGATATCGGCAGGCTTGGGCCTTTCGTCAATCTTCGCCGGCACCCCGGACTCCTGTGGCTGATCCGCCTTGTGGGTGTCCGCGAACTGCCTGCACTGCTTGTGGAATTCGTCTATCATCTCGCCGATACGCTTGCCCAGCTCCTTTGCCGCCCATCCCAGATGGGTTTCGAGAATCTGGCCTGCATTCATACGCGAGGGCACGCCCAGCGGATTGAGCACCACGTCGATGGGCGTTCCGTCTTCCGTGAAGGGCATATCCTCCTCCGGCAGGATGACGGAAACGATGCCTTTGTTGCCGTGGCGGCCCGATATCTTGTCTCCCACGGCTATCTTTCTCTTCATGGCCACATAGACCTTGATTGTCTTGATGACTCCCGGGGGAAGCTCGTCCCCCCGCTTCATTTTGTTCAGCTTATCCTCGTAGTAGAGCCGGATGATCTGTACCTGGTTGTCCCTGTTCTCGAGAATCTTCGAGATCTTGGACTCCAGGTCCTTTTCGCCGAATTCGATGTCATGAAAGGCGTCGAGGGGAATGAGGACTGCCTTCTCCTCTGTGATTTCCTCACCCTTCTTGGCTACGTTCTTTCCCTTGCTGTCTTTTATGTCCTTGGCCGCTGTCTTCCCGACAACGAGTCCCTTCAGCTTGTCCTTTGTGCTCTGCAGGATAATCCTGATCTGGTCTTCCTGGTCCTTGAGGATGTTGGACATTTCCATGTCCTCAATGAGCTTGCTCCGGTCGTCCTTGTCGGTACCGCGCCGTGAGAGCACCTTTACGTCGGTGACGACGCCTTCGATACCGTGGGGGACCCGAAGAGACGTATCCTTTACATCTCCGGCCTTCTCGCCGAAGATGGCCCGAAGCAGTTTTTCTTCCGGCGTGAGCTGTGTCTCGCCTTTGGGTGTCACCTTTCCGACGAGTATGTCGGCCGGCTTGACCTTGGCGCCGATACGGATGATGCCGCTGTCGTCAAGATCCTTTAAGGCCTCATCGCCTACGTTGGGGATGTCCCTCGTAACCTCTTCCTTGCCCAGCTTGGTATCCCGGACAGCGCACTCCAGCTCCTCGATGTGGATGGAGGTAAAGGCATCTTCCTTGACCAGGCGTTCGTTTATGAGAACGGAGTCCTCGTAGTTGTAGCCGCGCCAGGGCATAAAGGCCACGAGCACGTTCTTGCCCAGGGCCAACTCTCCCTTGTCTGTTGAAGGCCCATCGGCGAGGACATCCCCTTCTTTGACATAATCTCCCTCGCTCACAATGACCCTTTGGTTGATGCACGTATCCTGGTTCGACCGCCGAAACTTGAGGAGATTGTACACATCTATCTTGGTGACGCCCCCGTCATCTTTGTATTTGTCGTCACACTGCACAATAATGCGGTTGGCGTCTACGCTCTTGACGATCCCCGAGCGTTTGGCCGATACGGTAACCCTGGAGTCCCGCCCCACGATGCGCTCCATGCCTGTGCCGATGATCGGCGCCTGAGGCACGACCAGGGGAACGGCCTGCCTCTGCATGTTGGAACCCATCAATGCCCGGTTTGCGTCGTCGTGTTCGAGAAAGGGTATGAGGGCAGCGGAAACGCTGACGAGCTGTTTCGGCGAGACATCCATAAGGTCGATCTGGTCGGGGCTGACGAGGTAAAAGCTCCCCGCTTTCTGTGCGGCGATGAGTTCACCCTGCAGGGAGCCCTCTTCGTCTACCGGTGAGTTTGCAGGTGCGATCAGGTATGGCTCCTCCTCAAGGGCGCTCAGATACCGAAACCTGTCTGTAACGCGTCCGTTCACCACCTCACGATAGGCCGTTTCTATGAAGCCGAATTCGTTGACCTTGGCGTAGGTGGAAAGCGACGCTATAAGGCCGATATTGGGTCCTTCCGGTGTCTCGATGGGGCAAATCCTGCCATAGTGGGTGGGGTGAACGTCCCTCACCTCGAATCCGGCACGCTCTCTCGTGAGGCCGCCGGGCCCCAACGCGCTGAGCCTGCGCTTGTGGGTGATCTCACTGAGCGGATTTGTTTGATCCATGAACTGCGAGAGTTGGCTGCTGGCGAAGAAATCTTTCACCGCAGTCGTTACCGGCTTCGGGTTGACTAGGTCGTGGGGCATGAGGGTCTCCATCTCGGGAAACGTCAACCGCTCCTTGATGGCCCGCTCCATGCGCACAAGGCCCATGCGGAACTGATTTTCCAAAAGCTCGCCAACGGTGCGGACGCGCCGGTTGCCGAGATGATCGATATCGTCCCCCTGTCCCCTGGAGTCCTTAAGCTTCAAGAGATGCCTGACCACCTCGATGATGTCTTCCTTCCGCAGTGTTGTCTGTTCGAGGGGGACGTCGATGGCCAGCCGATGGTTCATCTTGAGCCGGCCCACCTTTGAAAGGTCGTACCGCTCGGGACTGAAGAACATGTTATGGATCAGGGCCTCGGCGAACTGAATCGTGGGGGGGTCTCCGGGCCGCAACTTCCTGTATATTTCGAGAAGCGCATCTTCCTTGCTTCCGGCCTTGTCCGTGACGAGGGTGCTTCTCAAAGAAGGGCTTACGTTGAGGTTGTCGATAAAGAGAATGTCGAAGCGCTCTACCCCGTGCTCTTTAATCTTTTCGAGGCTCTCCTTGGATATCTCCGCGTTGATGGGGATGAGGACCTCTTGTGTCTTTGGGTCAACCACATCGCCCGCCGTCACCTTTCCTAAGATGTCTTCCTCTTCGATGCGGATGCTGTCGATGTTTGCCCGCTCCATCTTCTTGATCACGGCCTTCGTGATCTTCTTGTGTTTCTTCAGGAGCACTTCTTCTGTCACGGTATCGACAATATCAGACGGGGCCTTTTGGCCCACAAGGAGTCCCAAGAGCGTCTGCTTGTAAAATTTTCCTTCCTTGAGAAGAATCGATTCTCTGTCGTAAAAGTAATCGAGAATCTCCTTCTCGTTGTATCCCAGCGCTTTAAGGAGAAGGGTGGCAGGAATCTTCTTCTTCTTGTCGATCCGTACGTAGGCCAGCTCCTTGTGGTCGAACTCAAAATCGAGCCATGACCCCCTGTACGGAATGATACGTGCCGTGTAGGTAAAGTTTCCGCTCAAAGGCGATTTTGATTGGTCACAGTCAAAGTAAACGCCCGGAGAGCGATGCAACTGGCTCACAATGACGCGCTCCGTGCCGTTGATGATGAACGTACCTCTCTCCGTCATAAGCGGAATCTCGCCGAAATAGACGTCCTGCTCCTTAACGGCCCGGATATCTTTCGCCTTTGTTTCGGGATCTACGTTCCAGACGACGAGCCTGATAGTCACCTTCATTGGGGCCGCAAAGGTAATGCCCCTGAAAAGGCATTCCTCTTCCGAGTTTTTCGGCTCCGCTATCTCGTACTTGACGAACTCGAGGGTCGTTGTCTCATGGGCATCCTTAAAGGGAAAGACGCTGTGAAACACAGCGTGAAGCCCCATATTCTGCCTTTTGTCCGGAGGAATATCCTTTTGGAGAAACTTTTCGTACGAATCGAGCTGGATCTCAATAAGGTTGGGGATATCGAGTATCTCTTTAATCTTTCCGTAGCTCTTCCTGAAAGTTCTGTTATGAAAGGTTTCCCTCATACCCCGTCTCACCTCTTTTTAGAAAAAAATAGGCCGGGGGGCAAAGGATGATTATCCTTGCCCCTCATGCCGCACTGCACAACTTTGCGCAGAAACATCCCTTCGTTACTCTATTTTGACCTGAGCGCTTACTTCTTCCAACTGCTTCTTAATGTTCTGGGATTCTTCCTTGGAGACAGCTTCCTTCACCGCTTTGGGAACTCCCTCAACCAGGTCTTTGGCCTCTTTCAGGCCCAGGCTGGTGATGGCCCGAACGACCTTGATGACCTGGATCTTCTTGTCCGCCTCGTATCCCGTAAGAATGACGTTAAACTCTGTCTGCTCCTCAGCCGCCGGAGCCGCCGCTGCCGCCGGAGCCGCCGCTGCCGCTGCCATAACGGGTGCCGCTGCCGTCACGCCGAACTTATCTTCCAGGTCTTTAATAAGCTCTGAGAGTTCCAGAACGGTCATATTCTCAATAAACTGTATGACATCTTCTTTTGTTATAGTCTTGGTATCGCTCATATTGCCTCCTTTAAGCCTCTGCTTTTTGGGTCTTGATTGCATCCAAGGTGTAAACCAGCTTGCTTAGATTGCCCGAGAGCACGTAGACAAACCTCTGCGGCATGCTTTGGAGCAGACCGAGGAACTTCGCTATCAGTACCTCTCGCGGCGGTAGGGTGGACAGCTTGAGGATGTCCTCGGGGCTCAGGGCCTGATCTTCAAGAAAGCCCGCCTTAATTTTTAGCTGCGGGACTTCCCGGGAGAAGTTCTGGACCACTTTGGCCGCCCCTACGGGGTCGTTGTAGATACACACGATTGCATTGGGACCGTGAAACTTGTCCTGAAGAATCTTCGCCTTTGTTCCCTCGGAAGCGATTTTTAAAAGGGTATTCTTAACCACAGTAAAATCTACTCCGATATTTCTCAGCTCTCTTCTCAGCCGCGTGATCTGCGCAACGGTCATGCCGCTGTACTCGGCGATGAACATACTGTTCATTCGCCGCAATCGGGTTCCTAACTCATCAACAACCTTTCTCTTTTTGCCTTTTTCCAATGCTTTCATCCCTCCTTTCTACGTGAGAATAGAAAGAAGCCAGAGAGAACAATACCGTTTACGTCTCGGCAGGCCGTAATCGTTTAACAAGAATGCACCTGCTTTCTCTGACCTTTTCGCCCTATTTCGTAAGATTTCTCGCATGGGCCGAGTCAATTTTTATGCCCGGGCTCATAGTAGTGCTGAGCGCCATGCCCTTAATGTAGGTTCCTTTGCTGGATTGGGGCTTGAGACGGATAATGGTTTCGAGAAGCGCGTTGACGTTCTCCATGAGCCGCTCCTTGCCGAAGCTCACCTTGCCCACAGGGGCGTGCAGGTTGCCGGCCTTGTCGACGCGAAACTCAACCCTTCCCGCTTTCATTTCTTTAACGGTTTTCGCCACGTCAAAGGTGACCGTCCCGACCTTGGGGTTGGGCATGAGCCCTCTCGGACCGAGTATCTTTCCGAGCTTGCTCACCATTCCCATAACGTCCGGCGTCGCGATTGTGCTGTCGAAATCGAGCCAACCCTTCTGGATGCGCTCAATGAGGTCTTCGGCGCCCACATAGTCGGCACCCGCCTCCTGGGCCTCCTTTTCCTTCTGCCCTTTGGCAAAAACAAGGACGCGAACGGTCTTTCCCAAGCCATTGGGAAGGACGACACTGCCCCGGACCATCTGGTCTGCATGGCGCGGGTCCACACCGAGCCGGAGGGCTACCTCGACGGTTTCATCGAACTTGGCGAAGTGTACCTCGGACAAAAGGTCGAGAGCCTCATCGAGGCCGTACCTCTTCTCCCGATCTATCTTTTTGAAAACCTCAGCGTATTTCTTTCCCATCTTTGCCATGGCGTCCTAACCCTCCACAATCTCTAAGCCCATACTTCTCACGGATCCCTCGATAATCGCGATGGCCCCGTCCAGATCCTTGGCGTTTAAATCGACCAGCTTGAGCTGTGCGATTTCGCGGACCTGACCCTTCGTGATGGAACCAACGGTCTCCTTTCCCGGATTGTTGGAACCCTTGGCCAGCTTTGCCGCCTTCTTGATGAGAAACGTGGCAGGCGGTGTTTTCGTGATGAAAGTAAAGGTTCGGTCAGAAAATATGGTAATGTGGGCAGGAATCACCGTGCCTTCCTGGGTCTTTGTTTTTTCATTGAAGGCCTTGCAGAATTCCATGATGTTGACGCCGTGCTGACCCAGGGCGGGCCCCACAGGAGGCGACGGCGTGGCCTGACCGGCCTGCAACTGTAATTTGACCATGGCGACGACTTTTTTTGCCATCTCCCAACTCCTTTATAGTTTTTCTATCTGGATAAAATCCAGCTCTACGGGCGTGGTCCTCCCGAAGATATTGAGACAGACTTTTACCTTACCCTTTTCCGGCTTTATCTCCTCCACAGTTCCAGTAAAATTTGCGAAGGGGCCTTCCGTCACTTTGACGTTGTCCCCCCTGTCGAATCGAATCTTAGGCTTGATCTTCCCTTTCCCTTCCTGAATGGCATAAATGATCTCATTTACTTCCTTTTCAGGCAACGGAGGGGGATTCATCTTGTCGTGGCCCACAAAGCCCGTCACCTTCGGGGTGTTGCGGACGATGTACCAGGTGTCGTTGTTCATGGCCATCTGAACGATGATGTAGCCGGGAAAGACGGTCCGCTGAGACTTCTTGACGTTGCCCTTCACCCGCTCCATAATGATCTCTGATGGCACGATAATGTCACCAAACAAGGATTCCATATTGTTGCTGCGCACAGCGTCCTCGAGGCTTTCCTTGACCTTCTGTTCGTAGCCGGAATAGGTATGTACTACGTACCACTTTTTTTCCATATTTTTTATCCGCGCAACAGTGCCTGAATGATCTTTGCCAGGCCCACGTCAACGATGCCGAGAAAGACGGCCGCTATGACAACGGTGACAAGGACAATGTATGTACCCTTGATGGTATCCTTCCGCGAAGGCCAGGTGACCCGCTTTGCCTCCAGGTACACCTCCCTGAAATAGTCCTTTATCTTATCTATTTTGTCCTTAACGTCCATAGGGTTCCTCAAAAAGTATCAGGCCAGGAGGGATTCGAACCCCCAACACCCGGATTTGGAGTCCGGTGCTCTATCCGTTAGAGCTACTGGCCTTAAGTTTACTTTGTCTCCTTGTGCGCCGTGTGCTTTCTGCAGACCTTGCAGTACTTTTTCATGTCAAGCCTGTCAGGGGTCCGCTGCTTGTTTTTCGTTGTCATGTAGTTGCGGTTCTTGCACTCGGTGCAGGCTAATGTAACAAGCTGCCTCATCGTCTCCCTCGCTTACTCGATAATCTCTGTCACCACACCGGCACCG
>CAZYVU010000036.1:0-30865 GCA_964651435.1 uncultured Pseudomonadota bacterium
TCAGGGGGAGGAAGAGGAAGATGAAGGGGTAGGAGTTGAAGAGCATGTTAGGGAATTTTCTTCTTTAACCGCTCCAGCTCACCTTCCAGTAGGGCATTCTGCTGCGCCAGATCCTTCACCTGGTTTGTCAGTTTGGAGATAACGACGGAGAAGTGGAGGCTGATACCAACGAGAAAGAGGAAGGCGAGGAAAAATATGGTGGAGATCTGATTCACGGCGCCGACGAGGTGGCTGATAAACCGGAGCAGGTCAAACCAGACCATCATAAGCACGATGACAATCCCCGTTATAAACCAAAGCTGGGAATACTCCTCCCTTAGCTTGCGCCGTCTTACCAGCTCGATAATAAGCAAAAGCATACCGATGCTTATTACGAGAGCAACCACTTTTGTCCGAATGGGCATAGAACCTCCTTTCAGAGCGCTACCGTCTCATAAGGGTCACGAAGATCGATAGAAACATCTTAAACATGTAATACAGGGGTTTGAGGCCGCTATGCATAGACTTCTTGTCGGGGTTTTCAAACATGCGCACCGGGACCTCGACGATGCGGAACCCCGAGCGGTGAAGCATGATGATCACATCGGCGTCAGGATAGTCGGCGGGAAACTTCTCTCCAATAAAGCTTGAGAAAACGGCTCTTGTCATAGCCTGAAAGCCCGAGGTGGGGTCGGTGATGCGTTGCCGGATGATGAGCGCTGTGATAGCCCTGAAGAGCGATATGCCGATCTTGCGGGCCAAGGGAACATCGTATGCAGCTTTTGGTGCCGCACCCCCGGTTCCGCCAAGGAAACGGGAGCCTATGGCCACATCGGCCTCCCCTAAACGAATCGGCTCAAGCAGGACCCCGATGCAGGAGGAATCGTGCTGGCCGTCGCCGTCCATCTGCACAAGCACTTCATAGCCGGCCCGCGTGGCGAACCGGTATCCCGTCTGCAATGCGGCTCCGTAACCGAGATTGAAAGGGTGCCGGGCAACGGCCGCCCCGGCGCTGTAGGCGGCCCGGGCCGTTCCATCGGCCGACCCGTCATCGACAACCAAAATGTCGGCCTCGGGTATCTCCCGGCGAACCGATCCTATAACGCGGCCAATGCCTCTCTCTTCGTTATAGGCGGGGATAATGACGAGCGGTCTCAACCGTTCCCCCGGATCAACCAAGATATCCAAGGTTCTTAAGTTGTCTCTTCACATCCTCCTCATCGTCGGCGGAGTAGGAGACGGCTTCGAGGCGACCATCTCCGCCGGCATCGGCGAAGCAAACGGGGTGGGCCGAGAGCCACTCTTCCGTAAAGCATTCCGTAGGGACCCTCCCATCCATATCGAGAGGCACGGGAACCCCCGAAAGATAGAGTATCGTTGGTGCAATGTCGTGGATGGCTATGGGGGAGAGGTTCGATATGGGTCTGGTTCCCTCCCCCCAAAGTACAAAGATCCCCCTCTTGCTGTGGCTTCCCGAACCGAGAAGCGCGTCGTCGAGGAGCCTGTTGGATGCGAACTCGAAGTCTCCCGGGTCTACGTATCCGCGCTTCGGTATGAAGACTATATCGGGCAAGAGGTGGAGGTAGTCTCCGTGATAGAGTTCTTCCCGGCGGTACACCTCATCGACGATAGGTCCGATGCCGGATATCTCCATCCTGCCCAGCCTGCCGATGAGGTCTTCCCGTAGCCGGTCGTACGAGGGGTTCCCCACTCCGGCCGTAGACCCGTTCCCTCCCGGTATGTTGAGATATATCTGGCCGAAGCCCCCGAAGGCAAAGGCGGTCGTCCTTTCCCAGTCAACGTCGCCGTAGGAAAGGAAGAGCTTTCGGACGAGCGATTCCGCCGACTCGTTCCTCGGCACCTTCGCCGTCCAGTTAATGCAGCCGGTCTTCATGAGCAGGCGATAGAGGTTGGTTATCGTGAAGCCGTTACGGAAAGCCCAATACTTCAGCCGGGAACTGAAATCCTCCTTGGTGGCCACAAGACCCAGTTGGATGAGCCAGTTGTTGGTATAAAACTTCTTGTAAAAGGGATCTGCGCCGTGATCGGACATGATGATGACCCGCGTATCACCGTCGAGCCGTTTAAGATATTCAGCCAGGTACCCATCTATGCGCTCGTATATCCGAAAAATCCCGTCGCCCCAGAGTTGCGCCTGCTTTTTGTCGTAGAGCGGATGGCTGGGATCGATAAATTTCCAGAAGGCGTGCTGCACGGTATCGGTCTCGCTGAATACGATGCAAAAGATATCCCATGCCGCCGTATCCATGAGGTGGCGGCTAGCCTTGAACCGTCTCTCAAGGCTTCTGAAAAGACCGTTCAAAAAGGCCTCTTCGTTCCCGGTCCGATAGAGGACATCTGTATAAACCCGGTATCCTCCGGTAACGTTGTCGATCTCCTCCTTCAGTGGTGCCGGATAGATGAAGTCCTTGGCCGAGGGGGGCGTAAGCAGGCCCGTAATTATGGCACCGTCAATAGGCTTTGGGGGATAGGTGGCGGGAACGTTGATGGCCACGGACTTCTTGCCCGCCTGCGTCGCCATCTCCCATATGGTCGGAGCCTTGATTGAGGAAGAATTGACGAGAGACCACTCGGAGAGTCCCTTTTTCTTCGTGAACCAATGAATGACGCCATGCTTTCCAGCGTTCTTCCCCGTCATGAACGACGGCCAGTTGGGCACCGTGACGGGGGGAAGCTCGACGGCCAGGTTGCCCGAGGAGCCCTCGGCCATAAGCCGTCCCATGGCGGGAAGGCGCCCCTCCTTCACCCAGGGACCGATGAGGTCAAGGGTGCCCCCATCCAAACCAATGATAAATACCTTGCCTGATGAACTCATGCCCTAATTCCAAAAACTGTATAGCATACTTGGATCATTCCATGAAAGCAATATCCCGGGCGCTTATACCCGACTCTTTGAACCATCTCCAAATCTCTCCGTTATCGACTTTTCGCGTGCGCTGGACCATGCGCCGCTTTCTTAGAATTCCACCGATGCCCAAAAATGCCGAGCCGTAGGCCCTTAAGAGTATGCCCAGAAGGGCTGTTGCCGAGTGCTGGCTCCTGAACCTACCTACCGCCCCCCGTCCAGTTAGGGCCCCGAGCGCCTGAAAGAAAAGACGATAGCCCGTAAAGATGGGATTCAATAGGAGCAGCCAGATGGGAAAATTCTTCACGGCAACCCAAAGCCTGTTTCTTTCCACGTGAAAGGCCTTAAAGGGCGAATACTTGGCGGTGGAGCCCGATCCCTTGTGGAGGATGACGGCCCGATGGGCATAGAGGCACCTCCATCCGGCCAGGCGCCCGCGCAGGCCAAGGTCTGTGTCCTCGCCGTAGGCAAAAAACTGCTCATCAAAGAGTCCTATCTCGTCGAGCATGCCCCTTCTGTACAGGGAGCCACAGCCTGCCGGAAAGAGTATCTCGCCGTCCTCGTCGTATTGGCCTCTGTCCCTTTCGAGGTGACCTTTTTGCCTGTTCAGCCCGTCCAGATACAAAAGTTGGCCGACGGCGTCGATGCGGCCTGGGTCGTCGTAGATCAATATTTTTGAGGCGCACATCCCAACATCCGGCCGCATCTCTGCGACCCTTACGAGCTCCCGCAGAAAATCCTTGTGAAGTACCGTATCGTTGTTCACGAGAACAACATAGGTTCCCCGCGATATCCTTATGCCCTGGTTGTTGCCCTCGGCGAACCCGAGGTTGTCGCGGTTCTCGATAAGCGTGAGGCTGCCCCCGCTGCAGTTGCGGAGCCAATCAACGGACCCGTCCGTCGAGCCGTTGTCTACCACTACGACCTCGAAGCCAGTAAAGCTCTGCTCCCAGATCGATCGAAAGCACTCCTCGAGGAAGTGTCTTCCGTTCCAATTGACGATAATCAAGGAGACCGTTACAGGCCCTTCCCTACCCATCCGTCCCGACCCCCGCCCCGCCCCTCAGCCCTGTGCGAACCACCGTGGCGATGTGGGCCGCCAGTGCCGTTCCGACGACGGTGCAAGAGACAATAACCCTCTGCCCTACCACGAAGAGGAGAATCCGCTCCTCCGCCACGCCACCCAGCATAAGGGCCCCGTAAGTCCCCAGCTCAACGACGCCCAGCCCTCCGGGGGTAAGGCTGACCAGGAAAGCGGCCTGAACCAGGGGGACGACGAGGATGGCATGGAACCAGCTCAGCCCCGTACCGAAGGCCTGCCCCAGAAAATAGAATCGCATGACCATGCAGAGGTATTTTATTATGCTGAGTGCCACAATGAGGGCTATTGCCGGCCTCCCGAAGGCCGCAGTTTCGAGTGGTGCCGATCCGCCATCGCCCATGCGCCGCCGGAGGAGGGGGATATGACGTAGAAGGCCGAAGGCCCACCGGTACGCCTTGACGATGAGGGCAATGGAGCGGCCGCCCAGCGCAAGAAAAACCAGAAAGGTGAGGCCCACAAGACAGAGGAGTGCCGCAACCGATTCCGGCCCATTGAGTATTCGACCGAAGTAAAGCAAGGATGTGAGCGCAAAGAGGCCGAAGACGAGGAGGTCAAAGGCTCTATCGAGCAAAACGGAAAAGAGACCGACCTCGGGGCCGAGAACCTTCGATTTATTCATGTAAAAGACCCGCAGGCCGGCGAGGCTAAGGTCCGTCGGCACCACCATGCCGACCACGTAGCTGTTCATGAGCCACCGAAAGAAATCGAGAAAGTCACCGGCCCGCCGGCCCCTCTCGTGGGCCACGATACCGACGATTTCCATCCACCGGAGGTTGTGGGCCAGGGCGAAGAGAATGGTGCCGAGAGCCACAAAGACGACGGCCCGCCAATCGACAGAGGGGAGGCGCAGCAGGCTTCTCGCATCTCCGATCGCGAAAAGAAGACCGAGGAAGAGGATGCCAAGGAGCCATTGCAGTAGCAGTTTTCTCTTCAATCCCGCCCCTCCCCCGCAACGTGGAAGAGCAGGAGCCTCTCGTTGTCCTTTCGGTAATCAATCAAAAGCCGCATACCCCCGCGGGCCTGCCATTCCTTTAGAAAGGAGGGGACGAGTTCTTCATCCACAACGATATACCGCGCCCCCGATGACCTTGCCTCCGAAACCATGGCATCGTAGCCGGACCCCTTGGCGGGAACCCACTTCAATCCGGCATAGAACGCCTCGTGGGCCGAGTGGCTCAGCACAGAGCTCCCCTGCCCAATATTTACCTTCATCCAGAGGCCGAGTTCTCTGTTGATGGCCCGGTGCCCCCTGTCGTTGGATACAAAACCATAGACGCACAGACCTGCCAGCACCAAGGCCAGACAGAGGGTCTGGAGAGAGCCCATACTACGGGCCGGGAGGGCTTTTCTCCCGAGCCAAGCGGTTGCGCCATAGAAGCCGTAGGCGGCCCACGGGAGGGTAATGGGAATCATGTGGGCCGTATACCGCTGCGTGATCCAAAAGAAAGGCAGCACGAAAGCAAAAAAGAAGGCGTGGTGCGACAGGAGATAGAGGTTTGCTTTCCAGGGCCACAGACCATTGACCTTCATAATGAACCCGACAATTGCGAAGAAAAAGAGCAAGGGGGTCAGGGCCTGCTGAAATTTGTTTAATGACTGAATGAGTCCCCATGCTGCCTTGCCTGCCAGCTTTGCCGGATCCTTGACAAGGGTGCCGATGTATACATCCTTCGGCTTGTCCCTCCTTGCCTTATTTTGTGTGACGGCGTTCTCCTTTGGGGTCCTGCTGCCGACGGAAATAGTGATCTTTTTCGAGAGGCCCCACTCTCCCGTTGTACTCCTGATGTGCAGAAGGTACGGTGAGGAGAAGGCTATAAAAGAGGCCAGGGCAAGCACCGCAAGCCCGATCCGGCTGACGGGCCCCCGTCGCCCCGCACGCGGACCGACCACCAGCATCCAGAAACAAAAGATGAAAAGTAGCGCCACCGCCTCGGGCCTGGTCAGGTAGGCCATTGTGGTAAAGACGCCGAAAAGAATGGCAGAAGTGAACCGCCCCTTGTCCAGCCCGGCCCACCCACATAGAACGGCGCTGCACAGGAGGAGCCCGTAGAGCGTTTCAGTGAGCACAGAGCCGGAGTAAACGTAGAACGACGGCATAAAGGCGGCAAAGAGTGCTGCCGTGAAGGCCGATTTTGAATTGAAAAGCCTTCGTGTCAGAAAAAAAACGGGTATCGTCAGCAGCGTGCCGCAGAGACTCGAAACGATGAGTCCCGCTATTTCAAAATCTCCCGCAAGCCTACCAAAGAGGCCGACCACCACCGGATAGAGCGGCTCCACCTCTCCTACCCCGAAGATGCCCTCGGCGGCCAATCTGGCTATACGCACATACTCGATGCCATCGTTGTGAATGACCTCAGGCCAGATGACGAGGGGTAGCCGCCAAAAGGCAGCGGCCGCCAAGGCTACGAGGAGGCGAAGGCGGTCCCTCGCCGGCCCTTCATCGCAGAAAAGAGAAGTTATGCTGTTCATAGGGGTTTCTCAACCGATTGGCCATAGTTTATTACAGGCAGGGCCTTCTGTCCAAGACATTCGACGGCCGGTAAAACTTGTAACGGCGCCGTCGTTCTGCTACAATTCCCTCTAATTCAGTGGCCCTATAAGCCGGTATATCATAAGGTTTCCCATGGATTTCTATTCATTCGAATACGCCATATTCCTATCCGTTGCCGCCATCCTCCTCTTTCGCGTTGCCCCCCGGTTTAACTGGGCGGTCATCCTCGCCGCCAGCATCTATTTCTACGCATCCCTTGAGCCCGCCCATCTCGTTTTTCTCGGGGCAATGACGCTAAGCACCTACCTTTCCGGCAGGAAAATGGCCGAAGCGGCTTCGCAAAGGGTCAGAAAGAAGTGGTGTGCCTATAACTGCGTCTTTGTCCTTGGGCTCCTTTTCCTGTGCAAGTACCTCGCCTTTTTCTTCGCCGCCCTCGAGGATACGGCGCACCTTCTCGGATTTACCCTGCAGGTGCCGCAGGCAGGCATGCCCCTCCCCGTCGGCATTTCCTTCTATGCCTTTCTTGCAGTCAGTTATTCCGTCGATCTTTATCGCCGCAATATTGAAGCAGAACTTCACCTCGGCCGATTCGCGTGTCACGTCGCATTTTTTCCCAAGATACTTGCAGGCCCCATAGAGAGGGCCAAGAACCTTCTGCCGCAACTCCATGACGTCCAGCGCTTTGATTGGGCCCGGACGACCAATGGGCTCAAGCTTATCGTGTGGGGCATCTTCAAGAAGGTCGTTGTGGCTGACCGGCTCGCACGGTTTGTCGATACCGTGTACCAGCATCCCGAGGACCACTCCGGGCTGACAATCGCCATCGCCATCGTCTTCTATTCCTTTCAGATATACTACGATTTCTCCGGATACACGGATATCGCCATAGGTTCTTCTCAGGTCCTCGGCTTCAGACTCATGGACAATTTCGACCGGCCCTATTCGGCCCTTTCTGTGGGGGAGTTTTGGCGGCGGTGGCACATCTCTCTCTCGACGTGGCTCCGCGACTATCTTTATGTCCCCTTGGGGGGCAACCGCGTCGGCAGACTCCGCCGCTCCCTGAACGTACTCATCGTCTTCTTCGTCTGCGGCCTTTGGCATGGGGCCAACTGGACCTTCGTGGTCTGGGGGCTTCTCCATGGCATATACATCGCCGGAGGAGCCCTTACCGCCCCAATCCGCCAGCGCATTGCCTCGGCCGTCGGGGTTGCCTCCCTCCCAGGCCTGCGGCGAGCCATTCGGGTTGGCCTGACGTTCACCCTGGTAGCATTAGCCTGGGTTTTCTTCCGGGCCACCAGCGTCACGCAGGCGCTTTCAGTTCTCGGAGGGCTTTTTTCGGGGTGGACAGGCCTTGCTGCTCCAGGCGGCCTTGAAAAGGCCGTCTTCTTTGGGTTGCCTAAACTTGAGCTGTTCGTAGCCCTTGGTGCCCTCCTATTCTCGTGGCTTTTCCACCGGCTCGAATCTCACGATCGGATGCGGGCCATGCTGGCCGCGCGACCCTTAGCCCTACGCTGGACAGTCTACTACGTTCTCATTCTCGCCGTTCTTGTTCTGGCCGCGCCGGGTTCCGAATCATTCATCTATTTTCAGTTCTGAGCTATGCTTAAGAGACCTTTCGCCCGCTACTTCATTTTCTTCCTGCCCCTCCTGGCTGCCCTTGCCGTGGAGCTTTTCGTGTTGCCCATCGACTTCTTCACATTCAAGGTCTGGGAGGCGCTTCTGGCCAGGAACTCCTTTGGTATCCTCCAGGGCCCCTTCTATCCGCGAATGCACATACGGAAGATAGAGCAAGGTGACCTGGCACACCATACCCCTTACACCACCTTCAAAGACTCGGAGTGGTGGACGGACCGCTATGGCTACCGGATCAAAGACGATGGCCGGAACAGCTACGATGTGGTTATCATCGGCGACTCGAACATAGCCGGCAGCGGCCTTACCCAGTCCGATATGCTCTCCGAAGTCGTCAGCGTCCGGACCGGTCTTGCCGTCTACCCCCTGGCACCTGGAGGCACACGGCGGTTTTCGAACCATCCTCTTCTTGCCCACAGGCCTCCACCGACCGTTGTTTTTTCATGCATAGAGCGAGACATTGCCGGTTTGCGGACCCCCAAAATCAAGCTCTCCTCCGTTGCACCCAATATCTTTGAACGATTTGCCGGCCGGCTCGCACAGAACAGGGTGCTCCAGACGGTGGCACAATGGCTGGACCGGGTCAAAAAAGGGAATATGCTCAACTACTTCAGGTCCGCCATCCGCAGGGTGGGCAAGCCTCTGCCCGACTGCACCCCCGTGGGAGACCGGTGCTTCTTTTTTCTTCAGGGAGTCAAGGCAAACAGGCCTGTTTCAGAGGAAGGCATGAGTAACGCCGTGAACGTGTTAAGCCGCTACCATGAGATCCTGAAAGGTAGGGGTATCCGCTTCATTTTTCTACCCATTCCCAACAAGGAAACCATCTACCACAAGTATCTGGGCACGGAGCGCCCTCGCTTTCTTCCTGATCTACAGGAGAGGCTGCGGACCCGCGGCATCGAGGTGGTAGACACCCAGGGTGCCTTTGAAGATGCTTTCAGGAACAGGCAAATAGGGCTGTATCACCCCGATGACACGCACTGGAACGCCGACGGTTCCCGGTTGGCCGCAGACCTGTTGAGCCGGAAATTACAGACGGCACCGGGGGGCGTCGAGCCGTGACGAACGTCCTCTCCTTTGACCTTGAAGACTGGTTTTGCGTCAGCAATATGGCCCATGCCATCACGCCCGGCCAGTGGGAAGCTCAAGAGCTTCGCATCGAAGGGAACACGGCCCGCCTGCTGGAACTCATGGACAGGCATGCGGTCCAAGCCACCTTTTTCGTGCTTGGTTGGATTGCCGAGCGCAAACCTGACCTTATCCGCGCCATAGCGGAGAGAGGTCACGAGATTGCCACCCACGGCTATTCGCACCGCCTGTTGACGGAGATGACCCCGGAACAATTTTCCGAAGACCTTGATAGGGCTCTCTCGGTCACCCAACCGCTGACTGCAGAAAGGATCGTGGGGTTTCGCGCCCCGACGTTCACCGTCACAGCCGACACGCTTTGGGTGCTCGATATCCTCAAGAGCCACGGCATACTCTACGATTCGTCCGTCTTCCCTATCAGCTTTATGAAGGCGTACTCCGATATACGCGGCGTTTCAACGGGCATCTTTCAGATCGCCGACGGTATCATAGAGTTTCCCATTGCCTGCGGCGATTTTTTCGGCCTCAGGGTCCCCTTCGGCGGCGGATGCTTCTTCCGGGCCTTCCCCTACCGTCTCATTGCCCACTTTATGAATCAATGCGCCCGCCGTCAGAGGCCCGTTATGTTCTACCTCCACCCGTGGGAGATCGACCCGGACCAGCCGAGGATAGCCATGCCCGTGGCGAGCCAGCTCCGACACTACGTCAACCTCCGCCACACCTTCGGCCGCCTCGATCGGCTCCTGACAGATTTCTCATTCTCTTCAACACGAAAGGTGCTCAACCTATGAACAAAGACCTGAAAAGGCAGAAAGACTATTGGGACAAAGAAGTGGCCGCCTTCGACGCCATTTATTCGCACGATAAAGGGTTCCTTGGTAACCTTGCGGATCGGTTTTTGCGGTGGGATATGTACAAGCGTTTCGAATACACGATGGCCAATTCGGAACCTATCGAGGGACGGACATTCCTCGATGTAGGGTGCGGGACGGGCCGATACTCCCTGGAGTATGCGCGCCGTAAGGCCCGCCTCGTCGTGGGACTCGATATCTCCACAGAGATGGTGAAAACGTGCGCCCTAAGGGCCCGGTCCCTGGGGTTTGCGGATTGCACCAGATTTATCCACGGGCACCTTTTGGCATTTGAACCCAATGAGCCTTTTGACGTTACCATCGGTATCGGCCTGTTCGACTATATCAAGGACCCGCTCCCAGTCGTTCGGAGGATGGCGCAGATATCCAGCGATCGCATCATTATCTCCTTCCCTACCGTTTGGACCTGGAAGGCCCCCGTGCGAAAAGTGCGGCTGGGCATGGGAGACTGCGACGTCTTCTTCTATACCAAGGCGCAGGTTGCCCTGCTCATGACCGAAGCCGGTTTCAACCGGTTCGACATTGAAAAGATCGGGCAGCTCTACTGTGTAACGGGGCGTAAATAGTTCGAAGTGAAAAGTCCTCCCTCATTACTGTTCTTCTCGTCGTCCCTCGTCAGGATCCGCTTCCTCTTTACTTCCTGCCCTTCTCCTCGGGGCTATGATTAAGCAGGGCATGTAACTCTGATAAAAACATCTCCTGCACCTCATGCCAGGGCATTACCTCAATGGTGATTGGCGCCGGGGCAGGAAAGTCCTTGTACCATGGCCCATAGGAAGGGAGCAATACCTGATCCCGCTCAGCGGACAGCATGGCCAAATCAGCTTTCTTCACCTCCCAGGGCTCAGGATAGACCAACCCGAACATGTCAGCCACCACCTTCGATATCTTTGCCTCTATTAGCTTGTACTGTGACATGATTATCTTGAGCGGACTTACCATATCCCCGATATAGGCCTCCGCAGCATCGTGGAGAAGACCATGCAGCCTAAGCTCTTCAGAAAGCAGGCTCGCCACATACAGCGAGTGCTGTGCGACACTATACGGAAACAAAGCGGCACCGTTATAACGGTTTATCAGTGAAAGGGAGTGCGCTATGTCTTCGATGAGAATCATTTCCGGCTTAGGGTTCAGCAGGTCAAAAGCTATGCCGGAAAACGTATGGATGTAAACCGGGTCTTCCCCCGCCCCCGACACGGCAGGCTTGGACTCAATGACGTTCGTCATCTATGCCCCCCTTCCTCTCGACAGAGATACCAGTGCCTTTGAGGCGTCCCTTCATCTTTGAGATATCTACGAGGGGTATCACTTCGATTCTGCCTCCCCCGATGACCCTGTGGCTTTTTCGGCACGGAGAAATCTTCAAGGCATCCGGAAGCCTCTTGGGAATGACAACCTGAGATTGTGAAGCAATGGTAACTACCTTCATACGTATCCTCCATCGACACTATTGCTGTAAATATCATAGCCAATGACGTATAACGACACAAGTCCCGCGGGCCTCATCAAGAACTCCCGAAAGATCGGCCGTCGACTTCGACAGCATTTCCTGTTTCCTTTCCTCGGCATTCCTGGTATAGACATACGATATGGGACCGCTGGACGGGGCCGCAACGGCGAAGGCGGCTGGTATCGTTTGGGGCAGGAAGATAGGGCGATGAGGGTCTATTTTGCCCACCCTTGCTTTACAGACGGGCAGAGAGAGTTTAAGGAGTTGTTCCTTGCCGGGATGTCGGCGGCTCTAAGGGGCCATATGGTTCTCGTCGATCCGTTCGAGCACACCCCTCTCGTCGAGGGACCGGACAGGGACCTAAAGGTGCTAATGGCAGGAGAGATAAAGAGCCGATGCCTCATGCTGCTCGATGAATGCGACGTTCTTATAGCCCTCGCTGATGATGCCGACACGGGCACTGCTTTCGAGATGGGCTATGCTCATGCCATCGGCAAGCCGGTTATACTCATCTCGCGAGGGGATTGCCGCGAGGCCAATGCGATGCTTATCGGGGCGGCCGAGGCCATGATCGACAACGTCCTGGTGCGGGAACAGATTCAGAAGCTGGTGAGGGTTTTGCAGGAGCTTGACGGCACGCAGCAGGCGACGTAGCAACTGGCGGGTCGATTCCCGACCGGAGACGCTGCGCCCCCCTCGCGGCAGGCCCACTGTGCAACCCGGTGCGATATGGAGGGAAGAAATGGATCGGAATCAAGGAGAACTGAAGGTGCGGAGGCTCGTCACCGGGAATGACGATCAGGGGCGATCTGTAATTCTTTCGGATACAACGACGGCGATGGACGAATCGCTGCACGAGTTGTGGGTAACCGATGGAACTCCAGACCAGCTCCAAGCCATGCCCAATCTCGGGGTCTTGCCCAAACAACTGGAGCCGCCGGTGGGCGGGACCGTCTTCCGGTTTCTTCGGATCATGCCGTCTCAGGGTCTGAGTCCTGAGGCCCTGGAACAGATGTATTTCGAGGCCTTCTCGGCCCTTGGAGCTTCGCACACGCGCCTCGATACTCGCCGTCACCCCGCCATGCACAGAACGCACACCCTGGATTACGCCGTTGTCCTTTCGGGGAGCGTCAAGCTCCTCTTGGATGACGGCGAGTGCGAACTGAAACCTCTCGATGTCGTTATTCAAAGGGGAACAAACCACGGGTGGATTAACGACGGAGCGGAGCCCGCCCTCATGGCCTTCGTGCTTATCGATGAAAAGGCATAGCGCCCTGGACGGGCACACCATTTTGTTTGCCGTTCATACCCGATTGCCCGGAAAGACAGTTCGCAGTGGCGATGTAATCCTCAAGTCCCCCGATACGTATTAGCCTCTTGTCTTCTTATACACAAGTCCGGCCGACTCTGCAACCCAATCCTCAATATCGCTTTCAAGGGATCGGCGACGCCTGCCTATGTGGTGCGGCAACACAATTACTGTTGTATCGAGTTTCGGCCAAAGATATAATTAGGGTGCTCCAACCCCAAAGGCATTACGTGCTTGACGTTCTTATATATTCATACGCCCTCACGCAGCAGGAGTATAAGCCGTCCCATCCCTTTAAGCCGGCGCGGGCGAGGCTCATGTTCGAACTCCTTAACCGGTACGGCCTTATCGGTGCCGGCAATCAAAAAATCCTGGAACCCCAACCCATGGACGAGGAAGTACTCTACCTATTCCACACACGGGAGTATGTTCAATTTCTCAAGAGGGCGGAGGCAGGAGACTTTAGCATCGAGATGCTCCATGCAGGCTTGGGGACACCGGACAACCCGATCTTCAGACACATGTACCGGTATGCACTGACGGCATCAAGCGGTACCTACGAGGGGGCCCTCATGCTGTTCAATGGGGAGGCTCGGTTTGTTTTTAATCCTTTCGGCGGGTTCCACCACGCAGGAAGAGAATGGGCGGAGGGTTTCTGTTACATCAATGATATCGCCTTTACCGTTGCGGATTTGGTCCGAAAGGGTCAGCGAGTAGCCTGTGTCGACATAGACGCCCATCACGGCAACGGCGTGCAGGATGCATTCTTTGAGTCCGACAGGGTTATGACCATATCCCTTCACGAGTCCGGAGAAACCCTTTACCCCGGAGGAGGCTTCGAGGGTGAGATCGGCGCCAAAGACGGACGGGGATATAACGTCAACGTTCCCCTCCGGGCCGGCACCGATGACGATGTCTATGTCGCCGCTTTCCAGTCTGTTGTTCCACCACTTCTGCGGAAATTCGACCCCGATATTCTCGTGGCCAATATCGGCGGTGACGCACACAAAGATGACCCTCTGGCCCATCTGAACCTGACGAGCAATGGCTACAAGAGGGTAGTGTCTGTGCTGAGCGGTCTCTGCCCCAAGGTGTTGGCCCTTGGATCAGGCGGTTATAACATTTACAAGACAGCCAACCTTTGGACGCTGGCATGGGCGGCGTTTTGCGGACTTGAGCCTCAGGACCTCCATGCCGGTCTGGTGGGCGGCATGATGTATGGACCGGAGGCCGGAGCCGGCCAAATAGACGACCCTCCCTACCTGTCCGATGGCTGGGAAAAGGAGCAGTGTCTGGCCCAGGCCGACCGTGTCGTCGAATACATAAGAAAAAACATCTTCCCCCTCCACGGGCTGTGAGCCGGCACAGAGCCGGAGGCCCAGTGAATAGCCATTTACCGGCTGCCCGGACTTGCCCTCATTTTCCCTCACTCACATGCCGCTAATGGTCATTCCCTCCAGATACAGGGAGGGCGCACCGGCGGGCCCATAGAATTTCAGATCATTACCTACCGCCTGGACACGGTTCAGGAGCTCAAAGATGTTTCCGGAAAAAATGATACCCTTAAACGGCCGCTCATCGACGCCCTTTCGCGACCAGCCCGTTGCGCCCAGAGAAAACTCCCCGGTAATAGGGTTCGCCGTGTGAACGCCCATAAGATCGTCAATGATGATGCCTTCGTACAGCGACCCTGCAATGTCCGTATGGCCGCCGACTATGTAGATGCCTCTGATACCGTTCTGCGGGGGCGCTGTGACACCGCCCCGGACAGCGTTGCCCGAGGATGCCTTGCCAAACTTCGCCCCGTAATATCCGTCGTAGACAAACCCTTTGAACACGCCGTTCTCTACTATGCGGTTCTCCCGTGAAGGCACGCCCTCCCCATCGAATGGAAAGGCGTCGACACCCTCCAGCCCTGAGTCAACGATGCTCAAGAGCGGTGAGAAACAAGGCTGCTCCTCCTTACCCTCGAGCCTTGTCTTTTTTTTGTACCGGCTCTCGCCCAGGAAGGAGGCTGAAAGAACCTGCAGAAGGTCAGCAGCAGCCCGAGGGCTGATGATGCCCCTATAGGTACCGGTGGGTAAGCCCGCACCCCCGAGCGACAGAACGGCTTTGCTCGCTACCCCCTCGGCCAGAGCCGAAAAGTCAAGATCGGAGAGGCGGTGCGACCAGCTCCAATCATAGTACGAAACCTCGTCACCCCTTCCGTCACCTGCAACGGCCAGTCCAAAAATCGTGAAGACCGTCTTCTTTGCCTCTCTGTCGATGCCCCGTGAGTTGACTACCCTCACCGATAGCTCCGTCTCCGCGTATTCACAATTTCGAGCTTTCTCTATGCGCTTGTCGTGCTTTAGGATAAGAGACTCCATGCCCAGCAGCCTCGACACCTTTTCGCTGTCGTCGACCCCCAGCCCCTCATCATCACAAATCGACAGGGCAGGCACATCCCCCTCCCCAACGGGGAATGCCAGACCCTCATCTATCTCCATGAACGGCAAAAGCTCCACCGCATTAGCGCTGAGGCGGCGCAGCCCTTCTTCGCCGCGGGCGAAGGTGTGCGTAAAGACGCATCGCTCGTCCTTCACGGCCCTCAAGCTCATGCCATCCTCCATCTTTACGTCGGCACCGTAGACTTCTCCGTCCCTTACCTCCCACCTACGCGTTCTCTCCCTTATAAAGGCGACTTCATATTGATCAAAATGATTCCCTAACAGGCTCTCGATGACGGACCGCTTCACGGGGTCTCCTTTCCGTCATCGCCCAGAAATCTCTTCATGGCCACCTCATCGCACTCGGGGAACTTAGGGCATTTGATGCAGTCCGACCATATCTTGTGCGGCAGGTCCCGCTTGTCCGCTATCTCAAACCCCATTTCCTTGAAGAACTCGACCTGGTACGTAAGGACAAAAAGCTTTCTCGTTCCGAACCATCGTGCCTCGCCAAAGCAAGCCTCTACCAGCCCCCGGCCGATGCCTCGTTTCCGGGCCTCCTCGACGACACAGAGGGACCGGATCTCAGAGAGGTCTTCCCAGCAAACGTGAAGTGCGCAGGTGCCCAAGACCCGGCCGCTCTCTTCGTGGACAAAGTAGTCCCTGACGTTATCGTAGAGCTCACCCAAGGACCGCGCAAGCATCTCCCCCTTTGCGGCCGAAACGTTGATAATCGAATGGATCTGCTTTACATCTTCAATGCGTGCTTTCCTGAGCATGCCTCAACATCTCCTCAGCCCTCGCTACGGTCTTCTCCGTTACCGTCATACCGCCGAGCATCCGGGCTATCTCTTGTATTCTCTCTTCGTCGTCGAGCCGCCGGATAGCGGCCGTTGTCGTATGCTCTTCCTGAAGCTTTTCCACCACAAAGTGATAGTCACCATAGGCGGCTATCTGGGGAAGATGGGTGACGCAGATGATTTGGCTCCCAACCCCGAGGTTCTTCAGCCTTCTGCCTACCATGTCGGCCACCCTGCCCCCTATGCCGGCGTCTATCTCGTCGAAGACCATGGTCTTCCCCCGGTCTCCACCCAGGACGCTCTTGATGGCCAGCATGACCCGAGAGAGTTCCCCACCCGAAGCCACCCGCCACAATGACTTGAGTGGTTCGCCCGGATTGGTGCTGATGAGGAAATCGACGTCATCCTTGCCCGTCTCGTCGATTGTCTCCCTCTCCTCGATTTCGATATCGAAACGAGCGGCCTCCATAGAAAGAAAGCTGAGCTCCAAAAGAATGGCTGAACGAAGCTGCGGCACACCCCTTTTTCGCCCTTCGCTCAATGAATGGGCCAGTGCTTCCGCCCGGCCCTCCAGTTCCAGGCGCCTTTGCGCCAACTCATCCCCCTGTACCGCAACAGACCGCAGCGCGTTAAGGCGAATGCGGGCGTTCTCAAGGAAGAGCTGCATCTCTTCAAAGGTCCTCCCATACTTACTTTTAAGCGCCCAGATCCGGGCCAACCTTTCGTCAAGCCGCCCAAGCTCCTCGGGATCGAGAAAGAGGCGCTTTTCCAGGTCCTGTATCGCCTTTACGGTATCGTCTATCTCGTAGGCCACTTCGTCGAGCTTGAGCCGCAGGAGGTCCACGTCGCGGTGGTGTGCAAGGGCCTTCAAGAGCGAGCTGCAAAGCCGAAGCGTACCGTAAGCAGATGCCTCCCCTGCGTACAGCCGAGCAATTACTTCTTCCATCGCCTCTTTAATCTTTTCTGCGTCTTTGAGCACCTTCAAACGTTCCCGGATCTCTTCCTCCTCTCCCCGCCCCGGGCCATCCTTCTCCAGTTCGCCTATTTGAAAACCGAGGAGCTCCCCCTCCCGCTGGCGTTGCGTCCTGCCGGCCTCGTCGGCAGCAATGGCGGCCTTAACGCTCCTCAGTTCCTGAATCACCGCGGCAAGCTCTTGTCGCAGGTCCGTGAGGGACAGTAGTTCGTCAAGAATCTGCACGTAACGATCCCGCTCCAGAAGATGGAGAAGCTCATGCTGGCCATAGATGTTGACGAAGCGTGACGCCGTTTCATGGAGCCTTCCCAGGCTAACCGCCTCGTCATTCACAAAGGCCCTGGAGCGTCCCTGGGCGCTGACGATTCGCTTGAGGAGGTATTCGTTGTCGGATGCAAAAAATTGGCCCGTTATCTCGGCATGTGTTGCCGACGTTCTCACGAGCTCCGATGGAACTTTCTGGTTCATGAGGGCCGTCAATGCATTGAGGATGATCGATTTCCCTGCGCCCGTCTCGCCTGTTATAACGTTTAACCCATCGGCAAATTCCACTGACAGGCTTTCAATAATCGCAAAATTCTCCACCCTGAGAAAGGCGAGCATTGCTACCGTTCGCCCCACTTCAGCTTGGTGCGTAAGACTTCAAAGTAGCCTTTTGTCGATGACTTCACAAGCCTTACCGTCAGGGCAGACCGTTTCACAAAGACCTGGTCCCCGAATTCGAGGGGAAAGCCTACCTGTCCGTCGAGGGTAAGGATGACCTTCTCCTCCCTGGACTTGAGGATGGCCCTAATCTCGGCCTCTTCCGGCAAGATGAGCGGACGGTTTGTGAGCATGTGGGGGCAGATGGGAGTCACGATAATGTTCTTCATTGACGGGTAGAGGATGGGGCCTCCAGCCGAGAGCGAATATCCCGTCGAGCCCGTGGGCGTTGAGAGAATAAGGCCGTCGGCCTTGTACGTGGTGACATATTCGCCGTTCACGTAGGTTTCGATGTCGATGATCCTGGCCAAAGCGTCCTTTGTCACGACGGCGTCGTTCAGAATGGTGAACGTAAAAACCTCCGCCCCTGCCCTCCTTACCTGCACGTCCAGCATGATTCTTTCGGATACGTCAAATTCGTTGTTCAATACCTCGGTGAGCATCAGCGGCAGGTCTTCCGTCGATATCTCCGTCAAGAAACCCAAGCCTCCGAGGTTGACCCCCAAAATGGGCACCAAGCGCTCCCTCGCGTACCGGGCGACCCCCAGCAAGGTACCGTCCCCCCCAAGGACAACGATAAGGTCGGCCCCCTCACCGACATGTTCAAGTTCAAATGCGTGGTCATAGCCCAAGGCCCGGGCCGAGCCCTCGTCCAGGAGCATGCTATGGCGGTCACCGAATTTTTCGATGATCTGAGCCGCCAGAGCCGTTGCATCGGCTTTGTTTCGTTTACAGACTATGTGTATGGTCTTCATGAAAGGTATTTGTCCTTTAGGTAAGATGACATAGTATTAAGGAGGGTAAATGCACCCTCCACCGTTGCCGTTCCATCGACGTTGACAAGGTTGCACGTTGCCGGGGCAATAAGCGATTGGCGAACGATTCTGTCAAGCGGACATCCCTTCTGCTCCAAATGGCGCCACATGCCCTCGAGCCGTTGCACCAAATGGTCCAGCATCCCCGCGCTGAAGTCCTCGCAAGCCGTCGGGACTATGCCCCAACTTATGGTATTGCCCGCATCAAGAAAATCGACGACCTTGTCATAGGCCACAAATGTTTCACCAAAGGCGAAGGCGTTGAAGGAGAGCACCTCGATATTGAGCGACAATAGGAAATCCCAGTCCGGGCGGCCGCAAAGGTGTATGCCGCGCGGCCCTTTGACGCCCTCAAAAAAGGCCGCCAACTCCTGCTTCGCCCTCATCGCTTCGTAGCCGCAAAGACCGCTGAAAACAAACTCCAACCCTGGATCATCGAGCCACACGAAGGCACCACCGTTTCTCTTTCGCAATGCCTCGTATTGCACGTTTACCTTCCGCTGGATGAAGGAGTAGGCAAAGGACCTGAGTTCATCATTATATACTATGGGTCTTCCACTCTCGTCCATAATTTTGAGGGTAAGGCTGATGGGGCTGATCACCTGACCGTGAATTGCCCCGAAACACTCCAGCTCACGGTCAAGGAAGGTGTGGTAGCCCTTTGAATACTGACGGGAAAGGGCAAAATATCCGTCATCATCCTCATTTTCCAGAAAAACAGGAACGTCGTCCATGAATTGTGCCGTGTCGACCCAAATCCTGCGGCTGTCGGCGTCTATGACAGCGCCCGGAAAATGTTCCATGGCCTGTACGTACATGTCCTCGAAGAAGGAGATTTTGGGCAACTGTGGCCAGAACGGTATGTCAACGGAAAGGGACGCCTTCAGAGCCTCCTCCACATCGACATGCGGGAGGATACCCATGGCCGTCGTCGCCAGGCTATTCAAAATCTCTCTCAACCTCCCAGTGCCGGAAGATCTCCAGTATGGACAGGAAAAGGGCAACGACAAGGGGGCCGAGAATGAAACCGATGAGACCGAAGTAGCCGATACCTCCCAGTATGCTGAAAAAAATCACGAGCGTCGGCATCCTGGTCTTGCCGTGCACAATGAGCGGCCTTACCACATTATCAATCATGCTAATCCCGAAGACGCCTACACCCCCAAGTACAATGGCCTTTAGAAGGCTGCCTTTCAGAAGAAGATAAACGATGCCCGGCCCCCAGATAATGAGGGTTCCAACGACGGGGATAAAGGAGGCGACAAACGTGCAGACGCCCCACAGAACGGCCGACGGGATGCTCAAGAAATGGAATGTCAGCCCCCCGACGACACCCTGGAGCAACGCGACGGTGACACCGCCGTATATTGTGGACACAATAATTCCCCGTGTCTGAACTACAAGCCTTTTGCGGTTCTCCGGCGAAAAAGGCAGAAACTCACTTACCTTCTCGAGATAGGCGGGGCCATCCTTCAGGAAAAAGAAAAGGGAAAGGACCATGAGGACAAAGTCGAACCCCCGGGAAAGGACGTTGCCGAGACCTGCTGTGATTCTGCCCATAAATTCCTTGTCAAGGTGGGCGATGTTCTCAAGCAGCTTCTGCTGGAATTCAGCCTCCGACATACCGAAAAGCAGCAGTATTTTTGTCATCATGCCGCTCACGATGGGATTTTTCGTCAGTCCCGCTACCGTATCTCCTCCTTTCCCGAGATACGCTGTCAGGTTGGTGACCTCCTGGGCCAGGAGGTAAGACAGATAGGATAGGGGACCGAGAATTACCGTGAGGACAAGCAGAACCGTAATGACCGCCGATAGAGACCTCCATCGGACATATCGTATCAGGAAGGCATGGACCGGGTAGAAAAGAATGGCAAAAACGGTGGCCCATGCCAGAGCTGCAAGAAAAGGCTTTACAATCTGATAGCTTAGGTATCCGAGAATGAGGACGATCAGGATTAGCGTGAGAAAGGTAAATCGATTACCTGTGGAACGATCCAAGTCGGCCCTATTCCCGGAGAAACAGCCTTCCTAACACCCCTAACAGGCCTTAGGCACCCTCTTCCATTCCCGGCTTCTCTTTCTCTCTGTCGTAGGCATCTTTGCCCGCTTCTACGGCCCTCGAGATGACCGTCTTCTTCTCTTCCACGAAATGCTTGCCCTTCTCCACTGCCGATGTGGCTTTGGCTTTCACCTCATCCATATACTGCTCCGCCTTTTCCAGGGCCTCATCAGTAAAGCCCTTGATCTTCTCGCGGGTCTGTTTCCCCGAGGCGGGCGCAACCAGGAGGGCTACTCCGGCCCCCACGAGGCCGCCAATAAAAAAGGCCATCAGCGTGGCTCCAATGCTGGTGCGTTCTTCTTCTCTCATGTCATCCTCCTTAATATTTACTGCGTTCTTCCTTTTCTCATCCCGAGCAGATGCTTCGCCGCATACCCCAAGCCGGCCTGAATCCCCATCTTCCACGCCGCTGCCTTCGATGACGGCGGATACACGAAGTATCCCACAAACCGGCTCACCTTTCGTACATTCTCGCTCAGTTCTTTGGCAGCATCGGCTACCACAACAGCGCGGTCCGTTATAGCACCCACATTATCCGTTATATGGCGGACGCTGCGCAGCGTCGCCTGCAGCTCCGATAGTGTCTCCCGAAGGTCTGCAAGGTTCGTCGAAAGCTCACGCTGTGCGTCTGACATCACATTGCGGGCATCATCAACAAAACCTCTTACCTTTACCAGCAGAAAGATGAGATAAACCGCTGTGACAACGACGGCCAGTGTCATGATTCCAACGAGGATCTCGGTCATCACGCCCCCCTAAAGGCTCTTAAATGTTAATGGTAGCAGAGTAACTCCTTGACTGTCAAGCCGTTTAGCCATTTACAAAGACCCCCCACCTGACAGGACAAGCACTTTAGCACCACGGATCTTCCTCTGTTTGAGCTCGATGAGCGCCACGTTCGCCTCATCCAGCCGATACCTCTGGATTTCGGGCCGTATCGGGATAGTGGCGGCGAGTTCAAGAAGCTCGGAGACATCCTCTCTCGTCACGTTTGCCACGCTCTTGATCTCTTTCTCGAGCCACAGGTGGAGGGGATACTGCAGCCCCAACAGCGTATTCTTGTCGTGCTCCTCCTTTCTAATGGCATTGATCACGAGCCTCCCGCCACGATCAAGGCCCCTCATGGCCTCGACGACGGGCTTCCACGCCGGCGTCGTATCGATGGCTGCCTGCATGGCCTCCGGCGGAGATTCCCCCACATCGCCCGCCCATGCGGCCCCGAGCTCAAGGGCAAAAGACCGCTCTTCGGCGCTCCTGGCAAATACAAAAACCCTTGATGAAGGGTAGAGAAAACGGGAGAGCTGTATGACCAGGTGGGCAGACGCTCCAAAACCGACGAGACCAAGCGCCTGGCCGTCCTTCAGGTTTGCGAGCCTCAGCGACCGGTATCCCACGGCCCCGGCACAAAGAAGGGGGGCCGCCTCCTCGTCGCGAAAGGTGTCCGGTATCGGATAGGCATAATCTTCATGGACCGTTGTGTACTCTGCGTATCCCCCGAAGGCATCCCTGCCTGTTGCCCGAAACCGCGCGCAGAGGTTCTCCCGGCCCGAAAGGCAGAAGGCGCACTGGCCGCATGATGAGTGAATCCAGGCGATGCCGACCCGCATGCCCCTGCACAATTTGGTGACCCCGGGGCCCTCTTCAACCACTCTTCCCACTATCTCGTGGCCGAGGACCATGGGGAAAAAGGATGGTGGCGTTCTGCCCTCAATCTCGTCGATTTCCGTATGGCAGACCCCGCACGCCGACACCCTGACGAGCACCTCCTTATCCCCCGGCTCGGGGATAGGAATATGGGCCGGAACAAGGGGTTCGGCCGTTTCCGACAACAGCATCACACCGTGGAGAAGCATTGCCCTCATCGTGGCTGTCTCTCCGTGGACGATTCCCCAAGGTCCTGGGGGAATATCTTGCCGGGATTGAGGATGTTGTTGGGGTCGAAAAGCTTTTTGATCTCCTGCATCGTGGCGATCACAGCGGGCGAAAGCTCCATGCCCAGATAGGCGGCCTTTGACGTTCCGATGCCGTGCTCACCGGAGAGGGTGCCGCCGAGCCTCACCGTCTCGGCAAAAAGCTCTCTCACGGCTTCTTCCGCCCTCTCCCTGTCCTCCGCAGTGTCCTTGATCATGATACTCACGTGAAAGTTTCCGTCACCCGCATGGCCGAAACTGAGGATCGGGACGCCGAACTTTTTCTCCATGCTTTCGAGAGACCGTATGAGTGTCGGTATCTCTGAACGGGGAACGACTACGTCCTCAGCAATCTTTACGGGATTGAGGTTGTACGTAGCCTGAGAGAGAGCCCGCCTTGCAGTCCACAGCTTCTCGGCCTCCTTCGTATCTTCTGTCACGTCCACCTGCATGGCCTTGTTGGCCGCCAGGAGGGATTTCACCTTTTCGGTCTGGACGGGGATCACCTCTCTTGCCCCATCAACTTCTATAAGAAGCAGACCCCCCACATTTTCAGGAAGTCCCATGGGAGATGCTTGCTCGCTGCATCTCACCGAAGCCCTGTCCATAAACTCTATGGTTGACGGCACCACCTTGGCCGCTATGATGGCCGAAACGGCCCTTGCCGCGTCCTCCACCTCGTGAAAGAGGGCAAGAATGGTTGCCTTTGCCTCGGGAAGGGGAACCAGCTTGACGGTTATCTTTGTCACTACACCAAGCGTTCCTTCGCTTCCCACGAAGAGCCGCGTCAGATCGTACCCGACGACCCCCTTCATGGTCCGGACCCCGACGTTCATGATCTCCCCTGTCGGTTTGACGACCTCAAGGCCGATAACATAATCCCTCGTAACCCCGTATTTGAGCGAGTTGGGACCGCCGGCGCACTCCGCCACATTGCCCCCCATGCTGGAATATTTGTAAGAAGCGGGGTCCGGCGGATAGAAAAGCCCATATTTTGCTGCCTCCTGCTGAAGGTCGAAGGTGATGACCCCGGGCTCCACAACGGCCACGAGGTTCTCCGTGTCAATCTCCAGAATGCGGTTCATCCTCGTAAAGACGAGCACAACGCCCTGGTAGAGCGGGATTGACCCTCCCGTCAAGCCTGTACCCTGACCCCGGGGAATGACCGGAAAAAGGTGCCGGTTTGCAAGCCTCAGAATGACGGAGACATCGCGGGCAGACGACGGAAACACGACAAGATCCGGTATTACCCCGTCTGTTCGGGCATCATAGGCGTAGCATTTCCGATCTTCGAGGGAAAGAAGCACATTCTCTTTCCCCACAGCCGTTACGATCTCGTCGATAATCTTCCTGTCCATAGTACCCTCAGTCGAATGGTGCGTAAAGATACCATATTTATTCGCTGCTGAGTAGGCTAAACCCTCTTGATGCGACAGATGGCGCGGTAGGTCGGGAGACTTGCCTTTGTACCCTAAAGCGAGGCCCTTTCGTTGATCTTGTACGCCACGGTCTTGAAATGAAACCCATAGATCGTTAAGGTGATGGCCAAGGGGAAAACCTTTGGCCGGCACAGTAGGGACCAAAAGAAAAGCCTCCAGAAATGAAGCCTCTCTTCTCCCACAACTCCGAGGTAATACATGGATTTGACGAGCGCCCCCACGTAATTGAGACGAAAGTGAAAGGGGGCCTCCTGCGAAGGCCTGTACTCCTTAAGGAAACGACGTAGCCGTTCGTAGTAATACTTTGGCGCGTAGACGGTGCTGAGAATCTTTCGATAGCCGTTTACCAGGGTATCATAGTTCATTTTCGGCACGAAGTTCATGGAGAGATCCATGTTGTCTCCCGTAATATCCTTGAGCAGCCTCCCCTCTTCCCTGAGGCGCTGGTAGAGCGTCGTTCCCCGCGGCGCATTGAGGAGCCCGATCATTGCCGTCACGATGGCGCTTTCCTGGATGAATCTGATGACACGCTCGAAGATCGCCATAGGGTCGCTGTCGAACCCCACGATGAATCCCCCCTGCACCTGCAGGCCCGACTGCTGAATTAAGCGGACGCAGGCCTCGAGGTCGCGGCCCTTGTTCTGATACTTGTTGCACTCCACGAGACTCTCTTCGTTGGGCGTTTCGATGCCCACAAAAACCGTGTCAAAGCCCGCCTGGACCATAAGCCGCATAAGCTCCGGATCATCGGCAAGGTTAAGCGATACCTCCGTATGGAACGCGAAGGGGTATTTCTTTGTCCGCATCCACGCGATGAGCGCAGGCAGAACCTCTCTTTTTAACTTTGTCTTGTTGCCGATAAAGTTGTCGTCCACAAAGAAGACGCTGCCCCGCCAGCCCAGTCCGTAGAGGCTTTCGAGTTCCGCTATAACCTGGTCTTTGCCCTTGGTTCTCGGAGTCCGGCCATAGAGAACCGTTATGTTGCAGAAATCACAGTGGAAGGGGCAGCCCCGCGAGTACTGAACATTCATGGAGGCATATTCTTTAAGACTCAGAAGGCTCCATAGGGGTATGGGGGTTTCTTCTATATCCGCCCACAGGTCCGTCGTATAGATAGGCTTCGGCGTACCGGCGGCCACATCGGCGAGGAAGGCCGGGAGCGTCAGTTCCGCCTCGCCGAGCACAAAATGGTCGACTCCCGGGAAATTCTCGTGCTCTGAAGTGAAGAGAGGACCTCCGGCGACGACGGTGGCACCGAG
This sequence comes from uncultured Pseudomonadota bacterium, assembly GCA_964651435.1. Taxonomy (GTDB): domain Bacteria; phylum Desulfobacterota; class Syntrophorhabdia; order Syntrophorhabdales; family CAYQXL01; genus CAZYVU01. The sequence goes on from CAZYVU010000036.1 coordinate 25,177, forward strand.
GCCATTGCACCGGCTGATTATTTCCGTCGCCGCTCTCGCCTGAATGGACATGGAGCTGACGAACACGTAGTCGGCCCACAGAATATCGGCGTCCTCAAGGGGAGTCACGTTTGTGTCTATCAGCTTCTTTTCCCAAGCCGGAGGTAGAAGGGCGGCAACGGTAAGGAGGCCCAAAGGTGGGGAACCGGCCTTCTTTGATATGAAACGGAGGGCATACTTAAAGCTCCAGAATGTGTCGGGATACCTGGGATAAACGAGAAGGATTTTCAGGGGGCCACCCCTGCTGCTACAAACGTTTTTTGCCATTGCGTATCACTCCACCGGCGAAAGAGTCCGTCTGTACGTTTTATAATCATCTTAGGCAACGGAGACACTAATTGTCCAGGGAAAAATCACCCCGGCCCCATGAAATTCTTTACCAGAACGCCTATACTATAGCTAAAGGTGCCGTCGTGCTCGTTAAACCGGCAATCATCATCTTTCTTGCCTATTCGGGAATATTAGCCCTCGTCTATGCCAAGCAGGACGGGATGGTATATTCCCCCTCCTCCGAAATAGCGTCAACCCCTGCCGTTGTCGGGATGCCTTACGAAGACGTAAGCCTTACAACCGCCGACGGCCTGACCCTCCATGCCTGGTACATTCCTCACCCTGGAGACCGCGGCACCCTGCTCTTTTGTCATGGCAACGGGGGTAACATTTCTCACAGACTGGAGTCCGTAAAGATCTTTCATGACATGGGGCTCAACGTTCTCATTTTCGATTACCGCGGATACGGAGCCAGCGACGGCAGGCCGACGGAAAAAGGCACCTATCTGGACGTCGAGGCTGCCTGGGCTTTTCTCGCCCTTTCCAAAGGCATTGACCCCCAAAGGATCATTCTTTTTGGTCGTTCCCTGGGTGGTGCGGTGGCAGCCTACGCCGCTGCAAAAGAACCTCCCGCCGCGCTGATCTTGGAATCGACCTTCACTTCCGTCCCCGACCTGGGAAGCAAGCTCTACCCGTGGCTTCCCGTGCGCCTCATCTCCCGGTACAGTTACGATACAGAAGCGAGAATGGCAGCTATATCATGCCCCAAGCTCATCATTCACAGCCCCGATGACGATCTCGTGCCCTTTGAGCACGGGCGCCGGCTCTTCCAGGTAGCCCCCGATCCAAAAGAATTTCTTGAGATCAGGGGTGATCACAACAGGGGGTTCATGCTTTCACGGGATGTATATGTGGATGGTCTCAAACGGTTTTTTGACCGCCACCTGCCGCCACCGTGAGCGGGAGTGCCGTCGCCCGAACGTTTGACTACCTCCGCCGCCTTTGGTATGCTCACGCCGGACACCGGGAGGGACTCGTGGACGGGCAAGGCCATATCATCGTTACCGCTGCGGTCATTTTCAAACATTGTAAGGTGCTCATCGCAAAGAGGAAGCGGGGCCACATGGGCTATCTCTGGGAGTTCCCCGGTGGCAAACAGGAGCCGGGCGAGACCCTCGAGGCCTGCATTGCGAGGGAGATCGCGGAGGAGCTGGGTCTCCGGATCTCGGTGGGGCCCCATCTATGCTCGGTCACCCAGCCCCTTAACTGCCAGGTGACAATTACCCTGCACGCCTTTTTGGCGTCACTACTGGACGGCAATTTGACGCTCGTGGACCATGACGAGGTCCAATGGGTGGAGATCAGCGAGCTCGACCGGTACAGCTTTCCCGAACCGGACCGGGCCATAGTGGCCGCTCTCAAGAGAGGTTGTCACGGTCCCGGCGACCTGCTTCCACAAAAAAACGGTTGACAAGGCCCCCATCGTAGGCTAATGTAAAACGTCTTTATTCGATTCGCGATCCCTGCTCATGAAAGGCCACATAACCATAGACCAGGAACGGTGCAAGAGTTGCGAACTCTGCATCGAATTCTGCCCAAAAAAGTCCATTTCCATATCGGGCTCCCTCAATCAAAAGGGATATTTTGTTGCCGTCTTTGACGGCGACGGCGCCTGCAACGGATGCGCCACCTGCGCCCTCGTCTGCCCGGAGGTAGCCATCGAGGTGTATAAGGAATGAAGAGGCTTATGAGCGGCAACGCTGCTTTGGGCGAATCGGCGGTGCTTTCGGGCTGCCGATGCTATTTCGGTTACCCCATCACCCCGCAGAATGAGCTGACTGAGTACATGGCCAAAAGAATACCCGAGGTGGGGGGCATTTTTATTCAGTCTGAGAGCGAGATTGCGGCCATAAATATGGTTCTCGGGGCAAGCGTCGCAGGTGCCCGGGCAATGACCTCTTCAAGCAGTCCGGGCATGAGCCTCAAGCAGGAAGGCATTAGCTATTTGGCAGCCGATGAGTTGCCCGCCGTTGTCGTCGACATGGTGCGGGGAGGGCCTGGCATGGGCAATATTTCTCCCGCCCAATCGGACTATATGCAGGCAACACGCGGGGGCGGCCATGGCGACTACCACACAATCGTTTTGGCGCCCGGCTCGGTACCCGAACTCACAGAGATTGTTCCCCTCGCCTTCGATCTTGCCGATGAATACCGAAACCCCGTCATTATTCTCGGTGATGGTATGCTCGGGCAGATGATGGAGCCTGTAAGCTTCGACAATATTCCGCCGCCCAAAGCCTATCCAAAGGACTACATCCTCAACGGTGCCAAGGGACGGCCCTCGCGGATGGTCAGATCCCTTCTCTTCGACACGAAGGAGGAAGAGGAGCACAACTGGAAGCTGGTCCGCAAGTACCAGAGAATGGAACAAAAGGAGGTCCGGTATGAGACCTTCTTGATCGACGACGCAGAGATGGTTGTCCTCGCCTACGGCATAGGCGCCCGTATCGTCCGGGGGGCTATCAAGAGGCTCCGACAGGAAGGTTTGCGCGTGGGGATGATACGCCCCATCACCCTGTGGCCCTTCCCTGCCAAGATCATCAAAGAGACGGCCAAGCAGGTTACCGACTTCTTCGTATTCGAAATGAGCGCAGGCCAGATGGTGGAAGACGTGCGGCTCGCCCTGGAGGGCAAAGGGCATATCCACTTTTACGGCAGGCCCGGCGGGGTCATTCCCACGCCCATAGAGCTTTTTCGCATCATTTCACGCCATTATTATCAGGCCCACAAGAGGAAGAAATCGTGAAAAAGGTCTATGCGCGGCCCAAGATACTCAAGGATGCCCATTTCCATTACTGCCCCGGCTGTGGACACGGTATCATCAATCGCCTTCTCATGGAAGTGATCGAAGAGATGGGCCTGAGGGAAAAGGCCATATGTGTGGCGCCGGCCGGGTGCGGAATGCTGCTCTATAATTATTTTGACATCGACACGCTGGAGTCGGCCCACGGCAGGGGCGCAGCCGTTGCCACGGGCATCAAGCGGGTTCTTCCCGATAACCTTGTCTTTTCCTACCAGGGCGATGGGGACCTGGCCGCCATCGGCACTGCCGAGGGTTTCCATGCCGCCAACCGGGGAGAACTAATAACCATTATTTTCGTCAATAACGGGGTATACGGGATGACGGGCGGGCAGATGGCCCCGACGACCCTGCGGGAGCAGGTGACCACGACGACGCCGGCAGGCCGGAATCCCCTGGTGGCAGGCCATCCCGTCCGCATCTGCGAGGTCTTTTCCGCTCTTGACGGAACATCCTTTCTCGAACGGGTGGCCGTAAACAAGCCGTCTGCAATCGTGAAAGCAAAGAAGGCAATCATCAAGGCCTTTCAGCATCAGCTCGAAGGCAAGGGCTTTTCGCTGGTGGAGATCCTCTCCCCCTGCCCGACAAACTGGAAGATGGATACCTTGCAGGCATGTAGGTGGATCGACGATGTCATGTCGCTGCAGTTTCCTTTGGGCGTAGTTAAAGAGGCCGAATGTTGATCAAAACCATATTTTCCGGCTTCGGCGGACAGGGTGTTCTATCCATGGGCTTCACGTTGGCCAATGCAGCCATGTTTCAGGGGAGGTTTGTCACCTACCTTCCATCCTATGGCGTGGAGGTGCGTGGGGGAACGGCCAACTGCACCGTCGTTGTTTCCGACGAAGAGATCGCGTCACCCGTTGCGTCCGATCCGGAATTTGTGGTAGCCATGAATCAGCCATCCTTTGCCCGCTTCCAAAGCATCCTTCAGGCGGGCGGCCTTCTGTGTGTAAACTCCTCCATCGTTGACACCTCATCGGCCCGAACCGACATCGAGATATTGCCCGTTCCTACGAGCGAGCTGGCCGAGGAGCTTGGCACCATAAAAGTGGCCAATATGATCATGCTCGGTGCCTTTATCAAGGCCTCCGGCATTATCTCCTTCGACGAGATGATCAAGAGCCTCTCGGACATTCTCGGCGAAGGAAAGGCGAAGCTCATCAAAATGAACCGTCAAGCCCTCGAGTTTGGCTTCAATTATGTGAAGGAGTAAGATCTCCATGGCAATAATCCAGCTTTCCATCAGCCTCGATAATACCCCCGGCGCCTTGTACAGCGTCAGCGAGATTCTGGGCCGGGAGGGAGTCAACATACGGGCCATTTCCGTTGCCGACACCTCCGACATCAGTACCGTCCGCTTTCTCGTCGACGACCCGGAAAAGGCCAAGAATATTTTGAAGGCCCAGGGGTACGCCCCCCGGGAAACGGAGGTCCTTGCCGTCGAGACGCCCGACCATCCGGGAGGCCTTCTGGCTGTCCTCAGGCCCCTGAAGCAGGCCGGCATCAACGTTCACTATCTTTATCCCCACCTCGGGCGGGTAAGCAACAATGCCATCGTCATCCTCGGCGTCGACAGGACCGCCGATGCCCGCAAGGTGCTTGAAGGAAACTGGGTCCACACCCTCGGAAAAGAAGTCTATACAATATAGAACGCTTCGCTTGATGAGCGGCCCCGCAGAACGGGGACCTGACGAGCGCAGAGCAAAACGAACGCTCTGCTTGATGAGCGGCCACCCCGTGGCCTTGAGGTCTTACGCCTAAAGCGAAGCGCTCATAAAGGCCGCACAGCGGCCGCTCCTCAAACGAAGTGCTCCTTGATCATTCCCTCGAATATCTCCTTGACCGATCCTTGATTCTTCTGTATACTTAGAAGTATACACTTGGAGGTGGTCGGTGAAAACGGTCACGGCAAAGGACCTGCGATTCAAAACCTCGCAAATCCTGAATGATGTGAAAATGGGCGATGAGATACTCGTGACGTTGCGGGGAAAGCCTGCGGCCCGACTGGTACCCCTATCCAAAGATGAGTCTTCTTTCAGGAGAATAGGCTTCGGGTTGTGGGCGGACAAGGAAGACATGACGGACGTCGAGGGGTGGGTCAATGAGCAGAGACGAGAGCGAAAAGACCGAGAAGATACTCGTTGATACCGACATCCTCGTCTGGTACTTCAGGGGACACGAGGGCGCAGAAGCTTTCCTGGCAGCCATTGCCCGCCCGGCGAGGCAGGTCAGCAGCCTTACCGTCATGGAGCTCATCCAGGGATGCAGAAACAAGAAAGAGATTAAGGAGATTGGGGCCTTTCTTGCCGCCAACATCCCTCTCGTTGTCCATCCTGACCGTGCCGCATCCGAGATGGCTATTCGCCTTCTCTCCAGGTACGCCCTATTCCAGGGGCTTCGTACTGTTGATGCCCTTCTTGCCGCCACAGCCATAACGAGCGAGGTCAGTCTGGCAACGGGCAATTGGAGACATTTCCAGAGTCTTCCGGGCCTCAAGATCCGCAGATTCGATCCGAG
>CAZYVU010000037.1:0-30813 GCA_964651435.1 uncultured Pseudomonadota bacterium
GAAGAAGAAAAAAGATGAATGACTAAGGCAGAGTGGGAAGTTAAAAGTTAAAAGTTAAAAGTGCAAAGTGAAGAGTGAAGAGTGGGGAGCCGGAGAGGATAGGGTGTGGCTGAGCCATGAACGAATTTGAGCCGAACATTGTGGCATACTGCTGCGAGTACTGAGGGTACACGGCCGCGGACCTGGCAGGTTCGATGCGACTTTCTTACCCGGCCAACGTAAAGATCGTCAAGGTGCCCTGCACCGGTCGGGTCGACGTGATCCACATGCTCAAGGCTTTTGAAGAAGGCCTTGACGGGGTATGCGTCATCGGGTGCCTTGACGGGGACTGCCACTTTCAGGTAGGAAATGTGCGGGCGAAAAAACGTGTGGTTTACGCTCAGGCGCTCCTTGATGAGGCAGGCATTGGCGGTGAGCGGCTTGCCATGTTCCAAGTCTCGTCGGCCGAGGGGAACCGTTTCGCCCAGGCGGCCCGGGAGATGACGGAACGTATCCGAGCCCTTGGGCCCAGCCCCGTAGGGAGCCGCGTCCCGGCTGTAGACGGCGGCGCAGTTACTGTCGGGGAAGGTGCATCGCCGGAGCCCGCAGGTGGTGAGGGAGGACAGAGATGATCGTTGCAAATCGAAAACCCTTCGAGGACATTCTGGCCATGGTTGTGCCCTATTCGAAGATTCTGCTTGTAGGCTGCAACGAGTGCGTGACGGTCTGCGCCGCCGGGGGTGCCCGCGAGGTGGCTGTGCTGGCCTCGGAGCTCCGGCTCAGGCGGGCCGTAGACGGAAGGGCCCTGGAGGTCAGGGAGGCGACCCTGGAGCGGAACTGCGATCCCGAATACGTGGCTGCCCTGGAGGACGTGATCGACGATTGTGAGGCCGTACTTTCCATGGCCTGCGGCTGCGGCATCCAGTTCGTTGGTGAGCGCTATCCCGCAAAGGTTGTCCTGCCTGCCGTTGACACGACCTTCGAAGGGGTGACGGAGGAGCCGGGCCTATGGACGGAGCGATGCCAGGGCTGCGGAGCCTGCGTCCTGGACAAGACAGCGGGGCTCTGCCCCATAGCGCGCTGTGCGAAGAGCCTCCTGAACGGTCCCTGCGGTGGGTCCAGCGGGGGTCTCTGCGAGGTGGGGGACGATAGGCCCTGCGTATGGAGCCTTATCGTGACCCGCTTAAAGGACAGGGGACAGATGGAACGCTTCATGACTATCGCAGAACCGAAAAACTGGGCGTCAGCCCGCGACGGCGGCCCAAGGAAAAGGGTGAGGGAGGATCTGCGCCCGTGACCGGTGTGAGCAACCTCGAACGCGTTCTCCAGTCGGGTCACTTTGCCGTCACCGGCGAGTGCGGTCCACCGCGGTCCGCCGACGGGGCCGTTATCAGGAGAAAGGGGTCTCTGCTGAAAGGCGCTGTTGATGCCGTTAACGTAACGGATAACCCGACGGGCGTGGTGCGCATGAGCAGCTTTGCCTCGGCGCTGCTTCTGAAAGAGGCGGGCGTTGAGCCCGTCATGCAGATGGTCTGCAGGGACCGAAACCGCATAGCCCTTCAGAGTGACCTTCTGGGGGCGGCCGCACTGGGTATTGCCAATGTTCTCTGTCTTTCCGGCGACCACCAGTCCTTCGGGGACCACAGGGGCGCAAAGAACGTTTTTGACATCGACTCGATCCAGCTCATCAGGTGTGCCGCCCGGATGGCCGGCGAGGGGCTGCTCATGAACGACAGACCGATGGACACAAAACCGGGGTTTTTTGTCGGCTGTGTCGAAAACCCCTTTGCCGACCCATTTGAGATACGGGCCCTGCGTCTGGCAAAGAAGGTGCTGGCCGGCGCGCGGTTCGTCCAGACCCAGAGCGTTTTCAACGTGGACAGGTTTGAGCTCTGGATGGAGGATGTCCGTCGCCTGGGTCTTCACGACCGCATATACATTCTTGCCGGCGTGACCCCACTGCGCTCCCTCAAGATGGCCTATCGCATACGGGACACCATACCGGGCATGGACCTGCCCGAGACCTTTGTTACCTGCCTTGAGGGGGTGCCGCCGGAAAAGGCGGGCGAAGAAGGCATCAGAATGGCTATCGAAACGATCGACAGGCTGCGGAAGATCGATGGCGTTCGAGGCGTTCACATTTCGGCCATCGAATGGGAAGAGAAGATTCCCGAGATAGTCGAAAGGGCAGGCCTGACACCACGACCATAAGGAGAATGAGACGAAATGTACGCCATAAGCGCGCCGGCGCGCCGGGCTGTCCTGGGCATTCTGATACTGCTTGTTCTTTCGGCGTGTGTCCACAAAGCGCCGGAATTTGACGAAGCGGCGTGGCGCCGTGATGTGGAGAGTTGTCAGACGGCCTTGCTCTATGCCCCCCACCTGAAGGACGGAAGATTTTTTAACCCGTGGATGCCCATGGACATGGGGAACTTTTCAAAGCTCCTTCGGTGGCGCCTCTCGGAAAAGAAGGACTATACGGAGGAGGAGCGGGCCTACCGGCCAAAGGTGATACCGGGCCTCAAGGAGCGCATTCTTGCCATGGCCGAAGGCGACTTCATCTCCTGGGCCGGCCACGGCACCTTTCTCATGAGGATCGGGGGCGAATACTGGCTTACGGACCCCATGTTTTCCAAGAGGGCGCTTCTGCCCAAGAGGAAGACGCCTCCGGCCATTGCGGCGCCGGAGATAGGTGAGCTGAAGGGACAGATCAATGTCATCATATCACACAACCACTACGACCATTTCGACAAGAGAAGTGTGGCGGGTTTGCCGGAGGGATCGCGTATATTTGTTCCGTTGGGCCTCGGCGAGACGGTTAGGGCATTAGGTAAGAAGAACGTGACGGAAATGGACTGGTGGCAGGAGGTGGACCTGGGAGGCGGGGTCCGGGTTGTCTGCCTGCCGGCGCAGCACTGGTCGCGCCGGATCAGTCAGGGGGTAAACCGGACGCTCTGGGCCAGCTTTCTCCTCATCACCCCCACGGTGACCATATACTACGGCGCAGACAGCGGCTACTTTCTCGGCTACCGTGAGATAGGCCGCCGCTATCCCGGGATTGACTACGCCCTGCTGCCCATCACCGCATATCACCCCCGGTGGTTTATGCATTACGCCCATGTGGATGTACAGGAATCGCTCGACGCCTTCCGCGACCTTGGGGCGCGGTATTTTGTCCCCACCCAATGGGGGACCTTCCATCTCGGCGACGAGCCCGTCGGCTATGCGGCCCTGGAGCTGAAGCGCGCCGTGCAGGAGCGGCAGATAGACCCTCGCGCGATGGTCCTCATGGATATAGGCCAGGTCGTCCCCATCCTATCCCGTTAGGCGCTGTCCGTTCATGCCCGGCGTGGCCCCCGTCTCCCCCGCGGAGATCTCTCTTGGCGCATGTCTCGCCTCGCCGTTGCGCCTCGCCGTCCCCGGAAAAAACGGCGCCATCGGAGCGATTGCTTGACTAATCGCAGACCTACACTATAATCAATAAGATAAGGAGCAGCAAAGGACATACGGACAGGCCAGGGGCCGGACGCTTGATCGTGCGCTTTCGTGGAACGATCGAGGGTTCCTCGTGGCAGGACATTGATCACATCAGAAGAACATGTTTCGGGGGTGACGAGATGGCTGTAAGAAGACAAAAGGCTGATGCGCAGGTACCGAAGAAGCCAAAGACATCGAAGATCGACAAGGCCTTTGCTGCAGCGTTGTCAAACCTGGAGGTCTTGGCCAAAGAAAGAATCGACAGCGCCAAGGATCCTGTAAGCACAGGACTAAAGATAGCTTCTCAGATCCGTCGGCTTGCAGAAAGGATCGACGATGAGGTGCGCGCAGAGTCCCTTGCCAACACTGAGGCAAGCTATGCGTCCGATGTAATCGGCGTTACGATCGGCGTTTTGTAGGGGGCCAAGCGGTTACCAGACGGTGCCCTGTCTGACCGGCACAGTCGGCCCGGCACGAGCCCGCCTACAAAGCCACCGAGAGGCCGCGGGATTTGAGGTATTCCTTGACCTGCCGCACCGTAAACGTCCGGAAGTGAAAGACCGAGGCGGCCAGTACGACCGAGGCGCCGCCCTTAGCCACGGCCTCGTAAAAATGTTCCAGCGTACCAGCGCCTCCCGACGCCACCACCGGCACGGTGACAGCATCCGCTATGGCGCGCGTAAACTCCAGATCGTACCCCTTCAAAGTACCGTCGCCGTCCATGCTTGTGGGCAGTATTGTGCCTGCACCGAGATTTTGGCATTGGCGCGCCCACTGGACGGCGTCTTGCGCGACCGGAAGCGTGCCGCCTGATACGACGAGCTCAAATCCCGATGCCATGGCGCTGTTCCTGCGTGCGTCTACGGCTACAGTGACCCTCTCCGGTCCGAACCTGTCGGCGGCCTCCTTGACCAGTTGCGGATTTTTGACAGCCGCACTATTCATGGATACCTTGTTCGCTCCGGCACTGAGCACCAGCTCGATGTCCTCCAGGCTTCCAATACCGCCGCCCACCGTCAGCGGGATGGTGATAACGCGGGAAACCGCCTTTACCCATTCGAGCCGCGTCTTGCGATTTTCTACGGTGGCGGCAATGTCGAGCATGGCAAGCTCGTCGGCACCCTCCCTTTCGTAGAAGGCGGCATTCTCGACGGGATCGCCGGCATCCCTGATATCGACGAAATGTACTCCCTTAACGACCCTGCCTTCTTTCATGTCGAGGCAGGGCATCACCTTGATGAGATTCATAGACGGTCCTTTCGCATCCCCATGGTTGGTTATTTTGATTGATACTGCTTCTTGATTTCCGCAAGGACGGCGAAGTGCTTTCTCTCCTCCTCGATAACGCTGTCGATGAATGCGAAGTGTTTCTGGGGGACAAACTGCTTCACTTCCTGATAGTACATGACCGAATCGAGCTCCCTCTGCATGGCGAAATCGAGGGCCGCCAGTGTGTCGGAGATGCCGCCCGCCTGTTCCTTTACCTCCCGCGTAAAGACTGCCCGGTTATCGATAAAGTCCCTGAGGTAGGCCATATACTCGCCGGCATAGCTTTCCGGGGGCCTGTATTCACCGATTTCGTCGAGCATGTTCTGGAATATTCTGCGGTGACGGATCTCTTCGTCGGCCAGCTTGTTAAACAGCCGCCGCACCTCTTCGCTCTCGGCAAACGTGGCAGCCTTATGATAGAAAAGTTCGCCGTCCTCCTCCACACGCACTGCAAACTTCAGCACATCGCTGGCAGTAAAAAGATGCATAGTGTGCTCCTTTCGTCCGTATTTTGCTATAGGGTAAATGTAATACCATTCCCGGCAAATTTCCGCAAGATGGGGGACTATCACAGGGGGGGCAGCGGCAAATCCTTTCGCAGCAAGCCCCTTTGTCGATGCCGCCTGGGCTGTTCAAGAGCCGAAACTGTCTTCGCGAAAAGATAGATGGTCGGAGCGCTTTGGGCCCTATGGCCCTTTACGCTTCGGGCTGTTTAACGTTGCAGCGCCTTGAGGGCCAGCTCGCGGCCGGCCGTGAAGTCGCCCCTCATGAAGGCGGCCTTGGCCTCGGCAAGAAGAGGGGACGGGCCGTGCTGAGGCGACCGAGAAAGGCTGCGCGCAGCTTCGTCAATTGCCCGGGCTGCATAGAGCGCTGCCTCGGCGTCCCTTGCAGCCGCTACGGCGACGCCCGTCCTATCGTCCTCGTGCCAGAGCGGTACGATGGCAATGCCGTTCTTCTTGTCCGCAAAAAAGGCGCCCCGGCTGCGCTCAAGGCCGTAGGCGGCCTTTGAGAAATGGGGTGCCGTGGGGTCTGCATTCATGAGCTCGACGGTGCCGTATCCCTCCAGGGCCCCCGGAAAGACGCGGAGGATGATAATGCCCGCGTCGGGAAGAACCCTGTCGTAGCCAACGCGTTGCCTGTTTTCCACGAGATAGTACGTCCCGTCCGGGAGGGGCACCTTGACAACGAGCGTGCTGCCGCCCTGGCCCAGCGGCGCAAGAAAAGCGACTGTCGACCCGCCCGGCGGGGCAGTGACCACCTGTGCGGGGGATATCCAGTTAAGCCGTATCCTTGTGAAGGATGAGACGCCCTGCGGGGGCTCCTTTCGAGTGACAAAGTGCTCCGACATAATGTCCCAGGGCCCCATGTAGATGGCGTGATGCTCGGGTGTCGGGGATCGGGAGGCGTCAGACTGACGCTCGAAGTCGTAGAGTCAGGGGGCCAGCCGCTTGCCGTCGTGGATGCCTCCCAGGGCATGGAAGAAGTCGTGGGCGAACATCCCCAGATGGGAGTTCTCGGCCCCTACAAAGATGCCCCCGCTGAACTCCTTGCCGCCCTGCGAGCGGAGCGTGTGATACGAAGGGACCGATCGTTTGCTCGTTCCGGAAAGCATGCCCGGGTTGGCACAGTAGCAGATCATACCATACCCCTTCCCGGGCCTGGTGTGAACGCCGGGGATGATCAGCATGTGGCCGTAGTCGGCGAAATTTACCTTGGCTTCCAGGGCTGTCATCGTATCTTCGATAAGCTTCCGCACCCTGGAGCGATCGACCTTGAAGTTGTAGGGGCTCACCTCATAGGCGGACAGAGGGTCGGGGAGGTGGACCCACCCGCGGAAGTCCGCCTTGATCCACGTCTGCCCGTAGGACTGGTCGCGAAGGTAGTCGTCGAGGTCTCGTACGGCCCGCTTCTTAATCTGTTCAAGGGTAAGCGTGGGCTCGGCGTCGGAAAACCTGACGGCGACCACGAGGATCCTTTGTTCACCTTTTGCAATGACGGATTGCGGCCCGAGATCGGTGGCCGCCGCAGACGGAAGGGGAGCCGTGAGGACGGTGAGGAAACAAAAAAGAAATACAAGAAGGAGCGGCATGGCCCAGTCTCTTAAATATAGTTTTCCAGAAGAAGAGAGATCGTCTTTTCGACGCTGCCCGGCTCCTTCTGTTCGATCTCCCTGATGGCCTTCTTGATGCGGTAGTACGTCAGCTCGTCCTGGAGCTCTTCGATGCTGCGATAGATGCCCGACCTCCTGCCGAAACGAAAGACAAGCTTCTGCTCCGTCGATAGCGCCAGAAAGTCATCGATGACGCCCAGCATCTTTACTTTGTCCTCCGGCAGCTTGCCTTCCACATCCTCGAGGAGATTGAGGATGTGGTCGCTCTTGATGTAACTCTCTATGCCCTCCAGCCGCTCGATGAGCATGCGCTCCTCCCTCAGAAGCTCCTCATCCGTTTCCATGGTGAAGTCTCCGCTGACAAGCTTTTCGTAGAGGGGCATATTCTTCAGCACTTTTAGGCTTCTGAAGCGGATGAAGTGGGGGCCGATGTGGTTCAGCGTGTCGGCGGTTTCGACGACATGCTCGTGCCACCATTTCTGTCCCCCGAGACCGAGAACAACATATTCCGAAAGCTCTATGCCCGCCTCTTTCACCTTTCTGCCCGCTTCGATCTGCTCCTCTTTCGTGACCCCCTTTCTCACGTACTGCAGCAGAAAGTCCGATCCCGATTCAAGGCCCAAATGAAGCCTCGTGAGGCCTGCCTCCCGCATGGCCGTCAGGTCGTCGACGGAAAGCCTTTTGGCTATGGTGCGGGCGCGGGCATAAGAGGTGACCCTCTCGATGGAGGGAAACGCCTCTTTCAGATAGGTCAGCCCCTCGACCAGTGTACCGGGGTTCATGGCCAAAGAGTTCGCGTCTTGGATGAAGACGTTCTTTCCCCCAAAGTAGAGCCACACGGCCACCGTCTTGTAACACTCGTTGTAGTTGGGGTTTGAAAAGATCTCCTCGATGAGACTGTCGGTAATCTTCCCGCCCTGGCCCTGTTTCCACGAGAAGGAGCTGATATCTTCAGCGATACTCGTTATGGTGTCTATGTCCCGTTTGATCTCGGTAATGCTCCGCTTTTCGAACCTTCGGGACTTGTAGGTATGACAGAACTCGCACTGATTCCAGGGACAGTTCCGTGTAAATCGCACCAAAAGGCTGTAGGCCTCGTTCGGCGGCCGAATCGGTCCTATCTCGTACCTCAGTGCGTTGCCTGCCATTATTCCTTTTCAGGATGGACTGGAAAAGCGGGTGTCGACATCTTCGACATTGTCTTCTTTCTCTTTTTTCCCAACGATGCCTGTTTTCTTTTCCTCCGCAAACCCGTCTTCTTGCTGTTTGATGGCATACCTTCCTCCTTCTGTGATGCTGTATTACATAGCACAGAAGGAGGTGCTTTTCAATTCGTGGCCGGTGCGGGGGCCCGGCAGGGGGCCGAAGCATGGCGACGGGTCCCCTGTGCGCCCAGGAAAGCCTTGCATTCTTTAAGGTTATGTGCTTCAATATTGCCACCTTAACTACGCACGCCACTCAATTGACGGCAGGGTGCAGGAGACTGTCTGGCGTCAAAGTGCGAGCGGCGGAAGAATAACCGGAGGATCTGATGTCTAATCTTACCATCAAACAGTTACTGGAAGCCGGTGTCCATTTCGGCCACCAGACCAAGCGCTGGAATCCCAAGATGAAACCGTACATCTTCGGGGCCCGCAACGGCATCTACATCATCGACCTGCAGCGGACGCTGAAGATGTTTAAGGAGGCCTACAATTTCGTGAAGGAGGTGGCATCCCGGAACGAATACATCCTCTTTGTGGGTACAAAGAAACAGGCACAGGAGGCGATCGAGGAAGAAGCCAAGCGGTGCGGCGCCTTCTACGTAAACCATAGGTGGCTTGGCGGAACGATGACCAACTTCCAGACCATGTCGAAGAGCATCGAGCGCTTGAGGAAATACGAGGAGCTCAAGGCGGGCGATATCTTCAAGGTGCTGCCCAAGAAGGAGGCCATCGGCGTTGACCGCGAGATAGCCAAGCTGGAAAAGAATATCGGCGGCATCAAGGATCTGGACAGGCTCCCCGGTGCGCTGTACATCGTTGATCCGAAGAAAGAATATATCGCCGTGAGCGAGGCGAAGAAGCTTAATATACCTATTGTCGGCATTGTGGACACCAACTGTGACCCCGACGACATCGATTACGTGATCCCCGGAAATGATGACGCGATCCGGGCGATCAAGCTCATTACCATGAAGATCAGTGACGCAGTACTTGAGGGCAGGGCCCTGTATGTTGAGGAGTTTCAGGGCAAAGAGGAAGAGCAGAGAGAGGAGTTGAAGCCCTTCGTCGACGACAGCATCCTGGACGAGAAGTACGAGCAGTACGACGAAGCAGAGTGAGGAGGATGAAGTATGGAAATTTCGGCTGAGATGGTCAAAAAGTTGCGCGAAAAGACGGGAGTCGGCCTCATGGACTGCAAAGAGGCGTTGAAGCATTCCAACGGCGACATCGAGAAGGCGATAGAGTATCTGAGAGAAAAGGGCATGGCGAAGCTGCAGAAGCGCATGGGAAGGGCGGCCAGCGAGGGAATCATCGCTTCCTACATCCACACGGGGGGCAAGATCGGCGCCATGGTTGAAGTGAACTGCGAAACGGACTTTGTGGCGAACACGAAGGAGTTCCAGGAGTTCGCCAAGGATCTGGCCATGCAGATCACGGCGGCAAGCCCTGTCTACGTGAAAAGAGAGGACGTGCCCGAGGAGACAAAAGAGAAAGAGCGGATCATTTACCGGAAACAGGCCTTGGAGTCGGGAAAGCCGGAAAAGATCCTGGACAAGATC
This sequence comes from uncultured Pseudomonadota bacterium, assembly GCA_964651435.1. GTDB lineage: Bacteria > Desulfobacterota > Syntrophorhabdia > Syntrophorhabdales > CAYQXL01 > CAZYVU01. The sequence continues at coordinate 9,600 of CAZYVU010000037.1, forward strand.
GCCGACGGCAAGATGGAGAAGTTTTACCAGGAGGTCTGCCTCGTCGAGCAGTCCTTTATCAAGAACCCCGATGTAACGATCAAGGACCTGCTGGAAGAACTGCTCGTTAAGATGGGGGAAAAGATCATCATCAATCGGTTCGTCCGATTCCAGCTCGGAGAGACCGCCGAAGAGTAACCATGATGTACAGCAGGATACTGCTCAAGCTGAGCGGAGAGTCGCTGGTAAAGGAGAACGGGCATGGCATCGATGCGTCAGCCCTCGATGACCTGGCGGAGCAAATTGTCGGGATAAGGGGGCTTGGGACTGAGGCCGGCATTGTCCTCGGCGGCGGCAACATCTTTCGCGGCGCACGCGGCGAAGGAGAAGGCATTGGCCGCGTAACGGGCGATTACATGGGTATGATAGCCACCCTTATCAACGGCCTTGCCCTGCAGGACGCACTGGAGAGGAGGGGGGTCGAAGCCCGGGTCCAGAGCGCCTTGGCCGTCGGCTCTGTGGCCGAGCCCTTTGTGAGGCGAAAGGCGTTGAAGCACCTGGATAAGGGAAGGGTCGTCATCTTTTCGTGCGGAACGGGAAACCCGTTCTTTACTACCGATACGGCTGCAGCGGTGCGGGCCAGAGAGATTGGGGCCGAGGTGCTCCTCAAGGCAACGAAGGTTGACGGGGTTTACGATAAGGATCCTGTGGTCTTTAGGGACGCCCAATTTTTTCCCGAGATTACCTTCGAGGATGCCCTTGCAAGGGATCTCAAGGTCATGGATGCCACCGCCCTGACGCTGTGCAGGGAAAGCGGTATACCCATCATAGTCTTTAACGTGAGACAGAAGGAGAACCTTAAGAGGGTGGTTCTTGGCGAGAAGGTCGGAACCATCGTAAGGAGGGCCGTATGAACAACGAAATCCTTCAGGAGCTCGAGGAAAAACTGAAGAAGACGATCCAGACCCTTAAAAAAGATTTGTCTAAACTGAGAACGGGGGTGGCGTCGGTTTCGATCCTGGAAGATGTTCGGGTTAACTACTACAATCAGCCGACACCCATCAACCAGGTTGCCACCGTGGCTGTGCCGGACAGCAGAACCATTACGATCCAGCCATGGGAGAGTTCCGTCATCGGCGAGATCGAGAAGGCCATACAGAAATCGGACATCGGCGTCAACCCTGTGTCTGACGGCAGATCCATCCGCCTTGCCTTTCCCAAGCTGACGGAGGAGCGCAGAAAGGAATTGACGAAGCTTGGCGGCAAGATGCTCGAAGGCACGAAGGTTGCGGCCCGGAATGTGCGACGGGACATGAACGAGAAGCTGAAGAAGATGGAGAAGGACAAGCTCATCTCCCAGGATGACAGCCGTAAGGCGCAGGAAGAGGTACAGAAAACGACGGACCGCTACATCGAACTGGCCGAGAAAACCTACGCCGAAAAGGAAAAGGAGATTCTGGAGATCTAATTGGAACAATTCGATGTGCCGCCGGAGCAACTGCCCATCCACGTCGCCATCATCATGGACGGGAATGGAAGGTGGGCCATTTCTCGGAATTTAGCCAGGGTTGAGGGGCATGCCGTCGGTGTCGATTCGGTCAGAGACATCGTTACGACTACCCGGGAGCTGGGCATACCGTACCTGACGCTTTACGCCTTCTCGAAGGAGAACTGGGGCAGGCCCAAGGAAGAGGTGATCGGACTCTTTCAGCTTCTGGCGCTCTATCTGGAAAAGGAAACCCCGACGATGCTAAAGAAAGGCATACGGTTTCGGGTTATTGGTGATACAAAGGATTTTCCGAAAAGCCTGCAAAAGCGTCTTTCTGAGGTGGAAGCGGCGACGGCGGCCAATAAGGGCCTACAGCTCAATCTTGCCTTGAGTTACGGAGGAAGGCAGGAGATTGTGCGCGCCGCCCGGTTGCTCTGTGAGGACGTGAAGAGAGGTAAGGTGAAGCGCATCGACGAAAGGGCCTTCGGCCGTTACCTGTATACCGCAGGTATTCCCGACCCCGATTTTCTTATCCGGACGAGTGGTGAACTGAGGATCAGCAACTTTCTTCTCTGGCAGATAGCCTACACGGAGATGTTCGTTACCGAGACGCTGTGGCCTGATTTTCGAAGGAAAGAGTACCTGGAGGCACTGCGTGCATTTGCGAGACGGGAGAGAAGATTCGGCAACGTAAAGGACGCGTAAGTGGGTGAACTCACGAAGCGGGTCACCGTCGGCCTTGCGATCGGGCCGGCAATCTTTCTTCTTTTCTACCTGCTGCCCCCGAGACCGTTTTTCTTCCTCATGGTTATCGCTACCGCCGCTGCGGCACGAGAGGTAGTGGTGATGGCAGGGCTGCCGAGACCGTGGTTTCTCCTCGTCCTTGCCGTCCTTCCCTTTGTCCCTCTTTACTTCAACTCCACGGATGGCTTTCTGGGTGCCATGGTTTTCTCGCCCGTCATCGCCGTCGCCGGCATTCTGGCATCGGAGCGTGGAACGGACGGCTCTGTGAACCAGACCATACTGCTCTCGGTGGCCGCCGTCCTCCTCTGCCAACTCTGCCTGGCAGCGCCCTTCTTTTGTCTGTACAGGCTCAGAGAGATTGCCCACCCCTGGCCCGTGGTCCTGCTTCTCTCTATCTGGGCAAGCGATACTGCCGCCTACGGGTTCGGCAAGACCATGGGAAGGCACCCTCTGGTGCCCCGCGTAAGCCCGAAAAAGACCTACGAAGGACTCCTTGGGGCCGTGGTGGGCAGCAGTGCCGTTGTGGCCCTTACAAGAGGTTTCACAGGGCTTGGCATATGGGAGGCCGTTGGTTTGGGTGCCTTCCTTGGTGTCCTGGGCCAACTGGGCGATATATTCGAGTCGGCAGCGAAGAGGGCCTTCGGCGTAAAGGATTCGTCGGGCCTTATCCCCGGCCACGGAGGGGTCCTCGACCGGGTTGACAGCTTCATCTTCTCTGCCCCCTTCGTCTACGCCTATTACATTATATCGGTGCCGTCACCATGAAAAAGAAGGTCATCATCCTCGGCTCTACGGGTAGCATCGGCAGGTCGGCCCTTGAGGTCATAGGAGAGGAACGCCACCGGTTCGACGTGGTGGGCCTGGCCGCCGGGGCCAACATCCAGCTTCTGAACGGACAGATAGAGCGGTTTCGCCCCACATACGCCTGCATCCGGGAAAGGGACCTCCGGGAGAGAATTTCTTCCGCCGCGCCGGTCCGCCTGGCAGGAAGGGAGGGGCTCTTGACGATGGTCCAACAGGACGCCGACATTGTCCTCAACGCCTTGCCCGGTAGCAGCGGCCTCGAGCCCTCCGTCGAGAGCCTTAAGGAGGGCAAGGTCCTGGCCCTGGCAAACAAGGAGAGTCTGGTCATGGCCGGACGTCTCATCCTGCGCCTGGCAGAACAGGGTACGGGACGGCTCATTCCCGTGGACAGCGAACACTCAGCCCTTTTTCAGTTGCTCCGCTCCGTGCCGGAGGCCGACGTAACGGAGGTGGTGCTTACGGCATCGGGAGGACCTTTTCGCGACTATACCATAGAGGCCATGCATGGCGTCCGCCCCGACGAAGCGCTCAATCACCCCACGTGGAAGATGGGGCGAAAGGTAACACTCGATTCGGCAACGCTCATGAACAAGGGGCTTGAGGTAATAGAGGCAAAGTGGCTCTTCAACGTCGAGCCCTCGAGGATCAAGGTGCTCGTCCATCCGGAAAGCATCCTTCACGGCCTTGTGACCCTCAGGGACGGCTCCCTGCTTGCCTACCTTGCGTCACCGGACATGAAGATACCTATCGCCTACGCCTTGAACGAGGGGGAGCGCCTGATGGTCCCCGCTGCCGTCCCCCTGGGTCTGGAGGGGCTGCGCAACCTGACGTTCCTCATGCCGGACGAGGAACGGTTTCCCTCGCTTAGGCTGGCCTACGAGGCGTTGAGCATCGGCGACAGTGCAACGGTGGTGATCAACGCCGCCAACGAGATGGCGCTTGACGCCTTCGTCGACGGACGGATACGGTTCACCGACATCCCGGTCCTTGTGTCGCGGGCTCTGGAACACCACCCTGTGCTGCCGCTCATCGACGATATGGACACAGTCTGGGAGACGGACCGGTGGGCCAGGACATACACAGAGACCTTGTTGAGGAAGAAATATGCTTAGCATTGCAAGTATTGTCTATGGAGTGATAGCGCTCAGCTTTCTTATTCTCGTTCATGAGCTGGGCCATTTTCTTGTGGCGCGGTGGTTCAACGTCAAGGTCCTCGCTTTTTCCCTCGGCTTTGGCAAGAAGCTCCTCAAGTTTCGGAAGGGCGAGACGGAATACGCCTTGTCGGCCGTACCGCTTGGCGGCTACGTAAAGCTCCTCGGCGAATCGGATGATGACGAGGTGACGGAGGAAGACCTTCCGCGGGCCTACTCGCAGAAGCCGCCCTACGTCAGAATGCTCATCGCCTTTTCGGGGCCCTTCTTTAATCTCTGCTTCGCTGCCGTCATCTTCTACTTTGTTTTTCTCAGCGGGTACGAGGTGCTCTCCACAAAGGTGGGCGAGGTGCAGAAAGGCTATCCGGCCTACGAGGCGGGCATACAGCCCGGCGATGTTATCCTTCGCGTGGGCCAGAGGGAAATCCAGGAGTGGAGCGAGCTCATGGAGGAGATGGGCAAGGCGCCCAGCGGCTCTATACCCGTTGCCGTTAAGAGGGGGGAAGCGGTCATTGAGCTCTCCATGGTGCCCAGAGAGGTGGAAAGCAAGAACATCTTCGGCGAGACGATCAGGCGGAAGGTCATCGGGGTCATGGCGTCGAGCGATTTTGTTGCGAGGCAGGAGACCGTTCTCGGCGCTTTCCCCAAGGCCGTTTATCAGACCTACAACCTGACGAAGATCACCATTCTCGGTATCGTCAAGCTTGTGGCCGGGACCATTTCGCCGAAGAGTATCGGCGGGCCCTTAATGATCTTGGATATAGCCGGAAAACAGGCCAAGGAAGGGAAGAAGCACCTTGCCTACTTTGTTGCCGTCATCAGCATCAACCTCGGCGTCGTCAACCTCTTGCCCATTCCCGTCCTCGACGGCGGGCATATACTCTTTCAACTGATAGAGATCGTGACGCGGCGGCGCGTGAGCCGTCGATGGATAGAGGTGACGCAAAAGATCGGCCTGGGAATTCTTCTCTGCATCATGGCGCTGGCCTTTTTCAACGATATCATGAGGATGTTCTTTGGGAAGTAAGGACGTTGTACTGGCTCTGGACAATTCCCTGGATCTGCTCACCTTGGCGCTGGCCTTCGAGGGGCGCCTCGTTGACGAGCGAAGGGTGAAGCCCCTCCGCCACACCTCGGAGGTTGTGGGCCGGGTAACATCGGACATGCTTGGGGAACGGGACCTAACGGTTCGGGACCTCACCTGCCTGGTAGTGACGGTGGGGCCGGGCTCGTTTACCGGTATCCGTGTTGCCCTTGCCTTCTGCAAGGGGCTGAGGGAGGGCCTCTCCATTCCGCTTATCGGCCTTTCGACGCTCGACGTGCTTGCCCAGCCCCTCTCCTTTCTCGACGGACATTACCTCTGCCCGCTCGTCGACGCCAAGAAAGGGGAGGTCTTTGCCGCCCTTTATCGGGCAGTGGGCGGCGGCCTGATGAAAATGCTGCCGGAGAGATCTATGAAGCCGCAGGAGGTGGGCGGCATTCTGCAGGGACCCTGCTTCTGCTTCGGGACCGGGGTGGCCGTCTGCACGGAGGTCCTGCGGGACATGCCGGGCATCTCCTCCATCGATGAGGGCCATGACCGGATCTCCGGCGAGACGCTCATCCGGGAGGGACTGCGGCGGCGTGACCTCGGACAGGCGGGGGAGGCGAAGCCCCTATACGGCAGGCGGTCGGAGGCGGAGATCAAGTTTCGCATCGCAGCCCTCTGAAAGGCCTTGCCTGTGCCTGGGCCCCGGTGGGTCACGGCCCCTTTCCGTTGCCGACGCCGTTCGTAATGGCCTCGGAAATAGTGTATAATATATGGTCTTCGTGAGGTTTTGCCGATGAATGTTGCCCCTGACATAACCCATCTTGTGGGCAGGACGCCCCTGGTGAGAATCAACAAACTAACAGAGGGCCTGGGTGCCACCGTTCTTGCCAAGCTCGAATTCTTCAATCCCTGCGGCAGCGTCAAGGACCGCATCGGTGTCGGTATGGTCGAGGCAGCCAAGCGGTCGGGTGCGTTGCGGCCGGGCTCCCTTATCGTTGAGCCCACGAGCGGCAACACGGGCATAGCCCTTGCAATGGTTGCCGCCGTAAGGGGATATCGTCTCATTATCGTCATGCCCGATTCCGTGAGCAGCGAGCGGAAGGCGATGCTCAAGGCCTTCGGGGCAGAGCTTGTTCTTACGCCTGCGCCGGAGGGGATGGAGGGAGCCGTCCGGGCCGCTGAGAGGATTGTTCACGAAAATCCCGGCGCCGTCATGCTCCAGCAGTTCAAGAACGAGGCTAACCCAGCGGCGCACCGCAACGGAACGGCCCTGGAGATTTGGCAGGACACGGAAGGCAGGGTGGACGCTGTTGTGGCGGGCGTGGGTACCGGCGGCACCTTGACGGGTATCGCCGAGGCCTTGAAGGCCAAGAAGCCTTCCTTCCAAGCCATCGCCGTAGAGCCTGCCCGATCGCCCGTGCTCTCGGGGGGTAAACCGGGGCCGCACAAGATACAGGGTATCGGCGCCGGCTTTGTGCCCGAGGTCCTGAACAGGGGCCTCATAGACCGGATCATAACGGTTGCCGACGAAGACGCCTTTGACACGGCCAGGCGCCTTGTCCGCGAGGAGGGCATTTTCTGCGGTATTTCCTCCGGCGCCGCCGCTTGGGCCGCCCTGAAAATTGCCCGGGAAGATGCATTTAAGGGGAAGCTGATCGTTGCCATGATCCCCAGTCTTGGAGACCGGTACCTCTCCACGGAGCTGTTCCGGCCCTTCATGGAATAACCAAGCCCCTATCGCGCTTACTCTGCTTCAAGGAGGATGTCATTGAAGAGCATTGAAGAGATTAACGAAAAGATCAGAAAAGGCAAGGTGGTCGTTGTCAACGCCGAGGAGATGGTTGACCTCGTGAAGGAAAAAGGCACGAAGAAGGCCGCGGAGCAGGTCGATGTGGTGACAACGGGAACCTTTGGCCCCATGTGTTCGAGCGGCATGTTTCTGAACGTAGGGCACTCGAAGCCGCGCATCAAGATCGGCGGCGGCCGGTGCTTTCTTAACGATGTGCCTGCCTATTGCGGGCTTGCTGCGGTAGACGTTTACATAGGCGCCACGGCGTCGCCCGACGACGACCCTCGGAACACGGTCTACCCGGGCGCCTTTAAGTACGGCGGCGGCCATGTTATCGAGGAGTTTGTGGCAGGCAAGGACATCAGACTGACGGTGACGGCCTACGGGACCGATTGTTATCCGCGCAAAAGGATCGAAACGTACATCAACAAGGGCAACGTGAACGAGGCCTATCTGTATAACCCCAGGAATGCCTATCAGAACTATAATGTGGCCGTCAACCTTTCAAACCGGGTTATTCATACCTACATGGGTGTCGTAAAGCCGAACCTGGGCAATGCCAATTACTGCAGCGCCGGCCAGCTTTCACCACTCCTGAAGGACCCCCTCTACCGCACCATCGGTGTGGGAACACGCATCTTTATCGGCGGCGGCGTGGGCTATGTGGCCTGGAACGGGACGCAGCATAACCCCGATGCAAAGCGGAGCCCCGATGGGCTGCCGCGGGCCGGCGCGGGGACCCTCGCCACGATGGGCGACGCGAAGCAGATGGATCCCCGGTTTATCAGGGGTGCGAGCTTTATCGGCTATGGGGCAACCATCTTCATGGGCATCGGTATTCCGATACCCGTCATCGATGAGGAGATGGCATACTTTACGTCCCGAGGTGACGACGAGTTTTATGCACAGATTGTCGACTACGGTGTCGACTACCCCGAAAGGGTTCCGAAAAGCCTCGGCGAGGCAAGCTACGCACAGCTCAAGTCGGGTACCATAACGGTGAACGGTCAGGAGGTTCCCTCCTTTCCCATATCCTCCTATTCCAAGGCCCTGGAGATTGCCGACATACTGAAGGGCTGGATCGCAGAGGGTCGGTTCGAGCTCACAAGCCCTGTTCAGCCTTTGCCGGGCGTGCGCACGGGGGTTGTCATGAATACCCTGGAAGAGCGGGAGCCGGAAGGTATCTACGGTTAGGAACGGGAAACCGCTGCGGCAACAACAACAACGGGTAAAGCCGGGGGCCATGCATGAATAGGAAGGCGCTATCGTTGCTCTCCGGCGGGCTGGACAGCACGCTGTCGACGAGGCTGATCATGGATCAGGGCATCGACGTGGTGGCCCTCCATTACACCTCTCCTTTTGCGAGCCGCAAGGAGAGGGAGCGGGGCCTTCAGGCCGAGCGGACGGCGAAAGAGCTCGGCGTGCCGCTCGTTTTCCTCGAAAAAGGCGAGGACTATCTGGAGGTGATCAGAAATCCTCGCTTCGGATACGGCAAGAACATGAACCCCTGCATTGATTGCAGGATCTTTATGCTCCGCCTTGCCAAGACGGTCATGGAGGAGTGGGGTGCGGGGTTCGTAGTGACGGGAGAGGTGCTGGGGCAGCGCCCCATGTCTCAAATGCGCGACACCATCATGCTTATAGAGAGGGAGAGCGGCCTGTCGGATCTGCTTGTGAGGCCCCTCTCGGCCCACTCGTTTCATCCGTCCCTGCCGGAGCGCGAGGGGGTGGTCGACAGAAACCGGCTTCTTGGGATTACGGGCAGGTCCCGGAGGGACCAAAACGACCTCGCTAAGCGATATGGGCTGAAGGAGTTTGGACACCCGGCGGGGGGGTGCCTCCTCACCGACCCCATCTTTGCTGCAAAGGTGCGCGATCTTTTCGCCCACGGCCGGGGCGCGATGGACGATGTGAAGCTGCTGACCGTAGGCAGGCACTTCCGCCTCGACGGGGCCACGAAGGCTGTTGTGGGGAGAAACAAGGAAGAAAACGAACAACTGGCCGAATTGGCCCTGCCGCCCCGTACGCTCCTTCGGCCCGTTGGCTTCAAAGGCCCGGTGGGTCTCATCGACGGGCCCCCGACGGAATGGGCCGTTGACGCCGTTGCCCGCATACTCGCATGGTACAGTAAGAAGGACCTGCCATGCATTACCGTCGAATACGAGGACGGCGACGGCACTATGCAAAGCCGTACGGTTGAACCCGCGCCCTTTGACGTGGAGCGGCACCTGATTTAGGAGGAAAGGTGAAGCTTTTTGACGATCTCTATGCCTATCCATGGACCTCCATGGAGGCCAACAACGCCAACACGTTCTTTATCGACGGCCCCGTGCCGACCCTCATCGATCCCGGCCATCTTCAGTTTTTTGACCGGATTGTGGAGGGAATGGCCCGCGACGGAAAATCCGTCGACCGGATCCGGCTGGTGCTCTGTACCCACGGCCACCCGGACCACATAGAGGCCCTGCAGCTTTTTGACGGCCGGGTCATGAAGGCTGTCAGCGAGGCGGAGCTCTCCTATCTTCAGGGGCCGGGCAAGGACCTCTTTCTCTTGACCGGATCGCAGTTTCCGGCGAGACCTTTTCAGATTGCGCTGAAAGAGGGGACACTTGAGGTGGGGGATAAGGAGTTTGCCGTCATCCCGACACCGGGCCATTCGCCCGGGTCCGTCTGTCTTTACTGGCCGGACCGCAAGGCGCTTATTACGGGCGATACGGTTTTCTACATGGGTGTCGGGCGAACGGACTTCGAGGGCGGTGACATCGGCCTTCTTAAGGAAAGCGTGGAGCGCCTGGCAACGCTCGACGTAGAGTATCTCCTTCCGGGCCATGGCCAGATGGCCAAGGGAAGAGAAGGCATACAAAAGAATTTCGCCCTTATTCGTGACGAGTTTTTCTGAGCAGCAATGTTTTGCTTGTTCAAAAGGCGCAGTCATGCTTATATTGTACATACCGGGATACAGTCGTTGGTCCCGGCAAAGGAGGCGGTAAGTGAATCTACCAGACGAGTATACCTGCGAGCTTTGCGGATATGAATTCCTGGATGGCGAGGTCCCGGAGCTTTTTTGTCCCAATTGCGGAAGCAGTACGGTAACGAGAGAAATGAGCTATGAGGAGTACCTTGAGGAAGATCTGGGGAATGTCAGAATAATCACTTTGTAAGTTCGGCGGGCCCCGGGCCTGCTGTCGGCCTTTGTCCGAAAAATAGTACAAATTAATTATTGACTTGTTTTCGAAAAGAGGTATAGACTACAGCCAAACCGCTTGGATCCTTGAGTCGAATCTGGACCGAGACGGAAGGAGAGAGAGCAAAGCCTTCTGAATTGTGTTCAGAAGGCTTTTTTTGTTGGAAGGCCATGGAGAAGATTACCGCACCGTTAATCCGCGAAATGAAAGGTAAGAGCAAGCTTGCGATGCTTACCGCCTACGACTATGCCATGGCGGCCATCGTCGATGGTGCCGGCATCGACATGATTCTTGTCGGCGATTCTCTTGGCCAGGTCATGCTTGGCTATGAGAGCACGGTGCCCGTAACGGTCGAAGAAATGATCCACCACACCGCCGCTGTAACCCGTGCGGCCAAAAGGTCCCTCGTCGTCGTCGACCTGCCCTTCATGTCCTATCACGTTAGCGTCGAAGACGCAAAACGGAATGCGGGCAGGGTGATAAAGGAAAGCGGGGCCGGCGCCGTCAAGCTCGAAGGGGGCTGCCGCATGAAGGAGACCATACGGGCCTTGGTAGATATCGAGATTCCGGTCATGGGCCACATCGGCCTGACCCCCCAATCGGTTCACCGGATGGGCGGGTACAAGGTCCAGGGCAAGGGCGCCGACGCCGTGAGGCTTATAGAGGACGCAAAGGCGGTCGAGGAGGCCGGTGCGTTCTCTCTCGTCCTTGAGTGTGTCCCCAGGCAGCTTGCAGAGGAGATAACGAAGACCATCTCGATTCCGACCATCGGCATCGGTGCCGGGCCGGACTGTGACGGCCAGGTGCTCGTCATTCATGACCTTTTGGGGCTTTTCGGGGAATTTCGGCCCAAGTTCGTCAAGCGGTACAGGGACCTCCGCCAGAGCATCGATGGCGCCGTAAAAGAGTATATCGAGGAGGTGAGGGGAGGGGTCTTTCCCGATGATGGCCATTCCTTCCACTAAAGCATGAGAATTATTTCCAACGTTCTTGAGATGCAGGCCGTTGCCGAGGACCTGCGAAAGACACAGATAATCGGCTTCGTCCCCACCATGGGATACCTCCACGAAGGCCACCTGGCCCTTGTAAAAAGGGCCCGCCACCTGGCCGATGTGGTTGTCGTGAGCATTTTCGTCAATCCGACGCAGTTTGGCCCAACGGAGGACCTAGACAGATACCCAAGGGACATGGAAAGGGACAAGGCCTTGCTGGAGCAGGAAAAGACGGACATCATCTTCTTTCCCGAGGCTCAGGATATCTATCCCCCCGGGTACTCAACGTACATAGAGGTGAGGAATATAGATGAACATCTCTGTGGAAAGATCAGGACGGGCCACTTCACCGGCGTCGCCACGGTGGTTGCCAAGCTCTTCAACATTGTAAAGCCCAATTTTGCCGTTTTTGGTCAAAAAGACTATCAACAGCTCAGAATAATCGAACGCATGGTCGAGGACCTCAATATGGATGTGAAGATCCTCTCTCACCCAACGGTGCGCGAGGCTGACGGCCTCGCCATGAGTTCCAGAAATACCTATCTGTCCCCTGAGGAGCGTGAAAGGGCCCTCTCCATCTCCAGGGCCATCCGGAAGGTCGAGGCGCTGTACAGGGAGGGGGAGAGAGACCCTGCAAGGCTGAAGGGGGAGGCTGAGGCCGTCCTTTCGGCCGCCAAAGATGTGGAAATAGAATACGTCAGTGTCTGTGACGCCGCCACGCTTGAGGAGCGGGCAACACTCACAGGCAAGGCGGTCCTCGCCATTGCCTGCCGCGTGGGCAAGACCAGGTTGATTGATAACACTTTATTGTCGGAGGCCTTACGATGCAACGAGCCATGATGAAATCCAAAATCCACAGAGCGACCGTGACGGATAGCAACCTTCACTACGAGGGTAGCATTACCATAGATCAGGAGCTGCTGGAAAAGGCCGAAATCATGCAATATGAGCAGGTGGATATTTATAACGTTACGACGGGTGACCGCTTCACGACCTATGCGATCGAGGGCGACAGGCATTCGGGCACGATCTGTATTAACGGTGCCGCTGCCCACAAGGCAAAAAAGGATGATGTTATCATTATCGTGACGTACGGGTATTACGACGAAAAAGACCTGGTCAATTTTCAGCCCAAGAAAGTATACGTAGACAGCCGGAACCGGATAAAGGCCTGAGGGTACCGCCCCCTCAATCCGGATGATTCCCCGCCGCTTTTGCTGCGGGGTCGTCCATTCAGGCGCTAAAGACATCCTTGAAAGGCGACTGCCAAGCCTCCCTGAGGCGGGCGACATCTGTTTCCACTGCCTGGCTGCCGCCCAAACCCTTGATAAGAAAGAGGCCGTCATCCCGCACCCTGCCGATGACGGCATGGGGCAGCCCCCGGAAGAGGTGGTGAAAGGCCTCTCTATCACCCGGGGCGACGGTGACGACAAAGCGGCTCTGGGATTCCGAAAAGAGCATAAAGTCATCCCTGAAGATGGCCGTCGAAGGGACCATGGAGAGATCGATCTCGGCCCCAAGGCCGCCCGCAAAGGCGCTTTCCGCCAAAGCGCAGGCCAGCCCGCCATCGGAAATGTCGTGGCATGAGCGGATGAGCCCCCTGCCGATGGCCTTCTCCATCCTCTGAAAGATGCGTTTCGCCACAGGCCCGCGGACCCGTGGAGGTATGTTGCCGTTGCGCCCCCGCGAGGAGAAGTACTCCGATCCTCCCAGCTCCGGATAGGTCCTGCCTATAACGGCGATGACCTGCCCCCCTTCCTTAAACTCCATGGTGACGGCCCGTCGAACGTCGGGGATGACGGAGATGGCCGAAATGAGCACCGTCTGGGGTACGGAGATCCGTATCTCCTGGTGCGTGTAATCGTTCTTCATGCTGTCTTTGCCGGAGATAAAAGGCGTGCCGAAGAGCGTTGCATAGTCGAAGAGGGCCTTGTTGGCCCTTACCAGTTGGGCCAGCTTGTAGGGGCCCTCGGGGTTTTTCTCTGACTCGACGGGATCGGACCAGCAGAAATTGTCGAGGAGGGCCAGGCGCTTCAGGCTGCCCCCGCTTGCTATGTTGTTACGGATCGCCTCGTCGATGGCGCAGGCAACCATGTGGTAGGTGTCGAACTTGCTGTACTTGGGACATATGCCGTGGCTGACGACGATGCCCTCCATGGACCCGAGATCGGGTCTCACGATGGCGGAATCGCTGGGCCCGTCATTTGTCTTTCCCGAAAGAGGCTTGAGCACGCTCCCGCCCTGCACCTCGTGGTCGTACTGGCGAACGACGTACTCCTTGCTGCATACGTTCCACCGCTTCAGCAGTTCGGTAAGGGACTCCGTCGAGGGCCCTTCGTCCGGCAAGGGGGCTTCATCATAGATCCTGTGCTCCCATCGGGCCGAAAGGTGCATTGTGGGCAGTCCGTCGTGGAGAAAAGACATGTCGAGGTAGGCCACCGTCTTGCCGTTGTAGAGGACATGTAATATACCCGTGTCGGTGAACTCGCCGAGGACCGTCGACTGCACGTTCATGGCCTTCGACAGGTCCAGAAACTCCTTAAGCCTTCCGGGGCTCACCGAAACATTCATGCGCTCCTGGGCCTCGGACAGCAGTATCTCCCAGGGGGAGAGCCCGTGGTACTTCAGGGGTGCCCTGTCCAGGTGAAGAATGCAGCCATTCGTGTCTGTTGCCATCTCGCCCACCGACGACGAAAGCCCTCCGGCACCGTTGTCCGTAATGGAGGTGTAGAGGCCCCGATCGCGGGCCAGAAGAAGAAAATCGGTCATGCGCTTCTGCGTAATGGGATCGCCTATCTGGACGGCGCTCGTCGGCGACACCTCCGAAAGCTCCTCCGATGAGAATGTCGCCCCGTGGATGCCGTCCTTGCCGATCTTTCCTCCTACCATGACGATGGCATCACCCTTGTGCGCCCTCTTGAGGTAGCTGGCCTCCCCTTTGACGGTGGCCGGCATGATGCCGCAGGTGCCGCAGAAGACGAGGGGCTTTCCCAGATACCCGTCGTCGAAGACGAGAGATCCGTTGACGGTGGGAATGCCGCTTTTGTTTCCCCCATGTTCCACCCCTTCCCGGACGCCCTCGAGTACCCGTTTGGGGTGCAAAAGGCGCGGATAGGCGGGGCCCTTGTAGTCCGGCGCGGCGAAGCAAAATATGTCGGTGTTGAAGATCAGCTTCGCGCCCTTGCCGGTGCCGAAGGGGTCCCGGTTGACGCCGACGATGCCCGTCAGTGCCCCGCCGTAAGGGTCAAGGGCCGAAGGCGTGTTATGCGTTTCCACCTTATAGGCGAGGTTGAACTTCCTGTTGAACCGGATAACGCCCGCATTGTCCTTAAACACGGAAAGGCAGAAGTCCTGCCTGCCCCTGGCGGCCCGGATCGCCTCCGTAGAGCCCATGACGTACGTCTTAAAGAGGCTCTTGATGGTCTCGCTCTTTGCCCCTTCACGGTAGTCTATGGTGGCGTTGAAGATCTTGTGCTTGCAGTGCTCCGACCACGTCTGTGCGATCACCTCGAGCTCCACGTCCGTTGGAGAGCCGAGCCCAACGGCCTTTCTGGTTTCAAGAACGCCGGGGTCGAGGAAATGCCTCTGAATGGCGCCGAGCTCCTCCCTGGAGAGGGCCCAGGTCCTTTCCCTGTTGATGCGCAGGAGCTCCTCGATGGCCATCGTCATGTCGAAGGTTTCGACAACCGGTGCGGTGGTGATCTCGACCTTCGGGAGAACGATGCCCATGCCGCCGTCCTCCTCGTATTCCCTGCGGCTCTTAGCCGTGTATCGCTGAATGAGCGTATTGGCCAGCATCTGCTCCGCTATGGCCAAAAGGGTTGCCTTCTCCATCTCACCGTGAAAGAAGTAGAGCCGCGATGTGTACACGCCTTCGGACTCCCGGAAGGGGCTACCGGAAACAGCCTCGATGACCTCCCGTGCCGTCCTGCCCACGTTGTCCGTCACGCCGGGCTTGTATCCCACCTCGATGGCCCAGGTGCCGTCCATGGGCGTGCCGCGGTCAACAAAGGCAACCTGCGTCACCGGATCGATGAAGCCGTCCGTGGTAAGGGCCGCCAACGTCTCAGCGTCCAGAGCCCTGTCGATGGTATAAACGTCATGGGTGCGGACCACCACGTCCAGACCCAGCTCCGCCCTGATGCGCCGCCGCAGCTTTTCGCCGGGCACATCGCCAACGCTTCCCTTGTAGCCTACTTCTATTCTATGCGCCATGATATCCAAGGAACTCCTTTAGTTTTTCTATGCTTTCCAGGGCCTGCCGCTCGCCGTGAACCTCGGCGACGAAGACAAGCCTTCCGGATATGCCGTCGAGAAGGGACCGCAGCTCCCTGAAGGGGAAGGTGCCTTGCCCTATGGGAAGGTGATCGTCTCTTGTCTTGTGGTTGTCGTGGAGGTGCATCTCCACGATGCGGCTGCAGAGCGGCATGAGCCATGCGCCGAGGGATACCTTCGAAAACAGGTTGAAGTGGCCCGAATCGAAGCAGAACATCAGCCTGTCCCTGTCAAAGTGTCCAAAGAGCTCCGACAGCGTGTCGGGTCTCTCTTCAAAAACGTTCTCCACGGCAACGGGGATGGCCCTGTCAATGTGCCTGAGGACTTCCTGCCATGTATGGACGCTTCCCTCGAGCCAGAGCTGCTCGTGGCCGTCAAACCGCCACCTATCGTAACCCGGGTGACAGACCATCACCTTTGCCCCAAGCTCAGAGGCTATGCGGGCGGACTTGGCAAGGGCCTCCCTGGTGAGGGAGCGCACCCCTTTGTCGTACCCTCCGGGGCTCAAGTCCATAAAGGGCGCATGCAGCGTGCAGGCGATGCCCTCGCCTCGCAGCCTCCCGCCCAGCGTCCCGGCAGCCTTTTCGCTCACCTCGTCGAGGAGGTTGTTGTCAATGTAGATCTCTATCCCTATGCCGAGATTGACGATCCTGGGAATGTTGGCTTCTACCATCCGGTAGGGAAGATTGATAAACGGGCGCATTGACGGGTTGTCACCAAAGACTAATTTACAGGCTTGGGGAGAACAAATCAACAGAAAAGAGAGGACCTGGCGGCGTTTACTACGGGGCCGAAATCTGTTACATTGTAGGTACCCGTGAACAGAATATTCGTAAAGGGTGCCCGCGAACATAATCTGAAAAATATCGACGTGGAAATCCCGCGGAACCAGATGGTGGTCATCACCGGACCGAGCGGATCGGGCAAGTCGTCCCTTGCCTTTGATACGATTTACGCAGAGGGGCAGCGAAGGTACGTGGAATCGCTCTCCTCCTACGCGAGGCAGTTCCTGGAGCTCATGGACAAGCCCGATGTTGATTACATCGAGGGTTTGTCGCCGGCCATCAGCATAGAGCAGAAAAGCTTGAGCAAGAATCCCAGAAGCACCGTAGGCACGGTGACGGAGATCTACGACTACCTCCGGCTCCTGTTCGCCAGGATCGGCCACGTCTTCTGCTACGGTTGCGGAAAGGAGATCAAGAGCCAGCACGTACCACAGATCGTTGATGCCGTTACCGCCTTGGGACAGGGTGCGGCCGTTACTATCCTGGCCCCCATCGTTCGCGGGAGAAAGGGTGAATACCGGAAAGAGATCGACGACCTGCGCAAGCAGGGGTTTACAAAGCTAAAGCTCAACGGCACCATCGTCGACCTATCCGACGAGCTGGTGCTGGATAAGAACAAGAAGCATGACATCGAGGTCGTCATAGACCGGATCACGCTCCGCGAGGGCGTCGAGCGGAGGCTTTACGAGGCTGTCGAGCTCGCGTTGCAGAAGGCGGGTGGCCTTGTCAAAGTAGAGGGGCCGAAAGGGGCCCAGCTCTTCAGCGAGAAGTTTGCCTGTCCCGATTGCGGCATAAGCTACCCCGAGATCACGCCGAGGATGTTCTCGTTCAACAACCCGTACGGTGCATGTCCCAGTTGTCTGGGCCTTGGGGTCAAGGAGTACTTCGATCCTCAGCTCATCGTCCCCAATCCCGATCTCTCCTTACGTGAGGGGGCCGTCGTACCTTGGGGGGAGAAGAATCCCGTTCACTTCCTTCCCTTTCTGGAGGGGCTGGTTGCCCACTACAAGATCGACATCAGGACACCCTTCAGGGCCCTCCCGAAGGAGGTTCAGGACGTTATACTTCATGGCTCGAAGGGTGAGTCCATAGAATTCTATCGCGACCGCGGCAGTCGGCGGCAGATCCTGCAGGAGCCCTTTGCCGGCGTCATCGAAGAGCTGGAGCACGAGCGGGCCCACGCGGCTCCGTGGGAGCGGGAGCGGTTCGATCGCTTCATCAACCTTATCCCCTGCCCCACCTGCGGCGGAACGAGGCTGAAAAAAGAGATGCTCTGGGTGAAAGTCGACGGCCTGAATGTTGATGAGATAGCCCGGATGACCATTGCGGCGTGCCTCGCCTTCTTTCGGAATATACGCATATCGGAGAAGGAGCGGGAGATCGCCAGGACGATCCTGAAAGAGGTGGTCTCGAGACTGGAATTCCTCCTCGATGTGGGCCTTGACTACATTACGTTGAGCCGAAACTCGGCGACGCTCTCCTCCGGCGAATCTCAGCGCATACGCCTTGCTACGCAGATAGGCTCGGGATTGACGGGCGTGCTCTACGTTCTCGACGAGCCCTCCATCGGCCTGCACCAGCGGGACAATGAAAGGCTTCTGGGCACGCTGAAGCACCTCAGGGACCTGGACAACACGGTTATCGTCGTCGAGCACGACCACGACGCCATCGTGTCATCCGATTTTGTCGTTGATCTGGGCCCCGGGGCAGGCGAGCGTGGGGGCCATCTCGTTTTTGCCGGAACGCCGGACGAGCTCGTGTGCGACGAGAAATCCATAACGGGTAGATACATATCGGGCCGGTCCCGCATCGAGATTCCGGAAAGGCGCAAGAGGCCCAAGGGTGTCCTCGAAATCAAAGGTGCCCGGGTCAACAACCTGAAGGACATCGACGTTTCCATCTTTCTCGGTGTGTTCACCTGCATAAGCGGCGTCTCCGGCTCGGGGAAGAGCAGCCTCGTGGTGGACACGCTCTACCCCCTGCTGAAGCAGAGGCTGTACCGGTCAAAGGAAAGGGCCGGCGAAGTCCGTGAGATTTCGGGATATGAGGCCATTGATCGGGTCATCGACATAGATCAGTCCCCGATCGGAAGGACGCCCCGCTCCAACCCGGCCACCTATACGGGCGTTTTTACGCCCATACGGGAGCTTTTCGCACGCCTTCCCGAGTCGCGAATGCGCGGATACAAGGAGGGGCGCTTCAGCTTCAACGTAAAAGGCGGCCGATGCGAGACCTGCGCGGGCGAGGGGTTTGTAAAGATCGAGATGCAGTTTCTGCCCGATGTCTACATCGTCTGCGATGTGTGCAAGGGAAAGCGGTACAACAGGGACACGCTGGAGGTCCATTACAAGGGAAAGAGCATTGCAGATGTCCTGGAGATGACCGTTACGCAGGCCATGGAGTTCTTTGAGGCCATCCCGATGGTCTCGTCCAAGCTCAAGGTCCTCAATGACGTGGGCCTGGGTTACATCCGCCTGGGCCAGGCAGCCACCACGCTTTCGGGGGGGGAGGCCCAGAGAATCAAGCTGGCCCGGGAGCTGTCGAAGCGGGACACGGGGAGCACCTTCTACATCCTCGATGAGCCTACGACGGGCCTTCACTTTGCCGACATCGAAAAGCTGCTGGCAGTTCTTTTCCAGCTCGTGGAAAGGGGCAACACGGTTGTTGTCATAGAACACAACATGGACATCATCAAGTGCGCCGACTGGGTAATCGATTTGGGCCCCGAGGGTGGCGACAGGGGTGGCTCGGTCGTTGCGACCGGGACGCCGGAGGAGATTGTCCGGGTCCCCGAAAGCCACACGGGCCGGTTTCTCGAGCGATACCTGACCGTAGTCAGGGCCGGTAGCGACGATGGACCGGCGCCTTCAGGGGGCGGCATCAAGGGTTCAGCCGATGGCCGCCGAAGGGCTTACGGGAGGTAGGGCGTCGGTGCGAAAGGTTGTCGTCATTCCGGCACGGTACGGGTCTACGAGGTTTCCCGGCAAGCCCCTGGCCCGCCTTGGGGGAAGGCCCATGATTCAATGGGTGTACGAGAAGGCCCGATCGTGCAGGGGTGTTGACGAGGTGTTGATCGCCACTGATGACGAGCGGATCGGAGCAGCCGCCCGGTCCTTCGGCGCCGGTGTGGTTATGACCGAGGGGGCCATTGCGAGCGGTACCGACAGGGTGTGCAAGGCCCTGGAGGGGCAGGAGGCCGACGTGGTCGTCAACCTTCAGGGAGACGAGCCCTTTGCCCGGACCGACATGATCGAGACGATCTTCAATGCCCTTGAGGAGGGGGCGGAGATGGCGACGCTTGCCTCTGCCCTCGCAGGCGACAGGGAGTACGTGGACCCCAATACCGTCAAGGTGGTTTGCGACAACCTGGGTTTTGCGCTCTACTTTTCGCGGGCGCCCATCCCCTTTTTGCGGGGTGAAGGAAGAGGGTCCCTTCTCAAGCATATAGGTATCTACGGGTTTTCGAGACCGGCTCTCGAACGGTTCGTTTTGCTGCCCAAGGGTCGCCTCGAGGAGGCAGAGTCGCTGGAGCAGTTGAGGGCCTTGGAGAACGGTTTTCGTATTAGGGTCATAAAGACGACATACGATGGTTTCGGAATCGACACAGAGGAAGACCTGGCAAGGGCCGAGGCACTGATAGGCCGGCGGCCGGGGTAGGAGGGAGGAGAATTGAACCGTGCGTAACGACGAGGACCTTTCATGGAAGGAATTGGAGCTGGAGAGCCCGCCCGCACCGGGCAACAAGAACGTAAAGGCTGAGGGGCCGAAAAGGGCGCCTGTGACCCTGTCAAAGAGGGGCCTCAGCATTGCCGTCATTGCAATGGTCCTCTGTGTGGTGACGATCCTGATCTTTGTAAAGATGTCAAATCTGAGAGCGGACGTTGCGTCCATGGAGGCGCGGCTGTCCGACCTTGTGAAGAGTAACGAAAAGCTGCGGGCGGAGCTCAGTGACGTGACGGCCCGGATCTCGCAGCTCAAAGTCCAGCAGAGGGAACGTCAGGCAGTGCAGCCGCCGGCCGCTGCGAAGCCCACGCCGGCACAGAAGCCCGCAGCAGCGGCAGACATAAAGAAGCAACAGCCCAAGAGAACGGCCCCGAAACCGAAACAGGCGGCTCCGGCGGAACCGCGGAGCCGATAGCCGGCGTCACAAGCCTATGGATTTCTCCCAACCCTGGCCGAAATCGGCGAGCGGCTTGATCTCCGTTATCTCAAAGGCCACAACGGCATAGATGAGCTTGGCGGCGCTGTCGCCGACGGTGCGGGCCACCTGGGCCCTGAAATCGGCGAGTTTCTGGCCCTCGGTCTGACATTCCACCATTTTTACGTAGAGGCGGACTCCCCTCCACTCCGTTGGAACCTTTCCCGGCTCCATGATCATGAAGACGCCCTGCGGATTCTCTTGCAGGTAGGCAAAGGTCCTGTTCTTTCCGAGGCCCATGACGATGGTCTTCTCGTCAACCATGCGCGGAGAGCCGAAGTAGGCCACATTCACCCTGCCATCCTTACCGGCTGTGCTAAGGCACCCGAGTCGCGGCTGCTTGTTAAAATAGTCCATCAGCTTCGTTGACATACGCACCCCCTGAATGCAATTTAGGGCCCTCGGGCCCCAGGGCTAAGAAACCTTCTTCGGCGACTCCGGCTTGCACCGCTTGTGTCGTGCAAGGCCGTGGCCGACGTAGACGCTCCCCTGGGTGATCCAGCGGCCGCAAATGTAGCAGCAGTCCTTGCGCATCTCCGGGAAGAGCGGCTCCTGCACCGTCGCCTTTCTGCCGTGCCTCGCCTTTTCCTCATTCATGCCTGGCACCGTCACTCCTGTTTCTCCGTCTCCTTTCTTCCCCCAACTCCGAAGGACACCGGAGAGTGCTCGGGTTGAGGCTTTATCCCTCTCCATCACCCGTTCGCCCACGCTCCGTTTCCCCGATTCTTCGCCGGTCAGGTTGGTGCCGGAGGCGGGGCTTGAACCCGCACAGTGCCAAGCACCACCGGATTTT